>NZ_NRRL01000016.1 GCF_016583645.1 Rhodovibrio sodomensis | reverse complement strand
CGCCATGGCTGACCGGGGACCTGCAGACGCTGCGCAACTTCTTGCTGCGCCCGCGCATCGATCTCAGCCCCTGGCCGGCGGAGCGGCTGTGGCTGCCGGTTTCGGGCGGCGATCAGCTGGCGGCCCGCCTACACGCCCGCGACCGGCTGGGCGAACGGCCGCTGGTGGTGCTGATCCACGGGCTCAGCGGCTGCGAAGACTCGATCTACATCCGCGCCAGTGCGCGCTTCTGGCTGTCGCTCGGCCATCCGGTGCTGCGGCTCAACCTGCGCGGCAGCCAGCCGTCGCGCCCGCGCTGCCGCGGCCATTACCACGGCGGGCGCAGCGAAGACCCGCAGTCCGCGCTCGACGCGCTGGTGTCGCGCGAGCGCTCGGCCGCGCGTCAGGGATTGATCCTGGTCGGCTACTCGCTGGGCGGCAACGTGCTGATCAAGCTGCTGGCGGAAGCCGGCCGACGCCTGCCGGTGCGCGCGGCGGCCAGCGTGTCCGCGCCGATCGACCTGGAGGCGACCTCCGAGCGCTTTCACGCGCCGCGCAACCGGCTTTACCTGCGCTGGCTGCTAACCCTGCTGAAGCGGGAGGCGGTTGCCCCGCCGGCCGAGCTGAGCGCGGCGGAGCGCCGGGCGATCGCCGAGGCGCGCACGGTGCGCGAGTTCGACGACCGCTTCATCGCGCCCCGCTTCGGCTTCGCGGATGCCGGCGACTATTACCGGCGCTGCTCCGGCCTGCGCTTCCTGCCCGAGGTCGAGGTTCCGTTCGCCGCCCTGCACGCGGACGACGACCCCTGGATCCCGGACGACGCTTACGCTGAGGCCGCGCGGATCGCCAACGCGAACCTACGCATCCACGTGACCGACGGCGGCGGCCACGTCGGTTTCCACGGCCAGGGCGACCCGCGGCCCTGGCACGACCGCGCGATCGAGGCATTCGTGCGCGCGGCGGGGTAGGCGAGCGGCGCGCTGAAATCCCCTCTCCCTCGACGGGAGAGGGAGGGGCCCGCGGACCGAAGGTCCGTGGGAGGGTGAGGGTGAAACTCCCCGCTGCGCGCCGAGGAGTCCCACCCTCACCCTAACCCTCTCCCGTCGAGGGAGAGGGGGCCCGCGGCGACGCTCGTGCTACGGGCGATACGTCGAGACTCCGCCGTCACGGCCGGTCGTACCAGCCCTTGTTGAGCTGCTCCGCGACCTCGACGGCGAGGTAGGTGAGCACGCCGTCGGCGCCCGCGCGCTTGAACGCGAGCACGCTTTCGAGCGCGACCTTGTCGTTGTCCAGCCAGCCCTGCTGGGCGGCGGCCTTGAGCATCGCGTACTCGCCGGAGACCTGGTAGACGAAGGTCGGCGCGCGGAACGCCTGCTTCACCCGGTGGACGATGTCGAGGTAGGGCATGCCGGGCTTGACCATCACCATGTCGGCGCCCTCCTGCAGGTCGAGTTCGACCTCGCGCAGCGCCTCGTCGGTGTTGGCCGGGTTCATCTGATAGGTCGCCTTGTCGCCGGTCAGCGCCCCGCCGGAGCCGACCGCGTCGCGGAACGGGCCGTAGAAGGCGCTGGCGTACTTGGCGGCGTAGGACATGATCTTGACGTCGGCGTAGCCCGCGCGGTCGAGGCCGGCGCGGATCGCGCCGACGCGCCCGTCCATCATGTCGCTGGGCGCGATGATGTCGCAGCCGGCCTCCGCCTGCACGACCGACTGGCGGATCAGCGCCGCGACCGTCTCGTCGTTCAGGATCTCGCCGTCCTGCACCAGCCCGTCGTGGCCGAGCGCGTTGAACGGGTCCAGCGCGACGTCGCAGATCACGCCGATGTCCGGGACCTGCCGCTTGATCTCGCGCACCGCCCGGCAGACCAGGTTGTCCGGGTTCCAGGCCTCCTCGCACGCCGGGGTCTTCTTGTCCGCCTCGATGTGCGGGAACACCGCGACCGCCGGGATGCCAAGCTCCTTGGCGTGGGCGACCTGCTCGACCAGGCGGTTGACCGATCGGCGGTAGACGTCCGGCATCGAGGGTACCGGCTGCTCGACGTCGTCGCCCTCGGTGACGAACACCGGCCACAACAGGTCGTTGACGTTCAGCTTGGTCTCCGCCGTCATCCGCCGGACCCAGCGGGTCGAGCGGTTGCGCCGCATGCGCACGGTCGGATAGGCGCCGGCCGGGTAGCCGGCGGCGACCTCGCTGCCGCTTGCAGCACTGCCAGCCGCCGGACCGGTGCCCGGTACGGTGCTTTCGGCGCCCGCGGCGTGCGGCAGGCTGCCCGCGCTGCGCCCGGCATTGCGGCGCGCCGCCGGGCTGTCGGGACGGCCGCCGCCGCGGGCGGCGGGATCGGACTTCGGGTGTTCCATGGACGCAGGCTCGCTCGCGCGATTTCTTGTTGGCGGGCGGCTGCCGGCAGCGGGCGGAAGAAGCCGCCGGAACCGCTCTTATTCGCGCGATCCTAAGTACCCTGCGCGCGGCCAACAACCCCGCTTCCACCCGGCAAGTGCGTCCTGTCCGCGCGGGCGAGGTGGCGAAGCGGCATCGCGGCACGTTCCCGTGCGTCTACTTAAGTGATTCCCCTCCGCCACCGGGAAGAGGGGCGCGCCGCCGCGTTCCGCACCCGCAGGGTCCGCGGCCGAATCGCCGGCCCGCGCCGCCGTGAAAGCCCCGAAAACCCGCCGGGCCCGGGCCGCGCGCCATCGATGTCCAAACCACGCCTTGCGTCACCCGCCCACGTGCGCTACATCGCGCGGGGCGCTGTCAGGCGCGGTTCGTGTCCCCATCGTCTAGTGGTTTAGGACACCGCTCTTTCAAGGCGGAGACCCGGGTTCGAATCCCGGTGGGGACACCATTTTGGCGTTGAGCGGCCTTTCCCACCCGGCAATGTGTTCGTGGTCTTTATGCCGGTCAGCGAGGTCGGGGAATTGATGCGGTAAAGCCAGCCTATGTATGCATACCTGGCGCGTAAACTTTAAACACACGTATCCAACAGCATCCGCGCCACCTGTGCCTTGTCCTTGAAGCCCAGCGAGCGGCTGGTGCCGAGGACGATCGAGCGCAGCAGCATGCGGTTGCCCTGGTACTCGACCAGGTCGAGCGCGAGCGGGGTGCCGTTGAGGCGGGTCCAGATCGCGCCGTCGGGTTCCACGCGGACCTTGTGCGGCGGCTTGGCGTTCGGCACCTCGGCCAGTTCCAGGCAGGCGGCGAGCGTGGCGTAGCTGACGCCGAGGTCGTCGACGCCGCGGCGCAGCACCACGCGCTTGGCGAACCGCTCGGGGTACTGCTCGGCGTATTCGGCGTAGACGTTGGTGTCCTCGACCGGCACGCGGGCGAGGCGGGCGCGCTTCAGGCGGCGGATCGCTTCCTCGACATACAGCGTGCCGGTGAGCGCGGTGTCGGTCTCCTGCAACGCCCGCCCGCGGGCGATCGCATCCTCCAGGGCCGCGATTTGGGCCTCGTCGCCCTGGGCCAGCAGGGCGTTCACGTCGCCGACGTAGTCCTGCACGGCCTGTCGTGTGTCGCCAAGCGGCAGGCGCTTTTGGCCGCCGCCGTGCATCACCGTGACCGGGCCCTGGTCGGTGTGGGTGTAGAGCGGCGGCGGGCCGGTGTCCTGGGCGTGGGCGGTCGGTCCGGCGGCGGCCAGCAGCAGGCCGGCCATGAGCGCGCGGGGCAGCGGTGCGAGACGGGTCATACCGGGGAGGCTAGCACGCGCCGGCGGTTTGACCACCCTCGGCCCGGGTCGACGGGTGGGCGCGGGCGCTCCCTGTGAGGAGACTTATGAACGTCCCAATCAACGCCCGTCGTCGACCCGTCGCCCCGTCGACACGGCCGCGGACGCGGCCTGCCCACGGGGAGAATGCCGGCATATCCGCGCGCTCCAGCGTCCCTCGTCGTGCGCCGCCAACCTCTTGCCGGCGGGTCGACGGGTTAATGGCTGGGGCCGGCGAACCCCGTGCGAACGCCGCTTGAAGGGCGGGGGGAGGCGTCGCGCGGGCTGGTGGATGCGCATGAAAAAGCCGTGCGGAAGCAGCTGAGCTTCCGCACGGCTTTGGCGCGGCGCAGCGGCGCCGGGCCTTGTGCCAGGGGCGTTAGGAGTTGCCGCCCTGCTGGCTGCTGCCCTGGCCCTGGTTGTTCATCTTCTCCTTGACCTTGCTGGACAGCTTCTGGGCCAGTTGCTTGTCCTGCTGCGCGGCCTTGGCGATCTGGCGGTATTCCTTCACCGAGATGTTGTCGGTGTCCTGGATCGTGGTGCGCATCTCGCCAGTCGCCTGCCGGGCCAGCTGCTGCGCCTTCTGCTTATCGCCGCCCTGCTGGGCCTTGCGGATCTTGGGCGCCCAGGCGCGGCGCACCTCCGACACCTTGACGGCCGCGTCGGCGAAGGCGTTCAGCTTCTGCTCGGAGAAGTCCGGGGTGGGCGCGCTTTGCTGACTCTGCTGGCTGTTCTGGGCCTTCTGAACGTTCTGGGCCTGCTGGCTGCCGTCGGCGGCCAGCGCCGGCTGTCCGGCCGCGGTGACCAGCGCAAGGCTGAGCGCCAGCGCGGCGATGCGCGTGATGCGGATGCTCATCGGTGGCTCTCCGGATAATGGGGACTCGTTGGTTCCAACCTCGTGGCGCGCTCACTCCCGGTTGGGCGGAGCCGCATTCGGGACGCCCGAACGCGGCGCGCGCAATTATAATGGGAATTAGCAGCCGGGGCCGGCGGCGTAAACCGCGCGGGCGGTCGTCGGCGGGTGTGGATGCTGTGTCGTTGCGGCCTTTTTGGCGGGACCCCGTGTCGGCGGCGTGGCAAGGGCCGACCGGCCCGGCGCCGCCCCGGGCGTTCACGTTGACGTGCGGTGCGTACGGGCGTACGCGTAATCGGTCTGCGGGGCTCGGGCGCGGGGCTGCCCCGGCTGCACGTACGGTGCCATAAGATCGCCACAGCTTTGCCGTACGCCGACGGGCGAGTCGCTGATTAGGCTGCCAAGCTGCCGGGCCCGCGAGGGGCCAGCCGGCAACGGCTTGAAGGAGGTCGCAGTGCCCTTGACGTCTACATTCACCCGCATCGCCTTCGCCCCCGCCGACCCCCCGGGGGGCGGCGACGCCTCGGGCGGGCCGCCCGTGCAGCGCCCGCTGGTACCGGGCATTCCCTCCCGCCGGGTCGACCCCAACGGCGTGGTGACGCAGCAGCCGCGGCATCGGCGCCCGAACCAGCAGCAGGCCGCCCGCCATACCGTGGCCGAGGAAGGCGAACTGGTGGTCGGCCAGGGCATCACGGTCAAGGGCGGCATCCGCAACTGCCGTCGGCTGGTGGTGCACGGCACGGTGCGGGCGACCGTCCCGGCGCGTGGGCTCGAGGTCGGACCCGACGGCGTGGTCGAGGGCCGGATCGAGGTCGCGGAGGCGACGGTGGCCGGCCGGTTTGACGGCGACCTGATCGTCGACGGCCCGCTGACGGTCGCGCCGGGCGGTCTGGTCAAGGGACGGGTGCGCTACCGCACCCTGACGGTCGAGGCCGGCGGCCACGTGTCCGCGGAGATCGACCAGATCGACAACGCCCCGCTGCCCGCCGCCGATGCATCGGGAGCGCACGCCTCCACGGTCGACGCTGGCGGGGACCCAGCCGGTGCGGCATCGGGCACGCCCGCCGCCGTCTCGCCCGCCCCCGTATCGCCCGCGGCCGGCGACGCGCAAGCGGAGACCGCGCCGGCGCACGCATCCGCGCCCGAGGCGGGCGACGGTGGGACCGACACAAGTGCGCCCGAGGATGCCGTGCCAACCGAGCCGGTCGCGCAGCGCGACGACTCCGGCATGCCGCCGGCGTTCAACGGTCTCGGCGGCCTGACCGGTCCCGCGGGCGAACCCGCCACCGACACGGGCGCCGCCGATACCACGGCCGTCCAAGCCGACGCAGCTGCCGACGATCCGGCCGAGGACGCTGACCAGGACGCGGAGCGCTTCTACCGGTCGCTCGCCCGGACTAGCGCGCGCGCCTGACCCGGCGCGAGGGCGGTGGTGCGGTGCTGCTGAAACTGCTGCTCGCCGGCCTGGTGGGCTACGCGCTTCTGGTCGGACTGCTCTACACCCAACAGCGCCAGATCCTCTTCAAGCCGGACCGCGGCACCCCGGAACGCCCGGCGGACGCCCCCGACGGCTTTGCCGAGATCACCAGCCAGACGGCCGATGGCCTGAGCCTGTCGCACTGGTACCTGCCGCCGGCGCGCGCGGGGGCGGGCGTGGTCGTCGTGCTGCACGGCAACGCCGGCAGCCGGGACGGCAGCTATCGGAAGTTCCAGGAGATCCATGCCTGGGGCTACGGCCTCGTGCTGGCGGATTACCGCGGCTACGCCGGCAACCCGGGCGCGCCCAGCGAGGCGGGCCTGATCGCCGACGCACGGTCGGTGCTGGACTGGCTGGCCGGGCAGGGCGTGCCGGCCGGGCGCGCGGTGCTGTACGGCGAATCGCTGGGCAGCGGGGTCGCGACCGCGCTCGCGGCCGAACGGGAGGTCGCCGGGATGGTGCTGGAGGCGCCGTTCACCTCGGTCGCCGACCTGGCGCAGCAGCAGTACTGGTACGTCCCGGCGAAATGGCTGGTGCGCGACCCGTTCGACAGCCGCGCCCGGATCCCTAGCGTGAGCGCCCCGAGCCTGATCCTGCACGGCGACCGCGACCCGACGATCCCGGTCGACCACGGCATCGCGCTGGCCGAGGCCGCCGGCGGCCGCGCGGAGCTGGCCCGCTTCCCCGAGGGCGACCATCTGAACCTGTGGCGTGTCGGGGCGGACGCGCGGGTCAGGGCGTTCCTGCAGCGGGTGTTGGGGTGAAGCTGGCGCGCAGAGACCCCGGCGTCATCCCTCGCGTCCCCGCCGGTACCCGTCCAAGGCCTCCGGGGTGTCCAGATCCGTGAAGGCGTCGCCGGTCTCGACCAGGCGGACCTGGTCGGGATAGGCCTGCAGGATCGGCTTGGCGCCCTGGTCGCCCTCGATCTCGCGGATCTCCGGGAAGAAGCGCCGGCCGAGCAGGACCGGGTTGCCGCGCCGCTCCTGCGCGCTCGCGGCGACGATCGCCGCGCCGTTGTCGGGATCGAACGCGTCGATCAGGCGGTCGACCGTCGCCGCGTCCACCCGCGGCATGTCGCCCAGCAGCACGACCACGCCGTCGATCTCGCCCGGCAGCGCCGACAGCCCGGCGCGCAGGGAGGACGCCATGCCGCTGGCGAAGGCGGGGTTGTGCACAGGCGCGACCGCGCGGTCCTGCAGCAGGTCCGCGACCGCTGTCTGGGCATGGCCGGTGACGACCACAACCGGGTCGGCCCGCGATCCCTCGGCGGCGTCCACCGCGTGCAGCAGCAGCGGCTGGCCGTCGACCGTTTCCAGCAGCTTGTTGCGCCCGCCCATCCGGCTGGACTGTCCGGCGGCGAGGACCAGGGCGGCGATCCGCGGGGCGGCGCCGGCACGCGGCACGCGCTCCGGCGCCGCGGCCGCGCGGGGCAGGGGCCGGGTCGGGATTTCCTTCAACAGGCCGCCCGCGCCCATCCGCATGATGTCTTCGCGCGTGACCTCCAGCCCGGCCATCAGGCGCCACAGCACCCAGTCGTTGCCGCCCACCCGCGACGAACGGGCGGATCCCGGCAGCGCCAGCACCGGCACGCCGTCGATCTCCGCCAGCACCAGCAGCTGGCCGGGGTCGACCGGCATGCCGTAGTGCCGGACCCGGCCGCCGGCGGCCGCGATCCCAGCCGGGATCACGTCGCGGCGGTCGGTGGTGGCGCTCGCGCCCAGGATCAGGATCAGCTCGGCGCCCCGGCGGCGCAGGGCGACCAGTGCGTCCGCCACGCTGCGGGTATCGTGCCGGGCACGCAGTTCGGCAGCCAGGTGGCCGTGCAACCCTTCGACCCGGGCGGTTACCGCCTCGGTCGTCTTGGCGAGCACCTTATCGCGCGTGCCGGGCAGGGTGGTCTGCAACAGGCCGCAGGCGCGCGGCCGGAACGGCGCCACGCGGATCAGCGGCGTACCGCCCGTGCGCGCGGCCTGGGCGGCGGCGTCGGCCGTCGCCTCGGCGACGCCGAGCGGGATCACTTTCACGGTGGCGATCAGCTGGCCGCGCTCGACCCGGTCGTAGGGATGTACCGCGGCGAGCGTGATCTCCTCGGCGACCAGGTTGACCGCGTCCAGGCGGTCGCGCGCGAACACCGCCACGCCGTCGGCCTCGGCGAACAGGTTGACGCGCCCGGTGGCGGCGGTGCCGAGCGAGACGCTGTCGCCGCGGCAGGCCTCGGCGACCCGCCGGGCACCGGCATCCTCGTCCAGGTCGCCCGCGGCGAGCCGGACGGCGGCGACCGTCTCGACCCCCGCGGCCCGCAACGCGCGCACGTCCTCGGCGCTCAGGCGCGTTCCTTTCTTGAAGGTGCGCGCCCCGACCTGCTGGCTGTGCGCCAGGATCGCGCCCTCGGCCTCAAACGCCGGGATGTCGGCGAAGATCATCCGACAGCGGCCGGCTTGGCCCCCTTCACCAGCGGGGCGGCGCCGTGCAGGACCTGGGTCATCTGCGCCATCGCGGCGAGCGCGATCTCCGCCGGCGCGCGGCCGCCCAGCGGCAGGCCGAGCGGCCCGTGGATGCGCTCCAGCTGGACGTCGGAGAAGCCTTCCTGGCTCAAGCGCTCCAGCCGCTTGGCGTGGGTCCGGGTGGAGCCCAGCGCGCCGATGTAGAAGCACGGGCTGTGCAGCGCCTGGACCAGGGCGGGATCGTCCAGCTTGGGATCGTGGGTCAGGGTGATCACGGCGGTCCGCCGGTCGAGGTCGAGCGCCGTCAGCGCATCGTCCGGCCAGTCGTGGCGCAGATGGACCGAGGGAAACCGGCTGTCAGTCGCGAACGCCCGGCGCGGGTCGACCACCGTCACCTCGTACTCCGCCAGGCGGGCCATCGGCGCCAGCTTCTGGGCGATGTGCACCGCCCCCACGACGATCAGGCGCAACGGCGGATTGAACACCTCGACGAACAGGTGGGCGTTCGGCTCCGCCAGCCGGCCGGACCTGTCGTAGCGGACCGCGGCATCGATCTCGTGCAGCACGGGCGTGGACAGCAGCAGTTCGCCGGCGACCAGATCGCCGTCGTCGATCAGCGCTTCCTCGCCCTCCTCCAGATCGGTTACCAGCGCGACCGGACGCTTGTTGGACCGCGCGTCCTGAAGCTGGCGAAGCACCGCGCGCTTCATTCCATCTTCTCCACGTAGACGTGGACCGTGCCGCCGCACGCGAGGCCGACGTCCCAGGCCTGCTCGTCGCTGACGCCGAATTCCAGCATCTGCGGCTTGCCCGAGCGCATCGTCTGTTTGGCGGCATCGACCACCGCGCCCTCGATGCAGCCGCCGGAGACCGAGCCCGCCATGTTGCCGTCGGCATCGACGATCATCTGACTGCCGGTCGGCCGGGGCGAGGAGCCCCAGGTGGAGACGACGGCCGCGCGCGCGACCGTGCGGCCCGCCTCCAGCCAGGCGAGCGCGGTCTGCAACTCGTCGTCCTGCGGCACGCCGCCGGTCGGGCGCGCCGCGTCGGCAGTCATGTCTCGACCATCTCCAGCCATCGGCTCAATCCCTCCTGCCGCGTGCCGGCCGGCTTGGCGAGCGCCTGGGCCAGGTCTTCCAGGCTGTCCAGGCTGTGTACGGCCCGGAAGGCGTCGACGTGCGGCATGATCGCCTTCGCCCCCATGGATTTTGGCTGATAGCCGCCGTACCGCAAGAGCGGGTTCAGCCAGATCAGCTGCCGACACGACTTGTGCAGCCGTTCGACCGCGCGCTGCAGACCCTCGGCGTTGTCGCGGTCGAGGCCGTCAGTGATCAGCAGCACGGTCGCGCCCTGTGCCAGCACGCGCCGGGACCATACCCGGTTGAAGGAGTCCAGGCAGGCGCCGATGCGCGTGCCGCCTTCCCAGTCGGTGACCTCGTTGCCGACCTTCTCCAGCGCCTTGTCGACGTCCTTATGGCGCAGATAGTGCGTGATGTTGGTCAGACGCGTGCCGAACACGAACGATTGCACCCGGTCGCGGTCGCTGGTGACGGCGTGCATGAAGTGCAGCACCATGCGCGAATACTGCGCCATCGACCCGGAAATGTCGCAGATCAGGACCAGCGGCGGCGGGCGCTTGGTCTGCCTGCGCCACTGGATCGGGATGTCGCCCGAGCCGGAACGCAGGGCCGCGCGCATGGTCCGGCGCATATCCGCCCGGCCCGGGGTGCGCGCGGCGCGATAGCGGCGGGTGCGCAGGAGATCGATCGGCAGTTCCAGCTCGCGGATCGCGCGCTTGGCCTGCTCCATCTCGGCGGTCGACATCTGCTCGAAATCCTTGGTGCGCAGGATGTCCTGCTGCGACCAGGTGAGCGTGGCGTCGACCTCGTATTCCTCCTTCTCGGTCTCCTGCTGCTCGCCGGGCGCCTGCTGCATCGCTTCCTGCAGACGCCGTTTGACCCGCTCGCGCCGTTCCTCCTCGCCGGTCGCCTTCTGGAACTCGGGCAGCAGCATCTGCATCACCCGGTCCAGGATCTTCGGGTTGCGCCAGAATAGGTGAAATGCCTGGTCGAACAGCGCGACCTGATCGCGCCGGGTGACGAAGACCGCGTGCAGCGTCCAGTACAGGTCGTCGCGCCGTTCGATGCCGACCGTCTGAACCGCCCGCAGCGCCTCCAGCACCTTGCCGGGCCCGACCGGCAGGCCGGCCGCGCGCAGGGTGCGGGCGAACAGCGTCAGGTTCTCGACCAGCCGGCCGTCGGTCTCGGGAAGGTCAGGGGGTGTGGGGTCGGTCATGCGCGTTGTTCAGTCTCGACGGGTTTCAAGCGGACACCGGTGCCCACTGATCCCCCTCCTCCACTGGGAGGGGCTAGGGGAGGCGGGACCACGGGGGCGAATGCCGCGGGCAACCTCCTCTCCCTGACCCTCTCCTCGCACTGGAGGAGAGGGGATTTTTTGTTACACCCGCCACCTCACACGCTCCGCCGCGCGGTTTCGGTCTGCATTTCCTGCTTGACCTGGTCCAGGATGCGCCGGGCCTCGCTGCCCTCGATCCTGGCGATGTCGTCCTGGTACTTCAGCAGCACGCCCAGCGTGTCGTCGATCGCGCCCGGTTCGAGCGCGACCTTGTCGAGCTGGGTCAGCGCGTCGGCCCAGTCGAGCGTCTCCGCCACGCCGGGGACCTTGAACAGGTCGATCTCGCGCAGCTTCTGGACGAACGCCACGACCTGCCGGGTCAGCTCGTCGGCGGCGTTGGGCGCCTTGACCCGCAGGATCTCCAGTTCGCGCGCGTACGTCGGATAGTCGACCCAGTGGTAGTAGCAGCGGCGCTTCAGGGCGTCGTGGATTTCGCGCGTGCGGTTGGAGGTGATCACCACGATCGGCGGCTTGGGCGCCTTCACCGTGCCAAGTTCGGGAATGGTGACCTGGAAGTCCGACAGCACCTCCAGGAGGAACGCCTCGAACGGCTCGTCGGTGCGGTCCAGCTCGTCGATCAGCAGCACCGGCGGGCCGTTTACGTCCTCCCGCAGCGCCTTCAGGATCGGCCGCTCGATCAGGAACTGCTCGGAGAAGATGTCGGCGGACAACTGGTCCCGGTCGCGGTCGCCGGCGGCCTCCGACATCCGGATCTCGACCATCTGCCGGGCGTAGTTCCATTCGTAGACGGCGGAGGCGACGTCCAGGCCCTCGTAGCACTGCAGGCGAACCAGGCTGCGCCCGAGCGTTTCGGCCAGCACCTTGGCGATTTCGGTCTTCCCGGTGCCGGCCTCGCCCTCCAGGAACAGCGGCCGGCCGAGCGACAGCGACAGGTAGAGCACGGTCGAGAGGCTGCGGTCGGCGACATAGCGGCCGGAGGAGAGCAGCTGCTGGGTGTCGTCGACACTGGTCGGCAGGGCGGCCATGCGGATCGCGGCTCCCTTCGATGCTGAGCGCGGCCCGATCGGCGCGCGGAGACGGGTCTGGGCGGGCTTGCTAGCAAGATGCCGAAAGGTGAAGCCACCTTTCAGCTGAATCCTGCTCTCTCTTCAAGCAATTAGAGCAAAATCGATGAAGGTCGGCTCGACCTTCATCGTGAATTTTGCTCTAGCAGACGCCTGACCCCCCGGCAAGCGCGCCTACTTGCGGACGTAACTCCCGTCCGGCTTCTTGAAATAGGTGCCCACGGGCGCCTTCTCCAGGATCTTCGGCGCGTAAATCTTGGCGACCGCTTCCGGAGAGACGCCCTGCTGCTCGGCGCGCTTCCGGTAGAGCTCGCGGCGCTCCGCGTTGACCCGCTCGACGATCTGCTTAGCCTCTGGCGGCGGGTTGCTCACCCTGACCTCGACGTAGCCGTCCCAGCGCTCGGCGATCACGCCTTGCCTGCGCAGTTCGTCAAGCGAGGCGGCCGCGGCCGGGCCGCTCGCGCCGAAGCTGGCGAGGGCGACCGTCAGGCCGGCAAGGGCGGCTAGAAAGGATCGGCGGTGCAACATGGGCGGCGGCTTTCCAATTGCGCAGGTCAAGATGCGTCGCCCCGCGGCGCGCGACCGGGCGTGCTCTTGCGCGTGCTCGACGGCGACGGGACGGGCGAAGCGCCCACGGCTAGAAGATATCCGGATTCTTCTGGATGTCCTCTTCCGCCTTCTCCTCCAGCTTCACCCGCACCTCGGCGTCGAGCTTGACGTTGAGGTTGATGGTGATCGGCTTGTCGGGCGCTTGGACCTTGACGGTCGGCTGACAGGCCGCGAGCAGCAGGCCGGCGGCGACCAGCGGGGCAGCACAGGTTGTTGGCCAGGGAATGCGCACGGGCAACTATCTCCAAATTCACATGCAAATATGATTTCAGATAAGACCGTCTCCGGCAAGAGCCTACGCCTGCGGGGCGGGTCGAGACAAATGCGAAACCGCGCGCACGGCTACTGGATCTGGACATCGCCCGCCCCGCGGTTCTCCAGCGCGCGCTGCAGCAGGTCGGTGGTCAGGCGCCGGCCGGTCTGCAGCGCCGCCAGGATCGGCTCGAGGTCGCCGGTCAGATCGATGTTGAACTTGAACGGATAGCCGTCGAGCACGTCCGGATTGTTGCCCTGCATGGTGATGCCAAGCGCAAGGTTCCCGGTCTTCGGGCGGGTCACCGTCAGCGACAGCACATCGTAATGGAAGTCCTGCAGGGCGCGCACCATCAGGCCGACCGATTGGCCCTGGCCGGCCAGTGTGTCCTGCGCCGCGCCGAACTCGAGCTGGATCCGTCCGTTGTCGACGGCGGCGAGCTTGCCCCGGTCGATCTGCAGGCCGCCGGGTCCGAACCGCAGCGGAATCTCGCCGGCCAGCGTGCCATCGGCCCGCAGGCCTTCGACCTCGAGAAGCCCGACCAGCTTGCTCATCGAGACGTCACGAACCTGAACGGTCACGCGATTGGTCTTGGCACCCAGCCGTAGCTCGGCGTCGCGCACGAACACGTCGCCTCCGGCCAGCGTGCCGCCGGCGCGGGCCAGCCGCAGCACCGGCGCGCCGCCCTCCGGACTGTCGACGTCGAACACGATCTCGACGTTCTCGAGCGGCACCCCTGCGGTAACGGCGTCGGCGGTCAGGCGCTGGTTCGCCGGCGTGTCCGGCGGTGTCAGGCTGTCGAAGAACACGGTGCCGGTCAGGCCGCTGACCGTCACGGCGTCGGCCGTGAAGCCGAGGTCGGTGGCCGCCAGTGTCGCCGAACTGGTCAGTCCGGCCGGCGTCCAGGCGAGTTCGCCGCGCATACCCAACTGGCCTTCGGCATTGCGCACCCGGGCGCCAAGCCAAGGCGAGATCCGGCCCGGCTGCAGGCCTTCGGGCACGAAACGGGCGTTGACCGGGCCGATCGTCGCCTGACCGTTGCGCGCGTCTGCGTCGGTGCGCGCGGCGAACGGCAGGCGGATAGCCGTGCCCTTGACGATCTGCTGGCCGACCACGCGCCAGCCCTGGTCGCCGGTCGCGTGCAACTGCATCCACACCAGGCTGGGCGCGAGCGCTGCGGGGTCGCCGCCGTGGGTCAGATGGCCCAGGGTGATCAGGGCGACCGGGTTGCCGTAGCCCTGCTTGAACTCGGCGGAGACCTCGCGCGCGGCGATCCGTTCGCCCGGGATCTTCAGCGTCCCGCCGTCGAACCCGACGCGCGCCTTGAGCGGTGTCAGGCTCTCCAGCGCGAACGAGATCGGCCCAGGCGCGAAATGGGCGGTGAGATCGCCGGCGTCGCGGCGCAGCAACGTGGCGTCGAGCGTCCCGGGCGCGACCCGAAACGACGCCTGCACCTGTCCGGCCGCGGCGGTCGCTTCCAGCCCGGTGACCGTGAGCTTGACCGGCGTGTCCAGGACCACCGGCCGGGTGTCCGGCACATCGCGCATGGTCACCGTTGCGGCGTCCGACAGCGTAAGCCGGGTGCCCGCCGCCGTGGCACGGACGGCGAGCGGCGCGGCCACGCGGATGCCGTCGACCCGCTGGGCGCCGGCGACGATCGAGATGCCGTCGGCGTGCAGCGTCCCGTCGAGCGTCAGGCCGCCCGGCTTGATGGTTGCCTGGCCGGTAAAGCTGGCACGGTCGAGCCGGTGCGGACCGTAGGCGAGGCGGCGGGCCTGCGCCTCCAGGCGGTCGACGCGGGCGACCTGCAAGCCGAACCCGCGGGCCAGAGTACCGGTCGCCGCCGCGCGCACGCGCAACTCGGCTTCGTCCATCTGCGCACCCCCGGCCAGCAGGCTGGCCCGGCCGTTCCAACGCCAGGCCGCGCCGTCCGGCGTCCCGGACGCCGCGTCGACAGCGTGCAGTTCCAGGACTTCGTGCCCGCCGGTCCAGGGGGTCAGCGCCACGGTCCGGAACCGGGCGAGCATTTGCGCTGCGTCCTGCGGCAGACCAAGCTCGGTGAGGCGCGCGGCCTGCACCCCGTCGGTGCTGAGGGTCGCCGGGTCAACCAGGCGCGCCACGAGGGCACCGTCCGAAACCGCCAGATGGACCTTGCTGCGCGCCGCCACGCCGTGCGCCAGCCCGGGCAGCTCCAGCCGCTCGACCGACAGCTGCAGGGCAAGCCGGGAGGCCGGGCGGACCAGATTGTCGAGCGTGAGCGCGCTGCCGGGCGCCGGGAACTGCAGCTCGCCGGTCAGCGAGAAATCGAGCGTGCCGCCGGCCGGCCGATGCGCCAGCGCGTCCGGCCAGGGCAGGCGGGCCAGTTCGCTGCGCCCGGTCACCTCCACGAACAGCCGCGGTTCCAATCCAAGCTGGCGGGCATCGAGGCTGACATCGGCGGTGGTGTGCGGGGTGCGCACCTGACCGTGCAGCGTGGCGCGGGTCTCGCCGTCGCGCCGGTCGATCCGGCCGCTCAGCGACATCTGCACCGTGGCCCGCGCACCGCGCACCTCGACCGCGGCGTTGCGCAGCAGCACGGTCGGCACAGGTTCGGGCAGGCGCGGCACGGTCGCCGGGCCGGCCGCGGCCTCGGCCGGGCCCGACGGCAATGCGCCCAGGAGGCCGCCGAGCGGCTGATCCGCCGTTAAATCGACCGTGACCTGCGGACCGTCGACCTCCAGCCGCTCGATGCGGCCGTCCAGCAGGCCGCTCAGGGTGTAGACGACGGCGATCCGGGCGGCCTCGGGCGCGCCCGGGCCCAAATCGACGTCGGTCAGCTCCAGGCGTTCGTGCGTCAGCCGCGCGACCGTCATCTGAGCATTGGGAAAGCCGCGACGCTCCAGCAGCTCGCGCGCCGCCAGCTCCGCGATCTCGGTCCGGGCGAGCAATAGCGCCCCGATCGCGAGCCCAACGACGGTCAGAACCGACAGCGGCAGCCAAAGCAGCCAGCGGCGCATGAGGGGCGGCTTCGTGGTTGCGGGGTTCGTGTGCGCGTTCGCGCGTGCCTGAGAGAGTGTGACGCGCGCCCCGCCCGGACGCAAACGCCCCGGGCCCCACGCGCGCGGCGCGGGACCCGGGCCGGTTGCCGGGGCTTGCCCTCAAACTAAGCAGTCAGAATGAAATTCAGCCTGAAGGCCGCTATGGCCTTCAGGCATTTCGCTCTCGACAAGATTTATCCGGATCAGCCGGCGGCCTGCACTGCCCGCTTGGCCATCACGGTGACCAGGTGGGCCCGGTAATCCGCGCTGGCATGCAGGTCGGTGTTGAAATCGTCCGCCGCGACCTTGATGTCCTTGATCGCATCGGCCGACCAGTTCGAGTTCAGCGCCTGCTCCATTTCCGGGACCCGGAACACACATGGGCCGGCCCCCGTGATTGCCACCCGGACGCCCTGCTCGGTCGACGCCACGAAGGCGCCGACGATCGCATAGCGCGAGGCCGGGTTGTGGAACTTGGCGTAGGCGCTCTTCTTCGGCACCGGGAAGGCGACCTCCTTGATCAGCTCGCCCTCGTCGAGCGCGGTCTCGAACAGGCCGAGGAAGAAGTCGTCGGCCGGGATCTCGCGCTTGTTGGTCCGGACCGTCGCCCCCAGGCCGAGCACGGCGCCCGGATAGTCGGACGCCGGGTCGTTGTTGGCGAGCGAGCCGCCGATGGTGCCGCGGTTGCGCACCTGCGGATCGCCAATCTCGCCCGCCAGATGGGCGAGGCCGGGGATCTTGGCCTGCACGGTCTTGTCGTTGGCGACCGTATCATGCGGGGTCATCGCGCCGACGATGATCTGACCGCTGTCCTCCCGCACGCCCTTGAGCTCGGCGATGCCGGACAGGTCGACGAGCTGCGAGGGCGCGGCCAGCCGCTGCTTCATGGTCGGCAGCAGGGTCTGCCCGCCGGCAAGCAGCGAGGCCTCGTCGTCCTGAGAAAGGATCTGGGCAGCCTCGTCCAGGCTGGTCGGCCGGTGATAGTCGAACTGATACATGGCGTTTCTCGCCTCCCTATTCGGCCGCCGGGGCCAGGCGCTGCTGCGCCACCCGCCAGACCTTCTCGCGGGTCGCCGGCATCTGAATGTCCTCGGTGCCCAGCGCGTCGGTAATCGCGTTCATCAGGGCCGCCGGGGCGGCGATCGCGCCTGCCTCGCCGCAGCCCTTGGCCCCGACCGGATTGTGCGGGCACGGGGTTTCCGTCATGCCGACCCGGAAGGACGGCAGGTCGTCCGCGCGCGGCATCGTGTAGTCCTGGTAGGATCCGGTGACGAGCTGCCCGCTGTCGGGGTCGTAGACGGTGTTCTCCAACAGCGCCTGGCCGACGCCCTGGGCGATGCCGCCGTGCACCTGACCCTCGACGATCATCGGGTTGATCACCCGGCCGAAGTCGTCGACCGCGACCCAGTCGGCGATCTGGGTCTCGCCGGTGTCGGGATCGATCTCGACCTCGGCGATGTGCACGCCCGAGGGGTAGGTGAAGTTGGCGGGATCGTAGAACGCCGTTTCGTCCAGGCCGGGCTCGACGTCCTGCGGGAAGTCGTGCGGGACGTAGGCCGCGAAGGCGATCTCGCCGATCGACTTCTGCTTGTCGGTGCCGGCGACGCGGAAGGTGCCCTGGTCGAACTCGATGTCGTCGACCGAGGCTTCCAGCATGTGCGCGGCGATCTTCTTGCCCTTCTCGACGACCTTGTCGCAGGCGCGCAGGATCGCCGAGCCGCCGACCGCGAGCGAGCGCGAGCCGTAGGTGCCCATGCCCATCGGGATCCGGCCGGTATCGCCGTGCACGATGTCGACGTTGTTGTAGTCGGTGCCGAACTTGTCGGCGACCATCTGGGCGAACGTCGTCTCGTGGCCCTGGCCGTGGCTGTGGCTGCCGGTGAACACGGAGATCGAGCCGGTGGCGTTGAAGCGGACCTGCGCGCTCTCCCACAGGCCGACACCGGCGCCGAGCGCACCGACGACCTGCGACGGGGCGATGCCGCACGCCTCGATGTAGGCGGAGAAGCCGATCCCGCGCAGCTTGCCCCGGCGCTCGCTCTCCTGCCGGCGCTGGGCGAAGTTCCGGTAGTCGATCATCTTGAGCGCCTCGTCCAGCGCCAACTCGTACTGACCGCTGTCGTAGGTCAGCGCGACCGGCGTCTGGTACGGGAACTCGTCCGGCTGGACGAAGTTGCGCCGCCGGATTTCCGCGGGGTCGATGTTCAGGTCCCGGGCGCAGCGCTCGACCAGCCGCTCGACGACGTAGGTCGCCTCCGGCCGTCCGGCGCCGCGGTAGGCGTCCACCGGCGCGGTGTTGGTGAACACCGCCTTGACGTTGCCGTGGATCGCGGGCGTCTTGTACTGCCCGGCGAGCAGCGTGCCGTAGAGGTAGGTCGGCACGGCCGTGGAGAAATTGGACAGGTACGCGCCCAGGTTGGCGATCGTATCGACGCGCATGCCAAGGAACTTGCCGTCCTTGTCCAGCGCCATCTCGGCGGTGGTGATGTGGTCGCGGCCGTGCGCGTCCGCCTGGAACGCCTCGGTCCGGGTGGCCACCCACTTGACCGGACGCCCGTCGAGCTTCTTCGACGCCCAGACGCAGGTTGTTTCCTCGGCGTAGCAGTAGATCTTGGAGCCGAAGCCGCCGCCCACGTCGGGCGCGACCACGCGCACCTTATGCTCCGGCAGGTTGAGCACGAAGGCGCACAGGATCAGCCGTAGCAGGTGCGGATTCTGGCTGGTCGAGTAGAGCGTATACTCGTCGCCGCCCGGATCGTACTCGCCGATCGCCGCGCGCGGCTCGATCGCGTTGGGGACCAAGCGGTTGTTGACCAGCTCGACCTTGGAGACGTGGTCCGCCTTGGCGAACGCGTCGTCGGTCGCCTGCTTGTCGCCGATCTCCCAGTCGAAGCACAGGTTGTCCGGCGCTTCTTCGTGGACCTGCGGACCGTTCAGCGCCTTGCCGGTCTCGACCACGGCGTCGAGCGGTTCGTAGTCGACCGCAACCAACTCCGCGGCGTCGCGTGCCTGGGCATCGGTCTCCGCGATCACGAACGCGACCTGATCGCCGACGTAGCGCACCTTGTCGCGCGCCAGCGGCCAGTGCGGCGGCGCCTTGTGCGGGTTGCCGTGCCGGTCGGTGACGGTCCAGCCGCAGGGCAGGGAGCCGACCCCGTCCGCCTCCATGTCCTTACCGGTGAACACCGCGACCACGCCGGGCGCCTGCTCGGCCTGGCTGGTGTCGACGCTCTTGATCTTCGCGTGCGCCATCTCGGAGCGGACGAACACGCCGTAAGCCTGGCCCTGGCGGTTGAAGTCGTCGGTATAGCGGCCGCGACCGGTCAGGAAGCGGTTGTCTTCCTTGCGCAGGACGCGCTGAGCACCTGTATCCGGCATGGCTTCAACCCCTCATTTCCTTGGCGGCGTGCTGAATCGCCTTGACGATGTTGTGGTAGCCGGTGCAGCGGCAGATGTTGCCCTCGAGCCACTCCCGAACCTCGTGCTCGTCCGGATCAGGGTTGCGCTGCACCAGATCGACCGCGCTCATCACCATGCCGGGGGTGCAGAAACCGCACTGCAGCCCGTGGTGCTCCTTGAACGCGGCCTGCATGGGGTGAAGCTCGCCGTTCTTGGCCAGCCCTTCGATCGTGGCGACCTCGCACCCGTCGGCCTGCATCGCCAGCATGGTGCAGGCCTTTTGCGAGGTGCCGTCGACATGGACGACGCAGGCGCCGCACTGGCTGGTGTCGCAGCCGACGTGGGTGCCGGTCAGATGCAATTCGTTGCGAATGAAATCCACGAGCAGCGTACGCGGGTCGACGTCGCGGCTGACCTGCTGCCCGTTCACCGTCATCGTCACGGTGGGCATGACGTTCCTCCCTCATGTGGCGCGGCCGGAACCGCGGCGAGGACCGCCGCAGGCCGGCGTTATTAGGTTGCTTCTTACCCGGTGCGCTGACCGGGAACCGGTTTAGCCCAGTTGAGAGTTTGCGAGCCGCCCGACTGCAGGTCAAGCGCACGCATGCGCGCGGCCGCCGCCCATCGTTCCCAGTCGAAATCATACGCCAACGCCCCTGCTGGGCGCCTACTGCTCGTCACCTACCGATGGGCGCCTACAGCGCGAAGATCGCCAGCAGCGCGATCACCACCGCGATCAGGCCCACGACCCAAACCGGGTAGGGGACGATCATCTTGTCGTCCCGGGTGCCGACGTCCTTGCCCTGCTGCTTCTGGGTCGCCTCGGTTCGGGCCTGTTGATCGGCCTGGGCGGTCTGGGCGTTTTCGCCGGCGGTCTCGGGATAGGTGCCGGCGGCCTGGGCGGCGGCGTGCGCCGCGTCGGATTCCGCCTTACTGGCGCCGGCCTCGGCGGTGCCGCCGCTGGGGGCGCTCTGCGCGCCCTCGGCCACGGCGGCATCCGCGGCCGCGCCTTCGCCGACCACCTGCTCGAACTTATCGAAGAACTGCTTGGCGTATTTATTCGCCGTCGACTGGATCAGCCGCTGGCCGAGTTGGGCGAGCTTGCCGCCGACCTGGGCGTCGACCTTGTAGGACAACTTGGTCTGGCTGGCGTCGATCTCCTCCAGCTTGACGTCCGCGCCACCCTTGGCGAAGCCGGCCGCGCCGCCGCTGCCCTCGCCGGAGATGGTATAGCTCTCCGGCGGGTTCAGGTTGGACAGCGTCACTTTGCCCGAGAAGCGCGAGTTCACCGGGCCCACCTTGGCCTTCACCTTGGCCGAGAACTCGTTTTCGTCGGACCGCTCGATCTCCTCGCAGCCCGGAATGCACTGTTTCAGGATTTCCGGGTCGTTGAGCGATTCCCAGACCTTCTGACGGTCGGCCTGAATGGTGTATTCGCCGGTCAGTTCCATGGCGCAGATCTCCTAACAGCGTGATGCGACCCCAGCGCAACCCGCGCGGCGATGGCGCGACCGCGTGGCGCGGCAGCCGGGTCGCGTATCAGGTTAACCGTGTTCCGCTGTACGCGCACAGCCCGGTGCGGCGCAAGCGCGCGGGCATTCCCCCTCGGCCGCCCCCGTTTCAGCCGCCCCCGTTTCAGCCGCCCAGGAACAGCTTGGCGACCTCGTCGTCGTCGAGCAGTTCGGTGCCCGGGCCCGCCATCGCGAGCTCGCCCGCAACCAGGACGTAGCCGATGTCGGCGAACTCCAGGCCCTTCTTGGCGTTCTGCTCGACCAGCAGGATGGTCTTCTGGTCGGTCTCCTTCAGGTCGGCCAGGATGCCGAAGACCATCTCGATGAAACGCGGCTCCAGCCCAATCGACGGCTCGTCGACCAGCAGCACGGACGGGTCCATCACCAGCGACCGGCTGATCTCCAGCAGCCGCCGTTCGCCGCCGGACAGCACGCCGGCGCGCTGGTTCTTCCGGTCGGCCAGGCGCGGGTACTTCTCGAACACCCGCTCGGCGGCCTGCTTGGCCTGCTTCCGGGTGTCCAGCAGGTAACCGCCCATCAGCAGGTTTTCCTCGACACTGAGGTCGGGGAACACCGAATTGTCCTGCAGGACATAGGCGATGCCCGCGCGCGCCAGCTTGTCCTTCGGCGATAGACGGGTGACGTCCTCACCCTGGACCTTCACCCGACCGTCGAACACGTTGGTGAAGCCGAAGACGGAGTGCAGGACGGTCGACTTGCCGGCTCCGTTCGGCCCGATCAGGCAGAGCGACTGCCCCGATCCCACCAACAGATCGAAATCGTGCAGGATCTCCATCTTGCCATAGCCGGCCGTCAGCCCCGCGACCTCCAGATGCGGCTCGCCGCGGCAGAGCTGGTTCAGCCGCGCCCGGTCGGGGGCGTTCTCCGACATCTGCTGGGCCTGCCGGGCGACCTCGTCGACGGACAGGGCGCTGGTCAGCCCGGCGCGCTCGGCGCTGCTGTGCTGCGCCATCGTGGGTCTCCCTTACTGGCCGCCCAGGTAGGCGTCGATCACCCGCGGGTCGTTACGCACCGTCTCGGGCGCGCCTTCGGCCAGCAGCTGGCCGTGCGCCAGGCAGTAGATGCGCTGGGCCAGCGACATGATCACGCGCATGTTGTGCTCGATCACCAGGAGCGTGATGCCGAGCTCGCGGTTGGCATAGACCAGGCGCTCCAAGAGGCCGTTGATCAGCGTCGGGTTGATCCCGGCGGTGGGCTCGTCGAGCAGCAGCATCTTGGGGTTGTTCATCAGCGCCATGGCGAACTCCAAGAGCTTCTGCTGGCCGAACGACAGTTCGCCCGCCTGCAGGTTGCGCTTGGCGTACAGGCCGACCAGCTCAAGCAGCTCGCCCGCTTCCCGGTAGTCCGCCTCGTCGAAATCGGCGAGCATGCTGCCCAGCGTCTCGTTCGCGTGCGGCCGGGAGATCAGCATGTTCTCCACGCAGGTCATCTGCTTGTAGATGCGGGTCTGCTGGAAGGTGCGCAGCAGCCCGCGCCGGGCGATGTGCGGCACGCGCAGGCGCGACAGCTCCTCGTCCCGGAACTTGATCGAGCCCCGATCGATCGGGTGGGCGCCCACGATCGAGTTGAACAGCGTCGTCTTGCCCGAGCCGTTCGGCCCGATGATGCCGGCGATCTCGCCGTCGGCGACCTGCAGGGAGATGTCATGGTTCGCCTGCACGCCGCCAAACGCCTTGGAGACGTTGTTGACCTCGAGCAGCGGGCTCATCGCGTGCCTCCCTGCTGGGCGGGGTCGGCGGCCGCCCCGGTCGCGCTTTCGTCGACCGTGTAGCCGAACTTCTCGGGCCACTTGTCGCGGATGTAGCCGACGATCCCCTTGGGGAAGAACACCACGATCAGCACGATCAGCAGGCCCAGCGCGACCCGCTGCCAGCCCAGCAGGTAGGTCCAGAACAGCTCCTGGGTGACGTGGAACACGGCCGCGCCCACGACCGGGCCCCAGAGCGTGCCCTTGCCGCCCAGCACCGTCATCAGGACCATCCAGACGCCGTAGGTGACGCCGGCGAAGGCGACCGTGCGGGGGTCGATGAAGCCAACGATGTTGCCCACGATGCCGCCAGCGAAGGCGGTGAAGAAGGCGCTGACGCACCACGCCACCGTCTTGTAGCGGGTGGTGTGCAGACCCATCGCCTCGGCCTTGTCCTCGTCGTCGCGGATGGCGTTGATGGCCAGGCCGAAGCGCCCCCGGCGCAGCCGCTTGAGGGTGAAGAAGGTCGCGACCGCCAGGATGAAGGCGAGATAGTAGAACACCGTGGTCCGGTCGATCCCGGCGGCGTCCGGATAGTTGGGCGGCACCATGCCCGACCCCGCCCCGATCCAGTCCCAGCCGGCGGCCAGCTCCGCCGCGGCGATGCCCAGGCCGAGCGTGCCGATCGCGAAGTAGTGCCCGCGCAGGCCCAGCATGCCCAGACCCAGGATACCCGCGAGCGCGACCGCCAGCAGCGCGCCCGCGAACATGCCCACGCCCAAGCCGACGAAGTACTGCGTCACCGTCAGGTCCAGCGCGAGCCCGCCCTTGGCGGCGGTGTAGGCGCCGACGTCGCCGTACAGGCCGACCTGCACGACCGAGGTGGCATACATGCCGACCCCGAAGAACACGATGTTGCCGAACGAGTTGTAGCCCATCTCGCCGCCCATCACGTTCCAGCAAAGCGCGATCACGACCAGCACCCAGAGGAACGCGAACTGGGTCACGTACGCGGGAAACACCAGCGGCGCGAGCAGCGAGACGATCAGCAGCGCGGTATAGCCGCCCGCTACGCGGGCTTTCGGCCCGGCGGCCGTGGCAAGTTGCGCGGCGCTCATCGCAGCACCTCCCGCCTGCGCTGAAGCTTCAGGTTGCGGGCCACCAGGATCACCACCAGCAGCAGGAAGACGAAGGCGTTCTGGAATTCCGCCCCCAGCGTAAACCCGGCGTACTGCTCGGCGATGCCGAGGCCGAAGGCCGAGGCGATCACGCCCGGCAGGTTGCCCAGCCCCGCGATCACCACGATGGTGAACGAGCGCACGGTGTAGATCAGGCCCTGGTAGGGGTGGATGGTGAAGGCCATCACCACGATCGCCCCGGCGGCCCCGCAGACGGCCGCGTTCAGGCCGTAGGTGAAGGCGTAGACCCGGTCGGTGTCGATCCCGAGGATCCGCGCGGCGCGGGCGTTCTGCGCGGTCGCGCGGATCGCCTGACCCATCCGCGAGGAGCGCATGAAAATCGTCAGCACGACCGCGATCACCCCGGCCAGCACGAAGCCCAGCACCTTGGTCTGGCTGATCGAGACCATCGAGTTGAAGAAGTACCAGCTGCCCAGGCCGCTCTCCAGCGTGCGCACGTCGGCGCCGAAGATCTGGTTCATCAGCTGCTGGAACAGGATCGACAGCCCGAAGGTCGCCAGGATCGAGGTGAACAGGTCCCGGTCGACGATCCGGAAGATGATCGTGTGGTAGGCCAGCCAGCCGATCGCGAACAGCGCGGCGGCCGCGACCGGGATCCCGAATAGGCTGGGCACGCCGCCCCACTGCGCTAGCGCGAAGGCGATGAATCCGCCCAGCATCACCCATTCGCCCTGGACGATGTTGATGATGTTCATGACGCCCCAGACGAGCGCCATGCCGTAGGCGGCGAGCGCGAAGATGCCGCCCAGCAGGACCCCCTCGATCACCAGCTGCAGGGCGAACGGCGGCGTCTCGATCAGCAGTTGGATGTTGTCCATGGCTCGCTTCCGGCGGTCGGGGCACCGTGGCACGGGCGCACGCGGCCTGTTCGAGCCGGCAGCCCAGGCACAACGGACGCCGTGACGGTGAACGGATCGGGACGAGAACCGGCCCGGCCGCACCCCCGCGCCAACGACGGCGGTGCGGCCGGGCCGGAGGTCATCGCCGAACCTTCGGGCTTAGCGCTCCGACCACTTGGGCATCGGGTAACGGACGTCCGCGTTGGCGTACTTGGTCGGTGCGACGACCTTATATTCGCCGTCCTGAACCTGGTAGAGGACCATGGGCTTGGCGATGTTCTTGCCGGTGTCGTCGAAGTTGATCGGCCCATAGAAGGTCATCATGTCGGTCTTCTGCAGCGCGTCGCGGACGGCCTTCTTGTTCAAGCTATCCGCGCGCTCGAAGGCGTTCTTGTAGACCAGGACCGCCGCCGCGGACTCCGCCGACTGGTAGGGCGGGGCATAGCCGTAGCGTTTCTTGAAGTCCTTGGCGAACTGGCTGGCCTCGCCGAAGTACTTGTCCGCGTACTTCAGCGACGGCGCCCACTGGCTGGCGCACAGCGTGTACTCGGCCTTGTCGCCGAACTTCTTGATGATCTGCGCGCTGTCGCAGTGAGTCATCGCCAGCATGGGCACGTTGACCCGCATCTCCGACATCTGCCGGATCGCCAGCGCCGCGCCCTTGGAGTGGCCGGAGACCACCAGCATGTCCGGCTTTGTGGCCTTCACCTTGATCAGGGTCGACGACATGTCGTTGATCTCCGGCGGGAGCTTGTCGTCGACCACCATCTCCATGCCGTATTCCTTGGCGTCGGCGAGCACGCCCGCGCGGATGTCCTGGCTGAACGGGTCGTTCTCGAACACCCCGGCGATGGTCATGTTGGACGGCTTCATGCCGTCCTTCCTGGCCAGCTCCGCGCGCAGGTCGACCGCGCTCGCCAGGTACTGCTCGGAGGTCGAGAGCACGGCGAACAGGTAGTCGTAGCCCTGCGTGAACAGCGAGCGGGAGGCACCGTTCGCCTCCACCATGGGCACGCCGTGTTCCTCCGTGACCGGGGCGATCGCCTTGGTCATGCCGGAGGAGTAGGGGCCGAGCACGAACTTCACGTCGTCCTGCTGGATCAGCCGCTCGGCGAGCTGCGCGCCGCGCGCCGGCGTGGACTCGTCGTCGTAGTACTTGACCTCGAGCTTGTAGGTCTTGTCGCCGACCTCGACGCCGCCCATCGAGTTGATCCGGTCGACGGCCATGTCGTAGCCCTTCTTGGTGTGGCCGCCGTTGGTCGAGTATTTGCCGGTGAGCGAGATCGCGGCGCCCAGCGTGATGGTGCCGTCGAATTGCGTGTCGTCGGCCGCCGTGGCGGGGACCGCGACCGCACAGGCGGCCAGGCCGGCAAGCCCGGCGGTTAGCTTGCGGAAAGCGCTCATATCGTGAACCTCCCCAGGTTCGTTTTCGCGTGTGGCGGGCGCGGGACGGCTTTTTACGCTCCGTCGCTGTTATTTGTGGGTGCCCACCAGCGGCTCCGTCGGCTCAAACGCGATGCCGGCCAATGGCATCGGGAACGGACCAGCATGGCGCGAGCTTACTGCCGTGCCGGCCCCGACGCAACCGAACGCCGGTTCACGGCTTGGGAAGCGCGTGGCGGCGGGGAAGCGAAATCCCGATCGGGGAAGCGGTTACGCGGGTTTGTTCATCCGGCTTGCGCAGAGCGCCACATCGACCCGGTTGCGCATGCCGAGCTGGCGGATGACCCGGTGGACGTAGATCCGGATGGTGCCTTCGCGCAGGCCCAGCGCCTCGGCGATGTCCCGGTTGGCGAAGCCCTGGCCGAGCAGTTCCATGACCTGCCGTTCACGCCGGGTCAGGCGCTGCACCCGGCGCTCCAGGTCCGGATCCGCCAGGCGCGGCGGCTGGCTCGACGGCGGCTGGTCGGCCGGCATGAACGCCCGCTCACCCGCGCGCACCCGCTGGATCACATCGGCGGTCGCTTCCGGCGCGGCGTCGAAATGGGTGTAGCCGAGCAGGCCAAGTGCGCGCGCATGCTGGGCAACGCTCATGTCGGGTTCGGGACTGGCCGCGATCAGGTGGGCGTGCGGATGCTCGCCGCGCAGTCGTTCGAGACCGTGGAAGTGGCGCGGCGTCGCGGCGCCGCAGACATAGACGACGGCGGCGCCCGGATCGGCGTGCAGACGCTCGGCCACCGCGGCCGGCGTGTCGGCGGCGACGACCTCGCCCGGCAACTGCATCTGCTCGAACACGTGCGTCCCGGCGGCGATACACCAAGCTAGGCCGCCCGTGACGACGATCGGCGGCTCGCGGTGGTCCAATGGCACCGTCCCAACTCTCCCAGATCAGAAGCCGCCCAAACGATCGGCGACCTTCCAATTTCGAATGCTCCAGTATGCAAGCGACCCTAGGCCAGCTGATAACTTAACGCATTACAAGTTTAAACTGATCGGGAAAGCATATTTTCGATCCAGGCGCGCCCAACCGGACCGGAAAGCCGCCGCGCCACGGCTGCAACCGTCGGGCGGCCGCCCTGCGCTGGACGCGTGGCCGGAATCACTTGCGTGCATGTCGCGGCGGTCAGTACGTTGCGGGCGCCAGGGGGCACGACAGTCCGCCGACGACATAACGACAACGGACCGAAGGGCGCGGCCGTCCGCCGATCATGATGTCATCTGCTGTCATATCCGGGTTCGTATTGGGTGCGCTGGCACCCTGGTTGACACGGGCCGTGGGCGCGCGCGTGCACTGGCTGCTGGCCGTCCTGCCGGCCGCGCTGTTCGCCTACTTCGCGCAATTCCTGCCGGTGATCGCGGCCGGCGAAAGCGTGCGCGTCGCCAGCGAGTGGGTGCCTGGTCTGGACGTCGCGCTTTCGTTCTACCTCGACGGGCTGAGCCTGATCTTCGCCCTGCTGATCACCGGGATCGGCACGTTCATCGTGCTCTACACCGGCGGCTATCTGCACGGGCACCAGCAGCTCGGCCGGTTCTTCCTCTATCTGCTCTCGTTCATGGGCTCGATGCTCGGGCTCGTGCTGGCGGACAACGTGATCACGCTGTTCGTCTTCTGGGAGCTGACGTCGATCACCTCGTTCCTGCTGATCGGCTTCAACCACACCGCGCCGAGGTCGCGCCGGGCGGCGCTGCAGGCGCTGGTGGTCACCGGCGGCGGCGGGCTGGCGTTGCTGGCGGGTCTGCTGATCATGGCCTCGGTGGCCGGCACCAGTGAGCTGTCGGAGATCCTGAGCAACCCGGAGGTGCTGACCTCCTCGGCGCTCTACGTGCCGATGACGATCCTGGTGCTGCTGGGCGCGTTCTCCAAGTCGGCGCAGTTCCCGCTGCATTTCTGGCTGCCCAACGCGATGGAAGCGCCGACACCGGTCAGCGCCTACCTGCACTCCTCGACCATGGTGAAGGCCGGCGTCTACCTGCTGGCACGGATGTCGCCCGGGCTCGGCGGGACCGAGTTGTGGTTCTACGCGCTGGTGATCTTCGGCGCGGCCACCATGCTGGTCGGCGGCTTCCTGGCGATGCGCCAGAGCGACCTGAAGCTGGTGCTCGCCTATACGACCGTGGCGGCCCTCGGCACGCTCACCATGCTGATCGGGCTGGGCGGCGAGTACGCCTTCAAGGCGATGGCGCTGTTCCTGATCACCCACGCCTTCTACAAGGGTGGACTGTTCATGGTCGCCGGGTCGATCGACCACGGCACCGGCACGCGCGACGCGCTGAGCCTGGGCGGGCTGGCGCGGCCGATGCCGGCGACCTTTGCGGTCGCCGTGCTGCTCGGCCTGTCGATGGCGGGGATCGTTCCGTTCGTTGGGTTCATCGCCAAGGAGGTGATGTACGAGGCGACCCTGCACATCGGCGCGACGGCGCTGATCCTGGTCACCGCCGCGGCCGTGCTGGGCAACGCCTTCAACGTGGTTGCCGCCGGGATCGTCGGCCTGCGCCCGTTCCTGAGCGCGCACAAGCCGACCCCCCACCACCCGCATGAGGCGCCGCCGTCGATGCTGATCGGCCCGATTGTCCTGGCCGCGCTCGGGGTGATCTGCGGCGTCGGCTTTCCGCTCACCTCCGAGTTCGTCGCGGCCCCGGTGATGGCCAGCCTGAACGGCCTGCCGGTCGCGGAGCAGGCGGCGGGCCTGTACCTCTGGCACGGCATCAAGCCGCCGCTGATCCTCTCCATCGTCACGCTCGCGCTGGGCGCGCTCGGCTTCGCGTTCTGGCCGCAGATGCGCGCCGGTATCGCCGCGATCCTGAAGGCGATCGGCTGGGGCCCGGATCGCGGCTACGACCAGGCGGTTTCCGGCCTGGAGCGCCTCGCCTACGCCGCCACCCGGGTGCAGCAGACCGGCTACCTGCGCCATTACCTGATGGCGACCTTCGTCGTGGTCGCCGCGTTCATGCTGGCGACCCTGTTCGCCGTCGGCGGGCTGCCGACCCAGTTCCGGGTCCCGACCGTCTATCTGACCGAAGTGATCGCGCTCGCGCTGCTGATCGGCGGCGCGGTCGTGGCGACGATCGTCTACAGCCGGGTCGCCGCGGTCGCCGCGATCGGGGTGGTGGGCTATGCGGTGGCGCTGTTGTTCCTGGTGTTCTCAGCCCCCGACCTCGCGTTCACGCAGTTCATGGTGGAGACGCTGACGGTCGTGATCCTGGTGCTGGTGCTGATGCGCGTACCGCTGGAGGTGAGCGCCTTCCGCGCCCGGGCGGGGCGGCTGCGCGACGCCGCGATCGCGATCGCGGTCGGCGCGTCGATCAGCCTGGTGCTGCTGACGACCGTGCAGGGCCCGCTCGATCTGCGGCTCAGCGAGTACTTCATCGAAAACTCGGTGCCCCTCGCCCACGGCCACAACATCGTCAACGTTATCCTGGTCGACTTCCGTGCGCTGGACACGCTGGGCGAGATCTTCGTGGTGACGATCGCCGGCCTGTCCTGCTTCGGCTTGGTGCGCCTGGCGCTGTCGCGGCGCAAGGCCGCGCGCGCGCAGCTTCAGCCGGCGCATCGCACGGCCGCGGCCGAGAGCCCGGGAGGTGACGCGTGAACTCGGTCATCCTGCATACCGCCACCCGGATATTGACCAGCCTGATCCTGATGTTCTCGATCTACATCCTGTACCGGGGCCACAACGAGCCGGGCGGCGGGTTCATCGGCGGGCTGATCGCGGCCAGCGGGATCATCCTCTATTCGGTCGCCTTCGGCAGCAGCTGGGCGCGCCACGGTCTGCGCGTCTCCGGCCTGTCGGTCGCCGGGGCGGGCCTGTTCTTCGCCGCGCTGTCGGGCGTGCTGTCGGGCATTCAGGGCCAGCCGTTCCTGACCGGCCTGTGGTACTTCCCCAAGCTCGGGATCGAGGCGAAGGTCGCGCTGTCGACGCCGCTGTTGTTCGACATCGGGGTCTACCTGGTCGTCGTGGGCGCCCTCACCACCATCGCGCTCGAGCTCGAGGAGGCGCGCGACTGACATGGAAAGCATCCTCGCCATCGCGGTCGGCATCCTGGTCGCCTGTGCGGTCTTCCTGATCCTGGCGCGCGACCTGATCCGGATCATGCTGGGCGTGTCGATCCTGTCGAACGCCGCCAACCTGCTGATCTTCACCAGCGGCCGGGTCACCCGCGATGCGCCGCCGATCGTGCCGGAGAACGTGGCCGTGCCCGAGGGCGTGATCGCCAACCCGCTGCCGCAGGCGCTGATCCTCACCGCGATCGTGATCGGCTTCTCGCTGCTCGCCTTCGCGCTGGTGCTGAGCTACCGCGCCTTCGCCACCATGCGCACGGTCGACGTCGATGCGATGCGCCTGGCGGAGCCGCCCTATCCGGGTCAGCAGGTGCCCAGCGGAGCGGCCGGGCGCCAGGCCGACCGTGATCCCGCGCGCCTGCCGGAGGTCGCGGAATGATCGCCTGGCTGCTGTTCTGGCCGGTCCTGATCCCGATCCTGACGGCCGCGCTGTGCCTGATCTTCTGGACCCGTCCGGACGTGCAGCGCACGCTGTCGCTGCTGGGCACCGCGGTGCTCGCGGCCGGTATCCTCGCGCTGTTCCGGGAGGTCTGGACCGGTGGCATCGTCTCGGTCCAGGCCGGCGACTGGCCGGCGCCGTTCGGCATCACCTTCGTCGCCGACACGCTGTCGGTCACGATGGCGGCGCTGACCGCGCTGATCGGACTCGGAGTCGCGGTCTACGCCCTGGGCGACATCGGGCACGTCCGGGAAAGCAACGGTTTCCACCCGCTGTTCCAGGCGCTGCTCGCCGGCGTGGGCGGCGCGTTCATGACCGGCGACATCTTCAACATGTATGTCTGGTTCGAGGTCATGGTGATCGCCTCGTTCGGGTTGATCACGCTCGGCGGCGAGCGCGAGCAGATCGACGGCGGCGTCAAGTACGTGCTGCTCAACCTGATCGCCACCACGCTGCTGCTGATGGCGATCGGCCTGCTGTACGGCGCGACCGGCACGCTCAACCTGGCGGACTTGGCGCAGGTGGTGCCGGGACACCCGGATCAGGGGCTGCTGACGGCGATCGCGGCGCTGTTCCTGCTCGCCTTCGCGATGAAGGCCGCGGTGTTCCCGCTCTACTTCTGGCTGCCGGCCAGCTACCACACGCCGGCTGCAGCGATCTCCGCGGTGTTCGCGGCGCTGTTGACCAAGGTCGGCGTCTACGCGCTGATCCGGGTGTTCTCGCTGGTGTTCACGCCAACCCATGAGTTCACCTATGCCGTGCTGCTGGTCGCCGGCATCGCCACCATGCTTGTGGGCGTACTGGGCGCGATCGCGCAGGACGACGTGCGCCGGGTGTTGTCGTTCAACCTGGTGAGCGGGATCGGCTTCATCCTGATCGGCGTTGGCCTGGGCACCGCGCTCGGCCTCGCCGGGGCGCTGTACTACACGGTCCACCACATCATCGTGATGTCCGCGCTGTTCATGGTCGCGGGCGTGGCTCAGCGGCTCGCCGGCGCGCCCGGGCTGAACGACCTGGGCGGGCTGTATCTGAAGCACCCCTGGATCGCGCTGCTGTTCTTCTTCGTCGCGATGTCGCTTGCCGGCGTGCCGCCCTTGTCCGGCTTCTGGCCGAAGGTGATCCTGGTTAAGGCCGCGCTCGCGACGGATGCCTATATCGTCGCCGCGGCCGCGCTGGTGACCGGGCTGTTGACGCTCTACTCGATGGCCAAGGTGTGGGCGCTCGCGTTCTGGAAAGCGCAGCCGGACCACGTCGTGGCCGCCGCCGGCCCCGGGATCCTGGAGACCGGCGAGATGAGCCGCGGCGAGCAGCGGCTGACGCTGCTGCCGGTCGCCGTGCTCGCGCTTGCGACGCTGCTGATCGGATTGTACGCCCAGCCGCTCCTGACCCTGTCGGAGCGGGCGGCGGACGAGTTGATCAACCACCAGCCTTACATCTCCACAGTGCTGGGCGGGGAGGGCGCATGAGCCATAATCCACCGCAGCAGAACGCCGTGAGCGACGCCGAGACCGTCGAGGTGCCGCGCACGGCCCAGCTCAACGTGTTCGCGCTGAACGTGGTGCTCGCGCTCGCCTGGTCGCTGACCACCGGCGCGTTCTCGCTGCTCAACCTCACGGTCGGCTTCGTGCTGGCGTACCTGGCGCTGTGGCTGCCCTGGAAGATGTGGGGCGACGACACCTACTTTCGGCGGCCGTGGCGGATCCTGCGGCTGATGCTGATATTCGTCTGGGAACTGATCGCCTCAGCCACCACCGTGGCGATGCTGGTGCTGACCCCTGGGCTCAAGTTCCGCTCGGCGATCCTGGCGGTGCCGCTGGACGTCAAGCACGACCTGGGCGTGACCCTGTTCGCCAACCTGATCTCGCTCACCCCCGGCACGCTGTCGCTCGACGTCTCGGACGACCGCGGCACCCTCTACGTCCACGCCATGGACACCGAGGAGGCCGAGGCAGAGAAGCGCGACATGAAGGAAACCTTCGAGGATCCGATCCGAAAGGCGCTGCAATGAACCCGTTCAGCGAAGTCACCAGCTTTCTGGACGGCGCGGTCGCGGTTGCCGTGGTGCTGATCGGCGTTTCGCTGCTGCTGACCTTCGTGCGCCTGATCAAGGGGCCGAGCCTGGCCGACCGGGTGGTCGCGCTGGACCTGCTGACGGTGCTGGCGATGGGCGTGATCGGGCTGCGCGTGATCGCCACCGGCGACGTCCTGTATCTCGAGATCGCGCTGGCGCTGGGGTTGGTCGCGTTCCTGGCGACCGTGTTCTTCGCCCGCCTGATCGAGACGCGCGGACGCGAGCTGGACCACGGCTACGACACGATGGACCGGTCGAAGGAGCGCTGAACCATGCATGGTGTGAGCGAGATCGTCGCCGGCGTGCTGATCCTGATCGGCTCGTTCTTCGTGTTCGTGGCCGCGATCGGAATTTTGCGGATGCCCGACGTCTACGTGCGCATGCACGCGGCGACCAAGGCCGGCACGCTCGGCTCCGGCCTGCTGCTGCTGGCGGTCGCGGTGCAGGCGGACGAGCTCGACGTGGTGCTGCGCGCGGTGGCGGCGGTGCTGTTCCTGATCGCCACGACGCCGGTCGCCGCACACCTGCTCGGCCGGGCGTCCTACATCTCCGGCGTGCCGCTGTGGCGCGGCACCAAGCTGGACGAGCTGCAGGGCAAGTACGACCGCGACACCCGCGCGCTCGCCGGCCGGCTGCCCGACGACGCCCCGCACGAGCCGGGGCGCCGGAGCTGAGGCGCTACCGCTCTTCCGCCTGCCAGGGCACGGCACGGCTGACCAGGCGGTCGACCGTGAAGTACAGGCCGACGGCGAACACCGCGAGCACGAACAGCGCGGCGAACATGAGGTCGACCTGCATGCGCGCGTTCGCGTGCAGCATCAGGTAGCCGAGGCCGGCGCTGGACCCGACCCATTCGCCGACGACCGCGCCGATCGGCGCCACCGCCGTCGCCACGCGCAGCCCGGAGCCGAGCGCGGGCAGGGCGGCCGGCACCCGCAGGTGCCAGAGGATACGCGCGCGCTTTCCGCCCATCGTCCGGGCGAGGTCGAGCCAGCCCGGTTCGGTCCGGCGCAGGCCGTCGAAGAAGGCGCTGGTGACCGGAAAATAGATGATCAAGGTCGCCATCACGACCTTGCTCGCCATGCCGTAGCCGAGCCAGACGACCAGGATCGGCGCCAGCGCGAACACCGGGATCGCCTGGCTGACCACCAGCACCGGCAGCAGCCAGCGGCGTATCGGCCGGAAGCTCGCGATCGCAAGCGCGCTGACCGTCCCCAGCAGCAGCCCCAGACCCAGACCGAGCAAAATCTCCGTAAACGTGACCCAGGCGTGGTTCGCCAGCTGCGGCCAACGGCTCAGCAGCGCTTCCCCGACCGCGAGCGGGCCCGGTAGGATGTAGGCGGGCGCCTGGCTCGCCCACTGCACCGCCTGCCAGATCGCCAGCAGCCCGGCCAGGATCGCGAACGGCCGCAGAACGCGGCGGACGGCTTCAGGCATCGCCGGCTTCCCGCTGCGCGCGTTTCGCCGCCGCCAGCCGGTCGAGCAGCGCGCCCTGACGGTCGGCGACCTGATCCGCCGGGCGCGGCGGAGCGCCGGGCGGCGCGGCCACGCTGTCGTCCAGCCGCGCCGGACGCCCGGCCAACACCCGGATGCTGTGGCCCAGGCGCAGCGCCTCCAGCGGATCGTGGGTGACCAGCAGCACCGTCCGCCCGGACAGCAGGTCGGCGGCGAGCGCCTGCAGTTCGTACCGGGTGATCGCGTCGAGTCCGGCGAACGGCTCGTCCATCAGGACGACCGGACGATCCTCCATCAGCGTGCGCGCCAACGCCACCCGCTGGCGCATGCCGCCGGAGAGCGCGCCGGGTCGCGCGTCGGCGGCCTCGGCGAGGCCGACGCGCTGCAACAGATCGTCCGCCCGCGCGCGCATCGCGCCGCTGACGGTTTCGCCGCGCAGGCGGGGGCCGAGCAGCAGGTTGGCGCGCGCCGACAGCCACGGCAGCAGCAGGTCCTGCTGGGCCATGTAGGCGATCCGGCCCTGCAGCGGCTGACCTTGATCGTCGCCGACGCGCCCGCCCGCGGCCTCCGCCAGGCCCGCGATCAGACGCAGCAGGCTGGTCTTGCCGACGCCGCTCGGGCCGAGCAGGCAGGTGATCTCGCCGCCGCGCAGGTCGAGATCGAGCCGGTCGAACAGCTGCACGCCGTCGAACGCAAGGTGGGCGCCGCGCACGCAAATGCCGGGCGCCTCAGACGCCCCGGCCGCGGCCGTGCGGCTCTTGGGAAAACGATAGACGCGGGCACCGCCATGGGCGCCCGCCGGCTGGTCGGACTGGGTCAACGCACGCTCCCTACGCCGGTGCTAACCGGATCAGGTTCGAAGGGGTCGTCCCGCCCGGTCGGGACCTCTCAGCCGCTTACGGGATCGCGGCTCCCCCGGTGAGGCCGGTTCGGCTTGCCGCGCGGTGCGCAGGCCTTACCATCATGACCGCCATGCACGACGCGTCACCGCTCCAACCTGTCGCCCCGAAGCCCGCCGGACAAGAGGCCGCCGCGCCGCGTTTCATCGGCAGCGAAATCTATCGCCATTCGAGCTACGGCGCGAAGCATCCGCTGTCGATCCCGCGGGTGTCGACCTGCATCGACCTGTGCCGGGCGATGGGCTGGCTGCCGGACGCGGTTTACCACGAAAGTCCGCGGGCGACGCCGGCGCAGCTGGCGCGCTTTCACGATCCCGGCTACATCGCCGCGGTCCAGGCCGCCGAGCTCACCCAGCGGGCGAGCGAGGATGTGCGTGTGCGTCACGACCTGGGCGCGCGCGGCAACCCGGTGTTTCCGGAAGTGTTCCGCCGGCCCGCCACGGCCGCGGGCGGCTCGATCCTGGCCGCGCGAATGCTGCTGGCGGGCGCCGGCAAGGTGCACAACCCGGCCGGCGGCACGCACCATGGCCGCCCAGACCGGGCGAGCGGCTTCTGCTACTTCAACGATCCCGTACTGGCGCTGCTGACGCTGCTCGACGGCGGGCTGACGCGGGTGCTCTACCTCGACACCGACGCGCACCACGCCGACGGGGTGCAGGACGCCTTGCACGGCGACCCGCGCGTCCTGATGATCTCGGTCCACGAGGACGGCCGCTGGCCGATGGCCGCGACCGCGGACGGCCGGGTCGCTGGGTCCGCTGGTGACACGGCGGGCGGATCGGCGCGCAACATCCCGGTGCCGCCGGACTTCAACGACGATGAGATGGCGTTCGTGCTGGAAGCCGCGATCCTGCCGCTGATCGACGGGTTCGAACCGGAGGCGATCGTCATCCAGGGCGGCTCGGACGCCTGCGCCGACGATCCGTTGAGCCGGCTCGGGCTGTCGAACGCCGCCCTGTGGCGGGTCGTGCGCTCGGTCATGGATCTCGCGCCGCGCACGCTGATGCTGGGTGGCGGCGGCTACAATCCCTGGTCGGTCGGGCGTACCTGGGCCGGCTTCTGGGCGGTGCTGAACGGCTACCCAATCCCCGACCGCGTGACACCGGCGGCCGAAGCGGTTTTGCGCGGCCTTTCTTGGCGGCATAGTCGGGGCCGGAACCCGCCCGAGTCCTGGTTCACCGCGCTCGCGGATCCGCCCCGGCGCGGGCCGCTGCGACAGGCCGTGCGCGACGCCGTCGCCACCGCGCTGGCGGCGTGAGCAACCGGCCGATATCACCGAGGAGACGCCCGTGCTGCGCGCCATCGCCTTTGCCGCCGCCGCGCTATTCGCGCTGACCGCGCCCGTGTCGGCTGTGACGTTCGAAACCGACAAACTCGCCATCGAGACTCCATCCGGCGAGGTGCACGAATTCACGGTCGAGCTTGCGCTCAACGACGCGCAGCGCGCCCGCGGCCTGATGTACCGGCGGGAGATGGCGGCCGACCACGGCATGCTGTTCCTGTACGACCGGATCGGCCTGCACTCGATGTGGATGGCCAACACCTACATCCCGCTCGACATGCTGTTCATCAAGCCGGACGGGGAGGTGGTGCACATCGCCGAGCGCACGGTGCCGCGGTCCAGGCGCCCGATCTCCGCCGGTCAGCGGGTCAAGGCCGTGCTGGAGTTGCGGGGCGGCACGACAGACCGGCTCGACATCCCGGTCGGCTCCACGGTACGGCACAAGGCGTTCGGCACGGCCGACCCATAGCGAAGAAGAGAGAGCAAGATTCAGCTGAAGAGGGATTCCGCCTTTCAGCCTCTTGCCCTAAGCGAGCTCGCGCGCCAGCCGGCCCAGCACCTCCTGGAACATCGCCGGCGTCAGGCGCCCGGTGTTGGTGTTATAGCGCGAGCAGTGGTAGCTGTCCGCCAGGATCAGTCCGTCGGGCAGGGCGTGCCAGGCGCCGTGGGCAAAACGGTAATGGCTCTGCCGCAGGCCGCGGGCCACCAGCAGGGTGTCGTGGGCGATCTTGCCCAGCGCCAGCACCGCGCGCAGGTGGCCCATCGCGGCGATCTCACCCTCCAGGAAAGCTGCCCGGCAGGTCTTGATCTCCTCCGTCGTCGGCTTGTTTTCCGGCGGCACGCACTTGACCGCGTTGGTGATCCGGCAGTCGATCAGCTCCAGCCCGTCGCCCGGGTCGGCGCGGAATGTCCCGCGCGCGAACCCGACATCGACCAGCGTCGGGTACAGCAGGTCGCCCGCCCAGTCGCCGGTGAACGGCCGGCCGGTCCGGTTCGCCCCCTTCAGGCCCGGGGCCAGACCGACCACCAGCAGCTGCGCGTCCAGGCCGCCGAACGACGGCACCGGCGCGTTCAGGAAGTCGGGATGCCGTGCGCGATTGTGGGCGCGGAAATCGGCCAAACGCGGGCAGCGCTGGCAATCGGCCGGGGGCTCCGGCGGCTGGACGGCGGTCATGTCGGCGCTGCGGCGCGGGTCAGCGGTTGTAATCGTCATCATCGCCCGCCGGCGCGTCGCCGGTGTCGCGCGGCGGCCGGTTGCGGCGCCGCTCGTCGGGCGGGGAGGTGTGGATCCGCTCGATGTCCTGGCGCAGGGTCTCCAGGTCGATGAAGGTGTCCGCCGCGCGCCGCAGCTCGTCCGCGATCATCGGCGGCGAGGTCCGGATGGTGGAGACGATCGTGGTCCGCACCGCCTTGCGCTGGACGGCCTCGACCAGACGGCGGAAGTCGCCGTCGCCGGAAAACAGCACGACATGGTCGAGGTAATTGGAGATCTCGAGCATGTCGATCGCAAGCTCGATATCCATATTGCCCTTGGTCTTGCGCCGGCCCGATGAGTCCGTGAACTCCTTGGTCGGCTTGGTCACCATCGTGTAGCCGTTGTAGTCGAGCCAATCGACCAGTGGGCGGATCGGGGAGTATTCCTGATCCTCGACCAGCGCGGTGTAGTAGAACGCGCGCACCAGCCGGCTTTCGTTGGCAAACAATTCCAACAGCCGCCGGTAATCGATGTCGAACCCTAGCGCCCGGGCGGTCTGGTACAGATTGGCGCCATCGATAAACAGTGCGGTACGTTCTGATTGATAAAAGTGCATCGAAGAATCCTCAAGCAGCAAGGGGTTTTCACGAACACGCCCGGCGCGCTACGCGGACGGAGTCCCAGTCGGGTGCGTCAATGCGGCACCTCCACTTGACTGCCTAGCTGGATTGGCCATGCCACGCAAGACACAGGCAAGCTTCAGTCGGACACGTTCACGATGATGTCGTATGTCGCGCTCGGCGCCAATCTGCCGTCCGACCGGTTCGGGCCGCCGCGGGCCACGCTGCACGCGGCGATCGCGCAGTTGCGCCAGCGCGGGCTCACGGTCGGCGCACGCTCCAGCTGGTACGCGAGCGCGCCCGTGCCGGCGAGCGATCAACCGTGGTTCATCAACGCCGTCGTCCGCCTGGACGACGTGCTGGAGCCCGCGTGGCTGCTGGAGACGCTGCACGCGTTGGAGGCCGCGCTCGGGCGGGTGCGGTCGGTGCGCAACGCGCCGCGCGCGGTCGACCTGGACCTGATCGATGCCGGCGGCCGCGTCAGTGCCCCCGACGACTGGCCGGTCCTGCCGCACCCGCGGCTGCACGCGCGGGCGTTCGTGCTGATGCCGCTCAAGGAAGTCGCGCCGGACTGGCGTGATCCGCGCAGCGGAACGCACATCGATGCGCTGCTCGCGGCCCTGCCGCCCGGGCAGACCTGCCGCCGGGCGGCGGACGGCGAGCCGCCGGAGTCTTGAAACACGCGGGCGCGCCGCCTATAACCCGCGCACGAGCTTTTCCGAACATCCTGGTCCAGGAGACAGCGACGCCATGGCGCGCGTGACCGTCGAAGACTGCATTATCCGCATTCCCAACCGCTTCCAGCTGGTGATGATGGCCGCCCAACGGGCGCGCAACATTTCCGCGGGCTCGCAGCTGACGGTCGACCGTGACCGCGACAAGAACCCCGTGGTCTCGTTGCGCGAGATCGCCGACGGCACGATCGGCCTGGACGAGCTTGAGGACAGCCTGATCCAGAGCCAGCAGAAATACGCCGCGCGCGAGGATCAGGACGAGGACGTGCCCGAGTTCGATGCGCTGGAGGGCGAACTCGAGGCGAGTGCGCAGATGGCCGAGGACCTGCGGCCGGCCGGCGCCGAATCCGCCTCCGAGGGCGCGGGCGCACCGGGCGACGGCGGAGAGTCCGAAGGCGAGGGCGTGTCGCTCGAGGAAATGCGCGAGCAGGAGGCTGAGAACGACGCCGGCGCGGACCCGGTCGACGACCAGCAGGCGTAGCGTCCAGCGCCGCCGCCCGCGCCGACCTGCGCGTCGCCGGCACGGCAGACGCGCACGGCTGACGGCGGGACACGCCATGGGCTTCGCGGCACCGCTGCGGAGCCCTTTTTCGTGGACGGCCGGGGGATAGCGGCCGTTGGTCACGGCGTGCACGGCTTGGAGCGTGTGGCCATCGCCCGTACATTAGGACTACCAGCGGAACCCGAACGCGACGACGGCCGGGACCACGCGGCACCCCGGCCACGCGACCACGCCGCAGCGCGGACGCACCTTCGATGATGCGCCAATTCGAACTGGTGGAGACGGTCAAGTCCTACGACGCCAACGTCGACGAGGACGCGCTGAACCGCGCCTATGTCTTCTCCATGAAGGCGCACGGCGCGCAGACCCGCGCGTCCGGCGACCCGTACTTTTCCCACCCGCTGGAAGTCGCCGGCATCCTGACCGGCCTGAAGCTGGACGGCGCGTCGATCATGACCGCGCTATTGCACGACACGGTCGAGGACACCGACACCTCGATCGACGACATCGAGCAGCTGTTCGGCAAGGACGTCGCCCGGCTGGTCGACGGCGTGACCAAGCTGTCGCGCCTGGAACTGCAGAGCGAGCAGAGCAAGCACGCGGAAAACTTCCGCAAGCTCGTGCTCGCGATGTCCGAGGACATCCGGGTGCTGCTGGTCAAGCTGGCCGACCGGCTGCACAACATGCAGACGCTGCACTACATGCGCGATCCGGAAAAGCGCAAGCGGATCGCGCGCGAAACGATGGAGATCTACGCCCCGCTCGCCGAGCGGATCGGCATGCAGTCGTTCAAGGACGAGTTGGAGGACCTGGCGTTCCGCGAGCTCAACCCGGAAGCGCGCGAGTCGATCGTCAAGCGCCTGGAATTCCTGCGCCAGCGCGGCGGCGATCTGGAGACACGGGTCTCCCAGGAACTGCAGTACGCGCTCGACGGCGAGGGTCTGAAGGCGACCGTGCGCGGGCGTACCAAGACGCCCTATTCGATCTGGCGCAAGATGCAGGTCAAGAACGTCGGCTTCGAGCAGCTGTCCGACATCATGGCCTACCGGGTGATCGTCGAGACGGTGCCGGAGTGCTACCACGCCCTGGGCGTGCTGCACGCCCGCTACCCGGTCGTGCCCGGGCGGTTCAAGGACTATATCTCGACGCCCAAGCCGAACGGCTACCGCTCGCTCCACACCGGCCTGATCGGCCCGCAGCGTCAGCGCATCGAGGTGCAGATCCGCACCCGCGAGATGCACGAGGTCGCGGAGTACGGTGTCGCCGCGCACTGGCTCTACAAGCAGCCCGACGCCGAATTGGATTCCGAGGCGATCGGGCAGGGCCGGTCGGTCGACGGCCGGCAGTATCGCTGGGTGCGCGAATTGCTCGACATCCTGGAGCACGCCTCCAACCCGGAGGAGTTCCTGGAACACACCAAGATGGAGATGTTCCAGGACCAGGTGTTCTGCTTCACCCCCAAGGGTGACCTGATCGCCCTGCCGCGCAACTCCACGCCGGTCGACTTCGCCTACGCGGTCCACTCGGAGGTCGGGGACACCTGCGTCGGCGCCAAGGTCGACGGGCGGATGGTGCCGCTGAAGACGCCGCTTAAGAACGGCGACCAGGTGGAGATCGTCACCTCCAAGGCGCAGACGCCCTCGCCGGACTGGGAAAAGTTCGTCGTCACCGGCAAGGCGCGCGCGCGGATCCGCCGGTTCGTCCGCCAGAAGGAGCGCGAGCAGTACCACGAGCTTGGCCGGCAGATGCTGCAGAAGGCGTTCCGGCAGGAGGGCTACGACTTCACCGAGAAGGCCGTCGCCGGCGTGCAGAAGCGCTTCAAGGCGGAGAACGTCGGCGACATCTACGTCTACGTCGGGCGCGGTGACATCACCGCGCGCGAGGTCGTGCATGCGGTCTTCCCGGGCGCGAAGGAGAGCGACAAGGACCGCAAGATCGTCCCGATCCAGCAGCGGCCCAAGAGCAAGGGCGGCCGGCGCGACCACGCGGTCCCGATCCGCGGGCTGATCCCCGGCATGGCGGTGCACTACGCGCACTGCTGTCACCCGTTGCCCGGTGAACGGATCGTCGGCATCGTCACCACCGGCAAAGGGGTCACGGTGCACACGATCGACTGCGAGACGCTGGAAAACTTCCAGGACTCGCCCGAACGCTGGGTCGACCTGGCCTGGGAAGCTGACGAGACGGACGAGCCCTACACCGGGCGCCTGCACGTGGTGGTCGCCAACGAGCCCGGCAGCCTGGGCGACCTGTCGACCGTGATCGGCAAGAACCGGGCGAATATCTCCAACCTCAAGATCACCAACCGGTCGGTCGACTTCTTCGAGATGCTGGTCGACGTCGAGGTTACCGACGTCAAGCATCTCACCAACGTCATGGCGGCGCTGCGGGCGTCGCCGGTGATCACCTCGGTCGACCGGGCGCGCGGCTAGCGGGGCGAGCCGCGCGCCGAGCTAAGCGGAAGCGTGCATGATCTTCGGGCGCCGCAAGCGGCCGCACTTCTGGAAGCGCCTGCGCGAGATCGTCTGGCCAAGGGCCGGCATTCGTCGGGCGCTGATCTACATCACCCACCGCGTGCGCAGGTTGCCGGGCTCGCCCTATTCGATCGCCGCCGGGTTCGCGTGCGGCGTGGCGGTATCGTTCACGCCGCTCCTGGGCTTTCACTTCGTCCTCGGGGCGCTGCTGGCGTTCGTGATCGGCGGCAACGTGATCGCGTCGGCGATCGGGACCGCGGTCGGCAACCCCTGGACCTTCCCGCTGATCTGGGCGGCGATCTTCTGGCTGGGCCGGGTCATGCTGGGCTATCCGGAAGACACCGCGCTGCCGGACCAGCTGACCCTAAGCTACATCTTCGATCACACCTGGGATGTCTTCTATCCCATGCTGGTCGGCTCGCTGCCGACGGCCTTGGCGACGTGGTTGATTTCCTTCTGGCCGTGCTATAAGGCCGTGGCGCGATATCAGGCGCACCGCGAGGCGCGCCGCGCGCGCGCCCGCGAGCGCCGGGCCGCCAGACGCGCCGCCAAAGCCGCCGCCAAGACCGCCCGGGCCGAGGCCAAGGGAGAGCAGTCATGACGCAGCCGATCCGGCTGGGCGTCAACATCGACCACATCGCCACCCTGCGTAACGCCCGCGGCGGCCGGCATCCGGATCCCCTGCGCGCCGCCAAGCTCGCGGCGCGCGCCGGCGCGGACGGCATTACCGCGCACCTGCGCGAGGACCGCCGGCACATCGTGGACCGCGACATCGAACGGCTGAGCGCCGAGCTGACCGTGCCGCTCAACCTGGAGATGGCGGCGACCGACGAGATGCTGGCGATCGCCAAGCGTCACGCACCGCACGCCTGTTGCCTGGTGCCCGAGCGGCGCGAAGAGGTGACGACCGAAGGCGGTCTGGACGTCGCCGGCCAGCAGGAGACGCTGAAGCGCTGCGTCGGCGAACTCGGCGGCGCGGGCACGCGCGTCTCGCTGTTCATCGACCCCGACCGCAAGCAGCTGGAGGCCGCCGCCGCGACCGGCGCCCCCGTGGTCGAGCTGCACACCGGCGCCTACTGCGACGCCTTCCTGGAGGCCGCGGCGCAGGGCCAGGCGCCGGACGATGCTACCCGGCGCGAGCTCGACCGGATCGTCGCGGGCGCCCGGCTGGCCGGTGAGCTTGGCCTGGAATGCCATGCCGGCCACGGCCTGACGTTCGACACGGTCAAACCGGTCGCGGCCCTGGCGCAGGTGGTCGAGCTCAACATCGGCCACTTCCTGGTCGGCGAGGCCGCGTTCGTCGGGCTGGACGCGGCGATCCGGCGGATGCGCGAGTTGATGGACGAAGCGCGCGCGCGGGTCGCGGCGGCGTCATGATCATCGGCATCGGCAACGACATCTGCGACATCCGACGGATTGAACAGACGCTGTCGCGGTTCGGCGACCGCTTCACCGACCGCGTGTTCACCCGGACGGAAAAGGCCAGGGCGGACCGGCGCGCCAACCGCGCGGCCACCTACGCCAAGCGCTTCGCCGCCAAGGAGGCCTGCGCCAAGGCGCTTGGCACCGGCGTGCCCAAGGCCGGCGTGCACTGGATCGACATGGGCGTGGTCAACCGGCCCAGCGGCAAGCCGACGATGGCGCTGACCGGCGGCGCGGCGGACCGGCTTGCGGAGCTGACCCCGGCCGGCACGACCGCGCAGGTTGACGTCACGATCACCGATGAATATCCGCTGGCCCATGTGTTCGTGCTGATCTCCGCCGTCCCGGCGGACCAGCCCTGAGCAACCGCCGACGCGCAAGGCCACGCCCCGGGGCGGCTTCCTTCACGACAACGAGTGCAGTCGATAACATGGCGACAAAACAGAAGAAGGGCGGCTTCGGCGAGACCCTGCGCACGGTGATCTACGCGGTGCTGATCGCGCTGGTGATCCGCACCTTCGCTTACGAACCCTTCTCGATCCCGTCGGGCTCGATGATCCCGACGCTGCTGGTCGGCGACTACCTGTTCGTCTCCAAGTACGCCTACGGCTACTCGCGTTTCTCGCTGCCGCTCGGCCTGCCGCTGTTCGACGGCCGGATTCTGGCGGATCAGCCGGAGCGCGGCGACGTCGCGGTGTTCAAGCTGCCCTCCGACGATTCGACCGACTACATCAAGCGGGTGATCGGGCTGCCGGGCGACCGCATCCAGGTGGTCGACGGTCTGCTGCACATCAACGGCGAGCCGGTGGAACGCGAGAAGGTCCGGGAGACGCGCGTGGGGCAGGCCGCGGTCACGATCTACCGCGAGACCCTGCCGAACGGCGAAAGCCATCTGATCCGGGAGCGCGGCGACGACTACTTCTTCGACGACACGCCGGTCTACGAGGTGCCCGAAGGCCACTACTTCATGATGGGCGACAACCGGGATTCCTCCCAGGACAGCCGCGCGCTGCAGCGCGTCGGCTACGTCCCGTTCGAAAACCTGGTCGGCCGGGCCGAGGTGGTGTTCTTCAGCCACGACGGCTCCGCGGCGATCTGGGAGGTCTGGAACTGGCCGACCGCGATCCGCTACGGACGGCTGTTCGATGACATCGACTGACCGCGACACCGGCCTCGACCGGCTGAGCGACCGGCTCGGCTACAGCTTCGCCGACCCGCGGCTGCTGCGCCAGGCGCTGACGCATTCCAGCGCCGCCGGGCATCAGCGCTCCGAAGTGGTCAGCTACGAGCGCCTGGAGTTCCTGGGCGACCGGGTGCTGGGTCTGATCGTGGCCGACCTGCTGCTGGACCGCTTCCCGGACGAGCCGGAAGGCGCGCTCGCCCGCCGACACGCCTTCCTGGTCAGCCGGGAAGCGCTGGCCGAGGTCGCCCGCGGGCTGGGCCTGGGCGAATTCCTGCACGTCTCCCGCGGCGAGGCCGAGGGCGGCGGCCGCGATAACCCGACCATGCTGGCCGACGTCTGCGAAGCCGTGATCGGCGCGCTGTACCGCGATTCCGGCCTGGAGGCCGCGCGCGGATTCGTCGTGCCGACCTGGGAGCCGCTGGTCCGCCAGGACCGCAAACCGCCGCAGGACAGCAAGACCGCGCTGCAGGAATGGGCGCAGGGCCGCGGCCTGCCGCTGCCAAGCTACACCGTGGTCGACCGCAGCGGCCCGCCGCATGACCCGCAGTTCACCGTCGAGGCCGCGGTCGACAGCCACGAAGGCGCGCGCGGGCAGGGCAAGTCGAAGCGGCTGGCCGAGCAGGACGCCGCCACCCAACTGCTGCAGCGCCTCAAGAACGCCTGAAGGATCCCGCCAGATGAGCCGGACTTCCGACCGCGACGCGCCGGCGCAGACGCCGGATCAGCCGGCCGCGCGCCAGGGGCGCTGCGGCGTCGTGGCGCTGGTCGGCGCGCCCAACGCCGGCAAGTCGACCCTGATGAACCGGATGGTCGGCGCCAAGCTGTCGATCGTCACCCACAAGGTCCAGACCACCCGCACCAGGGTGCGCGGCGTGGCGATCGACGGCGACAGCCAGATCGTGTTCGTCGACACCCCGGGCGTGTTCACCGCGCCCAAGCGCCGGCTGGAGCGCGCCATGGTCGCTTCCGCCTGGCAGGGCGCGGACGACGCGGACTTGGTCGTGCTGCTGTACGACGTGGCGCGCAAGCAGGTCGACGAGGACACGCTGCGGATCGTCCGCCGGCTGAACCAGCTGTCGACGCCGATGGTGCTCGCGCTCAACAAGATCGACCGGATCAAGCGCGAAAAGCTGCTGGAGATCGCCGCGCGGTTCGACCAGGAGGCGTCGTTCGAACGGATCTTCATGATTTCCGCGGAGACCGGCGACGGGATCGCGGATCTGCGCGGCTACCTGGCGGCGCGCCTGCCCGAAGGGCCGTGGCTGTTCCCCGAGGACCAGCTGTCCGACCTGCCGATGCGCCTGATCGCCGCCGAAGTCACGCGCGAAAAACTGTTCCTGCGCCTGCACGCCGAACTGCCCTACGCGCTCACCGTCGAGACCGAGGACTGGCAGCAGTTCGACGACGGCAGCGTGCGGATCGAACAGGCGATCTACGTCGAACGCGAGGCGCAGAAGAAGATCGCGCTGGGCCGCCAGGGCGGCACGATCCGCAAGGTGCGCGAGGCCGCCCAGGCCGATCTGGCGGAGCAGCTCGGCCAGCCGATCCACCTGTTCCTGTTCGTCAAGGTCCGCGAAGGCTGGACCGACGACCCCGAGCGCTACAGCCCCTGGGGGTTGGATTTCAACGCGTAGTCAGGGATTTGTAGGGCGGAGTTGATATCTCCCCTCCTGCACTGGGAGGAAGGGCTAGGGGAGGAGGGACCCCGGGCGCGAATGCCGCGGGCAGCCTCCTCTCCCTAACCCCCTCGTCCCAGCGGAGGAGAGGGAAAGAACCCCCTACTCCTTGTGGAACTTGAACGGGTTGAAGGCCTGCATCACCGGCATGACCTCGAGCCGGTTGACGTTGACGTGCCGGGGTAGGGTGACGGCGAAATAGACCGTCTCGGCGACGTCTTCCTTGCGCAGCGGCTGCAGGCCCTCGTAGGGCTTCTTGGCCTTTTCCGTGTCGCCCTTGAAGCGGACCTCGGAAAACTCGGTGTGCGCCAGGCCCGGCTCGATGTCGGTCACGCGGACGTTGTAGCCGAGCAGGTCGGAGCGGATGTTGAGCGAGAACTGGGTGACGAACGCCTTGCTGGCGCCGTAGACGTTGCCGCCGGGGTAGGGGTAGGCGCCGGCGACCGAGCTCAGGTTGATGACGTGGCCGCGGTCGCGCTTGCACATGCCCGGCAGCACGGCGCGGGTGCAGTACATCAGGCCCTTGCAGTTGGTGTCGACCATCGTGTCCCAGTCGTCCAGCACCGCGTCCTGCGCGCCTTCCAGGCCGAGCGCGAGGCCGGCGTTGTTGACCAGCACGTCGACTTCCGCGAACGCGCCCGGCAGGTCGTCGACCATCTTGAACACCGCGTCGCGGTCGCGGACGTCGAGCTTGACCGTGTGGATGCGTTGGTTGCCGAACTCGTTGGCGAGCTCGTCCAGGCGCTCCTGCCGGCGGCCGGTGGCGATCACCTTGGCGCCCTGTTCGTGGAACCGCTTGGCGGTGGCGTAGCCAAAGCCGGCGGTGGCGCCGGTGACCAGGACGGTTAGCTCCGCCGGGTTGACCTTGTCGCTGTCGATCGACATCAAATCCCTCCCTGAAGTCTCTGCTTTTACGAAGTTCTCGGGATACGCGTCAGGCGTGCCCGTCAGTCGTCCGAGGCGGCGCGCTTGCCGGCCTGCCAGTGCGCCTCCAGCTCGTCGAGCGTGCAGGCCTGCGGCTGCCGGCCTTCCGCGGCGACGCGCCGCTCGACCTCGCGGAACCGCCGCTCGAACTTGGCGTTGGCGTCGCGCAGCGCGGTCTCGGGGTCGACATCCAGCTTGCGCGCCAGGTTGGCGACGGCGAACAGCAGGTCGCCAAGCTCCTCGTGCACCGCGTCCTGGGCGTCGCCGCGGGCGATCTCGGCGCGCAGCTCGCCGATCTCCTCCTCCACCTTGGCCAGCACCCGGTCGGCTTCCGGCCAGTCGAAGCCGATGCGCGCGGCCCGCTTGGACAGCTTCTGCGCGCGCATCAGCGCGGGCAGGCCGAGCGCCAGGTCGTCCAGCGCGCTTGGGGCCCGGCCTTCCGCCCGCGCCTTGGCGGCGCGCTCGGCATCCTTCTGCTGCTCCCAGTTCACCGTTTGCGCGCCGGCGCTCTCGACGCGCGCGTGGGCGAAGACGTGCGGGTGGCGGCGGACCATCTTGTCCACACAGGCGGCGGCGACGCGGTCGAAATCGAAGTGGCCGCCCTCGCGCGCCATCTGCGCGTGGTAGACGACCTGCAGCAGCAGGTCGCCCAGCTCGTCGCACAGCTCGCCCATGTCGGCCTTGCGGATCGCCTCGGCGACCTCGTAGGCCTCCTCGATCGTGTAGGGCGCGATCGTCGCGAAGGTCTGCTCGACATCCCACGGGCAGCCGCGCTCGGGATCGCGCAAGCAGGCCATCACCGCGAGCAGGCGATCGATCCCGCGGTCGTGGCGCGGCGGCGCCATGGCGCCGGTCGCGGTCGTCCCCGTCGCGGTCGTCCCGGTCGCGGTCGCATCGGTCGCGGTCGCATCGGTCGCGGTCGCATCGGTCGCGGTCGCATCGGTCGCGGCCTTATCCGAGGCGGTCGCGCCAGGGTCGGCAGTCTTGGGGTCGGCAGTCTTGGGGTCGGAGGACGGACGGCTCATCACGCCGCGGAGCCTACACCGCACCCGACCGTGAGGCCAAGCACGGCTGGCGGGCGTCCGGGAATCGGCTTACGCTGGTGGATATGTCGCCTCTTCTTGCCCTCATCGTCGGGCTCGTTGCCCTGATCGCCGGCGGCGAACTGCTGGTCCGCGGCACGGTCGCGGCCGCCACGCGGCTGGGCGTTTCGCCGATGATCATCGGTGTCACGCTGGTCGGCTTCGGCACCTCGACCCCGGAGCTGGTGACCTCGATCCAGGCCGCGCTCGACGGCGTGCCGGGGATCGCGGTCGGCAACGTGATCGGCTCCAACATCGCCAACGTGCTGCTGATCCTGGGCGTGGCCGCCGTGCTGGCGCCGGTCGCGGTGAAGCCGAACGCCGTGCGCCGCGACACCTGGGTCATGCTGGCGACAGGGGCGGCGGCGGCGCTGGCGCTGCTGGGCCTGGGCGGGATCGGGCGTGCGGTCGGCGTCGTGTTCGTGATCGCGCTCGCGGTGTACATCGTCTGGACCTACCGCCTGGACAAACGCGACGGGGCGAGCGCCGAACTGCACGCGCAGGAGGCCGCTCAGGTCCCCGCGACCGGCATGGCCTTGCCGGTCGCGTTGGTGACCGCGGTGGCCGGCCTGGGCCTGACGCTGCTGGGTGCCGGCTGGCTGGTCGACGGCGCGGTCTGGATGGCGCGCGCCGCCGGCGTCTCGGAGGGCGTGATCGGCCTGACCGTCGTGGCGGTCGGCACCTCGCTGCCCGAACTCACCGCCGCGGTCGTGGCCGCCCTGCGCGGGCACAGCGACGTCGCCTTCGGCAACGTGGTCGGCAGCAATATCTACAACGTGCTGGGGATCCTGGGCGTGACCGGCCTGGTCACGCCGCTGGCGCTGCCGGCCGACATCGCCTGGACCGACCTTGGCCTGATGATCGCCGCCAGCGCGGCCCTGCTGCCGGTGGCGTTGAGCGGCCGGCGGATCAGCCGGCCGGAGGGGGCCGCCTTCCTGGCGCTTTACGCCGGCTACATCGGCTACCTGACCCTCTAGAGCAAGATGCTGAAAGGTGAAGCCACCTTTCAGCTGAATCTTGCTCTCTCTTCAAGCAGTAAGAGCAAAATTTACGATGAAGGTCTACTCGACCTTGATCGATTTTGCTCTAGGGCAAGTTGCTGAACGGCGGACTCATCGTTCAGCTGACTCTTGAGCTTTCTTCAAGGAGTTAGAGGATTCCGCTCTAAAACCGGCTGGGCGCGTGGTCGCGCGGTTTGCTGCCGTAGGTCAGCACCATGTCGACGGAGCGCCCGTCGCGGGCGAGCGGCAGGAACAGCGCCTCCACCCTCAGGCCGCACCAGGGCCGCTTGCGCATGGGCAGCCGGGCGAAAACCGGCGTCGCCTCCGCCACCGCGAGCAGGTAGGGGGTCATCACCGCCTCGCGGCTATCGGCCGGCAGGGTATCGGCGATCCGCCGGCCGGTCGCCTCCATCCCCCACTCCGTAACCGATGCGGCAGTCCACGTTCCCAATGACGCGCGCGACGACCATCCTCGCCCAGCATTGAAGCTGGACGAGGAGGTTCACGATGGCCAAGGGCCGCGGCGAGCGGCGCGAGTTCTGGCGCCAGCACGTCCGTGCTTGGCGCCGTAGCGGGCAGCGCCGCGAGGATTATTGCCACGAGCACGGGCTGAACCCGCAGACGTTCAACGTCTGGGCCGGCCGCCTGCGCGATGAATTCCGGCCGACCGGCGCGCGGTCGGATGACGCGGACGGCGCCGAGACGGCGACGTTCGTGCCGGTCGAGGTGACGTCGGAGAGCGAGGCAACATCGACCAGCGGCACGCTCGCCCAGCCGATCGAGATCGAGGCCGGTGGCATCACGCTGCGGGTGGCGCAGGACGCCGACACGGACGTCCTCACCCGGGTCATCACGGCGGCGCGGCGGTCGGCATGATCACCCCGCCCGCCGACGTCCGGATCGTGCTGATGGCCGAGCCCGTGGACTTCCGCCGCGGAGCGCCAGGACTCGCACGGCTGGTGGAGCAGTACCTGCAGGAGCACCCGTTCGGCGGCGACGTTTTCGTTTTCCGCGCCAAGCGAGCCGACCGCGTCAAAATCCTGGGGCACGACGGCACCGGGCTGTGGTTGTACCAGAAGCGTCTGGAGACCGGCCGGTTTGTCTGGCCGTCGCGGGATCAGAAGACGGTGCGGATGACGCCGGCGCAGTTGGGCGTGCTGCTGGACGGGGTCGACTGGCGGCGCGTGCGTGCGGGCCGGCGGTTGCGGCCGCAGCGGGCTGCTTGACAGTTACATCTGCTCTTTTGTCCCGGAGTCGCGTTCGATATCTTGCGCCCCGATGTCGGAGGGTGCGCCAGACGTCGTCCCGGACAATCTCGAAGATGCCCAGGAGAAGGTACGCGCGCTCCTGGCGGAGCGGGACTATCTCTGGCAGCGCACGGAGCAGGCCGAAGCCGAAAAACGCCAGCTCCAGGACGCCAAGAGCCACGCCGAGGCCGAGGTCGAGCGGCTGAAGGCGATGATCGCCCAGCTCCAGCGCCGGCAGTACGGCCCGCGCAGCGAGCGGCTCGATCCCGACCAGTACCGCCTGGAACTGGACGCCCTGCACGAACAGCTGCGCCGGGCAGAAGCCGACGCCGCGGCCGCGGAAGCGGACGCCGAGGACGACGCGGGCGCGCCTGTGGGCGGGACCGGCAAGGGCAAGACCGGCAAGAAGAAGCCCGCGCGTAACCAGGGCGCGCTGTCGGACGATCTGCCGACGGTGGAAGACGTCATCGAGCCGGAGGAGGCGGAGACCTGCGCCTGCTGCGGCGGGGCGCTGCACAAGATCGGCGAGGATGTCACCGAGCAGCTGGAGTGGATCCCTGGGTATCTGCAAAAGCGCCGGACGCGCCGGCCATCGTACGGCTGCCGGACGTGCGAGAGCGCGCCGGTGCAGGCCGAGGCACCGGCGAGCCCAGTGCCGGGCGGGCTGCCGACCTGCAGCACGGTCGCCCAGCTGCTCACGGCGAAGTATCTGGACTCCCTGCCGCTCTACCGGCAGAGCGAGATGCTCGCCCGCCAGGGCGTGCACCTGGACCGCTCCACCCTGGTCCGCTGGGTGGGCACCGGCGGGCGTCACCTTGAGTTGCTCTACGACGCGCTGGTCGCCGACGTGATGGGCTCGGGCAAGATATTCGGCGACGAGACGCCGATGCCGACCCTGGAGCCGGGCCGGGGCAAGACGAAGAAGGCGTACTTCTGGACCTACGCCCGGGACGATCGACCATGGGGCGGCCCGGACCCGCCGGCGGTGGTCTACTGCTACGCCGACGGCCGGGGGCAAGACCACCCGGCCCGCCACCTGAAGGACTTCCGCGGCATCTTACAGGTCGACGGCTACAGCGCCTACGGCTCGGTCGCGAAGAAGCGGCGGGCAACGGGGGAGATCGTCCTGGCGGAGTGCTGGGCGCACATCAGGCGCCCGATCTACGACATCTACGCCAGCGGCAACGCGCCGCTCGCGGAGGCGGCGCTGCGCTGGATCAGCGACCTCTACGCGATCGAGGACGAGATCCGCGGCTGCGATCCCGAGACCCGCAAGGCCGTGCGGCAGGAGAAGAGCAAGCCGCTGCTTGAGGACTTCGACGCCTGGCTGGAAGTGCGCCTGGCCGAACTGCCGCCGAAGGGCGACCTGGCAAAGGCCTTCCAGCGGATCCGCGCCAGCTGGCCGAGCCTGACGGTGTTCCTGGACGACGGCCGGGTCGAGCTGGATTCCAACAGGGTCGAGACGCTGATCCGCTTAGTTGCTCTGAACCGCAAAAACGCGCTCTTTGCGGGTGACCAGGCCGGTGGCCATACCTGGGCGATCGTGCAGTCGCTCGCCCAGACCTGCAAGCTGAACGGCGTCGAGCCGGTCGCTTATCTGACCGACGTGCTGAAGCGCATCACCTCCGGCGAGGCCAAGACCACGGACCTGAAGGCGCTGCTGCCGTGGAACTGGCCGGGCGCCGGCGTGCCGCTGCGCTGACGCGGGTGAACCCGAGAGCACAGCGCCCGGCCCAGGTTATCCTGCCGATCCCTGCCCGAAAACGTGCCGCAGCCGCACCGGTTACCCCACTCCTCGACCAGTTCCGAGCCGACCAGCCGGTAAATCAGGTCGCCGCCGCGCAGTTCCGCGATCGCAATGCGCCCAAGGTAGGTCCGCAGTTCGATGGGATCGATGTCGTCGCGCCCGGGCAGGGCGTCCCCTTGCCGTTTGCCCTGCCAGTACTGGTGGAGCGTGCGCAGGGCCGGCGGGCACGCCTCGATCTGGGCTGGGTCGCGCAAGAGTGTGGGCACCTAAAGACCTATCGATCGCGGGCTCGGGGTTCGGGGTCGACGTCGGGGCGACGCGTTGTGACAAAACCGCTCTCGGTCGCGGGACATAGCCAAGCGATCAACATGCGTATATCCGTGGAAATACGGGGGCTCCCGCGCCGCGCGCGCGGCGGTCATCGGCAGGTCGGTCCTATGCAGTGCCGGAGACCGGTCTGGCAGGGCCTTGACCAAGGTGCCACATGCACGGGGATGTGACGCGAAACGACGGCGGACGCTGCGGCGGAAGTGGGCGCTTCAGCACCGCTCTCGCGCGTACGAGGCGGCCAACACGCGGTCCGCCCGATTGAAGGGAACCGAAAAGATGACGGTCGTTTGGCCCTTCATCAGCGCCAACGAGCTGTCCCAGGACCGGATCGAGACCCGACTTCTGATCGCGCTGCTGGAAAGCCTGCGCCAAGCCGCGTTCATGGTTGACCACGGCACCCGCACGATCCTGGCGTGCAACAGCCGCGCGGAACAGGTGTTCGGCTATTCGGCCGACCAGATGGTCGGTCAGTCCACCCTCCTGCTACACCTGAACGCGGAGAGTTGTCGTGAATTCGGGGAGAATGGCACCCCGGTGCTGGAGAACGGCCAGCCGTTTCACACCCGGCTGTGGATGCGCCGCGCATGCGGAGCGTGCTTCCCCAGCGAGAACACCGTGATGCCGCTACAGGACGTCGACGGCCGCCAGGTCGCGCTGTCGCTGGTCCGCGACCTCAGCGAGGAATCGCCGTCGACCCGCTTCTCCAAGGTCTACGGCCGGTTGACCCCGCGCGAGCAGGAGGTGTTCGCGCTCACCGCCCGCGGTCTGAGCGCCAAGGAGGTGGCCCGCAACCTCCAGCTCTCGCACCGCACGGTCGAGCAGCACCGCAACAGCGTCCTGCACAAATTCCAGATGCGCAGCGTCAAGCAGCTGCTGGCCGAGGTCGCCACCCTGGGCGCGGTCAGCCAGGCGCGCATGGGGCAGGCGGCGGAGTAGGGCGGTTACCCCGCGGACGAGCCGCGAGAGTGCGCCTCCGCCCGGACAAGCTGGAAGCCGGCCCGTCCGACGGACCGGCTTCCAAAGCAGCAGCAATTGCAGCAGTCACTCACTCGCTGTCGTAGAAGTCTGCCGGCAGGTGGGCGCGCTTCTCCCACAGCCGGTGGCTGCGCTGGAACTCTTTCTGGCTCTGCCAGATCCGCTTGAAGTCCGCGTCCTTCTCGGCCTCGCGCTGCAGCACCTTCTCGGTGGTCTGCTGCAGCTTCTTCAGGGTCTCGCGCGGGATTTGCTGCACCTCCACGCCCTTGTCGGCGTAGGTTTCCAGGACCTTACCGTTGGAGTACTCGTTCTGCGCCAGCGAGGTCGCCGTGGCCGCGCGGCAGACGTTCTTGATCAGCGCCTTATTGGCATCGGACGTCTCCGCCCAGCTATCGCCGTTGACGAACAGGTAGACCGCGTTCGCCGGTGCGTGCCAGCCGGGGAACAGGTTGTACTTGGCGACCTTGTTGAAGCCGATCAGCTGGTCGATCATCGGCATGGAAAACTCGGTGGCGTCCAGCCGGCCGGTCTGCAGGGCCTGGAAGGTCTCGCTGCCGCCCATCAGCGTGACCGACGCGCCATATTCCTTGATCACCTCGGAGCCAAGGCCGGCGAAGCGGATCTTCATGCCGTCATAGTCGGAAACGTCGGTGATCGGCTGCTTGTACCAGCCGGCGGTCTCCGGCCCGGTGATACCGCACAGCTCGAAGTGGATGTTGTAGCCTTCGTCCTGAAACAGCTCCTGCAGCATCTTATGGCCGCCGCCTTCGTAGTACCAAGCCATGAACGCCCACGGCTTGAGGCCGAACGGCGGCGAGTTGAACAGCGAGGCGGCCGGCACCTGGCCCTGCTCGTAGGCGGTGGCGCTGAACCCGGCCTGGATCTTGGCTTTCGAGACGGCCTCGGCGATCTCCAGCGTCGGTACCAGCTTGCCGGGGGCGAACACCCGGATCTGCACGCGTCCGCCGCTCGCGGCGTCGAGTTGCTCGCTCAGGTACTGCGCCGGCGAGCCCAGGCCGGGCAGGTTGGTCGGGAAAGCCGTCTGCAGCTTCCAGCGGACCTCTCCTTGCGCTTGGGCGGGGCCCGGCAGGGCCGAGAGCGCCAGCGCGCCGGTCATGGCGAGCGCCGCCGCGCGGGCCGCCGTTCGGGACCGATCTTTTAAAACTTGCTTGAGCATCGAAGCGTAAACCCCCTGTTTAACGCGTTTGTCGAAAGCCGGCTCTTCGCGGCCGTTAACCCGGCGGTCTGGTAACCGGGTAGTCCATCAACTCCGTGGGCGGTGAACCGCCACGCACGAACCATGGGCGAACGACCGTGGCCGATGCAAACTGCCATGGCTGCACGCGCGGGCGCGTTGCAGCACGCGCAAGGCCGCCGCGCACCAGGCGCATCTCGGTCTGGCGGGCAGACCCGTATGCTGGCGGTGGTTCCAGCGACGCACGCCGGGCCGAACATGCCAAACAGACCACGTTAAGCAGACCACGCCAAGCAGACCGCGCCAAGTAGACCACGCCAAGTACACCGGGCAAGGGTTTGGAGCCGGCGTCATGCACCTCGATCAGATCGTGCCGCTCGGACGCAGTGCCGCGGACTACCGGGCGATGTTCGCGCTCCAGCCCGACGATCGCACGCGGCGGCTGCTCGGCTGCGGCGACGGCCCCGCGGCGTTCAACGCCGGTTGGACGGGCGAGGGCGGTCGCGTGGTCTCGCTCGATCCGCTTTACGCATGGCCGGTCGATGCGGTGCGCCAGCGGATCGAAGCGACTTTCCCCGATATCGTGCGCCGCATGCACGCCGAACCGGAACGCTTCGCGCTCGCCGCCGGTGAGACGATCGACACGCTGGCCGACCGGCGTTGGGCGGCCATGCAATGCTTCCTCGCGGACTACGCCGACGGCGGACGGGCCGGGCGCTACGTCGCGGGCGCGCTGGCGCGCCTGCCGTTCGCCGACGACGCCTTCGACCTGGCTCTCTGTTCGCACCTGCTGTTCCTGTACGAAGCGCAGCTGAGCCGGACGTTTCACCGTCGCGCGCTCAGGGAGTTGCTGCGGGTGGCGCGCGAGGTGCGCGTGTTTCCGCTGGTCAATCTGGAGGCGCGGCCGTCCGCGTACCTCGCGCCGATGCGAACGGCGCTGAGCGACCATGGCGCGGCCAGCGAGATCGTCAAAGTCGGCTACGAGGTGCAGCGCGGCGCCCGGCACATGCTGCGGATCACGCGATCCAGCGCCCACAGCTTCCCGGACCTAGACATATCGTAGCCCAACCGCGGATAAGGAAAAGCCGATGACCGGCCGCCACCACAGCTACGTCGTGACCGTGACCTGGACCGGTAACGCGGGGCAGGGCACGACGCACTACCGGGCCTATGACCGCAGCTACCGGCTCGAGGCGCCGGGCAAGCCGGCGCTGACCGGCTCCGCCGACCCAGCGTTTATGGGCGACGCGGCCCACTGGAACCCCGAGGAGCTGCTGGTCGCCGCGCTTTCGGCCTGCCACAAGCTCTGGTACCTGCATCTGTGCGCCGACGCGGGCGTGGTGGTCACGGCCTACCGCGACTCCGCCGCGGGTGAGATGCGGGAATCCAGCGGCACTGGCGGCGGGGCGTTCACGCTGGTCACGCTGCGCCCGCAGGTGCGCGTCGCGGCGGCCGACCAGATCGCCGGGGCGAAACGCCTGCACGCCGAAGCGGCCCGCCGCTGCTTCATCAAGAACTCGGTCAATTTCCCGGTCCGTCACGAACCGACCGTCACGGCGGAACGCTGAATCCGGGGCCAGCCCGCGGTCGATCCGCTCGGCCATCCGACACGACTTCGTATCGGACGCGGCGATCGGACGCGGCGTTCCGCTGGCCGTGCGCCGGCGGACGGCGGGGGACGCGCGCGACCGCCGGCGCACACCAGAAGACCTTGGCCCGTTCCGCGCATAATACATATTATGGCAAAATAAAAGCCGCTCAAAGGGCCGCGGGATCAACGTGTTGGCCGCGGCCGCACGTAAGGGTTGCGACGTTATGCGCCGTCCAGCAAGGCGCGCGACCGCGCGATCACGCGCGCCAGGTCCGCCACCCGTGGCGCCGGCAGCGCGTCCGGATCGCACCAAGCCGCCTCGTCGACGTCGTCGGCCGCCACCGGGTCGCCGGCCGGCGCGCGCACCAGCACAGCGACCAGGAGGTAGTGACACGCCGGCGGGTCGCCGCCGGCGATCACGTCGACCGCATCGAACGCGCGCACGGCCGTGCCGGTCAGCCCGGTTTCCTCACCGAGCTCGCGTTCGGCGGCGCGCAGCACCGGCTCCGCGAGCTCCAGCTTGCCGCCCGGAAAACCCCAGCGCCCGGCGTTCGGCGGATTATGCCGGCGTACCAGCAAAACGCGGCCGGCCCGCCAGACGACGGCGATCACAGCCGGTATGGGCCGCGGCGCGCCCACTGGCGCCTAGCTCCCAGCCAGCTTGTCGGCCAGCAGGTCCAGCCACCGCTGGACCCGCTTCCGGTTCACGCCGAAGTCGTAGTAGCCGAACCGGGCGCGGCTGTAGATCGACAGCGTGGCGTGGGTCGCGTCCACAGGCTCGAACGCGACCGTGATCGTGTCGGGAAAGCGGAAGAGTTTGGAACTCTGCTCGAACTCCGCCTGCATCGCCTCCCGGTCCAGATGCAGCAGATGCGTGCGCGGCTCGCGCGCGGCGATCGACACCACGGCGTCGCGCAGCTGTTCCACCGCGGCCGAAAACACCGGGCTTTCAAGTTCCGCATCGTCGCGCGCGCTGTGCGCCGGCAACGCCAAAGCGCTATTGGGGGTGCGCTTGCGGGGAATGGTGTCGAAGTCGAGCAGCATGCCGTTTTCCTGCATGGTCAACGCATTATGCGCGGTGCCTTACGTCCGGCGGAGGTCTGCCAGATCGATCGTCAGGCCGTCGCGCCCGGGTTCCACGCCCGCCGGGCAGCGCGCGGCGACGTCGGCGTAGTCCATCGTATGGTTCATGTGGGTCAGCACCGCGCGCTTGGGCGCGACGCGCCGGATCCAAGCCATCGTCCGCTCGAAGTGCGCGTGGCTCGGGTGCGGTTCGTGGCGCAGGCAGTCGACGATCCAGACGTCGATCCCGGCGAGCGCCTGAAACCCCGCTTCCCCGATCTCCACCGCGTCGGGCGAATAGCCGATCGGGCCGATCCGGTAGCCCAGCGTGGTGATCGGCCCGTGGCTCTGTTCGAACGCCGTGACCTGCAGGCCGCACAGCTCGAACGGGGTATCGAGCGGGATGCTGTGATCGCGCAGCATCGCCGAATAGGCCGACTTCGCCGAGGCGGTCGAGGCGAAGGCGTAGTCGAAGCGCGCCGTCAGGTTCGCTATCGTCGCCGGATCGCTGTACGCCGGGATCGGCTTGCCGCGGGCGTAGACCAGCGGCCGCAGATCGTCGATCCCATGGCAGTGGTCGGCGTGGGAATGCGTGAACAAAACGGCATCGAGATCGCTCACGCCCGCGTCCAGCAACTGCGCGCGCAGGTCTGGCGAGGTGTCGACCAGGATCGTCGCCGTCGCGGTGCGCACCAGGATCGACGGCCGGCGCCGGCGGTTGCGCGGATCCGTGGCATCGCACGCGCCCCAGACGCCGCCCACCAGCGGCACTCCGCCGGAGCCGCCGCAGCCGAGCACCGTGACCTGCATGTCCGTCTCAGCGCCCAAGACCGCCCTGCCCCGCGGCCGCGCCGATTGTCGCCGATGCGCGCGGCCTCATGCGGCGTCCGCCGGGCGTTCGGCGCGGCTGAACAGCCGGAAGAAGTTGTCGGTGGTGCGCCGCTCCAGCTCGGCGCGCGTCAGGCCCAACGTCTCGCACAGGCTGTCGGCCGTGTAGGAGACGTAGGACGGCTCGTTCGGCTTGCCGCGGCGCGGGGTTGGCGCGAGGTACGGCGCGTCGGTTTCCACCAGCAGCCTGTGCTCGGGCACCATGCGCGCGACCTCGCGGATTTCCTCGGCCTTCTTGAAGGTCGCGATCCCGGACATCGAGATATAGAAGCCGAGGTCGAGCGCCGCCTCCGCCAGGCCGACGCCGGAGGAAAAGCAGTGCATGACGCAGGGGAACGGCCCCTGGTCGTAGCCCTCGCGCAGGATCGTCGCGGTGTCCTCGTCCGCCTCGCGGGCGTGGACGATCAACGGCAGGCCGGTCTCGCGCGCGGCCACGATGTGGGTGCGGAAGCTCTCCGCCTGCGCCTGGCGCGGGGAATTGTCGTAGTGGTAGTCCAGGCCGCTTTCGCCGATGCCGACGACGCGCGGGTGTTGCGCCAGCTCGATCAGCTTGTCCGGCGCGCTCTGGCCTTCCGGGCCGGCCTCGTGCGGGTGCACCCCGACCGAACACCAGACGTTGTCGTAGGTCTCCGCGATCTCCTTCACACGGTCCCAGCCGGAGAGCGTGGTGGAGATCGTCACCATCGTCTGCACGCCGGCGCGGCGCGCACGGGCGACCACCTCGTCCAGGTCCTGATGGTCGGCGATCATGTCCAGGTGGCAGTGGGAATCCACCAGCATCAGGACGCCCCCGGGGTCTCTTCGGCGTCGACGTAGCGCGGGAACACGCCCTGCGGCTTGGCGATCTGGGTCCCCGGCGCCAGACGCGTCTCCAGCGCGGCAAAGTCGCGGGCGTCGTTCGGCTGGCCCATCTGCTCGAGCAGCGCATCCGGGCCGTTCGGCATGAACGGCTGCGCCAGGATCGCCAGCTTGCGGATCACCTCCGCCAGCACGTAGAGCACCGTCTGGAAGCGCGCCGTATCGGTCTTGCGCAGCACCCAGGGGGCCTGCTCGTCGACGTAGCGGTTGGCCTGCGCGACCACGCTGAAGTGCGCTTCCAGCGCGCGGTGAAAGGCCTGCAGGGCGAGTTCGCTGCGCATCCGGACCAGCGCGCTGTCGGCCGCCGCCAGCATCGCTTCGTCGGCCGGGCGCAGGTCGGCGGGCTCGGGGATCCGGCCGCCGCAGTTCTTGTGGATCATCGACAGTACGCGCTGGCCCAGGTTGCCGAAGTCGTTGGCGAGGTCGTTGTTCATCCGGTTGACCATCGCCCGGTGCGAGAAGTCGCCGTCGTTGCCGAACGGCACCTCCCGCAGCAGGAAATAGCGCGTCTGGTCCAGGCCGTAGGTTTCGATCAACTCGTAGGGATCGATCACGTTGCCGAGCGACTTGGAGATCTTCTGCCCCTCGTTGGTCCACCAACCGTGCGCGAAGATCCGCTTGGGCGGCTGGATCCCCGCGGCCATCAGGAAGGCCGGCCAGTAGACCGCGTGGAAGCGCAGGATATCCTTGCCGACCATGTGCAGGTCGGCCGGCCAGAACGCCTGATATTCTTCGGCCGTTTCATCGGGATAGCCGACGGCGGTGATGTAATTGGTCAGCGCGTCCAGCCAGACGTACATGATGTGGTCCGGGTCGTCCGGGACCTGGATGCCCCACTTAAAGGTGGTGCGCGAGATCGACAGGTCGCGCAGCCCGCCTTTGACGAACGAGATCACTTCGTTGCGCCGGCCCTCTGGCCCGATGAAGTCGGGGTTCTGGTCGTAGAACTTGAGCAGCCTGTCCTCGAAGGCGGACAGCTTGAAGAAGTAGCTCGGCTCCTCGACCCACTCGCACTCCGCGCCGGAGGCGGCGACCATCCGGCCTTCGTCGGTCTTGGTCAGCTCGTCTTCGGCGTAGAACGCCTCGTCGCGCACGGCGTACCAGCCGGCGTACGTGTCGAGGTAGATGTAGCCGGCCTCCTTCAGCCGCAGCCACAGCGCCTGCGCCGCCTTGACGTGCCGGTCCTCGGTCGTGCGGATGAAGTCGTCGTTGGAGAACTGCCAGGCCTCGGACAGGTCGCGGAAGTTCTGCGACATCCGGTCGGTGAAGGCCTGCGGCTCGACGCCGTTCTTGCGCGCCGACTGCTCGACCTTCTGGCCGTGTTCGTCGGTGCCGGTCAGGAACTTAACCCGGCGCCCGTCCAGCCGCATGAAGCGCGCCAGCACGTCGCACGCCAGCGTCGTATAAACATGGCCGATGTGCGGCTTGTCGTTGACGTAATAGATCGGCGTGGTGATGTAAAAGGGCGCTTTGGCAATGTCTTTGCCGTTGGCCGGCATCAGTGTGTCCTTCCAGGCTCTCGCGCGGGTCGTGCGGGCGGTGACGCGCGGCTGAAAGGTGACGCCACCTTTCAGCTGAATCTTGCTCTCTCTTCAAGCAGTTAGAGCAAAATTCACGATAAAGGTCGACTCGACCTTCAACGATTCTGCTCTAGCAAGCGCAATCCCGGTCCACGCGGGCGCGCACGCCGGCGTCCGGCGGTCAGGACGCGGCGGCCTGCAGGTCCAGGAAGGCGGTCAGCACCACCTGCTTGCGGTCGAGATTGGCGCGCTCGGCCCGCTGGAACAGGCCGGCGATCTTTTCCCACAAGCCGAGCCACTGTTCAAGGTCGGCCCGGGCGGCCAGCCGGGCCATCGCGGCGCCCTCGCCCGCGACCACCTCGCCGGGCGTCTCGCCGCGCGCCTGGGCCCGGATCAGCCGGCCCAGCCACCAGGCCAGCAGCTCCCCGCCGAGGCGGAACGCAGTCGGGTCCTGCCCCTGCGCCAGCTTGTCGGCGAACGCGTGCAGCCGGCCGGTGTCGAGCTGCGGCAGCCCGGTCAGGAGATCGACCAGCTCCCGATACAGCTTCAGCCCGCCCGCTTGGTGGAGGTCGAGCGCGCGGCCGACGCTGCCCTCTGCGAGCTGCGCCAAAGCGGCGCGATCGTCGCCGGCGACCTTGGGCAGATGGCGGTCCAGCAGGGTGTCCATGCTGGCGTCGTCGAGTGCGGCCAGCGAGAGCTGCGCGCAACGGCTGCGGATGGTCGGCAGCAGCCGGGCCGGCGCGTGCGAGACCAGCAGCAGGACCGCCTGACTGGGCGGCTCCTCCAGCACCTTCAACAGCGCGTTGGCGGCGTTGGCGTTCATCTCCTCGGCCGGGTCGACGACGATCACCCGCCAATCGGAGCTGGACGGCGTCATGAAGCAGAAGTGCACCGCCCGCCGGACGTGCTCGACAAGGATCTCCGCGCTCGGCTTCAGGCTGCGCTGCTCGCGCGGCATGAACGGCTCCAGCGCGAAAATGTCGGGGTGGCTGCCGGCGGCCACCTGCCGCGACACCGGGTGGTCCGGGTCGAGGCCCAGGCTGTCCGGTCCGTCGCCGAACAGGCCGCCGCCCGCGCCGCCGCCGGACAGCACGAACTTGCCGAACCGGTAGGCCAGCGTCGCCTTGCCGATGCCGCGCGCGCCGGTGACCAGCCAGGCGTGCGGCAGCCGCCCGGACGACCAGGCGCGCAGCAGCACCTTCTCGCCGTCGCCGTGGCCCAACAGATCGGACGTCTGCCGGGGATGCGGGACGGCGGGCGGCTCGGCCGTTTCGGTCTTGCCCGCGGCCATCTAGATCGGCACTCCAAGGCGGTCGCGGACCGCCGCGCGGACGGCCGCGGCGACGCTATCGACATCGCCGCCGGCGTCGATCAGGACGCAGCGTTCGGGCTCGGCGGCCGCGATCGCGCGGTAGCCGTCGCGCAGCCGCTGGTGGAACGCCAGGTCCATGGTTTCGTACCGGTCCGCCGCCTGCCCGCGTCCGTGCGCCCGCGCCAGCCCAACCTCAGGCGCGACGTCGAGCATCAGGGTCAGGTCGGGCTTGCCGTCGGCGACCACCATGCGCTCCAGCTGGTCCAGCGTCTCCAGGGGCACGCCCTGGCCCCAGCCCTGGTAGGCGCGGGTGGAATCGCTGAACCGGTCCGAAACGACCCAACGGCCGGTTGCCAGCGCCGGGCGCACCGTCTCGGCGAGGTGCTGGCTGCGCGCGGCGGCGTGTATCAGCGCTTCCGACAGCGGCCGCCAGTCGCCGCCGTGGGCGAGCAGCAGGTCGCGCACGGCCTCGGCCGAGGGGCTGCCGCCCGGCTCGCGCGTGGCGACCACATCCAGGCCGGCCTTGCGCAGGGCGTCGACCAGCCGGTCGCGCTGGACGCTCTTGCCCGTGCCCTCGCCGCCTTCCAGCGTTATCAACCGGCCGTGCGCCACGGAACGTCAGGCGGCCGGCGCGCTCACGGCGCGCCGAAGACGAGGTACTCGACGCCCGAGACGATCCGGCCGAACGGCCCCAGTTGAGGCACCGTTTCGCCGGCCGTCAGCGGGATCGTGCGGGTTTCGACGTTGGGCGCCTCGATCTTCAGGGTCGCGAGCTGTTGCCCGGCCTGGATCGGCGCCGGAATCGGCGCCTGGTAACTGACGGTGACGGTCATGCTGTCGGTGGCGTCGGAGGGCAGCGTCATCACCAGGCGCTGGTCGGTCACGAGCGGCACGCGCGGCTGGCTGCCCAGCCAAACCTCGGCCTGTTCAACCGTCTCGCCCTCGGCGAACAGCTCGACGTTCTTGAACTCGCGGAACGCCCACTCGATCAGCCGCGCGCTCTCGTTCTCCCGGCCGCTGGGGCGCTCCAGACCGTTGACCACCGTGATCACCCGCCGTCCGTCGCGCTTCGCCGAGGCGGTCAGGCCGTAGCCGGCGTTGCTGGTGTACCCGGTCTTCAACCCGTCGACGCCCATGTTCCGGCGCAGCAGCGGGTTGCGGTTGTACTGCCGGATGTCGTTCCAGGTAAATTCGAGCTGCGAGTAGAAGCGGTCGTAGTAGTTCGGAAAATCGGTGATCAGCGCGCGTGCCAGCCGCGCCAGACCGAGCGCGCTGGTGCGGTGATCCGCGTCCGGCCAGCCGGTCGCGTTCTCGAAGTTGGTCGCCGGCATGTTCAGCCTCTCGGCGTACTCGTTCATGATGTCGGCGAACGCCTCCTCGCTGCCGGCGATGCCTTCGGCGAGCACGATCGAGGCGTCGTTGCCGGACTGCACGATCATGCCCTGCAGCAGGTTCTCGACCGTGATCTCGTTGCCGACCTCGACGAACATCTTGGACCCGCCCTTGCGCCAGGCCTTTTCGGACACGACGAACTTGTCGTCCATCGACAGGTCGCCGTTCTTCAGCCGGTCGAAGATCACGTAGGCCGTCATGATCTTGGTCATCGACGCCGGCGGCATCGCCTCCCGGGCGTTCTTTTCGAACAGCACGGTGCCGGTGTTGTAGTCCATCACGACGGCTTCGCGCGCCTTGGTCTCGAGCGCGGCGGACGGCGCGGCCGCGGCGGTAACCGCGAGCAGCGCGAGGGACAGGCGGATCAGGGTACGGCGCATGGCGTGTGTCACGTCTTGGTCGAAGGGAACGCGGTCGTGCGCAAAGCGCGGGTTGAGGTTGGTCCGGACTCGGGTGCGCCCGGTCGATGCAGGGGTAATTCGGGATCGTGCCCAAAATGTGGCCACGGAGCCACGCACGTCGACGCGCCGCCGCCGGCCCACCGGGCACCGCCCAGGTGTCAGTCTACCACCACCTGTGCCCGCGTGTAGCCCTGGTTCACAACCCGATTCAACAGCTTGTCGGCCGTCGCGACATCCCGCAGCGGTCCCAGGCGTACCCGGAAGAACTGCCGGTCGTTGACCCGGGCGCGTTCGATCTGCGCGTTGCCCAGCGGCGACAGCTTGGCGCGCAGGCGGTTGGCGTTGTCGTACTGTGTGAAGGCCCCGGCTTGCACGAAGATGCTGGTGTCCTGCACCGGCTGCTGCGCGACCTCGCCGTCCAGCTCGGGCTGGCCCGCGTCGTCGCGCGTCCGCGCACCGTTCGAAGCGCCGCTGGTCGAAGCGGCACTGTTTGAAGCGGCGCTGGCCGCCCGGGCGTCGCTTTGCTGGCGCGACGGCGCGGTGTCGTCGGACAGGCTGGCGGTCTCGACCGCGCCCGTCGGGACCGCCCGCGGAGCTTCGCCGGTGTCCGGCCGATTCAGGCTGTCGCCCGCCAGCCGGCGGCTCTCCTCCTCGACGATCTCGACCCGGACCTTGGCGGTGCCCTGCTGCTTGAATTCCAGCAACTCGGCCGCGCGGGCGGAGACGTCGATGATCCGGCCACGGGCGAACGGGCCGCGGTCGTTGACCCGCAGCTTGATCGACTTGCCGTTCTCCAGGTTGGTCACGCGTACGATGCTCGGCATCGGCAGGGTGCGGTGCGCGGCCGTCAGGTCATTCTGGTCGTAGGTCTCGCCGTTGGCCGTCGTCTCGCCGTGGAACCCCGGACCGTACCAGGAGGCGATGCCGGTCTCGACGTACTCGTAGTTCGCCTTGGGATGATACCACACGCCGGCGATCTGATACGGATTGCCGACCTTGTAGGTCCCGCCGCGCCCTCTCTCCGCGTCTTCGGTCACGGCCTCGCGCGCCTGCTTGGCGGTGTGCGCGATCAGTTGCGTTTCCGCACAGCCGCCGAGCAACAGCGCGGCGGCGACCAGCGCCAGCCCGGCGCGTCGGGGCGTCAGTGCGGGCATAAGGGCCGCCGGATCTTCGGGATTGGCCGCAACATCTGGGGCGGACTCCATGCGTTCACGGGCGATCGTGCGCAAAATACGTGAATTTTCCGTTGTCCGGCAAGCCTCGCGCGCACGCCCTACTGCCCGGCCTTTTGCTGCAGGCGTTGCAGCAAGGCGACCGATGGGTAGCCGTCCGCCGGCAGGCCGTTCGCCTGCTGGAAGTCGCGGATCGCCGCGCGCGTTTGCGAGCCCGGCACGCCGTCGACCGGCCCGGCGCCGAAACCGAGCTGGTTCAGCAGGCGCTGCAGCTGCTTGGCCTGGCTGAACGACAGCGGCCGGTTGTCGGCGTCGCGGCCGTGCTGGATCGCCGGCAGGCCGACGATCCGGTCGGCCAGGTGCCCCACCGCGATCGCGTAGTTGATCGAGCTGTTCCAGCTCAGGATGTGGCGGAAGTTCTCGTAGACCAGGAACGCCGGCCCTTCGTGGCCCTGCGGCAGCACGACCGAGCCCTGCATCCCCTCGGGCGTCGACAGCGGCTGGCCGTTCGCCTTGCGCACGCCGAGCGCCGCCCAGGCATCGAGCGGCTTGCGCACCGACAGCGAGGCCTGCGACAGGTCGAAGCCGTCCGGCAGCACGACCTCCCGGCCCCACAGCTGGTCGCCTTCCCAGCCCAGGTCGCTCAGGTAGTTGGCGCCAGAGGCAAAGACGTCCGGCAGGGAGCCCCAGATGTCCTTTTGCCCGTCGCCGGTGCGATCGACCGCGTGGCCGACAAAGGTCGACGGGATGAACTGCAGTTGGCCCATCGCGCCCGCCCAGGAGCCTTTCATGTTGGCGGCCGTGATGTGCCCCTGGTCGACGATCCGGAGCGCGTCCAGCAGTTGGGCGCGGAAGAAGTCGCCCCGCCGCTGATCGTAGGCGAGCGTGGCCAGCGCGTCGATCACCTGGAACGAGCCCAGGTAGTCGCCGAAGTTGGTCTCCAGCCCCCAGAAAGCGATCAGGAAGCGCGGCTGCACGCCGTAGTCCGCCTCGATCCGCTCCAGCAGGTCGCGGTGCTTGGCGAGCAGCTCCCGCCCGCGTTCGATGCGGCCTTCGGAGACGCGCTTGTCCAGGTAGCTCCAGAAGGTCCGGGTGAATTCCGGCTGCCGGCGGTCCAGCTCGATCACCCGGTTGACCGGCGCGACGCCCTGAAGCGCGCTGTCCAGCGTCGCCGCGCCGATCCCAGCGTTGCGGGCCTGGTCGCGCAGGTTTTGCAGCCACGCATCGAACGGCTGGTCGTTGCGCGGGGCGATCTCGCCCTGCCCGCCGTTCTGCTGCGCGGTCGCGCTGCCGGGCATGACGGCCAGCGCGGCCGCGGTCAGCAGACCGGCCGACACGGCCAGCAGCCGCCGGCGCAGGCGGGTTGAGAGGGAGAACTGTGCGGGGCGGGACATCGTCGAAACTCCAAAACACGATTCGCGGGCCGACGGCGGATCGGTCCGCATACCATGCCGGCGCTTCTGCCATACCGGCGGATGTCTGGCAATTGAGGCCGCGCGCCAGGACAGGGCAATCGGGTGAAAAAGGGGGTGACATGTAGATGAGGCTCTGAATCGATGGAAGGCCTCAGATTCGGTTAATGGAGGCGAACGATGGATCGAGCGGGTGCTCTGGGCGAGGCGGTTGTTTTTCTTGATCATTTTGCGGATGTGACGGATCCGCGCCAGGCCGGGAAGGTGGCCTATCCGTTGGACGA
>NZ_NRRL01000015.1 GCF_016583645.1 Rhodovibrio sodomensis | reverse complement strand
CCCTCACCCTCCCACCGGCCTTCGGCCGGCGGGCCCCGCCCTCTCCCGTCAAGGGAGAGGGGATTTCGCGCACCGCGCGCACGACGAACCCGACCCAGGTCTTTGACACCCTGGGCTCAGCCGGATAAAGCCGCTCGCCCATGAAACGCCTGCGCGTCCGGCATACCACGACCTACCGCTACAAGCGCCCGGTCAGCTTCGGCGAACATCGGCTGATGTTCCGCCCGCGGGACAGTCACGACCTGCGGCTGACCGCGACCAGGCTGCGCATCTCGCCCAAGGCGGACGTGCGCTGGCTGCACGACGTGTTCTCCAACTCGATCGCGATCGCCACCCCGCAGGAGCCGAGCGACACGCTCACCTTCGAGAGCACGATCGACATCGAGCATTACGGCAGCGACAGCGCCACCTTCCCGATCGCCCCGCACGCCCGGACCTACCCGTTCTCCTATCCGGCCGAGGAAAGCCCGGACCTGCAGCGCCTGACCGAGCGGCACTACCCGGACCCCGAGCACAAGATCGATGCGTGGGCGAAACGGTTCCTGGAGGACCGCGGCGGCCCGGTCGACACCAACCTGCTGCTGGGCGAGATCACCCGGGCGATCGCGCGCGACTTCGGCTACGAGCGGCGCTATGCGATCGGCACCCGCCTGCCGGTCGAGACGCTGGATCTGGGCACCGGATCGTGCCGCGACCTGGCGCTGTTGATGATGGAGGCGCTGCGGGCGCTCGGGCTGGCGACCCGGTTCGTCTCCGGCTATCTGTACGACCCCGCCCGCGACCCCGCGCGCCGGAACGAGGGTCAGAGCGAACTGTCCGGCTCCGGCGCGACGCACGCCTGGGTGCAGGTCTACCTGCCGGGCGCCGGCTGGGTCGAATACGACCCGACCAACGGCCTGGTCGGTGGCGGCAACCTGATCCGCGTCGGCGTCGCCCGCGACCCGTATCAGGCCGTCCCGCTCAAGGGGAGCTTTACCGGTTATCCCGACGATTACGTGGACATGGACGTCGCGGTCGAGGTGACGAGCGAGCCCGAAGAGCCGGTGAGTGGGAAGTAGGGCCGGTCCGCACGGCGTATCGGCGGGTCCCTCTCCCTTGAGGGGAGAGGGCAGGTGAGGGTGGGACTCCCCGGATACCACCGGGGAGTCCCACCCTCACCCTCCCACGCGCCTACGGCTCGCGGGCCCCTCCCTCTCCCGTCAAGGGAGAGGGGATTGGGGCAACGTTCGCCCGTTCATCAAGCCAGCGTCACGCCACGCACAGCGGGTCGGTGTCGCCGTAGCTGACGTCGTCGAGAGACCGGATGCTGGGCGCCTCGCCGCACAGCGGGCAGGCGGGGTCGCGGCGGGTCCTGATCGACCGGAAGCCGGTGGCGAGCGCGTCGTACAGCAGCAGCCGGCCGGACAGGCTGTCGCCCACGCCGAGCAGTTCCTTGGCGACTTCGGTCGCCTGCAGCGTGCCCATCACCCCTGGCAGCATCGCGAGCACGCCGACGTCGGCGCAGGACTGCTTGGGGTCGGCCGGCTGGGCGCCAAACACGCAGCGGTAGCAGGGGCCGCCGCCCCGGGCGTCGGGCAGGTGCGCCTTGAAGGTCGCGAGCTGGCCGTCGAAGCGCATGATCGCGGCCGAGAGCAGCGTCCGGCCCGCCAGGTAGCTAGCGTCGTTCAGCAGATAGCGGGTGGCGAAGTTGTCGGAGCCGTCGGCGACCAGGTCGTACTGCCCGATCAACTCGAGCAGGCCGTCGCGGGTTACCCGGCGGTCGTGCGTCTCGACCGCGATCTCGGGGTTGAGCGCGCGCAGCCGCGCGGCCGCGCTGTCGACCTTCGGCCGGCCGACGTCGCCGGTCCCGTGGATCACCTGGCGCTGCAGGTTGGACAGGTCGACCCGGTCGTCGTCGACCACGCCCAGCCGACCGACCCCGGCGGCCGCCAGATAGCTCAGCAGCGGCGAACCGAGGCCGCCCGCGCCGACCACCAGCACGCTTGAGCCGAGCAGGCGGTGCTGCCCGTCCTCGCCGATTTCGGGCAGCACCAGGTGGCGGGCGTAACGGTCGATCTGCTGGTCGGTGAAGTCCATGCCCACGAAGGTAACCCCGCAGCCGGGACGCGGCTACATCCCCTCGAACAGCGGGGTCGAGAGGTAGCGCTCCGCCGCCGAGGGCAGGATCGTGACCACGCGTTTGCCGCGCATCGCCGGGCGCTGGCCGACCTCGATCGCGGCGGCGAGCGCCGCCCCGGAGGAAATGCCGACCGCCAGGCCCTCGCTGCTGGCCGCCTCGCGCGCCATCGCAAAGGCGGTGTCGTTGCCGATCCGGATCACCTCGTCGATCATCTCGCGGTCCAGCGTCTCCGGCACGAAGCCGGCGCCGATGCCCTGGATCTTGTGCGGGCCGGGCGGGCCGCCGGACAGGATCGGGCTGTCCTCCGGCTCGACCGCGATCATCTGCAGGTCGGGCTTGCGCTGCTTCAGCACCGCGCCGACGCCGGTCAGGGTGCCGCCGGTGCCGACCCCGCTGACGATCGCGTCGACCGCGCCGCCGGTGTCCGCCCAGATCTCCTCGGCGGTGGTGTGGCGGTGGACTTCCGGGTTGGCGGCATTGCGGAACTGCTGCGGCATCACCGCCTTGGGCAGCTCGTGCAGCAGTTGTTCGGCGCGCTGGACGGCCCCGCGCATGCCCTGGCTGCCGTCGGTCAGCACCAGTTCCGCGCCCAACAGGCGCAGCATCTTGCGCCGCTCGACCGACATCGTCTCCGGCATCGTCAGGATCAGGCGGTAGCCCTTGGCCGCGCAGACGAACGCGAGCGCGATCCCGGTGTTGCCGCTGGTCGGCTCGACCAGGACGGTGTCCGAGTCCAGCCGGCCCTCGGCTTCCAGCGCTTCGATCATGGCCCGGCCGATCCGGTCCTTCACGCTGGACAGCGGGTTATGGAACTCGCACTTGCCGAGCAGCTCGGCGCCCACCTGATAGCGCGCGGTCAGCCGGGGCAGGCGGACCAGCGGGGTGGCGCCGATCGTGTCCAGCACCGAATCGTAGATCCGCCCGTGCGCGCGCGGGCCGGGCGCGGTCTGGCGGTTGGCGGTGTCGCGGTCGGGCGTCTGGTCGTTCGACGGGGCGGCGCTGTCGGCGCGGGCGGCCTGACGGTCGGCCATGGGGACGATTCCTCCCTCAAGCGTGTGGTTATCCGCTGTTCCACGGTGCATCAGGGGATATAGGGACGCGGCCCCGGGCGTTGCAAAGAAAAACGGGGGTCGCGTCTCCCGCTCCGCCACAAACGACCCGCCTCGCCCCGCCTCCCACGTGCAGGAGGGGAGGAAGGAGCCGCCGTGACTCGCCCACGGCTAGATTGAGAAGTCGGGGACCTGCTGGGCCTCCGACTGGATGCCTTCCTGGCGGGCACGGTCGCAGAGTTCCTCGATGGTCATGGCATCGAAGCGGGCCATCATCTCGTTCTGCATGTCCTGCCAGATCGGCCGGACCACGCGCAGGCCGATCTGGCTGCCGCCGGCCTCGCTGGTCGGATCGGGTGTGCCCTCCAGCTGGCGGACGATCCGGATGATCTCGCCGACCGTGATCCGCCGGCGTTCGCGCGCCAGGCGGTAGCCGCCGCGCGGGCCGCGCTGGCCGGCCAGGACGTTGTGGTGGACCAGCTGCTGCAGCACCTGTTCCAGGTAGCGCCGGGGGATGCCCTGGCGCTCCGAGATCTCGCTGGAGCGCACCGGTTCCGGCCCGGCGTTGTAGGCGATGTCGACCACGGCCTCGATCGCGAACAGCAGCTTTTTGGACAGGCGCAGCATTTCAGGTCTTTCCGTTTCCAGCGTCGGCCGGGCCCCTTTGACCGGGCGCCGGCGGTGTCAGGTCTCCCGGGTCGCGCGTTCCGGGCGCACGCTTAGCTCGGCTCCGCCGCCGCGCCCAGGCGCTCGGCGATCCGCTCGGCCAGCTTGTCGGCCACGTCCTGCTTGCGCATCCGCGGCCAGGTCTCGGTGTCGTCGCCGGCGATCAGGTGGACGGTGTTGTCGTCGCCGCCGAAGGTGCCGGTCTCCGCCGACACGTCGTTGGCGACGATCCAGTCGCAGCCCTTGCGCGCGCGCTTGGCGCGGGCCAGCTCGACCACCCGCTCGGTCTCCGCGGCGAAGCCGACGACCAGCGCCGGGCGCTGGTTGCCCGCGGCCGACAGGGCGGCCAGGATGTCCGGGTTCTGCTGCAGGCGCAGGCTGAGTTCCGCCTGGTCGCCGCGCTTCATCTTGTGCGCTGCCGCCTCGGCCATCCGCCAGTCGGCGACGGCCGCGGCGCAGACCGCGACGTCGACCGGCAGCGCGTCCCGGCAGGCCGCCAGCATGTCGCGCGCGCTCTCGACGCGCCGGACGGTGACGCCCGCCGGATCGGCCAGCGCGGTCGGCCCGGTGACCAGCGTGGTCGCCGCGCCGAGGCGGGCGAGCGCGCTAGCGATCGCGTGGCCCTGCTTGCCGGACGAGCGGTTGGCGATGTAGCGCACCGGATCGATCGGCTCGTGGGTCGGCCCGCTGGTGACCAGCGCGCTGCGCCCGGCGAGCGGCCGGGGTTGCGCGAAATAGCCGGCGATCGCCGTCTGGATCGCCGCCGGCTCCGCCATCCGGCCGGGGCCGTATTCGCCGCAGGCCATGTCGCCGTCGTCCGGCCCGACGAAACGCACGCCGCGTTGGCGGAGCGTCGCCAGGTTCGCCTGGGTCGCCGGATGCTGCCACATCCGCACGTTCATCGATGGCGCGACCAGCGTTTCCTTGTCGGTGGCGAGCAGCACGGTCGACGCCAGGTCGTCGGCGCGCCCGTGGGCCATCTTGGCCAGGAAGTCCGCGCTCGCCGGCGCGACCACCACCAGATCGGCCGCGCGCGACAGCTCGATATGCCCCATCTCGCTTTCATCCGTCAGCGAGAACAGATCGGAATAGACCTTGTCGCCGCTGAGCGCCTGCAGCGACAGCGGGGTGACGAACTCCGACCCCGCCCGGGTCAGCACGCAGCGCACCCCGGCGCCCGCCTTGCGCAGCAGCCGGATCAGCTCGAGCGCCTTGTAGGCGGCGATCCCGCCGGTTACCACGAGCAGCACCCGCCGGCCCGCCAACGCCTCGATTTTCGACGGTTCCTGCGCCATCGCGGCCCTATTCCACCATACTCAGGCGTAAATAGCGCAGGCGCGGGTTAATGTCCACCGCAGCGTGCGGTTTTTCGGGCGGGGCGGCTGGGAAAGGAAGGGAAGAATCACCACAGAGACACAGAGGGCACGGAGAGGCTGTGCGGGCGCGCCCAAAACGAATTCCCCTCCTCCAGTGGGAGGAGGTGCGAGGGGAGGAGGGACCCGGGCATCGACGCCGCGGGCATCCTCCTCTCCCTGGCCCTCTCCTCCCAATGGAGAGACTTTTGCACGGCCGTGTGTATTGCCGTCAGCGATCCTTCGAGACGCTTTGCTATGCAAAGCTCCTCAGGATGAAGTTATAGGTTTTACAATAAGATATAGAGCTTCATGCTGAGGAGCGGCCTGCTAAGGCCGCGTCTCGAAGCATCGCTGACGGGGGCTGAAGCGCCCGTGCAAAAGTCTCCAATGGAGGAGAGGGAACAAAGATCCTACCCCGCGACCACCACACCCAGCGCGAAGGCAGCGAGTGCCAGCGCGCCGGCGGACATGCCGAGCGCTAGTTTGATCCAGCCCTGGCCGCGGTTGCCGCCTATGGCGCGGGCGGTCTCCGGGTGGACCTTCAGGCCGCCGCCGCTCTCGATCTCCTGGACGATCCGCTCGGCCCGCTCGATCGTCTCCGGCAGCCGGCCGGCGATCTTGGCCCAGTCGCGCGCGGTCTGCTCCAGGCGCGCCTGCGGCCCGCGATTCTGGCGCATCCACTCCTCGATCAGCGGCTGCGCCAGCGTCCAGGTGTTGATCTCGGGCCGGAGCGCGCGGCTCACCCCCTCGGCCATCATCATGTTCTTCTGCAACAGCAGGAACTGCGGCTGCATCTGCAGCGAGAAGGATTCCGACAGGGTGAACAGCTGGCCCAGCACGCGGGCGAACGAGATCTCGTTCAGCGGCTTGCCGAACACCGGTTCGCAGACGCTGCGCAGCGCCTGGGCGAAGGTTTCGACCGACGGGCTTTCGGAATCCGGTGCGGGCAGGTAGCCGGCCTCGATCTGCACCTCGGCCAGGCGCATGTAGTCGCGCTGCAGCAGGGCCAGCAGCATGTCCGCCAGCAGGTAGCGCATGTGCCGGGTCAGGCGGCCGACGATGCCGAAGTCGACCGCGACGATGTTGCCGTCGGCGTCGACGAACATGTTGCCCGGGTGCTGGTCGCCGTGGAAGTAGCCGTCGCGGAACACCTGCCGGAAGAAGATCGCCGCCGCCTTCTCCAGCACGTCGTCGAGGTCGTGCCCGGCGGCCAGCAGGGCGTCGCGGTCGTCCATCGGGATGCCGTCGATCCGGCCCTGGGTCATCACCCGGCGCGACGTCCGCGCCCAGTCGATCGGCGGCACGTTGTAGCTGGGATCGTCCTTGAAGTTGTCCGCCAGCTCGTCCGCGGCGGCCGCCTCCATCGACAGGTTCATCTCGAAGCGGACCTGCTCCTCGAACAGCCGCACCATCGCGACCGGCTTGTAGCGGCGCAGCTTGGGCTGCGCCTGCTCGACCAGCCCGGCCAGCCAGTAGAACAGGTCCAGGTCGCGGTCGAACGCCCGTTCGATGCCCGGGCGCAGGACCTTGACCGCGACCTCGCGGCCGTCGGTGGTGACGGCCATGTGGACCTGCGCGATCGAGGCGGCGGTCTTGGGAGCCTCGAACTGCCGGTAGAAGGTCTCGACCGGTCCGCCCAGCTCGTCCTCGACGATCTGCCGGGAGGTCGCGCTGTCGAACGGCGGCAGGTGGTCCTGCAGCTCCGCCAGGTCCTCGGACACCTGCTCCCCGATCAGATCGGAGCGGGTCGAAATGAACTGTCCCAGCTTGATGAACGACGGGCCGAGGTCGGACAGCGCGCGCGCCAGCTTCTGCCCCGGCCGGCCGGCGACGTGGCGGCGGCTGACCTGCCGGGCGGCCCAGACCACGGGCTTGGCCACCCCGGCGATCTCCAGCACCGCCAGCGCGTCGTGCCGGGCCAGCGTGCGGGCGATCGTCAGCAGCCGGAGAAGGGAGCGGGCGGCGCGCAGCATGAAGCGGGGTTACAACCGCCAGCCGGAATGGATCGCCGCGATGCCGCCGGAGAGGTTGCGGTAGGTCACCCGCTCGAAGCCGGCCGCGCGCATCATCGAGGCGAGTTCCTCCTGCGGCGGGAAGCGGCGGATCGATTCGACGAGGTACTGGTAGCTCTCCCGGTCGCGCGCGACCAGCTGGCCGATCCGCGGCAGCACGTTGAAGGAGTAGAGGTCGTAGACCCGGTCCAAGACCGGCAGCACGACCTGACTGAACTCCAGGCACATGAACCGCCCGCCGGGGCGTAAGCTCCGGTAGGCCTCCGCCAGCACGTCCTCGATGTGGGTGACGTTCCGCAGGCCGAAGGCGATCGTGTAGGCGTCGGCCGTGCGGCTCTTGACCGGCAAACTCATGGCGTCGCCGGCGAGCCAGTCGATGCCCGACAGGACGCCTTTGTCGACCGCCCGGTCGCGGCCGACCTTCAGCATGTCCGGGGTCAGGTCGCAGACCACCACGCGGCCGTTGTCGCCGGTGCGCTTGCGCACCCGGAAGGCGATGTCGCCGGTGCCGCCGGCGACGTCCAGCACGGTCCAGCCGGGGCGCGGGTTCAGCCAGTCGACGAACGCGTCCTTCCACAGCCGGTGGACGCCCACGCTCATCAGGTCGTTCATCAGGTCGTAGGAGCGCGCGACGTTGGAAAACACGCCGCGCACCAGCCCCTGCTTTTCCGCCGCGCCGACATCGCGGTAGCCGAACGAAGCCCGGGCGCCCGCGGAAAACCGCCGGCGCCCGCGGGGCTCGCTTGGGTCCGCGGCGGCGTCGGCCGCCTCGTGGAATTCGCTGTCGGAAGGATCCTCGCGCATCATGGCGCGGACCATAGCGCGGTGGCGTCGCGCACGCTACTGTGCGCGCGCGCCGCAGGGCGCCAGATTTCGGGCGCGCCGGCGTGCGACCCGCGACCGTCGCCGAACCGCCAACCACGACCCCATCCATCACGACAGCTGAGCCCGATGCCCGAACTGCCCGAGGTGGAAACCGTCTGCCGCGGCCTCAGGCCCTGGCTGGAGGGGCGCAGGCTGGCGTCCGTGATCCAGCGCCGGCCGGACCTGCGCTGGCCGCTGCCCGACCGGTTCGTGGCGCGGCTGGAGGGCCGGACGATCGCGCGGATCGAGCGCCGCGCGAAGTACATGCTGGCGCACCTGGACGACGGCTGGGTGCTCCTGATGCATCTTGGCATGAGCGGGCGGCTGGCGGTCGCGGCCGATCCCGACGCGCCGTTCGAGCCGCACGACCACGTCGTCTTCCTGACCGACCAGGGCTGCCAGGTGCGCTTCAACGATCCCCGGCGGTTCGGCTTCATGGACCTGCTGCCGGCACACGGGATCGAGGACAGCGCGCACTTCCGCGGCCTCGGGCCGGAGCCGCTCGGCAACGCGTTCAACGGGCCGGAGCTGGCCGCCCGGCTGGCCGGCCGGCGCACGCCGATCAAGGCGGCCTTGCTCGACCAGAAGACGGTCGCCGGCCTGGGCAACATCTACGTCTGCGAGGCGCTCTACGTCGCCGGGCTGTCGCCCCGGCGCCAGGCGCACACCGTGCAGGGCCGGCGCGCCGAGCGGCTGGCGAACGCCACCCGCGGGGTGCTGCGGCGCGCGATCGCCGCCGGCGGCTCCTCGCTTCGGGATTACCGCCAGGCTTCCGGCGAGCTCGGCTACTTCCAGCACGACTGGGCGGTCTACGACAAGCAAGGCCACCCCTGCCCGGATTGCGACTGCCGGGTCGCGGATACCGGCGGCATCCGGCGGATCGTGCAGTCCAACCGCTCGACTTTTTATTGTCCGCGCCGGCAGCGATAGGCTATCGCAGGAGCATGACCGCCCGCCGCCTCCGCTCCGCCTGCCGAAACCGCCGTTCCCTTGGGTGCGTGCGCGCGTGCGCGGCGCTGCTGGTGGCCGGGCTGCTCGCGTTCGCGGTCCCTTGGCCGGCGGCCGCGCAGGCGAGTGACCGCTACGTCGCCGACGTGGCCGATCTGCCGCTGATGGACGGGCTGGAAGAAGTCACCGCCGCCGGCATGGCGTTCGACAAGCCCTCCGGGCGGATCGTCGAGGCCTACGCCCACGGCGCGGTCGCAACCGCGGCCGTGCGCCGCTTCTACCGGCAGACCCTGCCGCAGCTGGGCTGGCAGCGCCTGGGCCCGGACCGCTTCGCCCGCGAGGACGAGGAGCTCGAGATCGACTACCTGGGCGCCGACGGCGACCTGACGGTCCGCTACACCCTGCAGCCGCGCTAGCCGGCGCGCGGCACGGGGAGGATCGCGGTGGGGTCCCTCTCCCCTCAAGGGAGAGGGCAAAGCGCCGCCCCTTGCCATCACCGACCCGAGCCAGCCGAGAGGAGCGCATTCGATGAGCTACGAGTTGATCCAGGTCGACACGCAGGACCGGGTGGGCGTGATCACGCTCGACCGCCCGGATGCGCTGAACGCGCTGAACGCCCAGCTGGTCCGCGAACTGGGCGAGGCCGCGCGCGCGTTCGATAACGATCCGAACATCGGCTGCATCCTGGTGACCGGGATGGAGAAGGCGTTCGCCGCCGGCGCCGACATCAAGGAGATGAAGGACAAGACCTACGATCAGGTGTTCGCCGAGGACTTCATCACCGACGACTGGGAGGTCCTGGCCGACCTGCGCACCCCGGTGATCGCGGCGGTCTCCGGCTTTGCGCTCGGCGGCGGCTGCGAGATCGCGATGATGTGCGACATCATCATCGCCGGCGATTCGGCGAAGTTCGGCCAGCCGGAGATCAAGCTGGGCACGATCCCAGGGGCCGGCGGCACGCAGCGCCTGACCCGCGCGGTCGGCAAGGCGAAGGCGATGGAGCTGTGCCTGACCGGCCGGATGATGGACGCCGAGGAGGCCGAGCGCGCCGGCCTGGTCGCCAAGGTCGTCCCGGCCTCCGATCTCAAGAACGAAGCGCTCAAGACCGCCGGCACGATCGCCGGCATGTCGCTGCCGATCGCCCAGCGCTGCAAGGAGGCGGTCAACATCGCCTTCGAGACCACGCTGCGCGAGGGCGTGCGCTTCGAGCGGCGGAGCTTCCACAGCACCTTCGCGACCCGGGACCGGGCGGAGGGCATGGACGCCTTCGTCAACAAGCGCAAGCCCGACTGGCAGCACCGGTAAGGGGCGTTTTCGCGCCAGCGCCGGGGTGGTTCCCTCTCCGCCACTGGGAAGGGCCAGGGAGAGGAGGTTGCCCGCGGCATGGACCCATGGCACATCCTCCCCTCGCCCCTTCTCCAGTGGAGGGGGAGGGGGTCAGTTGGCCGAGCCCGCGCATCCCGACCGCCCGCGCCTTGCATCGGCTTGACGGCGCCGGACGGCGCCGATATAACCCGCCGCCACAGCGCACTACCCGAACCGCAAGAGCACGATAGATCAGCCATGGCGCACCATAAGTCGGCCGAGAAGCGCATCCGTCGCAACGCGCGGCGCTACGCGATCAATCACGCCCGCAAGAGCCGCATCCGTACCTTCGTCAAGAAGGTCGAGGCCGCGATCCAGCGCGGCGACAAGCCCGCCGCCCAGGACGCGCTGAAGCAGGCCGAGCCCGAGCTCGCGCGCGGCGTCAACAAGGGCGTGATCCACCGCAACACCAAGGCGCGCAAGATCAGCCGCCTGAGCCAGCGCGTGAAGGCCCTTGCCTAACGCCTTGGCCTGAAGCAGGCGCCCGCGCGGGCCGCTGTCCTGTCCGCGCTCTGCGCGACGCACAATTCGGCCGGCGATCGCCGGGGTCGGTGCCCCGGAGGTTCGCCGGCTATTTGCGTCCCGGGTCCGTATCGCGCCAGCGTGCCCCAGCGGACCCGGGCGCCCGACGGCGGCGTGTGCCAAGCCGCCTGGCGGGTCCGACGACCGCTTGGCCCGACTGTCGCTTGGCCCGACTGTAGCTTGGTTCGGGGGGTGAGATTTTTTTCGGGCGTGTTTTCAAGCCCGTATCCCAGCTTGCGGCGGGTTTCGCGCAGGCCGGGCGCGCGTTCTATATTCGGTCCCGTTGCCTTACCGGCGCGTGACCGGTAAGTTACACTCCCCCGCAAGGGACTCTCGAAGACCAGTCTTTTATTGGTAAACGCCCAATACAATTGGGTATCGGTGGATTGTGTCTAAATATTGGTTTTGTTTTGATTGCATGCCGGGCCGTTTTTTGGACTCGACTCTTAAGCCCCTTTTATCATTTCCTTGAATCTACTGAGCGAGGGCGGGCGGTGGCAGGCCGGTTCCCCTGAACCGACGGGTCACGCGCCGCCCAAGTGAGCTTACGTTGGCCGCCGTCCGGGGAGCGACGGTCGGCTTGCCGGATGCGGAAACGATCCGCGTCGATCGGGACCTCGCGTCACGGCTTTTTTGGGGACACACGAGGCGGCATGACACAATCGTCCGGTCCGGCGCAGCAGAACGCCGGCAGCACGCATGCGACGAACACCGGGTTCCCAGGCGACCGTCAGGCGACCGGGGCCGGTACGGCTGCCGGCGGGTCGCTGAACGAGCAGTGGGCGCGGGTGCGCGGCCGGCTGCGCCAGGAAGTCGGCGAGGCCGCCTTCCGCTCCTGGCTGAAGCCCCTGACCCTGAACGGGCAGCGCGGCCAGACGGTGCGCATGGCCGTGCCGACGCGGTTCATGCGCGACTGGGTCTCCTCCAACTACGCCGACCGGCTGCGCGCCCTGTGGGCCAGCGAGAATGCCCAGATCGGCGCGGTCGAGATCGTCGTCCAGGCGCCCGAGCGCACCGGCCGCGGCGCCCAGGCGGTCGGCGCCAACCAGCCGAACGGCAGCCGGCCCCAGAACGGTTTCGAGGCCGGCGGCGACCGGGATGCCCGCGACACGGCCGCGGGCGACCCGGCCAACCTTGGCGCGGCCCCGGCTTGCACGGCCGGCGACTCCGGCGTGGCCGAGGCGCCCGCTGCGCCCTCCCAGGCGACCCACCCGGTTGAGATGCGCGACGCCTCGACCGTGCGCGACGCCTCGACCGTGCGCGACTCCGGCGACGCTGGCCTGTACGAAAGCCGGGAGGGCGGCTTCGGCGACATCTCCGCGCCGCTGGACCCGCGTTTCACGTTCGATAACTTCGTCGTCGGCAAGCCGAACGAACTGGCCTATGCCGCCGCGCGCCGGGTCGGCGACGCCGACGTGGTGCCGTTCAATCCGCTGTTCCTCTATGGCGGGGTCGGGCTCGGCAAGACCCACCTGATGCACGCGATCGCCTGGCACATCCACAACCGCCAGCCGCACAAGAAGATCATCTACCTCTCGGCCGAGAAGTTCATGTACCAGTTCGTGCGCGCCCTGCGCACGAAGAACACCATGGCGTTCAAGGAGCAGTTCCGCTCGGTCGACGTGCTGATGATCGACGACGTGCAGTTCATCGGCGGGCGCGAGGCGACCCAGGAGGAGTTCTTCCACACCTTCAACGCGCTGGTCGACCAGAACCGGCAGGTGGTGATCTCCGCCGACAAGAGCCCGTCCGACCTGGAGGGCGTCGAGGAACGGATGCGCTCGCGCCTGGGCTGGGGCCTGGTCGCGGACATCCACCCGACGACCTACGAGCTGCGGCTGTCGATCCTGCAGGCCAAGGCCGACCAGATGGGCGTGGCGATCCCGACCAAGGTGATGGAGTTCCTGGCGCACAAGATCACCTCCAGCGTGCGCGAGCTGGAAGGCGCGCTGAACCGGATCGTGGCGCACGCCACCCTGGTCGGCCGGCAGATCACGCTGGAGACCTGCCAGGAGGTGCTGCACGACATCCTGCGCGCCTCCGACCGGCGGGTCACGATCGACGAGATCCAGAAGAAGGTCGCCGAGCACTACAACGTCCGGATCTCCGACATGGCCTCCGCCCGGCGGGCCCGCGCGGTCGCCCGGCCCCGGCAGGTGGCGATGTACCTCGCCAAGACCCTGACCGCCCGCTCGCTGCCCGAGATCGGCCGCAAGTTCGGCGGCCGCGACCACACCACCGTGATGCACGCGGTCAAGAAGGTCGACGAACTGCGCGCCGGCGACGCCGCCTTCGCCGAGGACGTGGACCTCTTGAAGCGCATGCTGCAGGGCTGAGGGACGGTTAAGCGGCCTCAACCGCGCCCCGATAATCCCCCGCCTCCACGTGGGAGGAGCGGTTAGGGGAGGTGGAACCACGGCCGCCGCGCGCCCACACCCGGCAAATCTATCCCACCCTACGGCCCGTCGATGCCCGTGCGCAGGGTGCCACGTCCGGTCCCTCTCCCCTCGAGGGAGAGGGGATGATGGCGTGCCGCCGCCATCGAGAGCCTCGCGCGCGCCCGCGCGGGCGCGATCATGATTAGGCGCACCGCGCGGGCTGTGCTATGGTTGCCGGCCGATTCGCGGGCCCGTGCCGGCGGCCGAAGGCCGCCCGGCAAGTCATTGAAAAACAAGTTTTCTTAGAGGATCGAGACGGGGATCAGATGAAGCTTACGATCGAGCGCGCCGCGCTGTTGAAGTCGCTGGGGCACGTCCAGAGCGTGGTCGAGCGGCGCAACACCATTCCGATCCTCTCCAACGTCCTGATCGAGGCCGGCTCGGGCGCCGCGAAGCTGACCGCGACCGACATGGACCTGACGATCGTGGAGGAGGTCGGCTGCCAGGTCGCGGAGGCCGGCGCCACCACCGCGCCGGCGCACACGCTGTACGACATCGTCCGCAAGCTGCCCGACGGCGCGCAGGTCGAGTTGGACGTCCAGGGCGACCAGGGCCAGATGCGCCTGAAGAGCGGGCGCTCGACCTTCCAGCTGGCGACCCTGCCCAAGGAGGACTTCCCGGCGACCCAGGCGAACGACCTGCCGCAGGCGTTCAGCCTGCAGGGCAAGGAGCTGCGCGAGCTGATCGACCGCACCCGCTTCGCCATCTCGACCGAGGAGACGCGCTACTACCTGAACGGCATCTACGTCCACGCGACCAGCGGCGAGGCCGACTCGGACGGCGGCACCAAGCATCTGCGCGGCGTGGCGACCGACGGTCATCGCCTGGCGCGCTTCGAGATGCCGCTGCCCGATGGCGCCGACGGCATGCCCGGGGTGATCGTGCCGCGCAAGACGGTCAACGAGCTGCGCAAGCTGATCGACGAGACCGACGGCGGCATCGAGATCGCGCTGTCGGAGACCAAGGTGCGCTTCACCTTCGACAGCACGGTCCTGACCTCGAAGCTGATCGACGGCACCTTCCCGGACTACGAGCGGGTGATCCCGTCGGGCAACGACAAGATGATGGAGGTCGACCGCAAGGCGTTCGCCTCCGCGGTCGACCGCGTCTCGACGATCTCCACGGAGAAGAGCCGCGCGGTCAAGCTGTCGCTCGCCGACAACACCCTGACGCTGTCCGCGACCAGCCCGGAGAACGGCAGCGCGACCGAGGAGCTGGAGATCTCCTACCAGGGCGAAAACATCGAGATCGGCTTCAACTCGCGCTATCTGCTCGACATCGCCGAACGGCTGTCGGGCGACGGCGCGCAGTTCAGCCTGTCCGATTCCGCCTCGCCCACGATCGTGCAGGACGCCGGCGACACCAGCGCGCTCTACGTGCTCATGCCGATGCGCGTGTGAGCCGCGCCGCCCGCCGCACGCCGCGCCAGCCCCAGGTGTCGATGGAACGCACAGGACACGCCGCCCTCCACGCGGACACCCGCGACCGGGTCGCCGCGCCGGCCCCGACCCCGGGGCTGTACGTCCGGCGTCTGCACCTGACCGCGTTCCGCAACTACGCACACGCCGAGTTGCACGGCGACGGGCGTCCGGTGGTCCTGACCGGCCCCAACGGCGCGGGCAAGACCAATCTGCTGGAAGCGGTGTCGTTCCTTGCCCCCGGCCGCGGCCTGCGCCGCGCCGGGCTGAGCGAGGTGGAGCGCCATCCGGGCGCCCAGGGTCGGGGCCAGGGGGCGGACGCGCAAGCCGACGCGCCGGTTCCCGCGCAGCAGCCCTGGGCGGTCGCCGCCCGGGTGATCACGCCGGACGGGCCGCGCGACCTCGGCACCGGGCGCGACCCGACCGCCGACGGCCGCGAACGCCGGGCGGTCAAGATCGACGGCGACTTCGCCGGCAGCCAGCAGGCGCTGGGCGAGATCGTCGCGGTGACCTGGCTGACCCCGCAGATGGACCGGCTGTTCCAGGACAGCCCCGGCGGGCGCCGGCGGTTCGTCGACCGGCTGGTCTACGGCATCGATCCCGCGCACGCCGGCCGGGTCAACGCCTACGAGCATGCGCTGCGCGAGCGCGCCCGCCTGCTGCGCGGCGACCGGGCGCCGGATCCCGCCTGGCTCGGGGTGCTGGAGCAGCGGATGGCCGAGCGCGGCGTGGCGATCGCCGCCGCCCGGCGCCAGCTGATCGACCGGCTGGCCAGCGCGTCCGCGAGCGGCGGCGGCCCGTTCCCGAAGGCCGACCTGGGGCTGGCGGGCGACCTGGAGACCTGGTTCGACGAACTCTCCGCGCTCGACGCGGAGGAGAAGATGACGGCCGCGCTGCAGCAGGCGCGCGGCCGCGACGCGGACACCGGCGGGGCGGCGTACGGCCCGCACCGCGCCGACTTGGTGGCCCGGCACGTCGCCCGCGATCTGCCGGCCGAGCTCTGCTCGACGGGCGAGCAGAAGGCGCTGTTGATCTCGATCGTGCTGGCGCACGCCCGGCTGCTGACCGCCGAACGGGGCTTCGCGCCGCTCGTGCTGCTCGACGAGGTGGCGGCCCACCTGGACGCCGAACGGCGCGCGGCGCTGTTCGACGAGCTGGTCGCGCTGGGCGCCCAGCCGTGGCTGACCGGCACCGATCCGGAGCTGTTCGCCGGCCTCCAGGGCCGCGCGCAGTTCTTCGAGGTGCAGGCCGCCCGGATCAAGCCGGTCACGCCGGCGACCTGACGGCGGCCGGCCCAGCGCCGCGACGCGGGCGTCCGGCCGGGCGGTCCCGGCCCCCGGACCGCCGGCCGGCTGGACGGCGACATCCCCCAAGGCAATCACCACATAGAAGCCGATGACCCAGAATCCCGAACGCCAGAGCCCCGAGGTCCCCCCCGAAAGCAAGGCGGCGAGCAGCGCCCAGGAGGAGGCCCGCCGTTCCGCGGCGTCGGAGGCCTACGGCGCCGATTCGATCCGCGTGCTGCGCGGGCTGGAAGCCGTGCGCATGCGCCCGGGCATGTACATCGGCGACACCGACGACGGCTCCGGCCTGCACCACATGGTCTGGGAGGTCGTCGACAACTCGATCGACGAGGCGCTGGGCGGCTACTGCGACTGGATCGAGGTCCGCCTGCTGCCCGACGGCAGCGTCCGCGTGGCCGACAACGGCCGCGGCATCCCGGTCGACATGCACCCGGAGGAGGGCATCTCCGCCGCCGAGGTGATCATGACCCAGCTGCACGCCGGCGGGAAGTTCGACCAGAACTCCTACAAGGTCTCCGGCGGCCTGCACGGCGTCGGCGTGTCGGTGGTGAATGCCTTGTCGGAGCGCCTGGAGCTGGACATCCACCGCGGCGGCCGGCGCTACAAGGCGGGCTTTACCGACGGCGAGCCGACCGAGCCCCTGCATGACATCGGCGAGGCGACCGGCAGCGGCACGGCGATCGTGTTCTGGCCGTCGCCCGACATCTTCGCCGAGCGCGACTTCGACTTCGACCGGCTGGAGCACCGCCTGCGCGAACTCGCGTTCCTGAACTCCGGGGTGACGCTGAAGCTGGTCGACGACCGCGACGCCGAGCCGCGCGAGGTCGAGCTGCACTACGACGGCGGCGTGCGCGCGTTCGTGCAGTACCTCGACCGCTCCAAGCAGTCGCTGCTCGACACCCCGATGCAGATGAAGGACGAGCGCAACGGCATCGTGGTCGAGGCGGCGATGGAGTGGACCGACGCCTATCACGAGTCCGTGCTCTGCTTTACCAACAACATCCCCCAGCAGGACGGCGGCACCCACTTGGCCGGTCTGCGCGCCGCGCTGACCCGCCAGATCAACGCCTACGCCCAGTCGAGCGGCATCCTGAAGAAGGAAAAGGTCACGCTGACCGGCGAGGACGCGCGCGAGGGCCTGACCTGCGTGCTCTCGGTCAAGGTACCGGACCCCAAGTTCTCCAGCCAGACCAAGGACAAGCTGGTCAGCAGCGAGGTCCGCCCGGCGGTCGAGGGCGTGGTCAACGAGGCGCTGGCGCAGTGGTTCGACGAGCACCCGAACGAGGCCAAGAAGATCGTCTCCAAGGTCGCCGAGGCCGCGGCCGCCCGGGAGGCGGCGCGCAAGGCGCGCGAGCTGACCCGGCGCAAGGGCGCGCTCGACGTCGCCAACCTGCCGGGCAAGCTGGCCGACTGCCAGGAGCGCGACCCGGCGAAGTCCGAACTGTTCATCGTCGAGGGCGACAGCGCCGGCGGTTCCGCCAAGCAGGGGCGCGACCGCCGGACCCAGGCGATCCTGCCGCTGAAGGGCAAGATCCTGAACGTCGAGCGCGCGCGGTTCGACAAGATGCTGTCAAGCCAGGAGATCGGCACGCTGATCACCGCGCTCGGCACCGGCATCGGCGCGGACGAATTCAACATCGACAAGCTGCGCTATCACAAGATCATCATCATGACCGACGCGGACGTGGACGGCAGCCACATCCGCACCCTGCTCTTGACCTTCTTCTACCGGCAAATGCCGCAGCTGATTCAGGACGGCCACCTCTACATCGCCCAGCCGCCGCTGTTCCGGGTCAAGCGCGGCCAGTCGCTGACCTACATCAAGGGCGACCGGGAGATGGAGGAATACCTGGTCGAACAGGCGGTCAGCGACAGCGTGCTCAAGACCGCCGACGGGCAGTACATCGCCAAGGAAGACTTCCGCGCCCGGGTCCAACTGGCGCTCAAGGCCCGGCAGCTGATGCAGACCCCGATCCGCCGGGTCGGCGCGCCGCAGGTGGTCGAGCAGGCGGCGATCTCGGGCGCGCTGGCGCCGGAAGCGCTCGACGACGACGCCCGCGCGCGCGATGCGGTCGACACGCTGGCCCAGCGCCTGAACCGGATCGTGCCGGACAAGGAAAGCAGCTGGCACGGCACGATCGAGGACGACGGCAGCCTGCGCGTCTCCCGCACGGTGCGCGGGGTCGACGAGAGCTACCGGATCGACCAGGCGCTGCTGCGCACCGCGGAAACCCGCCGTCTGGCGGAGATGCGCAGCGAGCTGCAGGCGCTGTTCGGCGAGCCCGCGGAACTGCGGACCAAGGATCACACGATCCCGCTGTGGGGCCCGCTCGAACTCGCCGTCCAGGTGATGGAGCACGGCAAGAAGGGCCTGACGATCTCCCGCTACAAGGGCCTGGGCGAGATGAACCCGGACCAGCTGTGGGAGACCACGCTCGACCCGTCCAACCGCTCGCTGCTGCAGGTCGGCGTGGCGCACCAGGACGAGGCGCAGAGCCTGTTCTCCACCCTGATGGGCGACGTCGTCGACCCGCGCCGCGAGTTCATCCAGTCGCACGCGCTGGAAGTGTCGAATCTGGACGTCTAGGGCGGCGCCTTCCCGTCCGACGGTCTTTCGCCCGCTCCTCCACTGGGAGGAGAGGGCCGGGGAGAGGAGGTAAGCACGGCCTGCGCCGCGGGCACCCTGCTCCCCTAGCCCCTCCTCCCAGTGGACAAGGGGGATCAGTTGGGTTGGTGAGAGGCGGCGCTAGAAATCCACCGTCTCGCCAGGCTCGACCGTCAGCACCTCGACCGGGTAGTCGCCCAGCCGGTCGCGGATCCGGCCGGGGACGTCGCGCTGGCCGGTGACGCGGTAGTGCATCGGCACCGCGCGGCGGACGTTCAGGTAGTTCATCAGCGCGTGCGCGGCCTGGTCCGGGCCCATCGTCTCGCGCCCGCCGGCGGGGATGAAGGCGAGCTCCGGCTCGTAGTACTCGGTGACGTAGGACATGCCCCGGAACACCGACGTGTCGCCGGCGTGGTACAGGCTGGACCCGTCGGCGGTCTCGATGATGTAGCCGACGGCCGCACCGCCGCCGCGCACTTTCGCCGGAGCGCCGTCGCCGCCCGGGACCGTCACGCTCGAGCTGTGCACCGCCTGCACCATGGTGATCCGGATCCGCTCGCCCAGCGGCCTCACCGTGCCGCCGAAGTTGAAGCGCACCTGCCGGTCCGCCGGCACGATTCCGAGCGCGGCCAGCGTCCGCCCGAGGTCGGCGTTCAGCGCCACTTGGGCGTCGGTGCGCCGCACCAGGGCCGCGGTGTCGCCCAGATGGTCGGCGTGGCCGTGGGTCAGCAGGATCAGGTCGAGGCCCTCGAACGCGCCCGGCTGCTTCGCCGCGGCCGGGGCGACCGGATTGTCGCTCAGGTAGGGGTCGACCAGGATGGTGCGCTCCTGCGCGCGGATCTCGAGCGCGCTGTGGCCGAGGAAGCGCACCTCCGCCGCGTGCGCGCTGCCCGCGGCGGTCAGCAGCAGGACGGCCAGACCGCCCGCGGCGGCCGCCAGCGGCTGGGGACGGGATCGACGGCGCATTCGGGGTCTCCTCGTTCGCGATTGTGGGGTCTGCGTCGTCCACCCCCCAGGTGAGCCTTGCGCCGGTCGCCCTGCAACCCCGCGCCCGGAGCACAACCCCGCGCCCGGACCGGCCAGCGCTGCGAGCGTCGCGCCACCACTTTGCCGCTTGACCGTCGGGGCGAACCAGCGTTGCCTATGTTAAAATTCCCGTTCCGCCCGGATGGCCGCCGCGTCTCAGACGTGCCGCCCGCCGCCGACCCAGGCCGCCAAGGACCGACCCGGTTATGAAGAAGCTCTTGCTGATCGTCGCCGCCATCGTGGTGTTGTTGGTCGCGATCGTGTTGATCGCGCCGTTCCTGATCCCGGTGGAGACCTACAAGCAGCAGATCGCCCGGCAGGTGGAATCGGCCACCGGCCGGTCGCTGACGATCGCGGGCGACCTGTCGCTGTCGATCCTGCCGCGCACCCAGCTGACCGCGAACCAGGTGCGCTTCGCTAACGCCGACTGGGCCGAGACCCCGCAGATGGCGCAGTTCGAGCGGATGCAGGTGCGCGTGAACCCGTTCGCCCTGCTGTCCGGCGAGCTGCAGGTCGAGAGCTTCGTGCTGCGGCAGCCGGTGATCCACCTGGCCAAGAACGCCCAGGGGCAGGGCAACTGGCAGTTCGCCGGCATGCAGGGCGGCGGCCAGGCAGGCGGTCAGCCGGCCGGCGACACCGCTGGCGGCGGCGCCGGCGGCGGAACCGGGACCGGCCCGCTGCAGGACATCAGCCTGAACGACGTGCGCCTGGTCGACGGGACGGTCACCTACCGCGACGCCCAGAGCGGTCAGACGACCAAGATCACCGGCGTCAACATGACCGTCAACCTGGCCTCGCTGGACGCCCCGATGACGGCGGACGGCGCGCTGACCTGGAACGGCGAGACGATCAACCTGGACCTTAAGGTCGCCACGCCGCGCCTGCTGATGGCGGGCGAACAGACGGACATCGTCGCGACCGTGGCCTCCGACCCGGTCGACCTGAGCTTCGACGGCGACCTGGTGAACGCCCAGCCGCGCCGGATCCAGGGCGAGCTTGACCTCGAGGTGCCGTCGATCAAGCGGCTCGCCGCCTGGGTCGGCGCCGGTCCGATCGAGGCGCCCGAGGGCACGCTGGAAACCTTCCAGCTCGCCGGCACGGTCGACGCCCGCGGTCAGACCTACGGCTTTTCGGCGAACCGGATCGTGTTCGACGAGATCACCGGCGAGGGCCGGTTCGCCGTCGACCTGACCGGCAGCAAGCCGCGCCTGTCGGGCAAGCTGGCGCTGGCGCAGATGAACCTGACCCCCTATCTGCCGGCCCCGACCGAGGACGCGCAGGCCGCCGGCGGCGGCGACGGATCGGGCAGCGGCAGCGGTGGCGCCGACGGCGGCCCGACGCAGTGGAACGACGATCCGATCGACCTGTCGGCCCTGCACACGCTCAACGTCGACTTCGACCTGTCGGTCGAGGGCATCCAGGCACGTGAGGTCACGGTTGGCCGAACGGCGATGCAGATGCAGTTGCAGGACGGCCGCCTGCAGGCCGATCTGAGCGAGCTCAACCTGTATCAGGGCAACGGCACCGGCCGCGTGGTGGTCAACGCCCGGCAGGACACGCCGTCGCTCGCGCTGCAATTCCAGCTTATAAGCTTGAACGCCCAGCCGTTCCTGACCGACGTCGCCGGCTTCGAGCGGCTGGCGGGCACCGGCGCCTTCCAGATCGACGTGCAGGCCACCGGCAAGTCGCAGAAGGCGCTGGTCGAAAACCTGAACGGCACCGGCGCGGTCGACTTCCAGGACGGCGCGATCACCGGGATCAACCTCGCCCAGATGGTGCGCAACGTGAAGTCGGCCTTCCAAAACGCCGGCGAGACGCAGAAGACCGACTTCGCCGAACTGTCCGCCAGCTTCAACATCACCGACGGCGTGCTGCGGAACGATGACCTGCTGCTGCTCAACCCGCTGCTGCGGGTGCGCGGCGAGGGCCAGGTCGACATCGGCGCGCGGACGGTGGACTACCGCCTGACGCCCAAGGCCGTGGCGACGACCGAGGGCCAGGGCGGCGAGGTCCAGGAAGAGGGGATCGCCGTGCCGGTGATCGTCGAGGGCCCCTGGCACAACCTCAGCTACCGCCCGGACCTGAAGAGCGTGATCCAGGACGCCGTGCAGGATCCCCAGAAGCTTAAGCAGACGTTCGACAAGGTGAAGCAAGGCGTCGAGGGCGGCGCCGACCCGCGCAAGATACTGGAAAGCTTGACCGGCGGCGGCAGCTCCGGCGGCGGTAATGGCGGCTCGGGCAGCAGCGACGGAACCGGCGCCGCCGACGGCGGCGCCTCAGGCAGCGGCTCGGTCGAGGACAAGGCCAAGGACGCGCTCAAGAACCTGCTCGGCAACTGATCCTGGCTAGCGCACAACCGATTAAGCCGGTTTGGGGCTCCAAGCGTTTCGCTCTCGGAGCCCATCCTGAGCCGGTCGACGGATGGCCATCTCGAAAGCTCTCTGGCGGGTACGTGAGCGCCCGTGCACCGGGATCCCCCGAACCGCCGGCTGCCATCTTTTCGACATCCAATGAGCGTGCGCGTGCGTATGGACAGGCACTGGCGGCATCCCGATATCGCGGGACGGCCGCCCGTGGGTCTCCTACATCCATCAGCCCGAGAGGGTGTACCATGCGCCTCGCCCGTACCCTGACCGCCGGCCTGTTCGCCGGCGCCCTGCTGGCGCCCGCCGGCGGCAGCGCCGCCCCGGCCAGCTTCGCGCCGGTCACGGTTGACCAGGCCGAGCAAACCGGTCGGCTGCGCTTCGACGTCAAGCGCGGCGGCGACAAGATCGGCACCCACCAGCTGACCTTCCGCCGGCAGGGCGACCGCCTGACCGTCAAGGTCGACATCGAGCTGTCGGTCGGCATCGGCCCGATCACGTTCTTCCGCTACACCCACGAAAACACCACCACCTGGGACAACGGGCGGATCGTGGCGATGAAGACGCGGACCAACGACGACGGCACCGAGTACCGGGTCGACGCCAGGCGGCTGGACGACGGCAGCCTAAAGGTCCGGACCAAGGACGGCAGCAAGACGGTCGCCGGCACGATCCTGCCCTCGACCTACTGGATCGCGGCCACGATTGAAGCGGACAAGCTGCTCAACACTCAGACCGGGACGGTCGAGGAGATCACCGTCGAGGCGCGCGGCCAGGACACCGTGCAGACCGCCGACGGGCCGGTACAGGCGCAGCGCTACGTCATTCACGGTGGCATCGACACCCACATCTGGTATCGCGACATGAACCGCTGGGTCGGCCTTGCGTTCGACGCCCGCGGGGAGCGTGTGACCTACCACCTGACGAAGCACACCGGCTACCTGCCGACCCAGCCGCCGACCGCGAGCCAGAGCTAGAGCAAGATGCTGGAAGGTGACGTCACCTTTCAGCTGAATCTTGCTCTCTCTTCAAGCAGTTAGAGCAAAATTCACGATCAAGGTCGACCCGACCCTCATCGATTTTGCTCTAACCCGCCGCTGCCCCGCGGGGGCCATCCCGGCCTCCGGCCCATGCCACCTCCCGACCCAGGCGCGCCGAGACCCCGTATGACCGACGCCGCCGCTCCCGAGATCCCCCCGGCCAGCGGGCGCACGTTCGCCTGGTGGCAGCTGAGCGCCTACGCCCTGCCCGGAATACCGCTCGCGGCGCTGCTGCTGCCGCTCTACGTCACCCTGCCGACCTACTACGCCGAGGACCTGGGCGTCGGCCTGACGGCCGTGGGCGCGGTGCTGCTGCTGGCGCGGCTGTGGGACGTGGTCACCGATCCCCTGATCGGCGTGCTGTCGGACCGGACGCCCGGACGGCTCGGCCGACGCAAGCCGTGGATGCTGGCGGGCCTGCCGCTCGCCGTGCTGTCGGTCTGGTTCCTGTTCACCCCGCGCGCGTTCGTCGCCGACGGCCTGGTCGGCTGGCCGCATCTGCTGCTCTGGACGGTGCTGCTCTACACCGGCGGCACCATGATCATGCTGCCCTACAACGCCTGGGCCGCGGAGATGACCGACGACTACCACGAGCGCAGCCGGGTCGCCGCCGCGCGCGAGGTCGCGATCGTCGTCGGCACGGTGGGCGCGATGGCCGGGCCGGCGCTGCTGTCGCTGGAGCGCACGACGATCATGGCGGGCTTCGCGTGGGGCCTGACGATCCTGCTGCCGATCGGCGTGATCGCCTGCGTCTTCGCCCTGCCGGACGACGCCCGGGCCCGGGTCGCGGGCAGCAGCCATCGCTTTTCCTGGTCGGTGATCACCGGCAACCGGCCGTTCCGCAAGCTGATCGTGGCGTATTTCCTGAACGGGATCGCCTACGGCCTGCCGGCGACCCTGTTCCTGCTGTACGTCGAGCACGTCCTGCAGGCGGCGGCGTGGGCCTGGCCGCTGTTGGGCGTCTACTTCCTGTGCGCGGTCGCGGGCGTGCCGATCTGGCTGCGGCTGTCGCGGCGGTTCGGCAAGCACCGGGTCTGGATGGCGGCGATGGGGATGGCGGCCGCCACCTTCTGGATCGCCGTGCTGCTGGGCCCCGGCGACATCTGGTGGTTCCTGCTGGTGTGCGTGCTGACCGGCCTGCCGCTGGGCGGGGAGCTGGCGCTGCCGCCGTCGATGCAGGCGGACGTGATCGACCTGGACACGCTGCGCTCCGGCCGCCGGCGGTCCGGGCTGTTCTTCGCCGCCTGGGGCGTGGCGACCAAGGTGCCGCTCGCGCTCGCGGTCGGCATCGCCTTTCCGGCGCTGGCGCTCGCCGGATTCGACGCGGAGGCGGCGCGCCAGTCCGCCGGCGCGCTGTTCGCGCTCGCCGCGCTCTACGCGCTGTTGCCGTGCGCGATCAAGCTGCTGTCGATCTGGCTGCTGCGCGGCTACCCGATCGACGCCGCGGAGCAGGAGCGGATCAAGCGCCGGCTGGCCGACGGCGGCCCGGACGAGACGCGTCCGGGCGACCGCGCGCCGCTTTCCCAAGCCGCGGGCGCGCATTAGCCTCGCGGCCATGACCGACGAGACACCCGCCTTCTACAACGACCTCGACGCCGCCTACGCCGAAGCCTGGCGGCTGCTTGACGACGGCGTGACCAACGCCAAGGCCCCGTTCCACCTGCCCGCCGTCGCCACGATCGGCCGCGGCGGCGATCCGCGGGTGCGCACCGTGGTGCTGCGCGCCAGCGACCGCGCGGCGGCCTGGCTGCAGTTCCACACCGACCGCCGGTCGCCCAAGGTGGCGGAGATCGAGGCGGAGCCGCGCCTTGCGCTGCACTTCTACGACCGCGCGGCCAAGCTGCAGCTGCGCGTGCGCGCCCGCGCCCAGGTTCATGGCGAGGACGCGGTGGCCCGCGCGGCCTGGGACAAGACCCGCGCGTTCAGCCGCGTCTGCTACCGCATCGATCCCGCCCCCGGCACCCCGGTCGCCGCCCCCGACGGCTACGCCGAGCCGGCGCCCGAGGACCCCGACGTCGGCTTCGAGACCTTCCGCGTGGTGCGCGCGCACGTTCGGGAGATCGAATGGCTCTACCTCGCCGGCCAGGGCCACCGGCGGGCGCTCTTTCAGCTCGGCGACGGCGCGTACACGGCGAGCTGGCTGACGCCGTAAACGGGTCGCCGGGGCGTACGGCGGGTCGGCCTCTCCGCCCCACCTAAGTCCCCTCGCCTCCAGTGGGAGGAGAGGGCTAGGGAGAGGAGGTTGCCGGCGGCGCGGAGGCCCGTGGTCCCTCCTCCCCTCGCCCCTCCTCCCAGTGGAGGAGGAGGATCCGTTTAGTGTTGGGGGCGTGGATACCCCCGCACTACCCGCGCGCCTTCCGCCGGCTTTCGCGGTGGGTGACGTAGAGGCCCGCGCCGGCGATCACGGCGGCGCCGGCCCAGGTGGTCGGGCCGGGGACCTCCGCCCAGATCAGCCAGCCATAGCCGAGCGCCCAGATCAGCGCCGTATAGTCGAACGGCGCGATCACGGCCGCGGGGGCGAGGTGGAAGGCGCGGGTCAGCAGCAGCATGGTGACCGCCCCCAGCCCGCCCAGCGCCAGGAACCAGCCGCCGTCGGCCGCGGCGACCGGCGTCCAGGCGAACGGCATCGTCGCGGCCGCGATCACGCCCGCGCCGGCGGTCGACCAGACGACCAGCGAGATCGCGCTTTCGCTGGCGGCGAACTTGCGCGCGGTCATCAGCATCAGGGCGTAGAACAAGGCGGCGGCGAGGGCGATCAGCGCGGCCGGCTGGAACGCCGCGGTGCCCGGTTTGACCACGATCAGCACGCCCAGGAAGCCGACCAGCACGGCCGACCAGCGCCGCCAGCCGACCTGCTCGCCCAGCAGCGGGCGCGCCAGCGCGGTCATGATCAGCGGGGCCGCGAACGCGATCGCGGTGACCTCGGCGAGCGGCAGGAAGGTCAGCGCGGTATAGAAGCTGAAGATCGCGAGCGCGGTGATCACCGCGCGGGCGGCGTGCACCCACGGCCGGCGCGTGCGCAGGCTAGCGAGCCCGCCGTGGCTGAACCAAGCGATCGCGAGCAGCAGCGGCAGCGCGATCGCCGAGCGCAGGAAAACCAACTGTAGCACGGGATAACTCGCGCCCAGGAACTTCGCCAGCGCGTCCATCGTCGCCAGGCAGAACACCCCGGCCACCATGGTCGCGATCCCGGCCAGGTTGCCGCCGCCGGCGTCCGGCGTGCGGGTGCGCGCGCTGCCGGACGCCCGGTGGGGCGCGCTCATAGCAACCGGTCGATCGTCTGCATCGCCTGCTCGGCCCAGCCGGGCCCGAACGCGGCCGCGTGCACCAGCAGGGGATAAAGGTTGTAGACGTCCCGGCGCGCCTCGAAGAAGCCCCCGGGCTCGAATGGCGCGCGCTCGGCGTAGCGCTCGAAAAACGGCTGGCCGAAGGTGCCGAACAGGGTGGCGAAGGCGAGCTCGATCTCCGGATGGCCATAGTACACGGCCGGATCGATGAAGCCGGCGATCCGGTCGCCCTTGGGCAGCACGTTGCCGCCCCACATGTCGCCGTGCAGCAGGGCCGGATGGGCCGGTTCGTCCAGATACCGCCCCAGCTTGCCGGCGAACCGCTCGATCCGGTCGCGCTGCTGGCTCGTCAGGCTGCCGCGGTCCAGGGCGACGTCGGCCATGTAGCGCAGCCGGTGGTCGCGAAAGAAGTCGAGCCAGCGCTCGGTTTGCGGGTTCGGCTGGTGCAGCGGGCCGATCAGGGTGTCCCGCTCCAGCCCGAACGCCACGCCGCGGACGGCGTGCAGGCGGGCGACATGGTCCGCCGCGTCGCGCTGGGCGGCGGCGTTCAGGGGGCCGTGGCCGTCGATGAAGGTCATCAGCAGCAGCGTGTCGTCGCCGTACAGCACCTGCGGCACCGGCAACTCGGATCGGTCATTCAAGACCTGCAGCATGTAGCCTTCCAGCGCCAGCCCGCCGCCGCGGGCGCACTTGGCGACCGCCGGCGCGCCGCCGTCGGCGAAGGCGAGCTTGACCACCTCGCCGATGCAGCCGCCCGGCAGCGGCGCCGCGCCGGTCGGCGTGCGGCCCAGCGCCTGCTCGATCCGCTGGCTCAGCTCCGCGTCGATCCGGCTCAAGCTGCTGGCTCCCCGTCTTGACCCACGCTATCCGGCCCGTTCGGCGATCTCGGCCAGGATCCCGTCGGTGCCGGCCTCGATCAGCCCGACCATCGCGTCGAACCCGCTGGTGTCGCCGTAGTAGGGGTCGGGCACGCTTTTGCGGCCGGTCTGCGGGGCGAACTCCAGGAACAGCCGCACCCGGTCCTTGCGCGCGCGCGGGCAAATTTCGTTGAGCTGGGCATGGTGGCCCTCGTCCATCGCGATCACGTAGTCGAACCGCTCGAAGTCGCGCGGGTCGACCAGACGCGCGGTCTGTCCGCCCATGGAATAACCGTGCGCCGCGACCGCGTCGACCGCGCGCGGGTCGGGCGGGTGGCCCAGATGCCATTCGCCCAGCCCGGCGCTGTCGATCTTCAGCCGGTCGGCGAGCCCGGCGTGGTGCGCCTTGTGGCGCAGGATCGCCTCCGCGCTGGGCGAGCGGCAGATGTTCCCGGTGCAGACGAACAGCACGCTGACCGGCGTCCCGGCCCGGGGGTTGGACGTGCTTTCCTGGGGTGCTGCCACCTCGACGGACCTCCTGTTGGCTGCCTGGTTCGGCTGCGTGGTGTGGCTGCGTGATGCGGCCGGACGGGGCCGGCGCGCGGCCATGCTGCGGCGCGGGCCCGAACGGGGTTGAGATGGGCCGCTGCCTTGGCTTAGCTAGAGGCGCGAGCCGCACCCCATCCGTCCTCTAGCATCCGAGGGGCCATGTCGGAAGCACACGGCACAGGCGCAAACGGCCCGATCGTCGTCCTGACCGGGGCGGGGATCTCCAAGGAATCCGGCCTGGATACTTTCCGTGACAAGGGCGGCATCTGGGAAAAGGTGTCGATCGAGGAGGTCGCCACGCCGGAAGCGTTCCAGGCCAACCCGGAACGCGTCCAGCAGTTCTACAACGACCGCCGGCGCCAGCTGACCCAGGACCGGCCGGAGCCGAACGCCGGCCACACAGCGCTCGCCCGGCTGGCCCGGGAGTGGCCCGGCGAGGTGCTGGTGGTGACCCAGAACATCGACGACCTGCACGAACGCGCCGGCCAGGACAACCTGATCCACATGCACGGCGAGCTGCGCAAGGCGCGCTGCACCGACTGCGCGGCCGTGGTCGCCTGGGACGACGACCTGGCGCCCGCCACCGGCTGCCCGCACTGCGACACCGGCACGCTGCGCCCGCACGTGGTCTGGTTCGGCGAGATGCCGTTCCAGATGGAGCGGATCTTCGACGCGCTGCAGCGCTGCGGGCTGTTCATCTCGGTCGGCACATCGGGCAGCGTCTACCCGGCCGCCGGCTTCGTGCAGGAAGTGCTGCGCGGCGGCCGCGCGCGCACGGTGGAACTGAACCTGGAGCCGTCCGACGGCAGCGTGCTGTTCCACGAGAGCCGCCACGGCCCGGCGAGCGAGGTCGTCCCTGCGTTCGTCGACGACCTGCTGGCCGGCCGCATCGAGCTCTGACGGCCATCGTGGCGGATTCGCTCGACCGGGTGCTGGCGGAAGCCCGTGCCTGCCGGCATTGCGAGCCCGAGCTGCCGCTGGGCGCGAACCCGGTGCTGCGCGCGGGCGCGGGCGCGCGTCTGCTGATCGTTGGGCAGGCGCCCGGCACCAAGGTGCACCACAGCGGCGTGCCGTGGAACGATGCCTCCGGCGACCGGCTGCGCCAGTGGCTCGCCGTCGACCCGGACACCTTTTACGATCCCGACCGGATCGCGATCGTCCCGATGGGCTTCTGCTACCCCGGCCGCGACGCGCGCGGCGGCGACAAGCCGCCCCGGCCGGAGTGCGCGCCGATCTGGCACCCGCGGCTGTTGGCCGCGCTGGCGAACGTCGAGTTGACCTTGCTGGTCGGCTCCTACGCGCAGACATACTATCTGGGTGGCAGGCGCCGGCGCACCCTGCGGGAGACGGTCACGGCCTATCGGGACTACCTGCCGGGCTACCTGCCGCTACCGCATCCCAGCTGGCGCAACACCGCCTGGCTGAACCAGACCCCCTGGTTCGAAACCGACCTGCTGCCCGACCTGCGCGCGCGCGTCCACGCCCTGCTGTGAGGCGCGCGAGTTGGCACGGCCTCGCGGCGGGTTCCCTCCGCTTCGCTCGAAGGGGAGGGTCAGGGTGGGGTAGGTCTGCACAGCGTTGACGCGCTTCGGCGTTCTGCAAACCACCTCACCCTGGCCCTCTCCGCCCGCCGGAGGAGAGGGAACGCGCCGCCGCGCCGAGCCAACGCGCCGACCCATTCGAGGAGTTTGCCGTGACCTACGTTCGCCGCCGTCTGATCGCTTGCCTCGCCCTGCTCGCGGCCGCGCTCGCGCCGCTCACGGCCGGTGCGCACTCCGCGGAGGTCGCCGGGGTCAAGATCGGCCACGCCTGGGCGCCGCCGGCTAAGGGCGACGGCACGGCCGTCTACATGCCGATCCTGAACGACCGGGACGAGGCGGTCAGCCTGGTTTCCGCCAGCACCCCGATCGCCCAGCGCGTGCGCCTGCGCGAGACCGACGACGGTGAGGCGACCTTCTACAGCAGCCTGAGGCTCGCCCCCGGCCAGCCGGTGTCGCTCGCCGAATGGCGCCTGCATCTGTGGCTGGACGGTTTGAACCGGGACCTTGAGGCCGGCGACAAGTTCCCGCTCACCGTGACCTTCGAGCCCGGCGGCTCGGTCGAACTCGAGATCTACGTCGAAGCGAGCCCGGGGCACTGAGCGGCGGACCGCCGGGCCGTCACCCGCGCGGCGGGCGGCCTTCCTCGATCCGCTCCATTTCCTCGTCGGAAAAGCCGAAGTGGTGGCCGATTTCGTGGATGATCACGTGCGCCACCACCTCGCGCAGGTCCTCGCCGCTTTCCGCCCAGTAGTCCAGGATCGGCCGGCGGAACAGGTGCACCGTGTCGGGCAGGGTGGCGCTGTCGCCGGTCGACTTTTCCAGCAGGCTGACGCCGCGGTACAGGCCCAACAGGTCGAACGGCGATTCCAGGCCCATTTCCTCGACGACCTCGTCCTCGGGAAAATCTTCCACCTGTACGCTGACGTTGTTCAGCATGTTGCGCATCTGCTGCGGGATGGTCGCCATCGCCTCGCGCGCCATCGCCTCGATGTCGCTGATCTCGGGCGGTGTGGTGTAGCGGTCGACGTCGTGGAAGTGGGCCATCGTCTCGGTCGTGTCGTTTGCGTGCGGTTGCATCCGGCCGGCCGTTCGGCGCCCGGGGGCGGTCGGCGCGTCGGCCCCCGGATCGCGCGTGCGGTTGACCCGGTGCGCTGCGGCGGCCAGCTATGGGCAGGGTTCAACCAAGTTCAGGGAGACGCAGCCCATGGCCGGCAAGATGAGCGAGGCGGAGCGCGATCAGGCGGTTCAGAAGCTGGACGGCTGGACCGTCGCCGCGGATCGCGACGCCATCCAGAAGACCTTCCAGTTCAAGTCCTTCAACGCGGCGTTCGGCTTCATGCAGCGGGTCGCGCTGGCGGCGGAGAAGATGGACCACCACCCCGAGTGGTTCAACGTTTACAACCGCGTCGACATCACGCTGTCCAGCCACGACGTGGGCGGCACCAGCGAGCGCGATATCCAGCTCGCCGAGAAGGCCGACCGCTTTGCCAAGGCGTTCCAGGAGTAGCGCCTCGCGCGCGCGACTGCAAGCCGCGCCCGGTTTTCCGGCGGAGATCCAATGGCCGCGCCGGTTGCGGGCGCGACGCCCCCGGCGCATATATCGGGCATGAGCGATCGCGACGACCGCGACTACGAGACGACCGCGCGCCAGGTCACGCGCTACGACCCGGAGAAGCTGGAGCGGGACCGCGACAAGGTCCTGAACAACTTCTGGTCCAAGGCGCGCCGCGTGCTGGGCCGCGTCCCGTTCCTGGAGGACGCGGTGGCGGCGTACTACTGCGCGCGCGACCCCGAAACGCCGGCCCAGGTCAAGGCGGTGCTGTTCGGCGCGCTCGCCTATTTCATCCTGCCCACCGATCTGGTGCCGGACATCCTGACCGCCTTCGGCTTCGTCGACGACGCGGCGATCCTGACCTATGCCTACCGCAAGGTCGCCGACTACGTCACCGACGCCCACCGAAAGCAGGCGCACGCCGCGCTCGCCCAGCTGCGCGTCGAAGACCAAGACGCCGGCTAGAGCAACATCGATGACGGTCGCGTCGACCTTGATCGTGAATTTTGCTCTAACTGCTTGAAGAGAGAGCAAGATGCTGAAAGGTGGCTTCGCCTTTCAGCATCTTGCTCTGACCGGCGCCTGACCGTCCCGCCACCGGCGCGCCGAGGGCGGGCGCGCCGCGCCCAGCGCACGACCAAGAGCAAGATCAAGAGGCGATGAGCCAGCACGCCGACGCCAACCCTGTGCCGCTCCCGGTCGCCGTTTACGGCGGAACCGGCCTGATTCCCTTGGTCGTGACCGCGATCGCCGTCTGGGTCGCGCCCGCCGGCTGGGACGGCCGCGCGCTCGAGATCCAGCTGTTCTACGGCGCCGCCATCATCAGCTTCCTGGGCGCCGCGCACTGGGGCCTGGCGCTGGCCGGCCAGGGCACCCGCGGCGACGTCGCTGCCGCCTGCGGCTGGGCGCGGCTGGGCTATTCCGTGGCGCCGTCGCTGGTCGCCTGGCTGTCGCTGATCACCGTGCCGGTGATCGGCGTGATCATGCAGATGCTCTGCTTCCTGGCGACCTTCTTCGTCGACGCCAAGACCACGCGGGTGGGGATCACGCCGGCCTGGTACCCGCGCCTGCGCCGGCCGCTCACCATGGTCGCGATCATCTGCCTGGGCGCCAGCCTGCTCCGCCTCGCGCAGGGGCTGTAGACCGGCGTGCCCGCGGATGTGTATGGTGGAGGGAATTGATACACATCCGAGGCCGTGATGCGGACCAACATCGAGATCGACGACGAGCTGATGGCCGAAGCCCAGGCGCTGAGCGGGGCGAAGACCAAGCGCGAAACCGTCCAGGAAGCCTTGCGGCTGTTGGTTCAGATCCGCCGGCAGGCTGAGATCCTGCAGATGGAAGGCCGATACCGATGGATCGGTGATCTGGATGACATGCGCACCGATCGGAGCGAGGAGTGATCACGGTCGACACGTCGGTCTGGATCAACTTCCTCAACGGTGCCGGTGGACCCTACGTACGTGTTCTCAAGAGCTTATTGAGGTCGGAGGGGATCGTGGTCGGCGACCTCGTCATGACGGAGGTGCTCCGCGGTCTTAAGGACGAGCGCTCGGCACGCGATGTGCAACAGTTCCTGGAAAAATGTCATATCCTGTCTTTCGTTGGTCATGCGAACGCCGTCGAAGCGGCGGCGCTCTACCGCCGGCTTCGATCTGCCGGCGTGACCATCCGCAAGACGGTCGACCTGTGGATCGCCACTTGGTGCATCGTCAACCAAGTCCCACTGTTGCACCAAAATCGCGACTTCACGGCGATCGCCCGGCACGAGCCGGGCCTGATCGAGGTGCCGGTGCCCGCAAGCTGAGCGACTAGAGCAAAATCGATGAAGGCCTGGTCGACCTTGCTCGTGAATTTTGCTTTAACTGCTTGAAGAGAGGGTAAGAGTCAGCTGGAAGGTGTTTCCACCTTTCAGCATCTTGCCCTACCACCCCCAGGTGCCGGGCCCGCCCTTGAATGGGCCGACGATGGCGCTGGTGATCCAGCCGCCGTAGAAGTCGCCGTCCTGCGGCTGCACCCGCTCGCCGTCGACGAAGCAGGCGTCCATCTTGCTGGGATAGAAGGAAAAGCAGTCCTGGATGTCGGCGAATGCCAGCGTCGGGTCGGGGTAGGTCCAGACCGCGCGCTCCGCCCGCCGGTCGCCGACCGCGACGTCGAAGTATTTCGCCTGACCCTTGAACTCGCACATCGTGCGCCCGCGCACCGCGACCAGCAGGTCGGTGCGCACGTGCTCTTCGGGAATGCAGAACACCGGCGGGTGGCTGGTCTCCAGCACGCGGTAGGTCTTGGTGCTGTCGGCGATCGTCTGACCGGCGAACGCGACCGTCACCCGCGCGGCCGAGCGCTCCAGGCGCGGCGGGCGCGGGTAGTCCCAGACGCTTTCCTGGCCCGGACCGGGCTCGACGCGCTTCATGCCGGGAAGCCTCCAGGCCGTTGGTTCGACGCAACAGAAGCTTGGGTGCAGGGGCCCGCGGTCAAGGGCGCCCTCGGACCGCGACGTCGTAGCCGTCGTCGCTGCGCCAGCGCACGCCGGCGGGCGTGGCGACCGGGGCGGGTGCGATCTTCGGGCGCCGGACCTTCTCCGTCTCCAGCGGGCGGGTGGTGGCGTAGACCTGCTTGGTCGCCTCCAGCATCACCAGGCCGGACAGCTGCGGCAGCCAGCGCTTGCCGATCCGCTCGAACGCCGGGGCGGCCCCCAGCAGGCTGCGCGAATAGGTCGGCGGCACGAACAGGGCGTGGCGGGCCTGCCGCGGCTCGAAGCTCTGATCCTTCAACAGGCGGGTCAGCTGGCCGTGGCTGAACGGGTGGCCGTGGCCGAGCGGCGTGCGCTCCAGGCGCGACCACAGGCTGCGCCGGTTGGGCACCACGATCAGCAGCCGCGCGTCGCCCATCATCACCCGCCAGATCTCCGAGAGCAGCGGGCGCAGCTGCTCGGTGTGCTCCAGCGAGTGGACCAGCAGCACGCGGTCGATCGAATAGGCGCTGAGCGGCAGGTTGCCCTCGTCGACCAGGGTGGTCGCGTTGGCGTCCCGGCCGGGCCAGTGCAGCACGCCCTGCTGGGCGGGCATGAACGCCAGCACACGCTCCGCCTCGTCCCGGAAGGGGTGCAGGTAGGGCGTGCAGTAGCCCAGGCCGAGCACGCGCTGCCGGCGCACGTCGGGCCACACCTGGCGCAGTTCCCGCTGGATCGTGTGCCGGACCACCCGGCCCAGCCGATCCCCGTAGAACCGCTGCAGTTCGGTCACGTCCTGGAACATCGCCCGCCTTGAGGTCCCCGCCGGCTCGATCAGTCCCCTATGTATGACAAGTCGGGCGCGCTTGCCAGTGGTGAACGGGTGCGGCCGTGCAAGTGCGGCCGTGCAGTTGGGGCGCGCAGGTCGCGGCGCGCGCGGATCGGGCCGGGGCACCTTTCGCTGGTCCGGGCGAAACACTACCTTCCAGACGCGGCCGCGACCGCGGCACCCGTTCGAAGCCCAAGGGAGGGGACGTCATGGCCAAGCTCGAGGTCGAGCTGATCCCGGCGCTAAGCGACAACTACATCTACCTCGCCCACGAGCCCGAGAGCGGCGAGACCGCCGTGATCGACCCGGCGGAGGCGAAGCCCGTGCTGGACGCCGCCAAGGCCAAGGGCTGGACGATCACGCACATCCTGAACACCCACCACCACGGCGACCACACCGGCGGCAACAAGGCGGTCAAGGACGCGACCGGCGCGCCGATCGTCGGTCCCAGCTACGACCAGGCGCGGATCCCCGGCCTCGACATCGCGCTCAGCGAGGGCGATACCTATTCGCTCGGCAACGCGACGGCGGAGGTGTTCTTCACCCCCGGCCACACCCGCGGCCACATCTCGTTCTGGTTCAAGGATGCGGACGTGCTGTTCTCCGGGGACACGCTGTTCGCGCTCGGCTGCGGCCGGCTGTTCGAGGGCGACGCCAAGCAGATGTGGGACAGCCTGCAGAAGCTGCGCCGCCTGCCCGACAGCGTGCAGGTCTACTGCGGCCACGAGTACACCATGACCAACGTCCGCTGCGCCACCGACATCGAGCCCGACAACCAGGACCTGCGGGCCTACAGGCAGCGGGTCGAGGAACTGCGCGGCGCCGGCAAGCCGACCATCCCCGCCGACCTGGGCGAGGAAAAGCGCTGCAGCCCCTTCCTGCGCGCCGACGACCCCGCGCTCGCGCAGGCGCTCGGCATGGCCGGCGCCGACCCGGTCGACGTGTTCGCCGCCGTGCGCGAGAAGCGCAACGGGTACTGAGGGCGGGGGTTTCCGCCGTTCGCGAGTTCGCAGGGCGCCTCGGTGGGTCCCCTCTCCGCCACTGGGGGGCGAGGGACAGGGTGAGGTGGTTTGCACGGCGGGCCGACTTGGTCGGGCGCCGCTATGACGCCGCGGGAGCCGCACGGGCGCGCGCAACCTCCTCTCCCTCGCCCTCTCCTCCCAGTGGAGGAGAGGGGATAAGTTGGGCGCGATGCCCGCTTGCTTTACCGCCTTGCCCGCGCGCAGGCTTGGACCCGGACCGCAAAACGCTTCAGACCCCGAGGACCGCCCCATGTCCCTGACCCTGCGCCATTCGCCCACCTCGCCCTACGTGCGCAAGGTGGTGGTCGCCGCCGCGGAGCGCGGGCTGGCCGACCGGCTGACCTTCCAGGCGACCAACCCGTGGGATCCGGCCGACGACCTGCCGGGCGACAATCCGCTCGGCAAGGTGCCGGCGCTCAAGCTTGCCGACGGTACCGTGCTGTTCGACAGCCCGGTGATCGTCCGCTACCTCGACACGCTGCACGGCCACGCGCCGCTGTTCCCGCACGACGGCGACCGGGGCTGGTGGGCCGAGCGCACGCACGCGCTGGCCGACGGGATCCTGGACGCCGCGGTGACCCGGCTGATCGAGAACGTGCGCCGGCCCAAGGAGCTCTATTGGGCCGACTGGGACGCCCGGCAGAAGGCCAAGATCGAGCGCGCGCTCGACGCGCTGGCGCTCGACGTCGACCGGCTGGCGGGCGACCCGCCGGACATCGCCGCGATCGCGGCGGCCTGCGCGCTGGGCTATCTCGACTTCCGGTTCCAGGCCGAGGACTGGCGCGCCAGCCGGCCGGATCTGGCGCAGTGGTACGCCGCCTTCGCCGACCGGCGATCGATGCAGGAAACGGTGCCGAAGGGGTGACCGCCGCGATGAACCCGGACCGGACGCTGGACGGCCTGTCGGCCGAGCAGGTGATCGACCTGCTCGGGATGGACAAGCACCGCGAGGGCGGGGCGTTCTGCGAGACCTTCCGCGACCATCACGCCGACCGCGAGGGCCGGCCGCGCTCGACCGCGATCTACTACCTGCTGAAGCAGGGCGAGCGCTCGCACTGGCACGCGGTCGATGCGAGCGAGGTCTGGCACCACTACGCCGGCGCGCCGATGACCCTCGCGGTCTCGGTCGACGGGATCGCGGTCGAGCGGATCACCCTGGGCCGCGATCTGGCGAACGGGCAGCGGCCGCAGGGCGTGGTCCCGGCCGGCGCCTGGCAGTCCGCCGCGCCGGTCGGCGGCTGGTCGCTGGTCGGCTGCACGGTCGCGCCGGGGTTCAGCTTCGATGGCTTCGACCTGGCGCCGCCGGACTGGCAGCCGGGGCAGGGGCCGCCGCACAAGAACGGTTTGGGGAGCTAAGACCCGGCGATGGACCTGAGCGCTTACCAGGCACTGACGTTCGACGTCTACGGCACGCTGATCGACTGGGAGACCGGGATCGCCGACACGCTTCAGCCCTGGGCGGAGCGCAACGGGGTCGCCGGCGACCGCGACGCCCTGCTGGCGGCTTTCGCCCGGCACGAGACGACGCGCCAGCAGGACAACCCGGAGACCCGGTATCCCGAAGTGCTCGAACTGGTGTTCGAGGACATCGCGCGCGACTTCGGGGTCAGGCCGGCGCGCGCCGACGCCTACGCGTTCGGCGAATCGGTGCAGCACTGGCCCGCCTTCGACGACGCGCCCGAGGCTTTGCGGCGCCTGCAGACGCGCTACCGCCTGGGCGTGATTTCCAACGTCGACCGCGCGTCGTTCGTGATGTCGCAGGCGAAGCTGGGCGTGAACTTCGACCTGCAGGTCACGGCCGAGGACGCCGGCGCCTACAAGCCCGACCACGCCCCGTTCGAGATGGCGCTGACCTGGCTGAACGAGATCGGCATCGGCTTCGACGCCATCCTGCATGTCGCGCAGTCGCACCATCACGACCACGTGCCGGCCAAGCGCCTGGGCATGACCAGCTGCTGGATCGACCGGCAGGGGCTTGCCCAAGGCGGCGCGTGGGGCGCCACGCCCGAGGTGCCCGACCGCCCGCAGGTCGACGCGACCTATCCCAGCCTGTCGGCGCTGGCCGACGCCGCGGGCGTGTAGGCCGCCGATCGTCCATGACCGACCGCCGCGATGCCGGCGACCGGCCTGCTGGTCGGGCGTCTCGCCGTCGCGCCCGGACTTCCGATCGACCCCAGGTCGGCGCCGGGCGCGGCGGCAAGCCGCGCGCTCTACGCGCAGCGGGAGTGGCCGCAGGCGGTGCAGATGTCGCAGCCTTCCTGCTGCACCACCGCGGCCTGGCCGCAGCGCTGGCACTGCCGGGGCGGCGCGGCGCCGACGGCCTGGCGCAGGGCTTCCCGCGCCTTCTCGCCGGCGATGTTCTGGCGGTCCGGCAGGAAGCCGATGTCGATCATGTGCTGTTCGATCACCTCGCCGATCGCCGCCAGGAGCGAGGGCTTGTAGCTGCCGCCCATCCAGGCGCCGCCGCGCGGGTCGAACACCGCCTTGAGCTCGTCGACCACGAACGACACGTCGCCGCCGCGCCGGAACACCGCGGAGATCATCCGGGTCAGCGCGACCGTCCAGGCGTAGTGCTCCATGTTCTTGGAGTTGATGAAGATCTCGAACGGGCGCCGGCGGCCGTCCTGCACCACGTCGTTGACGGTGATGTAGAGGGCGTGGTCGCTCTCCGGCCACTTCAGCTTGTAGGTGCGTCCGGGCAGCACCTCCGGCCGGCAGCGGCGGGGGCGGGCGCGCCGTCGGCATCGCGGGCATCGCGCCCGTCGGCTTCCGCGGGCGGGCTGTCGCCGGTCTCCAGCACCGCGCCGGTCACCGGGTTGGGGCGGTAGGTGGTGCAGCCCTTGCAGCCCATGTCGTAGGCCTGCAGGTAGACATCCTTGAACGCCTCGAAGGAGATCTCTTCGGGCAGGTTGATGGTCTTGGAGACCGAGCTGTCGACGTACTTCTGCACGGCCGCCTGCATCACCAGGTGGGCCGACGGCGACAGGGTCTGCGCGTCGACCAAGCTGGGCGGCAGCTCGGCGTCCTCCCCGTGCATCCGGCGGTACAGCCGCACGGCGTAGTCCTGCACCGTCTCCCGCGTCCGGCTGCCGTCCGGCTCCAGGACGTTGCGGGTGTATTCGAACGAGAAGATCGGCTCCAGCCCGCTGGAGACGTTGTCGGCGAACAGCGAGATCGTGCCGGTTGGCGCGACCGAGGTGACCAGGGCGTTGCGCATCCCCTTGTCCGCGATCGCCCGGCGGACGTCGGGGTCCAGGCCGCGGATCGTCTCGCCCGCCAGGTATTGCTCGGGGTCGAACAGCGGGAACGCGCCCTTCTCCCGCGCGAGGTCGGCGGAGGCGAGGTAGGCGTGGCGCTGCAGGGTCGCCATCCAGCCCTCGGTCGCAGCCACCGCGTCCTGCGCGCCGTAGGTCAGGCCGACCATGGCCAAGGCGTCCGCCAGGCCGGTCACGCCCAGGCCGATCCGGCGCTTGTCGGCGGCCTCCCGCCGCTGCGCGTCGAGCGGGAAGCGGGAGACGTCGATCGCGTTGTCGAGCATGCACACGGCGGTGCGCGTCAGCTCCGCCAGGGCGTCCGTGTCCAGCCGCGCCTCATCCGTGAACGGCTTGTCCACCAGCCGCGCCAGGTTGATCGAGCCCAGCAGACAGGCCCCATAGGGCGGCAACGGCTGTTCGCCGCACGGGTTCGTGGCCGCGATCTCTTCCGCGTACCACAGGTTGTTTTTCTGGTTGATCCGGTCGATGAAGATCACGCCCGGCTCGGCGGCGTCGTAGGTGGCGCGCATGATCCGGTCCCACAGCCGGCGCGCCTTGATCGTGCGGTAGGTCCGCCCGCCGAACGCCAGCGGCCAGTCGGCGTCCTCGCGCACCGCCTGCATGAAGGCGTCGCTCGCCAGCACCGAGACGTTGAACATGCGCAGCCGGCTGGCGTCCTGCTTGGCGTCGACGAACTCCTCGATGTCCGGATGGTCGCAGCGCAGGCAGCCCATCATCGCCCCGCGCCGCGAGCCCGCGGACATGATCGTCCGGCACATCGAATCCCAGACGTCCATGAACGACACCGGCCCGCTGGCGTCCGAGCCGACGCCGCGCACCGGCGCCCCGCGCGGGCGCAGGGTGGAGAAGTCGTAGCCGATGCCGCCGCCCTGCTGCATCGTCAGCGCGGCTTCGCGCAGATGGCTGAAGATGCCGTCCATGGTGTCCGGCACCGTGCCCATGACGAAGCAGTTGAACAGCGTGACGTCCCGGTCGGCGCCCGCGCCGGCGACGATCCGGCCGGCCGGCATCACCCGGAAATCCTGCATCGCCCGGTGGAACGTATCGGCCCAGGCGGCCTGCCGGTCGGGCGGCTCGGCGGCGGCGAGCGCGCCGGCGACCCGGGCCCAGGTGTCGTCCACCGAGTTGTCCACAGGCGTGCCGTCGGCCCGCTTCAGGCGGTACTTCATGTCCCAAATGCGCTGGGAAATCGGCGCCAGATCGACCATCCAGCTCGTCTCCACGCCCGCGGGGGATCGGTGGCATTCGCGGCAAAAGCGCCGTTTCGCGCGGTTTTTCGCCGGCCCGGGGAGAGTTACCCGCCCGCACGGGGGAGTCAAGTTGTGTTCTTTAAACGTTCACGTCCGGGCGCGTTTCAAGAGCGCCGTTCAAGGCGCTGAGTCCACGGACTCTTTCGCGGATTCCACAAAGTTGTCCACAGGCGCGCCGACGCGGCCATGGGAAAAGCTGGTCGGCAGGTGACCCGGCCGACGGCGCCGGTCAGCGGCCGGCGGGGACCCGATGGCCGCCGCGCGGCGGCTGTGCGGCCTGGTCCTCGTGCGTGCGCAGCCGCTCGCTGGCACGCTCCAAGTCGTCGCCCAGGCGGCGCATGAACGCCTTGCGGTCCATCCCTGGCGGGATCGGCGGCAGGAATTCCAGGCGGATCGTGCCGGGCACCTTGCGGAACGACCGGCGGCCCCAGTGCCGGCCGCTGGTCAGCGCGACCGGCACCACCGGCAGCCGCAGCTCGCGGTACAGCGCGGCCACGCCCGGGTGGTACGGCCTGCTCTCACCCGGCGCGACCCGGGTGCCTTCGGGGAAGATGATCAGCTTGCGCCCGGTCGCGGTCACCCGCTTGCTGTCGTCGACCATCCGGCGCAGCGCCTTGGATCCGCCGGACCGGTCGATCGCGACGATGCCGTAGCGCTTCAGGTACCAGCCGAAGAACGGGACGAACAGCAGCTCCCGCTTCAGCACGAACGACGGGTCGGCCAGGATCAGGTTGAAGATCAGCGTATCCCAGGCCGACTGGTGCTTGGACGCGACCAGACACGGCCCGTCCGGCAGGTTTTCCCGGCCGCGGATCTCGTAGTCGATCCCGGCTGCGACGCGCAGCAGGACCATCACCCCGGCGATCCAGACGCGCCCGGCCGCGATGATCCACAGCCGCGGCACGCCCGGGATCAGCAGCACCAGGCCGGGGACGTGGATCGCGACCGTCCAGATCCAGAAGGCGACGTTGAACGCCAGCGAGCGCAGGAAGATCATCGAGCGGGTCCGGCGAATCGGGGAGGTCGGATCGGGGAGTTCGGAGCGGGGAGGGGCGACAGTCGATAGCCGCCCCACCTAGCCGCTGACGCCGGCGGCCTGCAAGGGCCCGGTCACCAGGGCGCGCACCCGGGCGACCAGGTATTTGCCGTATTCGCCCAGCAGCAGGTGCGCGCTGCCGGGCCAGCGCCACCACTCGTCCTGCTTGACGTGGTCCGGGAACACCGGGTGCGGGACGATCGTCACCTCGGGCATCCGCCGGCGGAATTCCAGCAGGCTGCGCGGCATGTGGTAGGCGGCCGTGACCAGCCGGACCGAGCCGAACCCGTTGCGCTGCACCCAGGCAGCGGTCTCGATCGCGTTGCCGTAGGTCGTCTCCGCCTCGTAGCCGAGGGTGACGCAGCAGGTCAGCCAGCCCGGCGCCTGTTGCGAGACCCGCAGCAGTTCGCTGACGTCCACCCCCTTGTAGACGCCGGAGACGAACAGCTTGTCGGCCCGGCGCCGCTCGAGCAGGCGCAGGCCGGTGCTGACCCGCCCGCTGCCCCCGGTCAGCACGACGATCGCGTCGGTTCGGCGCGCCGGCTCGGCGACCTTGTCGGGGAGGCTGGCGGCAAAGTGGAAGAAGCCGGCGGCCAGGGCGATCAGCAGCAAGCCCGCGAGCAGACCTCCGGTCAGCAGCAGCCGTCGACCGCGGCCCCAGCGGGCGCGTTTCGCGCCGGCCCGGTCCGGGGCCGGCTCGTCGTCCGGCTGCCTGTCGTTCAACGTGCCCGCCATGGCCTTAGCGTCTATCCGTCAGCGACTCGCGAATTCCCTGCTGGTCCACCCAGTCTAACCCACCGATCCCTTAACTGAGTCTAGCCAGCGTGCGCAGCACCGTGATCCGCGCGGTCAGCATGGCGACCAGGGTCGCCGCCAGCGGGACCGCGAGCAGGCTCAGCCACTGCGGCTGGCTCAGCGTCAGCTCGGGCACCACCGCGCCGGCTTCCTGCCCGACCCAGCGGGCGAGCGCCCACAGCGTGGCCGCGCCCAGGGCCAGCCCGATCAGCCCGCCGGTCAGGCCCAGGCGCAGGGCGTGGCGCTGGAACTGCCGGGCGACGTAGGCGTCCTGCGCGCCGATCAGGTGCAACAGTTCGATCACGTTGCGATGGATCGACAGGCCGGTGCGGGTGACGAAGACCACCGTCACCACCGCCGCGGCGCCGACCAGCGCGACCACCAGCACGGCCAGCAACTGCAGCGTGCGCGCCACCTCCAGCAGCCGGCCCAGGGTGCGCTGGTGGTCGTCGACCCGGGTGCCGGCGGCGGCCCGATCCAGCCGGCGCTGCAGGCTGGCGAGCTCGGGCGCACGCGCCGGCACAACCTCGACCGCGATCAGGGCTGGCAAGGGCAAGTCGGCGCTGCCCGCGGCCGCGCCCAGCCAGGGTTCGAGCAGCCGGGCCATTTCCTGCTGGCTCAGCTGCTCCGCGCTGCGCACGCCCGGCGTCTCGCGCAGTGCGTCGAGGACGGCGTCGACCCGCGCGGTCTGACCGCGGCCGCTGTCCCCGGCCGATGGGGGGGGCGACGGCGGGACCTGCACGGTCAGCTTGCCGGCCAGACCGCTGTCCCAGGCCTGGGCGACGTTGGAGACCGCGATCGCCGCGGCCAGCGCCAGGGTCGCCAGATACACCATGAAGGCGATCAGCCAGGGCAGGAAGCGCGCGCTGGCGTCCTTGTCCAGCGGGACGTCGCGTTGGCGGGCGAGGATCAAGGGGTCGGACCGGCGGTTGGTGTCGGATGGCGGGCAGGCGTTCGGCGGGGCGGCCGGGCGCTGGCACGGGGCGGGGTCACGCGTCCGCCGCCGGCAGCACCGGCGGGTGGGCGATCGCCGGGTGGCGGGAATCGCCGCCCGTCAGACGGATGGTGGGATGGCCCAAGCGCTCGATCAGGTTCTCGTTGTGGGTCGCGATCACCACCGTGGTGCCCATCTTGTTGAGTTCCTCGAACAGGTAGAGCAGGCGCAGCGCGATCCGGTCGTCGACGTTGCCGGTCGGCTCGTCGGCGAGCAGCAGGCTGGGCCGCGCGATCACCGCGCGTGCGATCGCCACGCGCTGCTGCTGCCCGCCCGACAGGGTCGGCGGCAGCGCGTCCAGGTAGTCGCCCAGGCCGACCCAGGCGAGCAGCTCGCGCACGTGCTCGTCCAGGCCGCTGGTATAGCGCCCGGCGACCCGCAGCGGCAGGGCCACGTTCTCGCGCGCGCTCAGGTGGTCGAGCAGGCGGAAGTCCTGGAACACCACGCCGATCCGCCGGCGCATCAGCGCCTTGTCGGCCCGGGTCAGCTGGGCGACGTCGCGGCCGAACAGGCTGATCCGCCCGCTGGTCGGCTTTTGCCACAGGTACATCAGCTGCAGCAGCGACGACTTGCCCGCGCCCGACGCGCCGAGCACGAAGTGGAACGACCCGGGCGGCAGGTGAAAGGTCACGTCCCGCAGCACGGGCGCGTTCGGCCCGTAGTTGAAACTGACCTGGTCGAACCGGACCAACCCGCTCTCCTCGACGCGGCTGCGCAACCCCCTGGCACCTCGCGCGCGAGCATGCACGACGGCGCGAACCGGCGTAAAGCGCCCGCGCCGCGCGCGTACCCCCCGGCCGGCTGGTGCGGCCGCGCGTTAGCCGCCTGTTCACGGTCCCGGAGCGAGCCTGCGCTCGGGGGTTCGAGACGCCCGCGACCCTAGGCCGCCCCGACCCGAGCCCGCTCGCTTGCGCATCCCGGCGTCTCGCGCCTATAACGGACCATCTCCAAGGAATCGCAGCTGTTGTCCACGATGATCCTCGCCTGCCCCTCCTGCGGCGCCAGCTTTCGACTCGACGCGGGCAAACTGGGCGCGCGCGGCCGCTCGGTGCGCTGCTCGAAGTGCAAGCACACCTGGCACGCCACGCCCGAGGACGGCCAGGACGCCGCCGCCGGAGCCGGGGCCCAGCGTCCGCAGCCGGCGCCCGGGCAGCCCACCCCTGGGCAGCGAGATCGGACGGAGAACGCCGGCGGCCCGCCGCCGGCCACGGGCGAGGGGCCGGAGCCGGGCAACGAGCGGGTGCTGCGCACCCACGCGTCGCCGGACGACGGCCGGGCGGACCTGCGCGACAGCGGCGTCGGTGAATTCGAGACGACCCTGCGCGCAAGCCGTTTTCGCCCCTACGACCCCGCGCCGGAGATCGAAACCCGCGGCGCCCGCGGCGGCCTGGTGCTGGGCTGGCTGCTGCTGGTGTTGACGATCGCGGGCGTGGTCGCCGGCGGCTGGGCGTTCCGCGAGCAGGTCGTGGCCCAGGTGCCGCAGGCCGCGCAGATCTACCGCCTCGCCGGGGTCGAGGTGCCGGCCCTGGGGGCGGGCCTGGAGCTGCGCGACGTCACCCGTACCCGCCGTTTGATCGATGGGCGCAGCCTGCTGGTGATCGAGGGGCGGGTCGTCAACACCACCGGAAGCCCCCGCGAGCTGCCGGTGCTGGAGGTTGCGCTGTTCGACGCCGCCGGCGACGAGGTGGCCCGCTGGCAGGTCGAGGCGCAGACGCGCCGGCTCGGCCCCGGCGAGTCGACCGCGTTCGAGACCCGGCGGGAGAACCCGCCGGAAACCGCGCGCGAGTTCGCCCTGTCGTTCGCCGCGCCGGGCGACCGGTAACCTCTTACCCCGGCGTGAACCTCTGTCCGTGCACGCCCGTAGTGTTATAGGGTGGATCGTCTGCGCGGCTACGGCGTAGGCGTTAAGGGGAAGTTAATCCGGCTGGCGCTCTATGGCGTTTGGACGGGCGGCACCGGCCCTGCCGGCGCGGCCGGCGGGGACAAGAAGGACCCGCGCCGCGGATGCGTGCGGCGTGGAGGACAGTGGCGGCGATGGCACGGATCCTGGTAGCCGAGGATGACGAGGCCGTGCGGACCTTCGTGGTGCGCGCGCTGGAGCATCGCGGCCACACGGTGGAGCAGGTGGAGGACGGGCTGGAAGCACTCGAGCTGCTCGACGCCGGGGCGCGCTACGACCTGTTGATCACCGACATCGTCATGCCCGGGCTGGACGGAATCGCGCTCGCGCTCAAGGTGGCGCGCGACGTGCCGGACCTGCCGGTCTTGTTGATGACCGGCTATTCCGCCGAACGCCAGCGGGCGCACAACCTCGACGAGCTGATCTGCGAGGTGATCACCAAGCCGTTCACCCTGAAAGCGATCTGCAAGACCGCCGAAGAGGTGATGAAGGGCCCGCCCGCCTCCGCCGGACTGAGGGATTCGGGATAAGGCCGGGGGGTCGGCAGGGTCGGCCCGCTAGGTGTCGCGGCTGCGCCCTCATTCTGCGGCAAATCGGCGATTTGATCGGGTCAGGCCGCGCGCGGTGTGACGGCCGTCACCCGCGTTAAGCCGGTGCGTGCGTCATACAGACGCCTGCAAGCCTATCGGTCCCCCGACCGGAAGCCGCCGCGCCGCCGGCGCCGTGCCCGAGACCAAGGTCCAGAGAGATGCACGCCACCGCCGCAAAGCCCAAGAACTCCGCGCCGGCCCAGCCGCCCGCGCTGCCGTGGCCGTCGGTGGTCGCCGCCCTGCTGGCCGGGATCGGCGGGCTGGCGCTCGTGTCCTGGGTCGGCACGCACCTGGTGATTTAGGGCAAGATCGCCGCAAGGTCGGCCCGACGGTCCGCGATTTCGCCCAGGTCGGGTCCCGCCCCGCTCGGGCCCCTGGGCGCGGCCGGACGATCCGGCGCCGAGCCGGGCTTACGGCCCGGCGTGCAGGCGGCGGACGATCGACAGGTAGTCGGGCTCGCGGTCCGGGTCGAGCAGGCCGTGGCGCAGAAAGAAGTCGATCAGGACGGGCGCGACGTTGAACTTGAAGTCGTCGGTCTCGCGCACCCGGGCCATCACGTCGTCGAGCGTCCACAGCGCGAAGCCGGTCAGCTCGCCGTCGGTGTTCCGCGGCGCGAAGTCGGCCGGCAGTTCCAGGTCGAACAGGAACAGCGTGTCGTCGCGCAGGCCCTGCTCGAGCTCGGTGACGTAGGTCAGCGCGCCCACGGGCTTGGCCCGGCGGGCCAGCGCCTCGGGCACGTCCGCCTCCTCGGCGGCTTCCTTGACCACCGTTTCGTCGACCGCGTAGCCGTGCGCCAGGCCGCCGGCCACCATGTGGTCCAGCTTGCCGGGCGCGACCCGCTTGTCGGGGGCGCGGCGGCCGATCCACATCTTCAGCCCGTCGGGTCCGCGCACGAAGCCGTTGACGTGCACGCCGTACGACTTGACCCCGAACAGCGGCACCAGCCCGCGGTCCAGGCGTAGGCGGGTCGGTGCGTTCCAGCCCTCGGAGATGCCGTAGGTCTCGCCGCGCGGCTGGCGCACGTCGCCGCGCTCGGCCAGTTGGACGATCACGTCGTGCACCGCCGCCGACCGGGTGTCCAGATCGCCCAGGCCGGGGTGCAGGTCGACCGCCGCCGCCGTGATCCGGAACACGTCCGGAAAGCCGGCCAGCAGGCCGGCGCCGGTGTCGGTGATCCGGCCGACCTGCACGCCGTCGATCCGGAACGGGCGGTAGGCGTTCGGGTTCCAGTCGTGCAGGACCGCGATCCGGTCGAGCAAGCTCACGGCGCCTTCTCGGACATCAGCACCGTCTGCACGCCCACGATCTGGCGCAGGCAGGCGGCGATGAAGCCGCCCGTGTGCGCGTCGAGCCCCGCGACCTGCAGGTCGATCGACAGGTCCTCGCCGTCCGCGCCGACCCGGTCGGCGTGCAGGCGCTCGGCGACCAGATCGCGCTTGGCCAGCAGGTGCAGCACGCGCGGCATCAGGCCGGCGTCCGCGTCCGCGCGGATCGAATAGCAGACCACGCGGTCGGTCGTGCTGGCATCGGGCGTGTCGGGGTCGGTTGTGGTGAAAGTCTTAGCGAGTTGGTCGACGGACATCTCTCGGTCCCTGCAAAGCTGGCCATTCGGACGTGCGGTCGCGCTGCTCGGGGGAGCAACGACGGTCTCCCGGCGCCCCGGCGGGCACCGGGACGGTAATCCGAATGGCCGAAGCTTGCGGGCGGTCCGTCCACATAGTGGGCAAGACGATAAGAAGCCGCCGCGCGACGGTCAAGCCGCCCTAACAGCCGCCCGGAGCGCCGCCCGGAGCGCCGCTGGCGGAGCCGCTGGGCGAGGCGGTCGGGCCGCGGAAGGGCGGCGGTTGCGAGCGGCCCTTCCAATGACGCTTTGATGACATAATAGGCAGGACGCGGACTCGCGCCCGTACCTTCGCATCACAGGATTTATCCCCAGGGTTGTCCCCCGAATTTGTGGGTGTTTCTTGGGATAAGGTCGGTGCCGGACGATGCCCGGTCGGGGCCCAGCGCTCGGGCGGAATTCTGACTGCTATTCAATGGTTTAACACCGGACGGCGAAGTGGCGGGAGCGGTAGGCGTCGCCGCCGGTGTGGCGCGGTCGCCGGCCGCCCGCGCGACTGGCATCGTTAACGGTCCACAAGCCGCGAGGCCCTCGGGAGCCGCCAGGGCAAGACCGCCGTGCAGGCGCGCGGACCGTGCCGGTTGTTGCTGTCGATCGCAGCTTCACGAAATTATCGCTGGCCTGAGGCCGGAGAGAGGCGTATCACCGGACTCGTCCGCCTGACGTGTCGTAGCGTGCCTGCCGGTCGGTTCCGTACCGCCCGTCCGGAGTTCCGGAGACCCATGAAGGCCGACGCCGCGCAAACGGTGCCTCCGGATACCGCAAACACCGGGCGCGCCGACGTTAGATATGAGAGATAGGAAAGCATCATGGCGACCGGAACTGTGAAGTTCTTCAACACCACCAAGGGCTACGGCTTCATCCAGCCGGACGACGGCGGCAAGGATGTGTTCGTCCACATCACCGCGGTGCAGGCAGCCGGCCTGGACGGCCTGCGCGAGGGCCAGAAGGTCTCCTTCGAGCTGGTGACCGAGCGCGGCAAGACCGCCGCCGGCAACCTGAAGGAGGCGTAAGCGCGGCTTTCCCGGGCAAGATCTTGCAAGGTGGACCCACCTTTCAGTTGAAGCTTGCCCTCTGGTCAGGAAGTTAGAGCAAAATGCACGATGCAGGCCGGCTTCGGCTCGCGTCGCTTTTGTTCTGGCCGAACGCCGTCGCCAAAAGCGCCCGCCGGCTTCCGGCGGGCGCTTTTTCCGTGTGCCAGGCTTGGTGACCGGCGACTACTGCCTCGCCGTCCCCACGGCGGCCGGCAGCTCGACCGCGTACTGGTCGACCGGCGGCACCGTCTCGATCATGCCGTGCGCCTGCAGGAACGCGGCGAAGCGCTGGTAGCGCGCGCTGCCGAGCGCGGCCGGGCGCAAGGCGAAGCGCGGGATCGTGTCGGGGAACGCCCGTTTATTGAGCGCGTTCTGCACGTCCGGCCGGCCGTCGCGGAAGATCTCCCAGCTTTTTTGCGGGTGGTTCACCAGATACTGGGTGCCCCGCTCGACCGCGTCCAGGAAGCGGCGCAGCTTGTCCCGGTCCATCTGCTCGCGGTGGGCGATGAAGATCAGTTCGTCGTAGGCCGGCACGCCGTGCGCTTCGGGGTAGAACACCTGGGCCTGGGCGCCGTTCAGCTTGAGCTGGTTGACCTCGAAGTTGCGGAAGCCGCCGACGATCGCGTCGACCCGGCCGCTCAGAAGCGACTGCGACAGCGCGAAGTTGACGTTGACCAGTTCGACCGTGCTTGGATCGACGCCCGCCTCGCGCAGCATCACCTTAAGCATGGTCTCCTCGAAGCCGCCGACCGAGTAGCCGACCGTCTTGCCTTTCAGGTCGGCCAGCTCGTCGATCGGCCCGTCCTCCAGCGCGATCACGGTGTTGAGCGGGGTCGCCACCAGCGTGCCGACGCGCACCAGCGGCAGCCCCTGGTCGACCTGCAGGTGCAGGTTCGGCTGGTAGGAGACGGCCAGGTCCGCCTTACCGGCGGCGACCAGCTTGGGCGGGTTGTTCGGATCGGCGGGCTCCTGCCAGCTGACCTTAAGGCCGTTATCGGCGAAATAGCCGCGCTCCTGGGCGATCACGATGGGCGCGTGATCGGGATTCAGGAACCAGTCGAGCACCAGGGTGAGCTGGTCCCGCTCGGCTGCGCGGGCGGGCAGGGCGAGGACGGCGAGCAGCAGCGCCGCGGCAAGGCCGCGGCCCGCGTTGAAAAGATTTGGCATGGCTCGGACCTCCGTTCGGGCGCGCCGCGCAGCGTCCCGCGCGGGGACCCCGGCGGCGGCCGGTTATGGGACGGAAGATCCGGGATCAGACGTGTGGCGCAACGCCGACGTGCGGGGGATACGGCTGGGCTGACGGCCGCCGCCCGGCGCCCCGCAGGTCCGCGTTCCTTATCCCTAACGCCGGCATGACCCGGATCAGGTTCGAACGGTCACCGCCGCCGCCGGCTGGGCCGCGCTAGAACGGGCCAGGCCGGCACCGGACGGTTTCTCAGCCCCTTTGCGGCGGGGCTCCCGTCGGAACGCTTCGTGCCCGGAAGCTTGGCCCGGCGCGGCGGCGGGGTCAAGCCGGCCGGCTGGGCGGCGCCGCGTCCGCGCCCGGGGGCGATCCGGCTGGTTGTCCGCCCGGTCGGCGCCCGCTAGGTTGCGCGCCAAACCGCCCCCGCGGCGCTTTCCGCGCGCCCCTTATCCCCGCTTCCCGGGCAAACCACGGCATCGCACCCATGCACTTCCTGGATTTCGAAAAACCGATCGCGGAACTCGAGGGCAAGATCGAGGAACTGCGCCATTTGACCGACGATTCCGAGGTCAACATCCAGGAGGAGGTGCAGAAGCTGCAGGCCAAGGCCGAGCGGCTGCTGCGCCAGACCTACGCCCGGCTGACGCCGTGGCAAAAAACCCAGGTCGCCCGGCATCCCGAACGCCCGCACTTCGGCGACTACATCAGCCGCCTGGTCGACGATTTCCAGCCGCTGGCGGGCGACCGGTCGTACGGCGAGGATCCTGCGATCCAGGGCGGCCTGGCCCGGTTCCGCGGCTTTTCCAGCGTCTGGATCGGCCAGGAGAAGGGCCACGATACCGCCACGCGCGTGCGCCACAACTTCGGCATGGCCCGGCCCGAGGGCTACCGCAAGGCCCAGCGCCTGATGCGCCTGGCCGAGCGTTTCCAGGTGCCGATCTTCACCCTGGTCGACACCCCCGGCGCCTATCCCGGCGTGGGCGCGGAGGAGCGCGGCCAGGCGGAGGCGATCGCCCGGTCGATCGAGACCTGCCTGGAGGTCAAGGTGCCGCTGATCTCGGTGATCATCGGGGAGGGCGGCTCCGGCGGGGCGATCGCGCTCGCCAGCGCCAACAGCGTCTACATGCTGGAGCACTCGGTCTATTCGGTGATCTCGCCGGAGGGCTGCGCGTCGATCCTGTGGCGCAGCGGCGAGCACACCAAGGACGCCGCCGAGCAACTCAAGCTAACCGCCCAGGATCTGCACAAGCTACAGGTGATCGATCGGGTGATCGAGGAGCCGCTGGGTGGCGCGCAGCGCGACAAGGCGGCGACGATCGATGCCGTGGGCGACGTCCTGGAAGACGAACTGCACCGCCTGCGCGCCTTTACCGGCGGCGCGCTGAAGCGCAAGCGCCGCGACAAATACCTGGAGATCGGCCGGGTCGGGCTGAGTTAGGGCAAGATGCTGAAAGGAGAAATCACCTTTCGGCTGAATCTTGCCCTCTGTTCGCGCATGCAGCTCTAGAAACACGACGGGGCCGCCCCCGGCAGGGACGGCCCAGCGTCGCGGTGCGCTACCGGCGCGCTACTGCATCTTGCCGTGGCAGTGCTTGTACTTGGCCCCGCTGCCGCACGGGCAGGGCTGGTTGCGGCCGACCTTGCCCCAGGTGTTGGGGTCCTGCGGGTCGGCCTGGGCGCCGCTGGCATGGCGCACGGTCTGCGCGCCCGCCCCACCGCCGCCGGCGCCCGCCAGCGCCATCTCAGGCTGGCTCGCCTCGGCGCCCGCCTCGGCCATCGCCGGGTCTTCCCGGCTTTCGGTGGTGCGCGGCTGCTCGTGCCGGATCGTCGCCTGCTCGGGCTCCTGCGCGCGCAGTTCGACGTGGGACAGCAGGAAGGTGACCTCCTCGCGCACCGCCGCGAGCATGGTCTGGAACATCTCGAAGGCTTCCTGCTTGTACTCGTGCAGCGGGTTGCGCTGCGCGAACGCGCGCAGCCCGATGCCGTGGCGCAGGTGATCCAGGTTGAGCAGGTGCTCCTTCCACTTCTTGTCGACCACGTGCAGGACGATCTGCTTTTCCACGTGGCGCATCAGATCGGGGCCATAGTTGGCCGCCTTTTCCGCCATGCGCTCGTCCGATTTGCGCACGATCCGCTCGTGGATCTCGCGGTCGGCGATGCCTTCTTCCTGCGCCCAGTCCTGCACCGGCAGGTCGAGGGCGAGCACCCGCCGGCACTCCTCGGCCAGCGTGTCCAGCTCCCACTGCTCGGGGTAGGCCTTCTCGGGGACGTACCTGGAGACCAGGTCCTCGATCGTCTGGTGGCGCATCTCGGTGACCGTCTCCGAGACGTCCTCGGCCTGCATCAGTTCGCGACGCTGCTCGTAGATGACCTTGCGCTGGTCGTTCATCACGTCGTCGAACTTGAGCAGGTTCTTGCGGATCTCGAAGTTCCGCCCCTCGACCTTCGACTGCGCCTTCTCCAGCGCCTTGTTGACCCACTTGTGGGTGATCGCCTCGCCTTCCTCGAGCCCGAGCTTGCCCAGCATGTTGTCCATGCGCTCGGAGCCGAAGATGCGCATCAGGTCGTCTTCCAGCGACAGGAAGAACTGCGAGGCGCCCGGATCGCCCTGCCGGCCGGAGCGGCCGCGCAGCTGGTTGTCGATCCGGCGGCTCTCGTGGCGTTCGGTGCCCAGCACGAACAGCCCGCCGGCCTGGCGCACCACCTCGGCGTTCTCCGCGCAGTCCCGGCGGATCTGCTCGGCCTGCTTGGCGGCTTCGGCCTCGCCCAGGCCCTGGGTCTCCTGCTCGATCCGCATGTCGACGTTGCCGCCGAGCTGGATGTCGGTGCCGCGGCCGGCCATGTTGGTGGCGATCGTCACCGCGCCGGGCGCGCCCGCCTGGCCGATAATGTAGGCCTCCTGCTCGTGGTAGCGGGCGTTCAGCACCCGGTGCGCGATCCCGGCTTTCTTGAGCATCTCCGAGACCTGCTCGGACTTCTCGATCGACACTGTGCCGACCAGGACCGGCTGCTGGCGCTCGTGGCACTCGCGGATGCGCTCGACGATCGCGTCGTACTTCTCGTTCGCCGTGCGGTAGACGACGTCGTCGAGGTCCTTGCGGATCATCGGCTTGTTGGTCGGGATCTCGGCGCATTCCAGGCCGTAGATCTCGGCGAACTCGCCGGCTTCCGTCATCGCCGTGCCGGTCATGCCGGAGAGCTTGGGGTAGAGCCGGAAGTAGTTCTGGAAGGTGATCGAGGCGAGCGTCTGGTTCTCGTTCTGGATCTGCACGCCTTCCTTGGCTTCCAGCGCCTGGTGCAGACCCTCGGAGAAGCGCCGCCCCTCCATCATCCGGCCGGTGAACTCGTCGATGATGACGACCTTGCCGTCCTTGACGATGTAGTCGCGGTCGCGCTGGAACAGCTTGTGCGCGCGCAGGGCCTGGTTGACGTGGTGCAGCAGGCCGACGTTATCGATGTCGAACAGCGAGCCCTCGCCCATCAGCCCGCGCTGGCGGGCCAGCTCCTCGACCTTGGACACGCCGTCTTCGGTCAGGTTGACCGCGCGCGCCTTCTCGTCCGTCTCGTAGTCGTCCGCGCTCAGGTGCGGGATCAGCTCGTTGGCGGAGACGTACAGCGAGGAGGTGGTCTCGGTCGGGCCGGAGATGATCAATGGCGTGCGCGCCTCGTCGATCAGGATCGAGTCCACCTCGTCGACGATCGCGAAGAAGAAGTCCCGCTGAACCATGTCCTCCAGCTGGAACTTCATGTTGTCGCGCAGGTAGTCGAAGCCGAACTCGTTGTTGGTGCCGTAGGTCACGTCGCACGCATAGGCGTTGCGCCGCTCGGCGTCCGGCATGCCGTTCTTGATGCAGCTGACGCTGAGACCGAGGAAGCGGTAGATCGCGCCCATCCACTCGGCGTCGCGCTCGGCCAGGTAGTCGTTGACCGTGACCACGTGGACGCCATGCCCGGCGAGCGCGTTCAGGTAGACGGCGAGGGTCGAGACCAGCGTCTTGCCCTCGCCGGTCTTCATCTCCGAGATCATCCCCTTGTGCAGGACGATGCCGCCCAGCAGCTGCACGTCGAAGTGCCGCTGGCCGAGCGTGCGCTTGGCGGCCTCGCGGACGGTGGCGAACGCCTCGACCAGCAGGTCGTCCAGCGTCGCGCCCTTGTTCAGCCGCTCCTTGAACCAGTCGGTGCGCTGGCGCAGGTCCTGATCGGACAGCTTCTCCATTTCGGGTTCGAGCTTGTTGATCTGCTCGACCTGCTTGCGCAGCCCTTTGAGGAAGCGGTCGTTCGCCGTGCCGAACAGCTTTTGGCCGAGCGCGCCGATCATGCGTGGGTCCTTGACAGAGACGTCTCAATAAAAAGCCGCTCGCGGCCCGGAAGACGGGGCCGCGCGGCGTCGCCTGACACTTAGGGAAGGCGCCATAGAGTGTCAACGTTGCCCACGGTCGCATGGCGGTCGCATGGCGGTCGCATGGCGGTCGCATGGGGGTCGCATGGCGGTCGCATGGGGGTCGCATGGCGGTCGCATGGGGGTCGCACGGGGCGTCGCACAGGCCTGCCGACCGCTTGCGCCACGCCCGGCGCCCCCGCCCGCCCTCGCCCGGGGCCGGGGGCGGGTTGTGCCGGGGCCGGCGGGCGTGCATCAATGCCCGCGCGCCATGGGTCCCAGGCTGGTGCGCCAACGCTGGGGCGTATCGCGCGGACACGGGCGGTCGCGGGCCGGCACGCTTCCCATGCGGCCGTCACAACGGGGGTTGCGCTGCGGCCAAGCGGCGCGCGGCCGCGACCGGCCAGATACGCGATGCGGATGCGAGATGCGGCCGCGACCGCTTGGACGCGAGATGAAGATTTGACGACACCGGCGCGCCCGCGCGCCGCCCGCATCGGCTAGGCTCCGGGCGCGCCCGACGGGTGCGCCGGCGCCCACGCAAGGGAAACACCCGGCGATCGCCGCGCCGGGCAAACCGCCAATCGGCAAACCGTCTACGAAGGAGGATCGATCCCGTGATGAGCCCGCTGCGCACCCGCCTGACCGCGCTTGCGTGCGTCGCCGCCCTGGCCCTGCCGGGGGTGGCCGCCGCGCAGCAGTCCGGCACCGACAGCGCGTCCGGCGACGGCGCCGACGCCAACCCCGTCGTCGCGGTCGTGAACGGCCAGGAGATCCGCTACGACCAGGTCGTCGAGTCCGCCAAGCAGCTGCCCGCGCGGTACCAGCAGCAGTTCGGCCGGATCTTCCCGGCGCTGCTCGACCGGATGGTCGACATGGAGCTGCTGGGCGAGGCCGCGCTCGACAGCGACGTCGAGCAGACGCAGGCGTTCAAGGACCGGATGGCCGAGCTGCGCGAGCAGGTCGCCCGCGAGGTCTGGCTGAACCGGAAGATCGACGACTACATCACCGAGGAGCGCCTGCGCGCGGCGTACGAGCAGTATAAGAAGAACAACCCGCCGCAGCAGCAGGTCAAGGCGAGCCACATTCTGGTCGAGGACAAGAAGCTTGCCCAGCAGCTGATCGCTCAGCTGGGCGAGGGGGCGAAGTTCGCCGACCTGGCCGCCGAGCACTCGACCGGCCCGTCCGGCAAGCAGGGCGGCGACCTCGGCTTCTTCGGCAAGGGCGAGATGGTGCAGCCGTTCTCCGAAGCCGCCTTCCAGCTCGATACCGGCGAGGTCGTCGACGAGCCGGTGCAGACGCAGTTCGGCTGGCACGTCATCAAGGTGACCGACAAGCGCACCCAGGCGCCCAAGAGCTTCGAGGAGATGCGGGATCAGCTGCGCCAGCAGGTCCGCCAGCAGGCGGTCCAGTCGGTTCTGTCCGACCTGCGCGCGGGCGCCCAGATCAAGACCTTTCCCGAGCGCCGCCAGCAGGTCGAGGACAAGCCCGATCTGGGCGGCGGCCAGGGCCGCGGCGGTCAGCGCGGCGGCGGCGCCGTGATGCCGGGCGGGCAGTAGTCGCCGGTACTTCGGACGCCGTCTGAGCGTCCAACGAACGCCCGCGGAGGTTCCCTCTCCCGTGAGGGGAGAGCACAGGCGAGGGTGGAACTCCTCGGCGTACGCCGGGGAGTCCCACCCTCACCCTCCCACGCCGCTGCGCGGCGCGGGGCCCCTCCCTCTCCCCTCAAGGGAGGGGAGATTTTCGGTTGGCCCGCGCCCCTGCACACCCAGTTTTCGAGTTCCGCGCCATGCCCCCGGTCTCCCCGCTCGCGCCCGAACGCTTTCCGGACCTGCCGCCGATCGCCGGTGTGCGCGCGGCCGCGAAGGCGTGCGGCGTGCGCTACACGACCGGCCGGCTGGACGTCGCGCTGATCGAGCTGGCGCCGCATTCCAGCGTCGCCGGCGTGTTCACCCGCTCGCTGACCGCGAGCGCGCCGGTCGACTGGTGCCGGGCGGCGCTGGCCAAGACGGGCGGGCACGGCCGGGCGATCCTGGTCAACGCGGGCAACGCCAACGCCTTCACCGGCAAGCGCGGCCAGGAGACGGCGAGCGCGGAGGTGCAGGCGACCGCCCGGGCGCTCGACTGCGGGGCGCACGACGTGCTGCTCGCTTCCACCGGGGTGATCGGCGAGCCGATGCCGGCCGAGCGGATCACCGGCCACCTGGACGCGCTGGCCGGCGACCTCGCGCCTGGCGGGTGGGAGCCGGTCGCCCGCGCGATCATGACCACCGACACCTTCCCCAAGGGCGCCACGGCCACCGCCAGGATCGACGGCACCACCGTGACCCTGGCCGGGATCGCCAAGGGTTCCGGCATGATCCAGCCGGACATGGCGACCATGCTCGCCTTCGCGTTCACCGACGCGGACATCGCCCCGGAGGCGCTGCGGACGGTGCTGCGGGAGGTCAACGAGCGCACCTTCAACTGCATCACGGTGGACGGCGACACCTCGACCAGCGACACCCTGCTGCTGGCCGCTACCGGCCGGGCCGGCAACGCCGCGGTGACCGATCCGGATGACCCGCGGCTGGCGGACTTCCGCCGCGCGCTGGAGGCGGTGATGACCGACCTCGCCCAGCAGGTGGTGCGCGACGGCGAGGGGGCGCAGAAGTTCGTCACCATCCGCGTGCGCGGCGCCGCCAGCGATCCGGCGGCCAAGCGGATCGGGCTGGCGATCGGCAACTCGCCGCTGGTCAAGACCGCGATCGCGGGCGCGGACGCCAACTGGGGCCGGATCGTCATGGCCGTCGGCAAGGCCGGCGAGCGCGCCGACCGCGACCGGCTGTCGGTCGCCATCGGCGGCACCGAGATCGCCCGCGACGGCGAAGCCGTGCCGGATTACGACGAGGCGCCGGTCGCCGCCCACATGCGCGGCCGGGAGATCGCGATCGAGGTCGACGTCGGCGTGGGCGACGGCCGGGCAACCGTGTGGACCTGCGACCTGACCCACGGCTATATCGACATCAACGCGGATTATCGAAGCTGAGCGGAGCGTGCGCGCGGTGAGCCAAGACCCGAGCGGCTGCTGGCAGGCCGACATACGATCGTCTGCACCGGACAAGATCGTTCTGGTCGCGGCGGCCGCGCTGGTCGACGACGACGGGCGGGTGTTGATCGCCCGTCGGCCGGAAGGCAAGGCGATGGCCGGCCTGTGGGAGTTTCCCGGCGGCAAGGTGCAGGACGGCGAGACGCCGGAGGCCGCGCTGATCCGGGAGTTGTCGGAAGAACACGGGATCGACACGCGGGCCAGCTGCCTGGCGCCCGTGGCCTTCGCCTCGCACGGCTACGACGACTTCCACCTGCTGATGCCGCTGTATGTCTGCCGGGTCTGGCAGGGCACGCCGCAGCCGCTGGAGCACGCCGAGCTCAAGTGGGTGGCGCCGGTGCGGCTGCGCGATTACCCGATGCCGGAGGCGGACGTTCCCCTGACCGCCCAGCTGCGCGACCTTTTATAGCGCAGATTGCCTGACATCTCGTTATTAACATACATTTTAAGTTTTGTTTCACCTTATCGTTTTTATACCCTAAAGATATACAACCACCTTAGGCTTGCGTTGCCACTCAGGGTTGCTCTAAATACCCCACGCAATCGTATGCCTAGAGCTTTGGGTCGGAGGGGGATCGCGGAGGGTGCTTTTATCTTGCGCGGTCGTCCGGCGAGGCCTTCCGGCCCGCGCTTGGCGAAGGTGAGGGGAAATTCACGCGGAAGGTCGACACGGCCTTCGGCGGTCTCGCCCAAGGGGGAAGTGACGAAGGTGAACGTCGAAGGGGCGACGTGGCCGGCGGGCCGGACGGGGCCGGGCCGGCCGCAGCGAGCGGGGGCGGAGCTGAGGACGGATGGCGGCCGCCGGAGCCGTGCGGACGCGCGCCGTCCGGTGGGTCCGGCCAGCCGGCCGCGCCGGAGCACGGCGCCATGAGCACGCTGGTGTCGCGCAACGTGACGCTGTCGGGCCGGCGGACCAGCCTGCGCCTGGAACGGGCGATGTGGGATGCGCTGGAAGAGATCTGCCTGCGCGAGGGCCTGTCGATGCACGACTTGTGCGCCCACGTCGACCGGACCCGCGCGGAACGGACCCTGACCGCCGGCATCCGGGTCTACATTCTGGAATATTACCGCCGCGCGGCGACCGAGCCCGGCCACGCCGAAGCCGGCCACGGCGCGCTCGACCACGACCGCTAGGCGGTCCGGCGATGGACTGGCGGCGGGACGCAAGGGTGCGCCGCCGGTGTGCGCGGGTCGTTTGCGTGCGCACGTCGCCCAATTTTCCTAGGCATTCCCCGGGTCTGCACAGTGCAGCAGCGGGTTCCCTCTCCTCCGCGTGGGAGGAGAGGGCTAGGCTGAGGAGGTTTGCACGCCAGCGAAGCGCTCGCGGCGTTCCAAGCTTCCGGTTCCGTGCAGAGCCACCTCTCCCTGTCCCTCTCCCCCCAGTGGCGGAGAGGGGACCCGCCGATGCGCTGTGCTTACGAGCAGTCGGGGCAGCGCGGACTAGCGGCTCAGCCCGGACGGGCCTTGATGCCGGTGGGCACCTCGTCGGTACCCAGGGCCTCGGCCAGGCTGTTGTGCGCCTCGCCGGGGCGCAGCGGCAGCGGCTGGCTGGCGTCCGGGCGCCAGGCGGTCAGGTAGATCACCTCGAAGGTCGCCGGGACGGTGCCGTCGGCATTGCCGAACTGTTCCTCGTACAGCTGCGCGGCATGCACCAGCGTCTCCCGCCGGGTCCAGGCCTTGCGCCGCTCGCGCACGGCGTTGCTTTCCCCCATACCGCGCAGGTCGTCCATCAGCTTGAGCGCGTCCGGGTAGGTCACGCTCAGGGTGTCGATGTCGGTCACCGGCAGGGCGAAGCCGGCGCGCTGCAGCAGTTCGGCGCCGTCCTGGTTCTGCGCGAACGGGCTGACCCGGGGGCCGGCGCCGCCCTCGATCTCCTCCTCCGCCTGCATCAGGCAGGTGCGCAGCTCGTACAGCGTCGCACCGCCGAACAGGGTGGCCAGGAACAGGCCGTCCGGCTTCAGCGCGTGGTTGATCTGCAGCAGCGCGCCCGGCAGGTCGTTCGCCCAGTGCAGCGAGACGTTCGAGAGCACCAGGTCGAACGTCTTGTCGGCGAACGGCAGCACCTCCTCGTCCGCGATCACGCGCGGCCGGTGCAGGCCCGCGACCGCGCCCTCCGCACGGTCGCGGCGCCGGGCGGCGTTGGCCATCGCGCCCGACAGCTCGCTTTCGACCAGCGTCTCGATCCCGCCGCGGCCCTGCAGGGTGCGCGCCAGCGTGCCGTCGCGCGCCCCCAGGTCGAGGGCGCACGGGAACGCCCGGCGGACGTCGTCCAGCCGGTCGGCCAGCCGGTCCGCGACCTCGGCGGTCAGGAATTCGTAGCGGGCGAACGTGCGCGCGGCGCGGTCGCGGTGGCGGCGCACGGTGGCGCGGTCGAACACGGTGTGCGGCTGATCGGTCATGACCGCGAATATGGGCTGGCAGCCGCGGCGCGGCAAAGGGCGATTGGCGTCCGCCGCAACCCCGCGCGCCGGCGATGCCGGTGACCGGGACGCGGGCGCCGGCCGCCTGGGTGAGGGCCGCCGGCCGGTCGGTCCTGGATGCCCTGCTGCCGCCGCGTTGCCTCGCCTGCGGCGGGCCGGTCGGCGCGCCCGGCACGCTGTGCCCCGCCTGCTGGGAGGGGGTGGCCTTCCTGGGGCCGCCGTTGTGCGCGGCGTGCGGCTTCCCGTTCGAACTCGCCCCGGAGGCGGGGGACGCCGGCGGCACGCTGTGCGGCGCCTGCCACGTCGACCCGCCGCCGTACGCCCGGGCCCGGGCGGTGATGGCCTACGACGACGGCAGCCGCGGCTTGGTGCTGGGCTTCAAGCACGCCGACCGGACCGAAGCCGCGCCCGCGTTCGCGCACTGGATGGCGCGGGCCGGCCACGAGCTGCTGGCCGACGCCGATGTGATCGCGCCGGTGCCGCTGCACCGCTGGCGGCTGCTCGCCCGGCGTTACAACCAGTCGGCGCTGCTCGCCAACCAGCTGGGCCGGGTCGCGTCGGTGCCGGTGGTGCCGGACCTGCTGCTGCGCCGGCGCAACACGCCCAGCCAGGGCCATCTGTCGCGCGCCGGGCGCGGCCGCAACGTCGCCGGCGCGTTCGCCGTGCACCCGGGCCGCGCCGGCCGGGTGCGCGGGCGCTCGGTGCTGCTGGTCGACGATGTCCTGACCACCGGCGCGACCGTCGCGGCGTGCACCCGGGTGCTCAAGCGGGCGGGCGCCCGGCAGGTCGACGTCCTGACCCTGGCGCGCGTGGTCCGCCCGGCCGCGCCGGACTGAACGCGCCGGACTGAACGCGCCTTGGCGGACCCCCCGTGATTTTCCCGCCCGCGGGCGCTAGAGTCCGCGAGCGGACGGCGGGGGCGACGCCGGGCGCTGGCACGCGCGGCCGGTGGAAACGCCGGCCCGACGTTTTTCACGACAGATGCGAGGACGCCGATGGCGCAGATCACGATGTACACCAAGATGCTCTGCCCCTTCTGCAGCCGGGCGAAGAAGCTGCTGAAGGAGAAGGGCGTGGAGCAGATGGAGGAGATCGACATCACCATGAGCTCGAAGCGCCGGTCGGAGATGATGGAGCGTGCCGGCGGCGCGCACACCGTGCCGCAGATCTTCATCGGCGGGACCCACGTGGGCGGCTGCGACGAGCTTTACGAGATGGACCGTCAGGGCAAGCTGGACGGCCTCCTGGCCGGTCGGGCGTAAGCCGTGGCCGAGGCGGGGAGCCGCGGCGGTCCGGGCGCCGGGCGCGCGTTCCGGGCCGGCTTGGTCCAGATGACCAGCGGGCCGGAATTCGACGCCAACCTGGCGGCGGCGGACCGGCTGATCCGCGAGGCCGCGGCCGCCGGGGCGGCCTTCGTCGCCACGCCGGAGAACACGCCGATCCTGCAACCCGACCACACGCAGCTGCGCGCGGCCGTGCCGGGCGAACACGCGCATCCGGCGGTGCGCGCATTCGCCGATCTGGCGCGCGAGCTGGGCGTCTGGCTGCTCTTGGGCTCCACGGCCGTGCGGGTCGACGATTCCGACGCGCCGGGCGCGGACGGCCGGCTCGCCAACCGCTCGCTGTTGTTCGACGATAACGGGCGGATCCAGGCGCGCTACGACAAGATCCACATGTTCGACGTCGACGTGCCGGACGGGCAGACCTACCGCGAATCCAACGCGTTCCGGCCGGGCGCCCAGGCGGTCGTGGCGCAGACGCCGTGGGCGCGGCTGGGGCTGACGGTGTGTTACGACGTGCGGTTCCCCGCGCTCTACCGCGCACTGGCGCATGCCGGGGCCGGCGTGCTGACGGTGCCGGCGGCGTTCACTCAGGTCACCGGGCGGGCGCACTGGCACACCCTGTTGCGCGCCCGGGCGATCGAGACCGGCAGCTACGTGCTTGCCCCCGCTCAGGTCGGCGAACACGCCCAGGGCCGGCGCACCTACGGCCACACGCTGGCGGTCGCCCCCTGGGGCGAGGTGATCGCCGACGCCGGCGACGCCGGGCCGGGCGTGGTCACGGTCGATGTCGATCCCGCGGCGGTGGCGCAGGCGCGCGGCTGGATCCCGTCGCTGCGCCACGACCGGGGGTTCGAGGTGAAAGTTTTCGAGACCGTCAGCTAGTTTGTTGACTGTCCGGCCTGACCGAGTGGCCCGGTGTCTTGAGCTGGGCGTCCAGCAAGGATCGCGCACTTCTGGTTTGACAATTTGACCTTAAGAGATAGCCCGCGGTAGCCGATAGCGATGGGGCGCGAGAACATGCGGCGCATCCCGACGCGCCCGTCCGCTACGGAGAGCAGCTGCAAGTTTACACCGGGCGTCGTCGGCAGATCTGACACCGCCTTCTGCAGATCGCCGATCCGGGTTTGTGCGGCGTGCAAGCTGGGATTCCTAGACTCACCTTTCTTGTTCTCAGGGCCTGAATTGCCGTTATCCGGCTTCTGCGTGCTTTGAGCCTGGGTCTGTGGCTTCTCTGAGGTGTTGTTTTTGGCGAAGGTCGTATCGGGGATGATTGGTTTAACGTTTGCGCCCAACCCGAAACTTTCCTCGGTTCGGATCGAAATATCGATGTTTCTCGTATAGTAAACCTCGGTTACAACAAGCATGTGAAAAAAACCTGGTGCCGCGTCCGTGTTCGCGTCCCGCTGCTCTCGTGGCAGGATGGCGTTAATCGTTCCCGGACTGCACTTCTTCTTATCATCAATAACGCTGGTCTTGAGCGCCGAGAGCATATCGGTCGCCGGTAGGCCGATCGATTCGGCGACCGGAACGCTGACAGATACCGATCTCACGTCTCCGAATTCCAGCCCAAGGGCGGCGGTGAAGGCTTCCGCCGGGACGAAAGCGGATAACGAGCCTTCGGTGATCTCGGTCGAGAGAAAGGTCGGGAAACCAACCACGCGCAGCCGGCGAAGTTTCGTTTTTTCGTTGTCCGTGAAGATGTTGCAGGAACTGTTTGCAACGGGCGGGGCCACGTCCTTGCAATCCAGGACGCTCACGTCGGCCACCTTCGAACTTTTGCCATCGCTTGCTTTCTTGAACCCAGTTGCCGGGTAGGTCACGCGGTTACCGTAAAACTTACTCAACAACCCGTTTTCAATAATTCTCGTACCTCCTTTGGCTTTATCATCATGAACGCTATTTTTCATATCACCGTCGTTCCCGACACTCTGTAAATTCACCGTGGTCATCCAGGTCGCGATCGGAACCCTGGCGCCCTTGTCGGCTGGTTCCGCATCGTCGCCGTACTTCTGCGCCGGTAAGTAAACGTCACCGACGTGAAAATCCTCACGAGGCGGAAACACTGGTTCTATCTGTAATTGACGAATTTCGCGCGACCACTCGCGCGCCACAAAGCCTTCCCCGACGCTGCATCCGGTCAGTCCCAACGCCGCGACGCCGGCGAATAGCATCCGTTTACGCATAACCCGTTCCTCCCCCACACGGCATCCGCCCAACGCCAAGGGTGAATTCAACGACCATTTGACAAGTTTAGCGCGTATTTCGGCATACGCCAGATAAAACGTAAACGGCGACCGAGTGCGCGCCTTTGGTGTGGCTTACGCGGTCGGCCGCACCGCGCAGATCCTTTGGACACAGGCGGGGTCGGGGCGGTGGAGGGTGCGGTCTTCGTAGGCGACGACGGTGAGGGCGCCGCGCACCGCCTCCAGCAGCTCGCCGGGGGCGAGCAGGAAGGCCGGGTTGGTCGGCCGGCCCAGGCGCGCTTGGCCCCGGGCGAAGGTTTCGTACAGCAGCACGCCGCCCGGCTGCACCGCCGCCACCAGGGCGGGCAGCAGCGGGCGGGACAGGTAGTTGGTCGCGACCACGCCGGCGAAACCGCGGCCGGCGAGCGGGAACGGCCGGCCGTCTTCCAGGTCGGCCTGAAGCGTCTCGACCCCGTCGCGCCCGGCCAGGTCGGCCACGCCCGACAGGTCGCGGTCGACCAGCGTCACCGGATGGCCGCGGGCGCGAAAAAGCCGCCCGTGGCGCGCGCGGCCGCAGGCGAGGTCGAGCACCGGCCCCGTCGGCACATGCCCGGCGAAGCGGCAGATCCAGTCGGACGGCGGCGGCGCCGCGGGGCCGGACGGCGGCGCCATGGGCGGCCCGGCCTGCGCGGATCGGGGCGCCGGGCGGGACGGCTTACGACGTCAGCGCGTTATAGGCGTCGGTGAAGCCCAGCAGACTGGCCGGCACGGTGCGCGTGTTGCCGCGCTGCCCGGTCAGCGTGACCTGCAGACGCCGGCCCTGCTTCATCGCGCTCAGCATCCCGTCGGAGACCTGCATGCGCGCCACGCAGCCGCGCTGGACGCAGGACACGTAATCCGCCTGGCCCAGCTGGTTGCCGTCGACCGCGACCGTCAGCGGTGCTTGCAGGTTTACGCCCAGCGGCACGATGAAATTGACGATCGGGCCCTGCTGCGGCGTCCGCGCGACGATCACCTGCATGATCTCCTGCTGGTTCTGGCTGTTGCGCACGCCCTGGCCCATCCGGCAGGGACCGTTCGGGCCGTTCGGCTGGACGCGGCACTGGACGACCCAGTCCTCGTAGCTGGTGCTCTCGATGTTGGGCTGTTGGCCCTGACCCTGACCTTGCGCTTGGCCCTGACCCTGGCCGAAGCCTTGCCCCTGGCCCTGGTTCTGCTGGGTCTCCAGCCCGCCGCCCTGCTGCTGGTCCAGCTGGGTCTCCAGCCCGCCTTCCTGGGCGCTGGCGGTCGGGATGCCCGTCGGTGCGGCGAGGGCGATGGCGACCGCGGCCGCGCAGCTTGCGAGCGTCTTGGTCAGCGACATGGTCTTCCTTCTCGGCTGTCTCTTCCGGCGGTGATCGGGTCGGGCTGATCGCCTCCGGGGCGATCAAACCGGGTGCTGGGTCCGTGGCCGCGTCTCGGTGGCCGCGTCTTGGTGGCCGCGTCGGCGATCGCCGGCGACCACGCGGTCGGGAACGGCCGACGCGCGGCGCGCGCCATCGTCCCACACTTTGTGTCGGCAGGCCGCGGATTCCAAGGGCCCCGTCGGCGCCGGCGTCAACCCTTGTCGGGTTTTTCCGCCGCGATCATGTAATTGACGCCGCTGTCGCGGGCGGTCTGCCAGCCGTTCAGCGGGTCGAACACGACCCCGGTCACCTCGGCCAGCCGCAGACCGCCGGCGCGCAGGCCGCGCGCGGCTTCCGAGGGTTTGACGAAGCGCCGCCAGTCGTGCGTGCCGCGCGGCAGCCAGCCCAGGACGTATTCCGCGCCGACCTTGGCCAGCAGGAACGACTTCGCCGTCCGGTTGACGGACGACACCACGGCGAGGCCGCCGGGCCGGACCAGCCGGCCGCAGGTCGCCAGGAAGGCGTCGACATCGGGGACGTGCTCGATCACTTCCATGATCGTGACCGCGTCGAACTGCCGGCCGGTCCGGGCCAGCGCTTCCACCGTGCCGGCCCGGTAGTCGATCTCCAGGCCCTGCAGCTCGGCGTGCGCGCGGCCGGCCTTGACCGCCTCGGGCGCGGCGTCGATGCCGGTAACGCGCGCGCCCAGGCGGGCCAGCGGTTCGGCCAGCAGACCCGCGCCGCAGCCGACGTCGAGCAGGTCTATCCCGTGCAGCGGCTCGAACGAGGTGCCCGGTGCGGGCTTACCGGCGAAGTGCGCGGCCAGCCGGTCGCGGATGTAGCCGACGCGCACCGGGTTGAGCGCGTGCAGCGGCTTCATCTCGCCGTCGGGATTCCACCAGGTCTCGGCCATCCGGGCGAACTTGCCGATCTCCTGCGGGTCGACGCTGACGCCTTCCACGGCGGACGGATCGCCGGGCTGCGTGGCGGCGGTGGGCGGCTGGTCCATGGCCGGGACGGCTCCTGGGGTCGTTCGGATCCGCACGCCAGACGGCGTGGCATGGAGGTGGCTTCGGCCGGTGCGGTTTCTTGCGCTGCAAAGCGCGTATAGAGTATGGGTGGCCGCCGTCCGACGGGCAACAGCACGCACGGGCGCAGCCTCGGGCGGCCGGCCCGCCGTGCCCCGGGCCCTGTCCGGCCGGGTGGCTCGCCCAAGGCCGCCCGCAAGGCCCCCAAGCCCACGCAAGGCCCGAACGCCCACCCACGGCCCGGAGCGCCCATGGCCCGCATCGTGATGAAGTTCGGCGGCACCTCCGTCGCCAACGTCGAGCGCATCAAGAAGGTCGCCGAGCGGGTCAAGGCGGAAGTCGACGCGGGCAACGAGGTCGGCCTGGTGGTCTCCGCGATGTCGGGCGTGACCAACGAACTGGTCGGCTACGTCCGCGACACCTCCAAGTTCTACGACACCCGCGAATACGACACCGTCGTCTCCGCCGGCGAGCAGATCACCTGCGGCCTGGCGGCGCTGGCGCTGCAGGAACTGGGGGTGTCCGCGCGCTCCTGGCTCGGCTGGCAGGTCCCGATCCGCACCGACGACGCCCACGGCAGCGCGCGCATCGAGAGCATCGAGGGCGAGGAGATCGTCCGCCGGATGGGCGAGGGGCAGGTCGCGGTGTTCGCCGGCTTCCAGGGCGTCGACGCGACCAGCCGGATCGCCACCCTGGGCCGCGGCGGCTCCGACACCTCGGCCGTGGCGATCGCCGCCGCGCTGGAGGCGGAGCGCTGCGACATCTACACCGACGTCGACGGGATCTACACCACCGACCCGCGCATCGTGACCAAGGCGCGCAAGCTGGATAGGATCACCTACGAGGAAATGCTGGAACTGGCCAGCCAGGGCGCGAAGGTGCTGCAGACCCGCGCCGTCGAGATGGCCATGAAACACCGGGTGCGCGTGCAGGTGCTTTCCAGCTTCGAGGACAAGCCTGGCTCTCTCATCGTGGACGAGGACGAGATCGTGGAAAAGGAAGTCGTCAGCGGAATCGCCTACAGCCGGGACGAATCCAAGATCACCCTGACCCGCGTCCCCGACCGGCCGGGCTCGGCGGCACGGGTGTTCGGCTCGCTCGCCCAGCAGCACATCAACGTCGACATGATCGTCCAGAACGTCTCGCCGGAAGGCGGCTACACCGACCTGACCTTCACGGTCGGCAAGGACGACTACGACCGCACGGTCAGGCTGCTGCAGGACAAGGACGCCGGCTTCGCCTACGACGAGCTGGTCCCCGACACCAACGTGGTGAAGATCTCGGTGATCGGGGTGGGCATGCGCTCCCACGCCGGTGTCGCGAGCACGATGTTCGAGGCGCTGTCGGAGAAGGGCATCAACATCCAGGTGATCTCGACCTCCGAGATCAAGGTCTCGGTGCTGGTCGCCGAGGAGTACACCGAGCTCGCGCTGCGCGCCCTGCACACCGCCTACGGCCTGGACGCCGAATGACCGCCGGAGGCTGGCGCCCGATGACCGGCTTCCCCCACCACCCGAGCCTCATGGGCTAGTCCGAAATGGCGCAACAGGTCCTCGGCTGGGCCGGCTCCCGTCGGCTGCTGCGGGTCCTGCGCGACATTATGAAGGGCGGCGGCACGGCCCAGGAACGCCTGGACCAGATCGTCCGGCTGATCGCGCAGGACATGGTGGCCGAGGTGTGTTCGGTGTACGTGATGCGCGCGGGCGAGGTCCTGGAGCTGTTCGCCACCCAGGGCCTGAAGCCGGAGGCGGTGCACACCACGCGGCTGCGCAACGGCGAGGGTCTGGTCGGCAACATCGCCCTGAACGCACGGCCGTTGCGCCTCGCCGACGCGCAGAACCATCCCGATTTCGCCTACCGTCCGGAAACCGGCGAGGATCCGTTCCAGTCGCTGATGGGCGTGCCGATCCTGCGCGACGGCCGGGTGCTCGGCGTCCTGGTGATCCAGAACGCGACCCAGCGCAATTACGCCGAGGAAGAGCAGGAAACCCTGGAAACGGTCGCCATGGTGCTCGCCGAGCTGGTCGCCTCCGGCGAATTGGTGTCCGCCGAGGAGTCGCAGTCCGACACCGCCGCGCTGCTGCCGGTGCGCCTGCCGGCGATCGTCCTGAACGACGGCCTGGGCCTGGGCCGGGTGGTCCTCCACGAGCGCGGCATCGTGATCCGCCAGACGGTCGCCGAGGATCCCGAGGCCGAGCACGACCGCCTGCGCGCGGCGGTCGCGGAAATGCACAGCGCGCTCGATGAACTGATGCGCCAGGCGAACCTCGCCGCGACCGGCGGGGAGCACGAGGAGGTGCTCGCCAGCTACCGCATGTTCGCCGAGGACCGGGGCTGGCTGAACCGGATCCGGGAAGCCGTCAACGGCGGCCTGACCGCCGAGGCGGCGGTGCAGAAGGTGCAGAACGATACCCGCGCGCGGATGGCGGAAGTCCGCGACCCCTACATCCGCGAGCGGCTGAGCGATCTGGACGACCTGGTGAACCGCCTGCTGCATCATCTGACCGGCGGCGACGGCGGCTCCGCCAGCGACCAGCTGCCGGACGACATCGTGCTGCTGGCGCGAACCCTCGGGCCGGCCGAGCTGCTGGACTACGACCGGGAGCGGCTGCGTGCGGTGGTGCTGGAGGAGGGGTCGCCGACCGCCCACGTCGCGGTGGTGGCGCGCGCGCTCGACATTCCGGTGCTGGGCCGGTGCCGCGGCGCGCTCGCGGAAGCGCGCGCCGGCGACGAGGCGCTGGTCGACGGGGACACCGGGCAGTTCCTGCTGCGCCCGGCGGAAAGCGTGCGCGACAGCTTCGCCGAAAGCATGGCCGCGCGGGCACGGCGCAGCGCGCTCTACGCCGAGACCCGGGACCAGCCGCCGGTCACCCGCGACGGCACACGGATCAACCTGTTCATGAACGCGGGCCTGCTGGTCGACCTGCCACAGCTCGACGAGTCGGGCGCCGACGGGATCGGGCTGTACCGGACCGAGGTGCCGTTCATGGTCCGCCGGGAGTTCCCCGACGTCGCCGCGCAGACCCGTCTGTACCGGCGCGTGCTGGAGCAGACCGGGGATAAGCCGGTGGTGTTCCGGACCCTCGACGTCGGCGGCGACAAGGCGCTGCCGTACTGGCGCGGCAGCGAGGAAGAGAACCCCGCCATGGGCTGGCGGGCGCTCCGGATCGGGCTGGACCGGCCGGTCATCCTGCGCCATCAGCTGCGCGCGCTGCTGCGCGCGGCGGCCGGGCGGGAACTGCGGATCATGTTCCCGATGGTGACCGAGGTCGCCGAGCTGGCGCGGGCGCGCACGCTGGTCGAACTGGAGCGCGGCCGGGCCCGGAAACGCGGCGAGGACCTGCCGAGCGCGATCCGTGTGGGCGCGATGATGGAGGTGCCCGGCCTGCTGTGGCAGCTGCCGCAGCTGTTCCAGACGGCGGACTTCGTCGCGGTCGGCAGCAACGACCTGTTCCAGTACGTGTTCGCAAGCGACCGCGGCAACCCGCGCCTGGCGCGGCGGTACGACCCGCTGTCGCCGCCCGGTCTGCGGCTCTTGCTCGAGCTGTCGCAGGCGGCGCGCGACGCCGGCGTCGACCTGTCGGTCTGCGGCGAAATGGCCGGTCAGCCGATCGATGCCCTCGCGCTGGTCGGCTGCGGCCTGCGCAACCTGTCGATGGCGCCGCGTGCGGTTCCGGCGGTGCGGGCCACGGTGCGCAGCTTGGACCTGCCGCCGCTCGCCCGGTTGGTTCAGCAGTTGGCCGAGGCGCACGACCACAGCGTGCGCGAACGCTTGCGCGGCTACGCCCGCGATCGCGGCATCGTGATCTAGAGCAAAATCGCTGAAGGTCGCGTCGATCTTCAGCGTGAATTTTGCTCTAACTGCTGGAAGAGAGAGCAAGATTCAGCTGAAAGCTGGCTTCACCTTGCAGCATCTTGCTCTAGGCCCAGGATGCTGAAAGCTGGTTCTACCTGGGAGAATCCTGTCCCAGGCAGCGTTGGCTGCTGGCCGCTGTGTCACGACCGGCGGGGCCGGTTCGGACGGCTCCTATCCGAAGGTATAGGCAGGGCTAGTCTCACGCGATGCGCGTGTGACCGGAAAATGAATCGCGTTTGACTGCGCCGGCTCTTAGCTTCTGTAGGCATCGCTGAGGGCCCGCCATACTTCCGCATGCAACGCTCGCGCGATAGGCTGAACCCCTGAGCGCCACTGATTAACCGTTTCGAAGGCTCGCGGACTTAAACGTTCAAACAGCACATACTATCTTGTGCAATGGACGGTTAACCCATAAGAGCCGAAGAGGGCCGCCCACGGGTGGTTGTCATACCGTGTTACGTGCCGAGGTCCATGCCGTGCGGACGATCCCTGACCTGAAGGTGGACGGGCTCGAATACTTCGAGCGCTGGTGGCAGCGTGCGCGCGCCCGCCGGCGTTTGCCGCCGATCACGGCGATCGACCCGACGGTTTTTCCCAAGGCGCTCCCGACCATCTTCTTACTGGACGGCGAAACCGTGGAGACGCTGCGGGTCCGCCTTGCCGGCACGTTCTACCGGGAACTGTATAACCGGGAAGTCACCGGCGAGTATCTGGCCGATCTGATCCCGTTCGCCGACCGTCCGGACATCTACGCCGAATATCAAGCCTGCCTGCGCGAGGGCCGGCCGGCCTACCACGACGGCACCGTGACCTGGCGCGGCCAGGGCGCCGAACTCGCCTTCCGCCGGATCCTTCTGCCGTTCGGCGATTCCGGCAAGGTGCAGCGGATCATGGGGTTCGCCGAATTCAAGATGGACAGCTGACCTCGAGCCTGCTGCCGGTCGGCGCCGCTGCTTCCGCTGCTGCCGCCACTGCCGCCACCGAGGCCGTCCCTGGGGTTGCCGCCGGGCAAATCCGTCTGAGCCAACGCCCTGCGCGATGAATCCCGATCAAAAAGTCGCCTGGCGTGCAGTTAAAGGCGTTGGCACGCGATCGTAGGTGTGCCGGAGCCGCGCCGGCCGAGCAGGCCGGATCGGCCGCGCCGAGACCGGAACGCTTTTGCCTCAAGCATCTGCATCAACATACGCGACTTGATGGACCCGGCTTGCGCATACCTTCTGCCAGCGACAAAAGCACACAATGATATGCGCCACCTCTTGATTTATTAAATTAAAACTGCGGACAAATACCGCGGTTCTACTACGTTGTAGGTACTTTCATTAGATTCGCGGCGGCAGGAAAGCGACACTCACACCCTCAACCAACTCGTGAGGTGTGTGATGTCGACTTTATCGGTTTCGCGTTATGTGGACGATCTCTGGTTCGATGTCGGCGGCTATACTGTCCGCCGGATGACGGCCGGGGAGGCCGGCGAACTGCCCGACGGGTTCCGTGCCGTATATGGCGAGGATTACCTGTCCGCCAGGGTCTACGACGCCGCCGCGCTGGCGCAGGTCGTCGCGGGCGGCGCGCAGGTGTCCTACCTAGCCCGATCTATTCATGAACGGGCGCTCAATTTCCCGCTGCAGATGGCGTTTTCAACCAGCTGGCGTATCGGCACGTGAAAGCGCCGCCGGAATCGGCGATTTTTCGAGACTCTCGATGACGGCGGCGCTGGGGGTGGACGGTCAGTCGGCGGCGGGCGGGCACATCGCCCGGGCCGCTACGGCGGCGCGATGAGCTGCGGGATTTTCGCGCCAAGCAGTCGTGCGATCGCCTGGTCCGGATAGGCGGACGGGAGCTGGACGACGACCCGGGTCGCGTACTCCG
>NZ_NRRL01000014.1 GCF_016583645.1 Rhodovibrio sodomensis | reverse complement strand
GGCCCAGCAAAACCAATAAAGTTTGCAAAGTTTGTTGCCCACGGGTCCCGGTGGCGCCTCGTGCGCCGCCGAGACCCGTGGTCGCGCGTCAACACCCTATGCCAATGGGGCGTAGGGGGCGCTTACGCTCCGCCCGCCAGCCGCGGCTCTACCCGTTCAACTCGGGGACCAACCTGCCGTGCAGCCGGGGCGAAGCGCCACCCGAAATCCATTCGCAGCGTCGAGGAGCCAGAAAGCCGGGTGAAGCGTAAGCGCTAAGGTCGAGAAGTCAAACGGGCAAGCTAGCTCTGGAAGATCTCTAACTGCGGTCGTAGATGTAGTGAAGCGTGAGGCAAGCCTTGTGCGAGCCTCGGAGAATGTGTACGGAAAGTGCTTGGTCCCACCACCACTCACCGGGTTGATGGGCTCGGCCAGGCGTTCTCCATATCCAATTAAAAAGTTTCGGTCTGCCATATCAGCACTCTATAGCTTGGTCCGGCCTATGTTTGCGAAGAGTTTCGCGAGATACTCGGGAGATTTCAGCTGCTTTCCGATTGGACCAACCTTTCTCAAGAAGTTTTAATGCAAAGGATAGGCGTTCGTTTGTTGGAATGTCTTTTATAAATTTCGAAATCTCCGAAACGATCGCGTCTTCGACACTGTTTTCCTGTAGTATCGATGCGCGTTTTGCGCGGTTGAGTAACGTCCTTACTTCGCTGTGAGAACGGCCATTTAACGCCAGCGCAAGAGATTGCGCTAAGTCGTCGTCTATAGCCATGTTACCATACATATCGCGTGTGATAAGGTCTAAAATTTCATCGTAAGAGGGTGGCATAAAATTTATAACATGATCGAACCGTCGCCATACGGCTGGGTCCAACAGCGAGCTATGATTGGTGGCGCAAATCAATAAGTTGTCTTCTGGCCACGCGTCGATCTCTTGCAAAAGAACTGTTACAAGGCGTTTCAGTTCGCCAATGTCTCCTGAGTCATCTCGGCGTTTCGCTATTGCGTCGAATTCATCGAGGAACAAAATACAGGGCGCTGATTTTGCATAAGCCATAATGTTTTTTATATTCATCCCAGTCTTGCCTAGAAGGCTGCTCATTACAGCGGATATATCCAGCGTCAATAATGGGACGTTTAGGCGAAATGCTAGCCATTTCGCTGACATAGTTTTTCCGACACCAGGAGGTCCAGAAAAGAGTAGTAGTCGAGACAAGGGTATGCCGTTTTTTCTGAGTTCATGGTGTTTATGAGTTTCTAAAATCAAGTTTTCGAACTGTTTTCTTACGGAATCGGGCAATATTGGCTCGTCTGTTGAAAGGTCTGGCATCTCGTGAAATGCCAGTGAGAAGCGGCTGTCTGAGTCGACCGGTAGGCCTTGCTTACCAGAATCCCTCAGAGGCGAGTTCTGCGACGGGGCAGAGGCCAACATTTCGGTCAACCGATTGGCCGTGCCTGGTTCGTCGCGTTCTATAAATTTGACGTAGCGACGACCGAGCCGTTCAAGGTTAAGCCTATCGCCGGTCAACCCGTTTCGTAAAATGTGGTAGACAAAATCGGAGTGGGTCTTGATTTGGGCCACAGAAACTCTCTGGGATTCAAGTGTGTTAGGGGGCGGATTGGGCCAGTCCACGCCTGGGGACGGCATCGTAGTCCAGACGGTCGGCTCCGTCAAAGTGCGATGGCTGGTCAAAAATTCCACATGGAAAGTATGGCAATATCGGGTCATATATACGCCGTATAGTGCAGTTCCATCGCCTTGCCTGGACACCCCCCGGGCCCTCGGCTAGCGTGCGCGGCGGAGCACGCAGTTTTTCATCACGCGAGATAGCCCCGCCATGTCCTCCTTCCTCGCCAGCCGGCTGGACCGGATCAAGCCGTCGCCGACCATCGCGGTTTCCACCAAGGCGCGCGAGCTGCGCGCCGCGGGCAAGGACGTGATCGGCCTGGGCGCGGGCGAGCCCGACTTCGACACGCCGGAGAACATCAAGCAGGCCGCCAAGGCCGCGATGGACCGGGGCGACACCAAATACACCGCCGTCGACGGCACGCCGGAGTTGAAGCAGGCGATCTGCAAGAAGTTCGAGCGCGACAACGGCCTAAGCTACAAGCCGGAGAACGTCTCGGTCGGCACCGGCGGCAAGCAGGTGCTGTTCAACGCCCTGTTCGCCACCATCCAGGAGGGCGACGAGGTCGTGATCCCGGCGCCCTTCTGGGTGTCCTATCCGGACATGGTGCTGCTGTGCGGCGGCGAGCCGGTCGCCGTGCCCTGCAGCCAGGACGCCGGCTTCAAGCTGCGCCCGGAGGACCTGGACAAGGCGATCACCAAGAACACCAAGTGGGTGATCCTGAACAGCCCCTCGAACCCCTCGGGCGCCGCTTACTCCAAGGACGAGCTGAAGGCGATCACCGACGTGCTGAAGAAACACGAGCACGTCTGGGTGCTGACCGACGACATGTACGAGAAGCTGGTCTATGACGGCTTCCAGTTCTGCACGCCGGCCCAGATCGAGCCGGCGCTGTTCGAGCGCACGCTGACCATGAACGGTGTCTCCAAGGCCTACGCCATGACCGGCTGGCGGATCGGCTACGCCGGCGGGCCGAGCCAGCTGATCAAGGCGATGGCGAAGATCCAGTCGCAGTCGACCTCCTCGCCGTCGTCGATCAGCCAGGCGGCCGCCGTCGAGGCGCTGAACGGCCCGCAGGACTTCATCGACTCGAACAACGAGGTGTTCCGCCAGCGCCGCGACCTGGTGGTGGGGCAGCTGAACCGGTGCCCGGGCCTGACCTGCTCCCGGCCGGAGGGGGCGTTCTACGTCTACCCCTCCTGTTCCGGCGTGATCGGGCTGAAGACGCCGCAGGGCAACCGCCTGCAGTCGGACGGCGACTTCGTCACCTACCTCCTGGAAGAGGCCAACGTCGCCTGCGTCCAGGGCGAGGCGTTCGGCCTGTCGCCCTACTTCCGGATCTCCTACGCCACCTCCACGGAAGCGCTGGAGACCGCCTGCGAACGCATCAAGCAGGCCTGCGAGCAGCTGAGCGAGTAGGGGTGAGGACCAGTTTTTAGGTTCACCACCAAGACACAAAGGCACCAAGAGCGCTAAGGCGGTTTCGAGACCCGTCAGACGTGCTTCGACACGGCCCTGGCGGGCCTGCTCAGCATGATGGGATGGACCTTCCCGTTCTCCATTTCGGCCTCACAATGGGCCAGACCTGTTGTGTGGTGCGACAGGACAACATCGGAAGGAACGGGAAGATCCATGACCCAGGTTACTGTGATCGGCGTCGACTTGGCAAAGAACGTTTTCCAGCTGGCGTTGGTGGACGCCGCCGGCCGGGTGGTTGCGGAGCGGCGGGTCCGGCGTGCCGGGCTCGAGGCGGCGGTGGCGGCGTGCCCAGGCGCGGTGGTCGGGATGGAGGCGTGCGGCGGGGCGCACCACTGGGCGCGCAGCTTTCAGGCCGCGGGCCACCCGGTGCGGCTGATGGCGCCCAAGCGGGTCAAGGCCTACCAGGATCCCGGGCGCAAGGACGACCGGCGGGACGCCCGGGCGATCGCCGAGGCGGCGACCCGGCCGCACGTCCCCGGCCTGCGGATCAAGTCGCCGAGCGAGCAGGACGCCCAGAGCCGCCAGCGCATCCACCGCAAGCGGGTCCAGCTGCGCACCGACAAGGTCAACGTGCTGCGTGGGCTGTTGATGGAGTCCGGCATCGCGCTGCCGCAGGGCGAGGCCGGACTGAAGCGCTACGCCGAGCTTGCGGACACGCCGGCTTGGCAGGCGATCTCGCCGGACATGCGCGCGGAGTTCGACGAGCTGCACGCCGAGATCGGGCGCGACGGCGCGGCGATCGCCGCGAGCAAGGCGCGCCTGGTGCGGGCCGCGCAGGACGACGCCCGGGTGCAGCGGCTGCGCACGGTTCCCGGCATCGGGCCGATGATCGCCGCGGCGACGGTGGGCGCGATCGGCGACGGGTCGGACTACGCCGACGGGCGCAAGTTCGCCACCAGCCTGGGCCTTACCCCCAGGCTCAACAGCTCGGGCGAACGCGTGCGCCTGGGCCGGATCTCGCTGATCGGCGACGGCCAGTTGCGCGCCCTCTACGTCAACGGCGCCCAGGCGCTGTTGATGCAGGCCAAGCGCGACCGGCCCACCGCCGACGGGCTGATCCTGTGGGCCCGCCGCCTGCTCAAGCGCAAGCGCTGGAACGAGGTCGTGATCGCGCTCGCCAACAAGCTCGCCCGGGTGGCCTGGGCGGTGCTGCGCTCGGGCGACACCTACCGGCCGCGGGCGGCCTGAGCCGCCGCCCACCCCAACACCAGAGCCCCTTAGCAAAGGAGACGCTCACCCCGACGCAAGGGATTGGATGGCGCCGCAAGGCATCCGCCTGAACCGTCTAAACGCCGAAGCTTCATTGGCCGCTGATGGCCGACAGCATGATCTGGCGAACACGGTCCAAGCGAACCCCATCCTGGCCAGAGGACACCAACATCCTCGCAAACAGGCCGTATAGATGTCCGCCCCGAAAGGGCCATCAAACCCCTTGCACGAACGGGAAGGTCCATAGATGAAGGTCATATTTTTCAAATTTTCCGCTTCATCCTGAGCAGGCTTGCGTCAGCAAGGCGTGTCGAAGGACGTCTGACGGGTCAGCGAAGCGCCCCAACGCCTTGGTGTCTTTGTGGTGAATCCCCTCACACCGCCCGCGCGCCTTGCACGAGCGCGCGCAGCTTGTCGCGGGCGAGTTTGCGCGGCATCAGGGCGAGCCCGCAGTCGGGGGCGGCCATCAGGCGGTGCGGGTCGATGTGCTCCAGCGCCCGGCGCAGGCGGCCCGCGATCTCGTCCGGGTCCTCGACGCGGGAGCGGGCGACGTCGACGCAGCCCAGGATCACGGTCGTGCGCGCGAAGCGCTCCAAGAGCCGCAGGTCGGCCGGCCGGTGCGCGTCCTCCAGGCTGACCGCGTCGACCGGCGCCAGGTCCAGCGGCTCCGCCAGTTGGTCGTACGCGCCGGGATCGGCCTTGGGGTAGTCCGCCTGGTCCAGTTCCGCCGGATAGCCGCAGCAGACGTGCACGGCCGTGCGCGTCTCCTCGGGCAGCCGGTGCAGCGTGCGCGCCAGGTTGTCGACGCCGAACTCGGCCGCCTTGTCGGGATGCCGGGCGAACAGCGGCTCGTCGACCTGGATCCAGGGGCAGCCGGCCGCCGCCAGGTCGCGCAGTTCCTGGTTCAGCGCGTCGCCCAGCGCGGCGCACAGCTCGCGTTCGTCGGCGTAGTGGTCGTTCGCGATCGTGCCGGCGATCGTCAGCGGCCCCGGCACGGTGATCTTGACCGGCCGGTCGGTGGCCTGCTGCGCGCTGTGCCAGTCGTGCCGCAGGAAGCGCGCGCCCGCCTGGACCGGCCCGCGCACCACCGGCACGTAGGCGGTCCAGCCGCCCTGACGCAGTTGCCGCTCCTCCAGGCTGTCGAAGTCGATCCCGTGCAGGTGGCGCAGGTGGTAGAAGACGTAGTGCTCGCGCCGGACCTCGCCGTCGGTCGGCACGTCGATCCCGAGCGTCGCCTGTTCGCCGACCACCTCGTGCGTCGCCCGGTCGAGCAGCCGCTGCTCGTCCTCGGCATCGATCCGGCCGCGCTCGCGCAGCGGGCGGGTCGGGTCGCTTGGGTGGCGGCCCTGCTCGTCCTCCGGCTTCGCCTCGTGCCAGCCGCGCAGCGGCACGTAGTCGGGCTTGGGATAGGCGCCGATCGTGGTGGTCGGAACGGGCATGCGGCCTCCTTGGGGCACGGTCGTGCCCGTCTGCTCTGCCACAGCCGCGTGCCCGGCGGCAACGGCCGCAAGTGGGAATTGACAGCGCGCGCGCCGCCTGCTTTCCCAGATCGCATCGCCCCGACCAGCCCGAAGGACCGCGCCGAACCGTGAGCGACGACCAGCCGACGACCCGTGAAGACTACTTACACCGCCTCACCATCCCGACCCGCTGGATGGACAACGACATCTACGGCCACGTGAACAACGTGGTGTACTATTCCTACTTCGACACGGTGATTAACCGCTATCTGATCCAGGAGGGCGGCCTCGACCCGTGGCACGGCGAGGTGATCGGGGTGTGCGCGGAGTCCTGGTGCCGCTACCGCGCCGCCTTCGCGTTTCCGGAGGACGTGGAGGCGGGCTTGCGGGTGACCCGGCTGGGCGGCCGGTCGGTCACCTACGAGATCGGGCTGTTCAAGGCGGGACGCGCGGAGGCCGCGGCGGAAGGGCGGTTCGTCCACGTGTTCGTCCCGCGCGGCGACATGACCGCGGCCGTGGCGATCCCGGCACCGCTCCGGGCGGCGCTGGAAAAGCTTCAGGTGGGTTAGGGGACGGCCATGTGGCTCTGGATCATCGGGGCGGTGATGACCGGCGGCGGGGTCGTCCTGGCGCGGCTGGCGTTCCGGGACGAGGCGTTCCTCGCGCCGGTGCTCGGCTGGGCGTTCGTCGGCGTGGCGATGCTGGGGGCGGCGCTGCTCGCCTATCGCGCGGCGACCGCGGGCATCGTCGCCTGACGGCCGCGGTTAACCCGCGTCCAGCTTCTTGATCGGATCCAGCGTCACCCCCTGAAGCGGCAGCTTCTCGCCAACCTCCTGAGCGAAGTCGTCGGGGGTATATTCGTTGGACGGCTTGCTGTCGGGCAGCAGGCCGACGCGCTGGTAACTCTCGGCGATCAGCTCGCTGCAGAAGAAGCTCTGCAGATCCTCGCGGTTGCGCCAGAACAGCCCCTCGTCCATGGCGGAGCGAAGCAGTTCCAGCGCGTCGTAGTCGTAATCCCGGTCTTTCACCTCGTGCCGGAAGGCCGTGAGGCTGGCGACTTCCTTTTTGGTCAACGCACGGTTCAGTTGCCGGACGGCCACCTTGCCGTCGTAGTCCCGCACCCGTTTGCTGAGCGGCGGCAGCTGGACGCCCGGCTTGGGCTCCCGGCCTTTCGGGGTGGCGGCGTCCTCGGGATGGCCGGTGGTGGTGGATTCCCACAGCAGCACGGCGTCCAGCTCCTCGCTGCGGACGACCATGCCGACGTGCGACCAGGTGCTTCCGGTGAACCGCCGGATGGTCCAGGAGAAGATGGATTCGCCGCTCATCAGGATGATGTCCCCGGTCTTCAAGTCGTCCCGCAGGGAAGAATACGCAACCATCGTCAGCCTCCTGACCGCACCGACCTCGGGGTATATGCCCAGTATACCGGCGGGAGCGGCGGACGGGTAATCGATTCGCGCAACACGCTTATCGGGACGCACCGCCGGCCGCCCGGGAGGGCGGCCGGCAATGGCCGCTCAGGCGCTATGCCGGGCGAGCCACGACCGGTCGTGCCTGCGGCGAAGGCATCATGTTCGATCGCCCGAGAGCGCCACAAACCTGTACACGGCTGCCGACGCGCCAGCCGCCCAAGGGCCCTGGCGGGGCCCGTGCAAAGGACATGGTCTGGCGGGCCGGAAGGGCCTAGAGCGAAATCGATGAAGGTCGAGTCGACCTTCATCGTGAATTTTTCTCTAACTGCTTGAAGAGAGACCAAGAAAGCCGGCCGGGGCGGGCCCGGCCGGCTGACGTGGTCGGCGCTGAGAACCGAGCCGGTGCGGCTTACGCGGCCTGGCTCTCGATCACCTTCGGCTGCTCGGGCGCGCCGCGCTGGATCTCGATGGTGCGCGGCTTCTTCGCCTCCGGCACCTCGCGGACCAGCTCGACGTGCAGCAGGCCGTTCTCCAGGTGCGCGCCGGTCACCTTGATGTGCTCGGCGAGCGCGAACCGGCGCTCGAAAGCGCGCCGGGCGATGCCGCGATGCAGGAAGCTGCCCTCACCCTCGGCCTCCTTCGCCTTGCCGGCGACCACCAGGGTGGTGTCCTTGGTGCTCACCTCCAGCTCGTCCTCGCCGAAGCCGGCGACGGCCATGGTGATCCGATAGGCGTCTTCGCCCAGCTTCTCGATATTGTAGGGCGGGTAGCCGGTCTCCTCGCCGCGGGCGAGGCTGTCCATCATCTGTGCCATCCGGTCGAAACCGACGGCGGAGCGGAGCAGGGGGCTGAAGTCGTAGGTACGCATGGCAACCATATCCTTTTGCTGCAAGCGATACGGACCGCGCGGCCATCCACCCAAAGGTCGAAAGGCCGCGTGATGGGGTGCTCCGGCGCCCGGCGCGGCGGCCGTCTTCCGAACCCGGCAAGCGGCGTTGACGGAAGCTTGTTCGGCCCACCTTGCCTGTCTCGGGCCCGAAGCGATCTATAGCTGGGAAGCCCGGGCCGCGGTTCAAGAGGGTGGCATGCGAAATCGCCGCAGGGCGAAGCCGCCGCTCCCGACCCGGCATGGCAGGTGCGGGGACGAATTTCGCTTCAAGGTGCTGCCAACCGCTTGTTAAGCTCACCGGCGTAGGCTCGCGCCGACACAGCGCCGGCCCGCGGCGACGCGGTTTCAAAACCGGGCGCGTTTTCTCTCAACAACAGCCGGACGGCTTATCAGTGCCTCACAGCGGGACCCCCCAGGGCGACAGCACGCGCAACATCGTCGATACCGGTGCGCTGATCATGCGCACTTACGACGAGGCGCTGGCGCTGACGCGCGAGGTGCGCGACTACATCGCCAGCCAGGCGCCGGCGGACAAGGCGGCCCTGGACCACGACACCCAGCTGGTCGCGAGCTGCGAGGAAATGCGCGTGACCGCGCGGATCACCCAGGTGATGGCGTGGCTGATGCTGCAGCGGGCGGTCAACGACGGCGAGGTCGCCCGCGACGCGGCGGCGCAGCCGGAAAACCGCCTGGGCGGGCAGGATACCTGCCTGGCCGAGCCCGCGGTCGATCCCGACCGGCTGCCCGCCCGCCTGGGCGACCTGTTGACCCGCTCGCGCGCCCTCTACGAACGCATCCAGCGCCTGGACATGATGCTGGAGCCGGCCGGCCGGGCGTGAACCAGCCGGGCGTGGACGAGCCGGGCGCGTGGAGGAAACGCAAAAAGGGCATCCGCCGGGTGGCGAATGCCCTTCTACGCGTCTGTGGCCTTGGGTCGGCGCGCGGTGCGGTTAGCCGCGCTTCTTGCCGGACAGGTTGCCCAGGTTGCCGAAGCGCTCGCTGAACTTCTGCATCTGGCCGCCCTGGGTCGCGACGCGGTGGACGCCGGTCCAGGCGGAGTGGGTCTTCGGGTCGATCTCCAGACGCAGCGAGTCCCCGGCCTTGCCGTAGGTGGAGCGGGTCTTGAACTCGCTGCCGTCGGTCATCACGACCGTGATCTCGTGGTAGTCGGGGTGGATGTCTTTCTTCATCGCTTCGCTGCTCCTGCTCGCGCGGTGGCGCAGGTTATAGGCACCGCCGCCGCCGGACGCAAGGGGGCGCGCGCACGCGCGTCCTCGCGCGGCAGGTCGCCCCGGCCGGTCCCGCCGGTTGCCCGCTCGCGGCGGGTGAGATACGTCTGTCGGCAATCGAGTTTGGCGCCGGTCGGCGGGCTTAATCCGCAGGGCGGAAGCAACCACCACGTGCCGGCAGGGCAACCGCAGAATGGCGAGCATGCGCGAGAAGTCGACGGTCGAACAGGACAGCAACCGACGGCCGGACCGGCCGCGCAGCAAGAACGTCAAGGTGCTGGCGCGTCTGTGGGCCTATCTGCGGCCCTACAAGGGCTATCTGCTGCTGTCCCTGCTGTCGCTGGTCGCCGCGGCCGGAACCACGCTCGCGCTCGGGCGCGGGCTGCAGCTGCTGATCGACCAGGGGTTCGCCGAGGGCGACGCGGCGCTGCTCGACCAGGCGGTGCTGGTGCTGTTCGGCGTGGTCGCGATCCTGGCGCTCGCGGCGTTCGCGCGCTTCTACCTGGTGACCTGGCTGGGCGAGCGCGTGGTCGCCGACGTCCGGCGCGACGTGTTCCGGCACGTGATCGGCATGTCGCCCGGCTTTTTCGAGACCACGCGCACGGGTGAGGTGCTGTCGCGCCTGACCACCGACACCACGCTGCTGCAGGTCGTGGTCGGCACCAGCGTACCGATCGCGCTGCGCAACATCCTGACCCTGGTCGGCGGTGTCGCGCTCTTGTTCGCCACCTCGCCCCGGCTGACCGGGCTGGTCTTCCTGGTGGTGCCGCTGGTGCTGATCCCGGTGATCGTCTACGGCCGGCAGGTCCGCAAGCTGTCCCGCGCCAGCCAGGACCGGGTCGCCGACGTCGGCGTCTATGTCGACGAGAGCCTGTCCAACATCCGCACGGTGCAGGCGTTCAACCACGAGCCGATCGACCGCGCGCGCTTTCAGGAGCGCGTGGAGAACGCTTTCGACACCGCGATCAAGCGCACGATCGCCCGTGCCTCCCTGACCGCGATGGTGATCCTGCTGGTATTTGGGGCGATCGCGGTGGTGCTCTGGGTCGGCGGGCATGCGGTGCTGGACGGGGAGATCACCGCCGGCCAGCTGTCCGCGTTCGTGTTCTACTCGGTCGTGGTCGCGGGTTCGGTCGGCGGGCTGTCCGACGTGGTCGGCGATCTGCAGCGTGCCGCCGGCGCGACCGAGCGGCTGTTCGACCTGCTGGCGACCGAGACCGCGATCGACGCGCCGGACAACCCGACCCCGCTGCCAAGCCCGGTGCAGGGGCGGGTCGGCTTCGACAGCGTCGTGTTCCACTACCCCTCCCGCCCGGATTCTGCGGCGCTCAACGGCTTCGATCTGGAGGTCCGGCGCGGCGAGAAGGTCGCGCTGGTCGGGCCGTCGGGTGCGGGCAAGACAACCGTGTTCCAGCTGCTGCTGCGCTTCTACGACCCGACCAGCGGACGGGTGACGCTGGACGGCGTCGATCTTCAGAACGCCGACCCGTCGGAGCTGCGCCGGCACACCGGTCTGGTGCCGCAGGAGCCGGTGATCTTCTCCGCCGATGCCATGGAGAACATCCGCTACGGCCGGCCGGACGCGCGCGACGACGAGGTGATCGCCGCGGCGGAGGCGGCCAACGCCCGCGCGTTCATCGAGGAACTGCCCGACGGCTTCAGCGCCTTCCTGGGCGAACGCGGCGTGCGCCTGTCCGGCGGCCAGCGCCAGCGCGTCGCAATCGCCCGGGCGATCCTGAAGAACCCCGAGGTGCTGCTGCTGGACGAGGCGACCAGTTCGCTCGACGCGGAGAGCGAGAAGGTCGTGCAGGAAGCGCTCGACCATCTGATGCAGGGGCGCACGACCCTGATCATCGCGCACCGCCTGGCGACCGTGCTCAAGGCCGACCGGCTGGTGGTGATGGACCGCGGACGGATCGTCGAGACCGGAACCCACCACGAGCTGTTGGAGAAGAACGGCCTGTACGCCCGTCTGGCCGCCCTGCAGTTCGACCAGGCGCAGGCGCTCAGCGCCGACGCCCGGCCGGATGCGGCGGAGTAGCGCGCGGGCAAGATCGCCCAAGGTTCGCTCACCTTCCGCGCGAATCTTGTTCTCTCGTCAAGGAGATAGGGTGAACTTCGGCGCGCCGGGTGTCGTCGGCCTTCAGCGGTATCGCGCCCACCCCGACCGGAGGCGTAGTGTCCCGCCGAGGACCGCTCGCTTTACCTTTTGTTCAGCACCTTTCAGTTAGAACTTTCGCCTCAATAGACGGCGATGCGGGCGCATCGCGTGCGAAAGGAAACCGCAACGTCGTGAAGCCGATCCGGGGCCCGGCCCTAGGGCACGCGCCGACCCGCGCCCCCACGGACGGCGCGCAGGACCTCGCCGACGGGCGGGCCGACCGGCTGCTTGCGGTCTGGCGGGCGAACTGCGACGCCCTGGGCCGGTTCGAGGCGGCCCGCCTCGACATCACCGAGCTGCCGGACGACCTGCTGCCCGACCTGTTCGTCGTCCGGGTCGGGGACGCCGGCTTGACGCCGGTTCTTGGCGGTATGCGGGCAAACGATCCTCTGGCCCGGCTGGCCCGTCTGCACGGCGCGGACGATGCGCCGCCGGCCCGGTGCCTGGAGATCGACGCGCCGGTCCGTTTGACCGGGCCCGACGGGACGCGGGACGCCGGTATCCTGTTGCCGCTCTCGACCCACCGGCGGCTGTCCCACGTCCTGGGCCTGCTGCCGTCCGACGACCGAACCCGGACGACAGCGCCGTTCGGCGGCTTCCCGACGGCGAACCTGCCGCTCGCCGACATGCCGGAGCAGGCGGAAATCCTGGCCTACTGGACCGGCCTAGGCGGGCCGGGCCGCCTGCCGGCGCGCCGGGACATCGACCCGGTGGCGATCCCGCGTCTGCTGCGCCACCTGATGATGCTCGACGTGCTCGGCCCGCCGCTCGACTTCCGCTATCGCCTGCTGGGCGACGAGATCATGCTGCGCGCGCGGCCCGGCCTGAAAGGACGGCGGTTCAGCGAGATCGCGGGCAAGGGGCCGGGCTCCGGCGTCTGGGAAAGCGCGCGCAAGGTGGCGGAAACCGGCCTGCCGCGCTACGGACGCGTCGGCTATATCGGCCCGGACCAGTTCACCGCGGGGGTCATCAACCTGTTGATGCCGCTGTCCGACGACGGCCACACGATCAGCCAGGTCCTGCTCCTGGTGCTATTTTGCCAACGCGATCTCCAGGCGCCCGACGATCGACCGGTCTGAGCGCGGCTGCGCGCCGATCGGCTCGAGCAAAATCGATGAAGGTCGGGTCGACCTTCATCGTGAATTTTGCTCTAACTGCTTGAAGAAAGAGCAAGATTCAGCTGAAAGGCGGCTTCACCTTGCAGCATCTTGCTCTAGTAGCCGTAGGGCACCAGAACGGTTGGCTCACGCGGCAGGCTGGCGAGCGAGACGTTGATCACCGGCTGCTGGGCGCGGCGGATCTGGAACGCGTCCGACATGCCGGCCAGGAAGCGCTCCAGCGAGCCCGCGCCGAAAAAGTGCATCGGGATCACCAGGCTGGCCCGCAGGTCCTTTAGGGTCGCGACCATGTTCGGGATGTCGAGCGTCCAGCTGCCGTCGACCGGGGCCATCACCACGTCCAGCCGGCCGATCAGCGCCAGGTCGGCGTCCGACAGAGGATGGTGCAGGTGGCCGAGGTGGCCGATGCAAAGGTCCGCGACCTCGAAGATGAAGATCGAATTGCCGTGCTTGTCGACCGCGGCGGACGACCAGCCGCGGATATCGGTGGCGACGTTGCGCACCCGAAGATCGCCGACCTCCAGGTCGTGCCGCGCCGGGCCGTCGCCGCTGGGGTTCCAGCCGCGCAGCACGTGGTCGATCCGGGGATCGGGGGTGTTGGTGTAGTGGGTCGTGTGCGCGCGGTTCATCGTGACGATGTCGGGCACGCCAGCGGAGCCGTTGCGCCCGGTGTAGTCGGTGGCAACGACCACCCCGCCGGGCGTGGTGATCTGGAAGGTGGCGTGGCCGACGAACTCGATCGCGACCTGCCGTGCCGCCGCCAGCTGCGCGGCGTCCGCCGGCCGCCAGCCCGCCAGCCGGAGCGGCGAGGGCTCGGCCGGCGCGTTCTCGACGAAGGCGAAGCACTGGCTGGCGTGTGCGGATGCCGGGGCGAGCGCCAGGGCAAGCGGCACCGCGAGCGCGAGCCCGGCGGCGCGGAACAGACGGCGGACGACGGCGGGTGCGCAAACGGACATCGCTACCTCCCGATACGGGCATGCGGGGGACTGTGCGCCCGCGACCGGCACGGCCGGCCGGTCCGAAGCGCACGGTAGTGTGACACCGCACGCTCTGCCGTGGGAGTCCAAATGTCGGAGCCGCCACGGGCGGGAGGCTGAAAGGTGAAGCCGCCTCTCAGCTGAATCTTACCCTCTCTTCAGGTAGTTAGAGCGAAATTCACATCTGAGTGTAAACGGGTGTTCGCGCCTACAGAATGAACAGCGCGGCCAGGCCGAGGAACGCGAAGAAGCCGACCACGTCGGTGATCGTGGTCAGGAACACCGCCGACGCGACCGCCGGGTCGATCTTCAGCTTCTCCAGGGCGAGCGGGATCAGCGTGCCCGACAGCCCGGCGATCAGCATGTTGACGATCATCGCCAGGCCGATGATCACGCCGATGTCCGCCCGGCCGAACCACAGCCAGGCGACCAAGCCGGTCATCACCGCGAACACCACGCCGTTGGACAGGCCGACCAGGCATTCCTTGCCGATGAAGCGCAAGGCGTTGGTGGCCGACAGGTCCTTCATGGCGAGCGCGCGCACCGCGACGGTCAGCGTCTGCATGCCGGCGTTGCCGCCCATCGAGGCGACGATGGGCATCAAGACGGCGAGCGCCACCGCCTGGCTCAGGGTTGCCTCGAACAGGCCGATCACCAGCGAGGCGAGCACCGCCGTGCCCAGGTTGATGGTCAGCCAGGTGGCGCGCGACTTGGCGGTCTCGAGCACGCGGCCGTAGAGGTCGCTCTCGCCCAGACCGGCCAGCTTCATCAGGTCGTCCTCGGCCTCCTCGTCGATCACGTGGACGATGTCGTCCACCGTGATCATGCCGATCACCCGGCCGGAATCGTCGACCACCGGCGTGGATACCAGGCCGTACTGCCGGAACAGGTAGGCGACCTCCTCCTGGTCCATGGTGAACGGGATCGGGCGGACGTCGGTCTCCATCACCTCGGCGATCGTGACCGCGCGCTTGGCCCGCAGCACGCGGGAGATCGGCACGGTGCCCTGGCACTTGTGCTTGGGGTCGACGACGAACAGGTCGTAGAAGTCGTCCGGAAGGTTCTGCGCGGAGCGCATGAAGTCGATCGTCTGGCCGACCGTCCAGCTGGCCGGCACGACCACCACCTCGCGCTGCATCAGGCGCCCGGCGGACGCCTCGGGGAAGGCCAGGCCCTCCTCCAGCACCAGCCGGTAGCCGACCGGCAGCTGGGTCAGGATGCGCTGCTGGAAGTCGTCGTCGAGGTCCTCGAAGATCTCGACCGCGTCGTCGGATTCCAGCTCCGACAGCGCGCTGGCGAGGCCCTTCGGCCCGATGTGCTCGATCACGTCCTGGCGCACCGCGGGCACCAGGTAGGACAGCGCCTCCGGGTCCAGCGCGCCGCCCAGGGTATCCAGCACGATCACCCGCTCGTCGGTCGTCAGCTCCTCGATCAGGTCGGCGAGGTCGGCGGCGTGGAGCGACTGCGCGATCTCCTCGAGCTGGGTGATGTCGCCCTGCTGGATCGCCTCGTGCGCCTGCTCGATCTGGGCGTCGCTCAGGCCGTACTCCTCCGCGCTGGCCGGGGCGGTCTCGGGCTGACCAGTGTCCTGCTCGGGCGGGGTGATCGACATGGAGGTCCTTGGCAGCAGGGGATGATGGGCAGGGGTCGCGGTGCAGGGGCGTCCGGCAGCGCAGCGCCTGGGATCGCGGTCGGGGCGCCGGCGCGGTTCAGCCGTCGGCGGTCGCCGCGGCCCGGCGGGCGGCGGCCTGGCGTTGGGCGTCGAGAACGGCGACGGCGGTCATGTTCACCACCCCGCGCGAGGTGACCGAGGGGGTGAGGATGTGCGCCGGCAGCGCGCTGCCCAGCAGCATCGGCCCGACCGGCAGCCCTTCGCCCAGGATCTTGAGCGCGTTCATGGTGATGTTGGCGGCGTCCAGGGTCGGCATCACCAGCAGGTTGGCGCTGCCCTTCAGCTTTGAATTGGGGAAGACGCGCTGCCGGATGTCCTCGTTCACGGCGGCGTCGGCGTGCATCTCGCCCTCGACCTCCAGGTCGGGGTGGTCGCGCTGCAGGGTCGCCACCGCCGCGCGCATCTTGCGCGCGCTCGCGCTGTCGGCGTTGCCGAAGTCGGAGTGGCTCAACAGCGCGATCTTGGGCTCGATCCCGAAGGCGCGCACGCCTTCCGCCGCCATCGTCGTCATCTCGACGATCTCCTCGGCGCTGGGATCGTCGGTGACGTAGGTGTCGGTCAGGAAGTAGCTGCCCTGCGGCAGGATCAAGAGCGACATCGCGGAATGGTCGTGCACGTTCGGCCGCTGACCGATCACATCGCGGATGTGCGCCAGGTGCCATTTGTAGACGCCCTCGACCCCGCACAGCATGGCGTCGGCATCGCCCAGGTAGACCGCGAGCGCCGCGATCACGGTCGGATTGGTGCGCACGATCGTGCGCGCGGCGGCCGGCTGCACGCCCTTGCGTTCCATCAGCCGGTGATAGGTCTGCCAGTAGGTGTTGTAGCGCGGGTCGGACTGCGGGTTGATCACGTCGACGTGCTGGCCGGTGACGAACCGCAGGCCGAGCCGCTCGACCCGGCTGTGGATGACGTCCGGCCGGCCGATCAGGATCGGCTGCGCCAGGCCTTCGTCGAGCGCCACCTGGGCGGCGCGCAGCACCCGCTCGTCCTCGCCGTCGGCGTAGATCACCCGCATCGGGCGCCGGCGGGCGCGCTCGAACACCGGCTTCATCACCAGCCCCGAGCGGAACACGAACTCCGAGAGCTGCTGCTTGTAGACGTCGAAGTCCTGGATCGGCCGCGCGGCCACCCCGCTGTCCATCGCCGATTTGGCGACCGCCGGCGCCAGTTCCAGCATCAGCCGCGGATCGAACGGGCGCGGGATCAGATAGTCCGGGCCAAAGCCGCTGGCATCGCCGCCGTAGGCCTTCTGCACCACTTCCGACGGCTCGGCCATCGCGAGGTCGGCCAGCGCTTTCACGCAGGCGGTCTTCATCTCCTCGTTGATCGTGCTGGCGCCGACGTCGAGCGCGCCGCGGAAGATGAACGGGAAGCACAGGACGTTGTTGACCTGGTTCGGATAGTCGCTGCGTCCGGTCGCGATGATCGCGTCCGGCGCCACCTCCCGGGCGTCCTCCGGCCAGATTTCCGGGGTCGGGTTGGCGAGCGCCATGATGATCGGCGGGTCGGTCATCGTGCGCACCATCTCCTGGCTCAGCACGCCCGGCGCGGACAGGCCGAGGAAGATGTCCGCCGCTTCGATCACGTCCGCCAGGGTGCGCGCGTCGGTGTCCTGGGCGTAGGCCGCTTTCCAGCGGTCCATCGCCTGCTCGCGGCCCCGGTAGACCACGCCGTGGATGTCGGTGACCCAGATGTTCTCGCGCTTCAGGCCCAGGGTCTGCAGCAGGTCGAGGCAGGCCAGCGCCGCCGCGCCGGCACCGGAGCAGACCAGCTTGACCTCCTCGAACTTCTGCGCGCGCAGGCGGAGCGCGTTGTAGATCGCCGCGGCGACGATGATCGCGGTGCCGTGCTGGTCGTCGTGGAACACCGGGATGTCCATGCGCTGGCGCAGCGCGGCCTCGACCTCGAAGCACTCCGGGGCCTTGATGTCTTCCAGGTTGATCCCGCCGAAGGTCGGCTCCAGCGCGGCGATCGCCTCGATCAGCTTGTCGGGATCGTCCTGCTTCAGCTCGATGTCGAACACGTCGATCCCGGCGAACTTCTTGAACAGGACGCCCTTGCCTTCCATCACCGGCTTGGAGGCGAGCGGGCCGATGTTGCCCAGTCCGAGCACGGCGGAGCCGTTGGTGACCACGCCCACCAGGTTGCCGCGCGCGGTCAGGCCGGCGGCTTCCTTCGGGTCGGCCACGATCGCGTCGCACGCCGCGGCGACGCCGGGGGAGTAGGCGAGCGCCAGGTCGCGCTGGTTGCCGAGCGGCTTGGTCGGCGTGACCTCGATCTTGCCGGGGGTCGGCTCGCGGTGGTAGTGCAGCGCGGCTTCGCCCAGGTCGCCGTGCTTGCCGGTACTTGTCCGGCCCTGCGGTTCGGCCGATTTGACGGGCTGGGCCGGTGGGCGCCCGGTCGCGGGGGTGCGGGGATCTTGGGCCATGGGCGTGTTCTGCCTCCCTCTCGCGGATCGACCGGTGCGCCCCGATGGCGCTAAGCTCGGCCGATGCCGGGCACGGGCATGAAAACGCCCGCGCGGCGCGCTGGAACCGCACGGGCGTCGAAGTGCGCGGCCGCGCACCCCGGCGTGGACGGCCGCAAAGCCGAAAAATCGCGCGCTGTCACGACCTTGGCGGGAGATAGCAGATTGCCCCTACGCGAGCAAGCCGAGGCCCCCGAAGCCCCGCAGCCCGCCGCGGCGCCGCAGCCGCAGTGGGCGGTCAGTGACCGGCTGGTCGCCTATCCGGACGCGCTCGCGTTGATGGAAGCGCGGGTCGCCGAGATCCGGGCGGGACGCGCGGCCGAGCTGATCTGGCTGCTGCAGCATCCGCCCCTCTACACCGCCGGGACCAGCGCCGACCCGGGCGACCTGGTCGACGCCGGCGGCTTCCCGGTCTATCAGACCGGGCGCGGCGGGCAGTACACCTACCACGGCCCCGGCCAGCGGGTGGCCTACACAATGCTCGATCTGAAGGCGCGCGATCTAGACGTGCGCCGGTTCGTCTGGTCGCTGGAGGAGTGGGTGATCCGGGCGCTCGCCCAGTTCAACGTGCGCGGCGAGCGGCGCGACGGGCGCGTGGGTATCTGGGTGCCATTGGACGGCGGGCGCGAGGCCAAGATCGCCGCGATCGGCGTGCGGGTGCGCCGCTGGGTGTCGTTCCACGGCATCGCGCTCAACGTCGACCCGGAGCTGAGCCATTTCGCCGGCATCGTCCCCTGCGGCATCCGCGAGCACGGGGTGACCTCGCTCGCCCAGCTCGGCTATCCGGTCGGCCTGGAGGATGTCGATGTCGCGCTGCAAGCCGCGTTCACCGAGGTGTTCGAATAGGGGAGTTAGGCACGCCGTGACGCCCAACTGATCCCCCTCCTCCCACGGGAGGAGAGGGGACCAGCCGGTGGTGGAGGGGACCAGTCGGTCGAGGAGTGTGACGAACCCCGCGCCCGTCACACGCTCGCCGCCTGGTGGAAGCCGGTCTCGACCGGCGCCTCGGCCTCGCTCACGTCGACCTTGCTGACGCGTGCGGCGGGCGGGCCCTCGTGGCAGCGCTCGACCATCTCGTCGACCTTGGCGTCGTCGCCGGCGAAGACGGCCTCGACCGTGCCGTCGTGGACGTTGCGGACCCAGCCGTGCAGGCCGCGCTGGCTCGCCGCGTCGACCGTCCAGCCGCGGAACCAGACCCCCTGAACCTGGCCGTGGATGCGCACGTGCACGCGCTTCATGTCGTTCGTTCCCCCTCTTCTGCCCGTTCGATCGGGTGCCCGGTCGATCGGGTGGTGGGCGCTCAGCGTTTGCTGCTTCCGGATATGTCGTCCGGGCCCAGGCCGTTCCAGGATTCCGGGTCCCACTCCGCGGTCTCGGCCCCGTCGTCGATATGATCCTTGGCGGTGTCCTCGGCGTCGGCGCGTTCGGACGAGTCGCCGGGATAGAGCGCCGCAATCGCGGTCGCGACCGCGCGCCGGGCGTCGCGTTCCCAAGCGCGGCGGTTGGTCCACTGGTCCTCGATCGTGATCGCGGGCTCCCGCGGATCCTCGTGGACCAGTGCGTTGCGGGTCAGGCGCAGCCAGGCGAGTTCCGCCTGCAGGTCCGGATCGGGCCGGCGGAAGCGGCCCTGGCTGTCCACGATCGTCGCCGCCAGGATCACGGTGGTCGCCCAGGCCCCGGCGCAGAAGGTCGCCTGCAGGTCGACCATCAGCGCGCACGCTTGCTCCGACAGCCGGCTCGCCGCGCCGCCCTGCGCGCGCTCAGCCTCCAGCGCCTCGAACCAGCGCCGGCGCTCCTCCCAGGTCGCGAGATCGGGATACTCGAGCTGTTCCATCGTGGCGACGACTGTGGCGCCCAAGCTCGGCGCTGTCACGCGTTGGGTTGGGCTTGTGCACCCTACGCGGCGCGGGGGTGAAACGACCGCCTCGGCGGGTCCCTCGCCCCTCAAGGGAGAGGGGAAGGAGGTGCGCCGTCACATTTGGAGAAAAACGCCGCCGCTAGACCCGGGCGAAGTCGCCCGCCAGCAGCACGGCGTCCTCGGCGTTGCGGGCGGTGCCGTCGGCGCCGATCCATTTGGCGAGCGACGGCGACACGTGGAACGGGTAGCCGCCGACCAGGACCTTGACCCCAGCCGTCTGCGGGTCGGCGCGCAACTCGGCGATCACGTCGGCCAGGCGCCAGGCGAGGTAGGGCGTGGTCACCGACAGCGCCAGCACGTCCGGCTGGACCCGGCGCACCGCCTGGTGGATCGCCGCCTTGGGCGTGTTGGCGCCGAGGTAGTGGCTGTTCCAGCCGCCCATTTGCAGCAGCGTGTTGACCACACGCAGGCCGGTGTCGTGCAGCTCGCCCTCGACACAGGCGGCCACCAGCGTGCCGGTCTCGCCGTTGGGTGCCAGCGAGCCGGTCAGCTCGGTCATCAGCTCCTGGCTGACCGAGGTTGCGAAGTGCTCCTGCCCGACGTCGATCCGGTTGACCTGCCAAAGCCGGCCAATTTCGACCTGAGCGGGTTCGATCACATGCAGCAAGATATCCGGGAGCCGGGTCCCGGCGGCGACCTTGTCGCGGATCAGCTTGCGGGCGGCCGCACCGTCGCCCGCGACCAGCGCGTTGGTATAGGCGCGCGCGGTCTCGACGTGCAGGCCAGGTTGGCTTAGCCGGCCCGCCGGCTCCTCGGTGCGGGTGTCGAGGCGCTGGATCGCATCCTCGATCAAGGTGATCGCGCTCGCATAGACGGCCGGGGACAGGTCTTCGTCCAGCACCTCCGCGATCAGCTCCAGCGTGCGCTTGAGATCGGCACGCTTCAGCCCGCGCGCCGTCATCATCGACTTCGCCCAGGCGATGTGGTCGTGGAACAGGATCGGGTCGGTCAGGGCGATCGCCTGCGAGAGGTGCTCCAGCAGCCAGCCGACATCGCGCTCGACGTAGTACTGCGTGGCCTCGCCGGCCTTGCGGGTGAGCGCGGGCGTCTCGGCGAGCAGCCGCTGGGCGACGCGCTCGGCGATCTTGGTGCGCCGAAGATGCAGCTGCCCGGCAACGCTCCAGGTCCAGCTCTGGACCAGTTGGGCGGGATCACCGTGGGTGGCGGGCATGAAACAAACCTTTCGCCCGGAAATGTCCGAGTGTCTCAGAATACGCGCTGGAACGTAGCTGTAAAGCCCAACATTTTGAATGCCACAATTTCGCCTGTGCCACCTGCCATGCGTCTATTGCGACCCCGACGTTGGTGCCGGACCCCGAGGCTATTATCTTATCCGTCGATCAAGTTCAACCAATCGATCGATGGAACCGGTCAATGCCGCAGGATATCGATACCGCGCTGCTGCGGACTTTCCTGGCGCTGGCGGAGACGCGCAACTTCTCCCGCACCGGTGAGCGGGTCGGGCGCTCGCAATCCGCCGTCAGCGCGCAAGTGCAGAAGCTCGAGGAGCTGCTGGGCCAGCGGCTGTTCGACCGCGACAAGCGCAACGTCCACCTGACCCATGCCGGCGAGCAGCTGCGGGGCTATGCCCGGCAGATGCTGCAGATGACCGACGCGATGCTGGAGCGCTTCACCAGCCCCGACGTGTCCGGCTCGGTCCGGTTCGCCTCGCCGGAGGACTTCGCCACCAACTACCTGCCGAGCGTGCTGGGCGCATTCTCGGAGGCGCACCCGGGCGTGCTGCTGAACGTCAGCTGCGATCTGACCCTGCGCCTGATCGCGGGGCTGGAGGCGGACGACTACGACCTGATCGTGATCAAGCAGAACCCGGACGCGCTGACCCCGGGCAGCCGCCCGCTGTGGCGCGAGCACCTGGTCTGGGTCGCCGGGCCCAGGTTCGAGGACGTGCAGCCGGTCGGCGGTCAGCTGTTCGCCGGGCCGCCGGACGCGCCGCGGCCAGGGCAGGGCAGCGCCCGGGCGACGCTGCCGTCGCCGCTGCCGCTGGTGTTGTCGCCGCCGCCCTGTGTCTACCGCTCGCGCGCCATGACCGCGCTGGACGACGCGGGCATCCCCTGGAAGGTCAGCTACACCAGCCCCTCGTTCGCCGGCACGGTGGCAGCGGTGCGCGCGGGCCTTGGGGTGACCGCGCTGCCGCGCGCGATGGTGCCGGACGGCCTGGTGCAGCTGGGCCCCGCGCAAGGCTGGCCGGCGCTGCTGGACGCCGAGATGTGCCTGCTGGCCGGGGAGCGCCCAAGCCCGGCGACCGCGGCCCTGGCGGAGTTCATCGAACAGCACGCGGGCCCGCACGCCGCGGCCACTTATCTGTAGGAACGATCAGACTGTCCGGAACAATTCGTTTCACTAATGTTTTGGCATCTGCGAAATGATCGCCCGCTTGATGGTCTCGCGCAATTCGTTCAGGGGTCTTCGGTTCGCATGCCCGTTTTCGTCACCGCGCTGGTGTGGATCGCCTGCGCGTTCGCGCTGGCCGGGGTCACACTGGGCCTTCGCGGCGCGCCATTGGAGCTCGCCGGTCTGCGCATCGACGCGCTGAGCCTGACGCTGGCGGTCGCCGCGACGCTGGTGAGCGGCATCGTGCACCTGTTCGCCCTGCGCTACATGGCGGGCGAGCGCGGCCAGGCCCGCTTCTTCGGCCGGCTCGGCCTGCTCACCCTGGTCGTGCTGCTGTTGCTGGCCGCCGACCACGTCGTCCTGTTCGCCGCCGCCTGGATCGCCATGGGCCTGCTGCTGGCAAGCCTGATCGGCCACATCCGCGACTGGCCGCAGGCGCGTGCCGCCGCCGGGCGGGCGCGGGCGCTGTTCCTGCTGGGCGGGGCAGCGCTCAGCCTCGGCCTGGTCGTGCTGGCGCGCGCCGCGGGCACCGGCTCGATCCACGGCATCCTGGGGAACGCGGGCGCGATCCCGGCCGGCACGCTCTGGTTCGCGGTCGCGTGCTTCGCGTTGGCGGCGATGATCCAGTGCGGGTTGGTGCCGTTCCACAGCTGGCTGATGGCGTCGATGACCGCGCCAACGCCGGTGTCGGCGTTCATGCACGCCGGCTTGGTCAACGCGGGCGGCATCCTGCTGGCGCGCTTTGCCCCGGTGTTCGACGCGCTGCCGACGGCGATGACGCTGGTGTTCGCGATTGGGGCGGTGAGCGTCCTGCTCGCCGCCCTGGCGCAGCTGGTGCAGAGCGATGTCAAGCGCGGCCTGGCGGCCTCTACGGTCGCGCAGATGGGCTTCATGCTGGTGCAGTGCGGCCTCGGCTTCTTCGCCGCCGCGATGGCGCACCTTGCCCTGCACGGCCTGTACAAGGCGAGCCTGTTCTTGGGAGCCGGCAGCGCGGTCGTGACCCCGCTGAAGTGCCGGGCGCCGCGGGTGTCGACCGGCGCGGCCGGCGTCGCCGCGGTCGCGGCCGGCGGGGCCGGCGGCGGGGCGTTCGCCCTGGTCAGCGGCAAGCTGGATTACGGCCTGTTCACGACCGGCGCGGTGCTGGTGATCTTCGCCGGCGTCGCGGCGGCACAGGCCGCGCTCGCTTTCGCCCGGACGGCGAGCGCGCCGGCGCTCGCGGCGACGCCGCCCGTGCTGGCCGGTGTCGGCGCCCTCTACGGCCTGCTGGTCGTGGGCGCGGAGGCGCTGCTGGCCCCGGTGCCGGGCCTGAGCCAGCCGCAGCCGCTGACCGCGGTGCACCTGCTGGCGCTGCTCGCGATCCTGGGGGCCTGGGGCGCCGTCGCGGCCGGCCTGCATACCCGAAGTCGTTGGCTGTACGCCCGCCTGCTGACCTGGTCGCAGCCCCCGGCGGCGACCGTGAGCGACCGCAAGAGCCTCAACGCCGGGAGCGTGACCCATGCCTGACCGCGCCAGGCTTTCCGCGCTGATCGCCAACGCGAGCGAAACCCTCGCCCCCTACTGGCCGCTGCGCTCGTTCATCGCCGTCAATCCGCTGCAGGGCCTGGAACACCTGCCGTTCGAGCAGGCGGTCGCGGAGGGCGCGGCCCGGTTCGGCGGGCGCGGCTATCCAAGCGACCGGCTCGCTGCCCAGGCCCTCGCCCAGGGCCGGATCGACCGCGCCGTCCTGGCGGAGGTGGCGCGCGGCCTGGGTCGCCCGGACCTGGCCGAAGGCCCGCCGCCCGCCGCGGCCCCGCAAACGCCCGCGCAGCCGGCTGCCCAGGCCGCCAGGCCGTCGCCGGTCGACCGGGAGCTGATCAAGGCGCTCGCGGCCTTCCTGGACGACGGGCAGGCGGTTTGGCCGATGCCCGACCGGCACCTGGGCTTCTTCGCGGCATGGCGGCGGATCGCCCGGCACGACCCGGCGCTGCCGGGCCGGGCGTTCATCCAGACGCTGCCCGCCGATCCGGTGATGGCGCTGCTGCAATTGCTGGACGGCGTGCCCGCCGCGCAGATCGAGGACCGGCTGGCCGCCCATCTGCTGGCGCTGCCGGGCTGGTCCAGCTACGTCAAATGGCGGGCCGACAATCCGGTGCCGGAGGCGCCGATCATGCTGGCCGACCTGCTGGCGGTGCGCCTGACCCTGGCCCACCTGTTCGCGGCGGCGCCGCCCAAGCTGCCGGCGGCGGCGGCGAACGCCGTGCCGGACGGCCGGGTTTGGCTGGAGGCTTGGGAGGAGACCTACCGCCGCGACCTGACCGCCATACTGGCCGCGCGGGCGGAGCGCGCGGGCGATACCGACCGCGCGGCCGCGCCGGCGCCGGAGGCGCAGCTGGTGTTCTGCATCGACGTCCGCTCGGAAGTGCTGCGCCGGCATCTGGAGGCCCAGGGGCCATACGAAACGCTGGGGTTCGCGGGTTTCTTCGGCGCGCCGGTCGCGTTCGCCCCGTTCGACGAGGCGGCGCCGCACGCCTCCTGCCCGGTGCTGCTGACCCCGCGGCACACGATCCCGGAGGTGCCGGCGGTCGACGCCGGCGAGCTGGCGGAACGGGCGCGCGCGGGCATGGTGTTCAAGCGCGGCCTCAAGCAGACCGCCCAGGCGCTGAAGGCGAGCGTCGCCGGGGCGTTCGCGTTCGTCGAGGCGACCGGGGCGGTCTACGGCGCGGCGATGGCCGGCCGGACGATCGCGCCGCGCGGCTTTCAGGCGCTCGCCGACGCCGTTTCCCGGGCGATCCAGCCGCCCGCCCCGACCGAGACCAAGGTCGACCTCAGCCCGTGCGGCGACGGCCACACCGCCGAAGATGCGGAGTACGCGACCGGTCTCAGCCCGTCGGAACAGGCCTTCTTCGCCGAGACGGCGCTGACCGTGATGGGCCTGACGGACGGTTTCGCCCCGCTCGTGGTGCTGTGCGGCCACGGCGGGGAGACCCGGAACAACCCGTTCGCCGCCGGGCTCGACTGCGGGGCGTGCGGCGGCCACGCCGGGGGGCCGAACGCCCGGATCATGGCGGCGATCCTGAACAAGCCCGAGATCCGCGAAAAGCTTGCCAACCGCGGCATCCGGATTCCGGAGCCCACGCTGTTCCTCGCCGCCGAGCACAACACCACGACCGACGCGGTCGCGCTGTTCGACACCGCCGCGGCCCAGGCGCGGCACGCCGACAAGCTGGCCCGGCTGCTGAGCGCTCTGGCGGCGGCGGGCCGCGGGGCGGCGCACGAGCGGGCGCGCCACCTGCCGGGCGACGCGCCGTCGAGCCGGGCAGCGGACTGGGCGCAGGTGCGCCCCGAATGGGCCCTGGCCCGCAACGCCGGCTTCATCGTCGGCCACCGCGACCTGACCCGCGCGCTCAACCTGGACGGGCGGTGCTTCCTGCACTCCTACGACTGGCGGAACGACGGCGAGGGCAAGGCGCTGGAGGTGATCCTGACCGCGCCGATGGTGGTCGCGCAGTGGATCAACAGCCAGTACTACTTCTCCACCCTCGATCCCGTGGCCTACGGCGCCGGGTCCAAGGTCACGCACAATGTCGTCGGCGGGGTCGGCGTGATGCAGGGCAACGCGTCCGATCTGATGACCGGGCTGCCGCTGCAGTCGACCTGGCAGGACGCCGAGACCCCGCAGCACGAGCCGCTGCGGCTGCTGACGGCCGTGCACGCCCCGGTCGAGCGGATCGAGGCGGTGATCCAGCGCAACGACGTCCTGAAGACGCTGTTCGGCAACGGCTGGGTCGCGCTGCTCGCGCTCGATCCGGAACGCGGCAGCAGCCTGCGCCGCACGCGGGCGGGCGACTGGATCCCGGCCGACCCGCCGCGTTCCGCCGCCGGCGACGGCGACAACCCGGCCGAGCCGGCGGTCCTGGAGACGACCTGAGCGCACGCGCGTACACTTTCGGCCGTGGCCCCGGCCGCCGGAATATCACGTCTGGGAGAGACCATCATGAACGAGATCCAGCACGACGACGCCGACCTGGTGTTCCACACCCTCAAGAAGATCGAGATCGTGGTGAAGGGCCAGCAGGAGAAGTTCGTCTGCGACCTGCTGCAGTCCTGCGGGGTGACCGGCTACACCCTGATCCGCGACGTCGCCGGCATGGGCCACCACGGCTTCCACGAGGGCCGGCTGCTGTTCAACGACCAGGCCAGCCTGGTGATGACGATGGCGGTGGCGCCCGAGGCGACGATCCGCGCGGTGGCCTCCGGGCTGAAGCCGCTGTTGGAAAAGCACTCCGGGGTGATGTTCGTCACCGACACTCAGGTGCTTCGCCTGGAGCACTTCCTGCGCAAGGAAGAGGCGGAGGCAGGCGCGTAGGGGCGCCAGGCCCGGGCCGTTATCGTTCCCTCTCCTCCACTGGGAGGGCCAGGGAGAGGAGGTTGCCCGCGTCGTAAGCATCCGTGGTCCCTCCTCCCCTAGCCCCTCCTCCCACTGAAGGAGGGGGAACAGAGATCATGGGCGAAGGGGCACGTAAAACCCTTCCCTAGAGCAAAATCGATAAAGGTCGAGTCGACCTTCACCGTGAATTTTGCTCTAACGGCTTGAAGGAAGAGCAAGATGCTGAAAGGTGGCTTCACCTTTCAGCATCTTGCTCTAGGTCCCGGAACAGTCGGTCCAGCGTGTCGTAGAGCCGCTGCAGGTCGCGCTCGGTGGACAGGCGGTGGTCGGCGTCCTTGACCAGGGTCGCCTCGACGTCGTCGCTGGCGAGCGCGTGCTGCAGCTTGACCGCCCAGTCGGCCGGCACCTCCGCGTCCGCCGTGCCCTGCAGCAGGCGGACCGGGCAGGCGATCTGGATCGGTCTGCCCAGCAGCTTGTGCTTGCGGCCCTCCTGGAACAACTGGTGGCTGAGCGGCACCGGGTCGCCGTAGTCCGAAGGCATCTGCCAGACGCCGTTGTCCTCGACCTCGCGCTGCTGCTGGGCGGTCAGGCGCTGCCACAGCAGCGCGTCGGTGAAGTCCGGTGCGGCGGCGATCCCGACCAGGCCGGCGACCCGCTCCGGCCGGGCGAGGGCGGCCAGCAGCATGATCCAGCCGCCCATCGAGGAGCCGACCAGCACCTGCGGCCCCTCGGTCAGCTGGTCGAGGACGCTGAGCGCGTCGTCGCGCCATTGCCCGATCGTGCCGTCGGCGAACCGTCCGGACGATTGGCCGTGCCCCTGGTAATCGAAGCGCAGGAAGGCGCGGCCGTGCTGCCGGGCGTAGGCTTCCAGCGCCAGCGCCTTGGTGCCGTCCATGTCGGAGGCGAAGCCGCCCAGGAACATGAGCCCGGGCGACGCGCCCGGCGTGCGGTGGTAGGCGATGCGCGCGCCGTCCGCGCGCGTCAGGACCTGCGCGGCCGGGGAGTCGCTGTCGTTCATGCCTGTCCTCATGGGGCCGGTGCCCGTGCCGGAGGTTGCGGCCAGAAAGCGTTTCGACATGGCGGACGGATCGGCTATCACGGCGCACGCGCGCGACCGCCGCTTCGAGCCTTCCGACCCTAGGCCGGCCCGATTCTAGACCAGCCGGGCGCGCGGAGCAGGGAGCCGACCCGAAGCTTTGATGCAGCCTAGCAATCCCCCATCGAGCGCGGAAGATGTCGCCCACGGCCGGCCGCCCACGATCCTGCAGGTGCTGCCGGCGCTGGAGACCGGCGGGGTCGAGCAAGGCACGGTCGACGTCGCGGTCGCGACCGCGCAGGCCGGCTGGCGCGCGCTGGTGGCGAGCGCGGGCGGCTCCAAGGTGTACGCCATCGAGCGCGCCGGCGGCACCCACGTCACCCTGCCGCTGGAGACCAAGAACCCGCTGAAGATCTGGCGCAACGCCAAACGCCTGGCGGCGGTGATCGCGCACGAACAGGTCGATATCGTCCACGCCCGCTCCCGCGCGCCGGCGTGGAGCGCCTATCTCGCGGCGCGACGTACGGGCGTACGCTTCCTGACCACCTTCCACGGCACGTACAACTTCACGGGCGGGCTCAAGCGCCGCTACAACGCCGTGATGGCGAAGGGGGAGCGGGTGATCGCGATCAGCCGGTTCATCGCCGAGCATCTGACGCGCCACTACGGCGTGCCCGACAGCCGGATCCGGGTGGTCCAGCGCGGCATCGACCTGCGCCATTTCGACCCCGACGGCGTGGCCGCGGAACGGATGATCCGGCTGGCGCACGACTGGCAGCTGCCGGACGGCGTGCCGGTGGTGATGCTGCCCGGCCGCCTGACCCGCTGGAAGGGGCAGCTGGTGCTGATCGACGCGCTGGCGCGGATCGTCGAGCGCGACTTCATCTGCCTGCTGGTCGGCTCCGACCAGGGCCGCACCGGCTATCGCGAGGAACTGACCGCACGGGTGCGCGACCGCGGCCTGGACTCGCGGGTGTTCATCCGCGACGACTGCGCCGACATGCCGGCCTGCTACATGCTGGCCGACGTGGTCGTCTCGGCATCGACCGATCCCGAGGCGTTCGGCCGGATCGCGGCGGAAGCCCAGGCGATGGGGCGGCCGTTGGTCGCAAGCGCCCACGGCGGCGTCCCCGAACAGGTGATCGACGGCGAGACCGCGTTCCTGGTCGCCCCCGGCGACGACGCTGCGCTCGCCGAGGGTGTGGCGCGGGCGCTCGATCTGGACGCCGGCGGCCGGGCGGCGCTGGCCCGCGCGGCGCGGACGCAGGCGCAGCGGTTCTCCAAGGAGCGCATGTGCGCCGACACGCTGGCGGTCTACGAGGAACTGCTCTAGCGGATCAGCAACGGCACCTCGGCCGGGTCCCAGGTCCAGCCGTCCGGCGTCCGGCGCATCTCCGGGAAGTGGCCGGGCACCACGCGGTCGGGCTCGAGATCGAGTAGCCGGGCGATCGAGGCGCTGCCGCGTGCGGCCGTGTCGAACGCGAGGTCGCAGCGCCGCTCCAGTGCTTCCCTGGCGGTCTTGATCGCATCGCTCGCCAGCACCACCCGGCCGTGCGGCGTCGCCTCCAGCACCAGCGCGATCAGCCCCGGCGTGTGGCCCGGCGCCGCCAGCCAGCGCACGCCCGGCCACAGCTCGCCCTCGCGCGCCAGGGTGTACGTCTCCAGTTCCGCCAGCTGGCCCAGCAGATGTCCGGGCACGTACAGGTCGTCCGGGTGCGGGTCGCGGGCGTACGCCTGTTCCGCCGCCGACAGGTACACCTGGGCGTCCGGGAACATTTCCAGGTTGTTGGCGTGGTCGAAGTGCAGGTGCGACAGCACCACGGCGCGAATCTCGCGCGGCGCCAGCCCGTGGCGGGCGAGGCCGTTCAAGAGCCGGCGCTTGGTCGCGTGATGGCCGGTGTCGAACAGCACCGGGCCGGCGTCGGTGTGCAGCAGCACCACGCTGGACAGGCCCAGGAAGCCGTCGGCCAGCGCCAGGCTGTTGCCCTGGACCAGGATGTCATAGCGCAGGGGCATCGCCGTTTCGCCCTCCAAAGCCGCGGAAATCTGGGGTGGCGACGCGGCTGGATAACTGCGTTAGGGTTGCCCGCGACGCGCCCCGGCCGGGCTCAGGCTCGCCCGGGCGCGTCCCAAAAGCAACGGGCGCGCCCCGGGATCGTGCGTACGCCGGGCAGCGAGCAACGCGCCGTCCTTTCCAACACCGCCTGACGTGTGAACCGCAGGCAAAATAACAGGGAGGAGCGACACTATGAGTCGTATCCGCGATCTGAGCCTGGCGGCGGTGGCCGCCGCGGGTCTGTCGGTCGGCGCCCAGGGCGCCGGCGCGGCCGAGTGGAACATGCCCACGCCCTATCCGGCGGGCAACTTCCACACCCAGAACATCCAGCAGTTCGCCGACGACGTGAAGCAGATGACCGACGGCGAGCTGACGATCACGGTCCATCCGGCCGGCTCGCTGTTCAAGCACCCGGAGATCAAGAACGCGGTGCGGAGCCGGCAGGTGCAGATCGGCGAGTTCCTGTTGAGCCGGCTGGCCAACGAGGATGCCGTCTTCCAGGTCGATTCGGTGCCGTTCCTGGCGAGCGATTACACCCAGGCGCGCCAGCTCTGGCAGGCGTCCAAGCCGGTGATCGAGCAGAAGCTCGCCAAGCAGAACCTGCAGGTGCTGTTCACCGTGCCGTGGCCGCCGCAGGGCCTCTACACCAAGGCCAAGATCGAGGACATGTCCGACCTCAAGGGCATCTCGTTCCGGGCCTACAACAGCGCGACCGAACGCCTGGCCCAGCTGGCCGGCATGGTGCCGACCCAGGTCGAGGTGCCGAACGTGGCGCAGGCGTTCGCCACCGGGCGCGTCGACGCGATGATGACCTCGCCCTCGACCGGCGTGAACACCAAGGCCTGGGACTTCACCAACCACTTCTACCATCTGCAGGCCTGGCTGCCGAAGAACATCGTGGTGGTGAACGAGCGCGCGCTGCAGAGCCTGGACGCGGAAACGCGGCAGGCCGTGCTGGACGCCGCGGACAAGGCGATGGACCGCGGCTGGCAGATGTCCAAGGAGGAAACCAACACCCAGTTGGACGCGCTCGCGGAAAACGGCATGACCGTTCACCGCGAGCCGCCGAAGGCCCTGACCCAGGGCTTCAAGCAGATCGGCCAGACGATGGCCAAGGAGTGGCGCCAGGACGCCGGCAAGGACGGCGCCCGGATCCTGGAGCGCTACCGCAAGATGAACTAATGTTGGCGGCCTGATAGCCGGCGCAATCGCGGCCCCGTACACCTTGCGGTACGGGGCCGTTTTTGTGTCCGCTGCCTGCAGGTTCCGTGTTAGCGTTGAGGGCGTAATACGTAATACCCGTTGTATGTCGGAGCCGGGAGGCGGCATGTCGCACGCGCCACACAATATTTCACGGGTCACCAGTAAAGGTCAGGCGACGATCCCAAGCGCGGTCCGCAAGCGGCTCGGGCTGAAGCCGGGCGACCGTGTCGTTTACGAAATTGAGGGTGACAGCGTGGTCATACGCAAAGCCGCACCAGAGGAGAATGCGTTCTACCGGCTGCAGGATACGGCATTCAGTGAGTGGTCGAGCCCGGCCGACGAAGCGGCCTATGGCGGCCTATAGGCCCGGCGACATCGTCGTGGTGCCGTTCCCGTTCGCCGATTACCCCGACACGGTGAAGCGCCGGCCGGCCGTGGTTATTTCCCGAACCAGTTTGGCGGACAAGACTGGCCTGTATTGGATCGTGATGATTACAAGCGCCGAGAACGCGGGATGGCCGGACGATGTCCACGTGCCCGATGACCCCTCGACTGGTCTGCCTGCGCCATCGGTGGTGCGACCGGCGAAGCTCGCGACAGTTGAGCGACCTAGGCTCGTTCGACGGCTTGGCGTGTTGCCCGCGCACACATGGAGCGAAGTGGCCGCCTACGTACGAGATAACCTGGCGTCGAATTGAACATTCGCCACCCGCCCGGCTTTACCCCAGGCCGTAGCCGATGAACGGCGGGTTTTCGAAGCCGGGCTTGCCGTAGGCGAGGCGGGTGCCGTTGGCGTCTGTTACCCGGCCGCCGGCGGCGGCGAGGACGGCGTGGCCGGCGGCGGTGTCCCATTCCATGGTCCGGCCGAAACGCGGGTAGAGGTCGGCCTGGCCGCTGGCGACCAGGCAGAACTTGATCGAACTGCCGGCGTCGCGCTGTTCGGCGATCGTGTAGCCGCCCAGGAAGCGTTTCATCGCTTGCGGATCGCCGTGGCGGCGGCTGGCGACCACGGTCGCGCCGGCCTTGGGGATGTGCCGGCAGGCGATCGGCTTGCCCGGCTGGTTGACCTCCGCGAAGGTCGCCTTCGACGTGCCGTCGTTCTGGATCGCGCCGGCCCAGGTCATGCCGAGCGCCGGCGCGTGGACCACTCCGGCGACCGGCTGGCCGTGCTCGATCAGCGCGATGTTGACCGTGAACTCGCCGTTGCCGGAGATGAACTCCTTGGTGCCGTCGAGCGGGTCGACCAGCCAGAACCGCTCGGCCACCTCTGGCACGTCGCCCTGGTCGACGCCCTCCTCCGAGACGATCGGGATGTCCGGGACCCGCTCCGCCAGCGCCTGACGGATCACCCGGTCGGCGGCGAGGTCGGCCTGGGTCAGGGGGCTGTCGTCGTCCTTGGCGGTGACCTCCAGACCGCCGTCCTGCTGGTAGAACATCAGGGTCGCCTGGCCGGCGCGCTCGGCGATGCCGCGCAGCACCACCAAGAGGTCGTCCAGGTTGCCGCCGCCGTTGCCGCCGGTCTCGCGGTCCAGGGTCATCTCGGGCGTCGCCTTCTCGCTTGCAGGCGCCCGGGCCGCGGTTACTCCGCCGCCGCCTTGGGCGCGTTCGCCTGCAGGATCTGCCAGATCCGCTCGGTCGTCGCGGGCATGTCGACGTGCAGCACCCCATAGGGCTCGAGCGCGTCGACCAGGGCGTTGATCACCGCCGGCGGGGCGCCGATCGCCCCGGCCTCGCCCGCGCCCTTGATGCCGAACGGGTTGGTCTTGCAGGGCACGTTGATGAATTCGATCTCGATGTCGGGCAGGTCGTCGGCCCGCGGCATCGTGTAGTCCTGATAGGTCGCCGTGACAAGCTGACCGGACCCGGCCTCGTAGACCGTCTGCTCCAGCAGCGCCTGGCCGATCCCCTGGGCGACGCCGCCGTGGATCTGACCCATCACCAGCATCGGGTTGAGCACCATGCCGAAGTCGTCGACCACGACGTAGCGGGCGATCTCCAGTTCCGCCGTGTCGCGGTCGACCTCGATCTCGCAGACGTGGACGCCGTTCGGGAAGGTTTCCGCGTCCGGCGAATCGTAATGCCCGGTCTCCGCCAGCGGTCCCTTCAGGTCGGCCGGCAGGTCGTCGCGCTCGACGGCCGCGCGCGCCACTTCGGCGAGCGTGGTCCGCCGGTCGGTGCCGGCGATCGTGAAGGTGCCTTCCCCGAACTCCAGGTCGTCGGGGGACACCTCCAGGGTGTGGCCGGCGATCTTCTTGGCGCGCTCGATCACCTGGTCGGCGGCCTGGTCGGTCGCGCCGCCGCCGACCAGGAGCGAGCGCGAGCCCATGGTGCCGCCGCCGGTCGCCGCGACATCGGTGTCGCCCTGGTGAAAGCGAATCTGCTCCGGATCCAGGCCCAGCTTATCGGCCAGCAGCTGGGCATAGGCGGTGTGGTGGCCCTGGCCGTTGGTCTGCGTGCCGACCACCAGGCTGGCGCCGCCGTCGGGATCGATCGTCAGGCGCGCGTCCTCGCTGCCGACCGAGCCGCAGGCCTCGACGTAGGTCGCCAGCCCGAAGCCCAGCAGCTTGCCCCGGCGCGCGGCGGCCTGCTTGCGCTCCCCGAGGTGCGCGTAGTCGGCCTGCTCCAGCGCCCGGTCCATCAGCCGCGCGAACTCGCCGCTGTCGTAGGTCGCGCCGGCGGGCGTGGTCCAGGGCATCTGATCCGGCTGGATGAAGTTCTTCCGCCGCAGCTCCGCCGGGTCCAGACCCAGCTCGCGCGCGGCCGCGTCGACCGTGCGCTCGACGAAGTAGGCCGCTTCCGGCCGGCCGGCGCCGCGGTAGGCGTCGACCGGCACGGTGTTGGTGAACACGCACTTCACGTTCGCCGACATCGCCGGGATGCGGTACAGGCCGCACAGCATCTTGCCCAGCGACTGCGTCGGCACGTAGGTCGAGGCGTTCGACAGGTAGCCGCCGACGTTGGCGAGCGAGGTCAGGCGGATCGCCGTCATCCGGTGCTCGGCGTCGAGCGCGAGTTCCATCGTCGCGGTGTGGTCGCGCCCCTGCGCGTCGGACTGGAAGGATTCGCGCCGCTCGCCGATCCACTTGACCGGCCGCCCGAGCGCTTGGGCCGCGTGCAGCACCAGCACCTGTTCGCCGTACAGGAAGATCTTGGTGCCGAACCCGCCGCCGACGTCGGGCGTCACCACGCGCAGGCGTTCGGGATCGATGTTCAGCACCTTCTCCGCGATCTGCTTGCGCAGGCCGTGCGAGCCCTGCGAGGAGGTGTAGAGCTCGAACCGGTCGGCCTGGGGATCGAAGTTGCCGATCGCCCCGCGCGGCTCCATCGAATTCGCCACGACCCGGTTGTTCACCATGTCGACGCGGGTGACGTGCGCGGCCTCGCGGAACGCCTTCTCGACCGCGTCGTCGTCGCCGGTGCCCCAGTCCAGCGCGACGTTGCCGGGCGCGATCTCGTGCAGCGTGGGGGCATCCGGCGCGAGCGCGTCGGCCGCGTCGACCACGTGGGCCCGCGGGGCGTAGTCGACCTCGACCAGCTCGCTCGCGTCCTTCGCCTGCTGCGGGGTTTCCGCGATCACCGCGGCGACCGGATCGCCGACGTGCCGGACCCGGCCGCGCGCCAGCACCGGGTGGCCCGGCATGCGCGGCGGCCTGCCGTCGACGCCCGGGATCGGCGCCATGCAGGGGATGTCCTGGATGCCGGTGGCGTCCAGGTCTTGAATCGTGTAGACGGCGTGCACGCCAGGCGCTTGGCGCGCGTCCTCGGCATCGATCGCCTTGATCTCGGCGTGCGCGTGCGGGCTGCGCACCAGCGCCATGTAGAGCTGGCCGTCCAGCTGGATGTCGTCGGTGTAGCGGCCCTGGCCGGTCAACAGCCGGGCGTCCTCGACGCGGCGAACGGCTTGACCCACTCCGAACTGACCCATGGTCGACGGCTCCCTCGTGTGCGTGCTCGGGTGCGTGAGCTGGATGCGGCGCACGGTTTGTGCGCTGCGGCAGGTGCCCGAAAGGTGGGGCGGGCCGGAGCCTCAGCCAAGCCCGCCGGGCGGCGAAACCGCCGGCGCTGTCCTGGCGCCGGCCGTGTGCTAGGCTTCCCGTGCGATTCAGCGTGTGCGAGGCGAAGGCAGAGATGTGCGGCCGCTATTCGATCACCAGCCCGACCGAGGCGATCCAGCGCGTCTTCCAGGTGCCGGAGCGACCCAACCTGCCGGCGCGCTACAACGTGGCGCCGACCCAGGACGTGCCCGTGGTACGCGTGCGCGGCGACGCGGAAGGGCCGGAAGCCGACGGCGGCCGGCACCTCGTGCAGCTGCGCTGGGGCTTGGTGCCGTTCTGGGCCGAGGATCCCGGGATCGGGGCGAAGATGATCAACGCCCGGGCGGAGAGCGCGGCCGACAAGCCGGCGTTCCGCGCCGCCTTCCGGAGGCGGCGGTGCCTGGTGGTCGCGGACGGCTTCTACGAGTGGAAGGCGCCGGCGGAGGAGGGGCGGCGCAAGCAGCCCTACCGGATCGAGCTGGCCGACCGCCGGCCATTCGGTTTCGCGGGCTTGTGGGAGCGCTGGACCGATCCGAAGGACCAGAGCGTGCTCGAGACCTGCACGATCCTGACCACGCAGGCGAACGCCGATCTGAAGCACATCCACCCGCGGATGCCGGTGATGCTGTCGCCGGACGCGTTCGACGCCTGGCTCGACCCGGCCGCGGATGTCGAGACGGCGCAGGGCCTGCTGACGCCCTATCCCGACGGCGCGCTCACCGCCTATCCGGTTTCAACCCGGGTCAACGCGGTCAAGCACGACGACCCGTCGATCCTGGAACCGCTGCAGGCGGCGGAACCTTCGGAGGGTGACGGCGGGGCGTCTGGCGGCGGGACGCAAGGCGGCGGGGCGTCCGGCGGCGGCGACCGCCAGCAAAGCCTGTTCTGAGCGCGCCGGTCAGCGCCCGGAAAGCAAGACGCCCCGCCCCCGGGGGTGACGGGGACGGGGCGCGCCTGCAGCCCGGGATCGGGGGATGGGCTGCCGGCCGGGGGTCGGAAGCCGGATCGGGGGGAACCGCTTCCGGGAAGAACTATCGCCCAGCGCCCAAAGCCCGGCAAAGGGACCATGCGGGTACATCGTCCGCGCAAAAGGACACACGAAGGTCTTAGGGCGCCGGCTGGTAGACGCGCGACTTTCCCGTAGCTTGGCGAGACTGGCCCGTGCAATCGCGAGGTCCGCCTGGGCGCGTGCGCGGCGGGCCCGCGCGCCGGCCAGCTGTGCCTCGACCTGGGCGAGGTCGGTCGCACTCCCGGAGCCCGCGGCCCGGCGCGCGCGGATTGGGTCACGCAGGACTTGGAGGCGCGCGACATGGCGGTCGATCTGGGCTAAATGCCGGTCGGCCGCCGCGGGACGACACGCACCCGACTGCTCCGCGCGCGGTTGCCTTGCCGGGTCCTGCGGGTCCCGCGGGATCGGCTCCAGCCCGCCGGTCGGCGTGCAGGCAGCCAACGCGCCGTTCATCCCGAGGATCAGCAAGGCCGATCTCAAACGCATGGTCAGAGGTGGTCCAGGTTATCCGCCCACGCCAACGCCAACGCCGGCACGGCCTCGGAAGAAGGCGATGTAAACGAACGTCGATTGAAGCAAGACGGGGATCGAATGGTGGGCGTGCCTGGGTTTGAACCAGGGACCTCCTCGGTGTGAACGAGGCGCTCTCCCGCTGAGCTACACGCCCATCGCGCCAGCGCGCGTCGAACGGATACCGGACGCGCGTGGCTGAAGGCTGCGACGGCAGGCGTTAGGTCACCGCCAACCGACGCGCGTCTGCTGATAGGGCAGGGGCGGCCGGGGTGTCAAGCGCGCAGCGGCGCCGGCGGACTTGTTGCGACGGGCGGCCTTTTTTCGGCCCGAAGCGGGCGTATCTTATGGAAGCGGTCGGCCGTGCGCCGGGGCGCATGCGCCGGCCGTATCACCGAGCTCCGACAGGCCGGCGCAACAAGCGGAAAGGGACGTCGATGAGCACAGGGGTGGAGGCGATCCGGCAGGCAGCTGGCGGACGGCGGGCTAGCGAACGGCGGGCTCGCGGACGGCGGGTTGGCGGCCGGCGCGCCGGCGGCCGGGTGGCCGGCGTGCTGCTGGCGGGCGGTCTGACGCTCGGCTGGGCGGCCTCGGGCCAGGCGGCGCCGGCCGAGACGACCGTGGCGCCGCCGCTCGGGCTCGCCTACAAGCTCTACGTCGGCGGGCTGAATGCGCTGACGTTCGAAACCCGCGTGGCGCTCGGCCCGGACAGCTACGACATCCGCCTGCAGGCGCGCACCTCGGGGTGGATCGGCAGCCTGTGGCCGTTCGTGCTGGAAGGCCGCGCCGACGGGGCCCGCACCGCCGCCGGCATGCTGCGGCCCGAGCGGTTCGCCACCGCCAACTTGTGGGGCGACAATGGCAAGCGCTGGGTGCGCATGGACTACCCCGCGCACGACGGGCCACCCACCGTGACGGCCGAGCCGGCGCCGTCGAACGACGACCGCTCGGTCGTGCCGGCGGAAGCCCGCACCGGCACGCGCGACCCGATCAGCGCGATCTACGGTCTGATCCTGGGCCAGGGCGAGGTCTGTTCCGGCACCCATCAGATCTTCGACGGCCGCCGGCGCTACGACGTCGCCGCCGAGAACCTGGGCGCGGCGCAGGTGCCGGAGTCGTCCTACGCCGTCTACAGCGGCCAGGCGACCAAGTGCCGGATCACGATCGAGAAGGTGACCGGCTTCTGGGAGAAGTACGAGTCCAAGCGCCGCTATCCGGACACGGTGGACGTGTGGCTCGCGCGCGTCGGCGAGGATCTGCCGCCGCTGCCGGTCCGGATCGAGACGGACACGCTGGTGGGCGCGCTGCGCGTGCACCTGACGGAGGTGACGCGCGGGCCAGAGGCCGCGCTGCCCGACGCCGGCCTGTTCCCGCTTAAGCGCGCGTCCGTGGAGTAGGCGGTTGGTTCCCTCTCCTCCAACCGTGGTTCGCTCTACCGGAGACTTTTGCACGCGGGCATGCGCAGGCGTGTGGCGTGCTTCGACACGCCAGCCTGCGGCTGGCTACTCAGCATGATGAAGACAGATGTAAATCTCTGACAAACCCACAGCTTCATCCTGAGTAGGAGGCCGTAGGCGTCCGTGTCGAAGGACCTCACACGGTGGTCAGGCGAGCTTTGCAACGGTTTCCTTGAAAGGAGAGGGTTAGGGAGAGGAGGTTAGCGGGACATCTGAGAGGGTGCGGCGACCTCCTCCCCTTGCCCCTCCTCCCAGTGGAGGAGGGGATCAGTTGGGCGGGGAGAAGAGGCGGCGGCTGTTATCCCACGAACGCCTTTTCGATCGCGTAGCCGCCGGCTTCGCCGCGGTCGCCGGGGTCGAAGCCGCGGGACTTCAGCTCGTCGACCAGCGTCTCCAGCATGTCCGGGCCGCCGCAGACCATGGCGCGGTCCTGCTCCGGGTCCAGCTTGTCCAGACCCAACTCGCCCCACAGGCTGCCGTCTTCCAGGTGGCCGGTGACGCGACCGGTGCGGTAATAGTCCTCGCGGGTCACGGTCGGGTAGTAGAGCAACTGCGCGGCCGCTTCCTCGCCGACCAGCGGGTGCTCGTGGATGCCCGCGCGCAGGTACTGGTCGTAGACCAGCTCGGCCTGCAGGCGGCAGGTGTGGTTGAGCACGATCCGCTCATAGCGGTTATAGATCTCCGGCTCCTGGATCAGGCTCATGAACGGCGCGATCCCGGTGCCGGTGGAGAACAGGTAGAGGTTGCGCCCCGGCGCCACCGCGTCGATCGTCAGGGTCCCGGTCGGCTTCTTGCCGACCAGCAGCTCCTGGCCCGCCTCGACGTATTGCAGGCGCGAGGTGAACGCGCCGTCCTGCACCTTGATCGACAGGAAGCTCAGTTCCTCGTCGTAGGTGGCGTTGGTCATCGAGTAGGCGCGCTGGATCACCTCCTGCCCGGTATCCAGGCCGAGCATGGTGAACTCGCCCGCCTCGAAGCGGAAGGTGCCCGGACGCGTGGTACGCAGGGTGAACAGCCGGTCGGTGTAGTGCTGCACGTCGGTCACTTCGACCGGAAACAGCTTCTCGCGGATCTTGTCGCGTGCGGTACTCATGCTCGTCTCGTTCTCCCTTCCGCCGCGGGGCGGGATGCCGGCCCGGTGCGCACTATCCTCTCGAAGCCAGAGCTGGCCGTCCCCGGGGTCGCATCGCCAACTCGCCGCGCGTGCACGCTGGCTGCCTCGCCGCCGGCGCCGTCCGCCCCAAGCGCTGTCTGCCCCACGCGAAAGCTAGCCAGGGGCGGCGGCGCGGACCAGGGCTTTACGTGCGGCCCTGCTATGCCGCGCCGCGATATCCCCGTCAAGCTTTGCGGAAAATTAATATTTCTACACTTGAGAGTGTTGTTTTCGCCGCGGGTTGGCGATTTTGCCCAGAAAGCGGCTCACGACCTTGTCTTCGGGCACCAGGCCCTGCGGGCGGAACAGCACGATCCCGGCGAGCAGGATCGCCACCAGCATCCAGCGCAGGTAGCTGCTGCGGTCGGGCAGGCTGGGATGAATCGCCGCAAGTGTGGGCTCCAGCAGGCCGGTCAGGAACGCCGTGCCGGACCAGACGCCCCAGATGATGAACGCGCCCAGCATCGCGCCCTTGTTGTTGCCGCTGCCGCCCAGCATCAGCATCACCCAGATGATGAAGGTGGAGAACAGCGGCTTGAAGTGGCTGTAGTCGATCGTGACGGTGTAATGGGCATAGAGCGCGCCGCCCAGGCCCATCACCACCGAACCGACGACGAACGACTGGATGCGCAGGCTCGTCAGGTTCTTGCCGTTCATCGCGGCGGACGCCTCTTCGTCGCGCACCGCCCGCAGCGTCCGGCCCCAGGGCGAGCGCAGGGCCGTTTCCAGGGCGACGTAGATCAGCGCCAAGGCCAGCGTGACGATGACGACGTAGATGAAGGTGTAGTCGCGCGCCTCCAGCGGCCCGAACAGCCAGGCCAGCCAGCCGGGCGCGCAGCCCTGGTCCTGGACCAGGCAGTCCAGTGGCCGCGGGATGCCGCGCAGCGGCTGCGGGCCGTTGGCGAGCCAGCGCTCGTTCTGGAAGATCAGGCGGATGATCTCCGCGATCCCGATGGTGGAGATCGCCAGGAAGTCCATCCGCAGCCGGAGCACCGGGATCGCGATCAGGAAGGCGATGATCCCGGAGACCACGCCGCCCGCCAGCACGCCGACCAGGAACGGCGCCTCCAGCCCGAAGGCTTGCTTCGTGTAGTTGGCCATCACCCCCGTTGGCTCGGCGGTGGTGAACAGCGCGGTGGTGAACGCGCCGATGGCGAAGAATCCGGCGATGCCGAAGTTGAGGTGGCCGTTGAAGCCCCACTGCGTATTCAGGCCCAGCGCCAGGATGGCGTAGATACTGGCCATGGTGGTGAAGCTGACCAGGTAGCTCATGCCGCCGGACGGCATCGCCGCGACGATCGCGATCCCCAGCACGACGCCGGCAGCGATCGCGGCCGGCAGGCGCAACGCGGCCTTCAGCGGGATCAGCTTGAGGCCCAGCAGGGTCAGCGGCACCGCGATGAAGATGCCTTTCGAGAGGGTTGCGGCGTCCATGGCTTAGCTCCTCTCGCCAAACAGGCCTTGCGGGCGGATCAGCAGTGTCAGCACCAGCAGCACGAACGCCACGCCCGGTCCGTAGGCCGGGCTGATCGCCGCGCTGGAGACCTGCTGCGCCACGCCGATGATCACCGCCCCCGCGAGCGCGCCGCGCGGGTTGCCGATCGAGCCCATGATCACCGCGGCGAACATCGGCAGCAGCAGCCAGAAGCCCATTTCCGGGCGCAGCTGCGACGCCAGGCCGTACATCACCCCGCCGGCCGCCGCGAGCGCGCCCGACAGCATCCAGGTGTAGGCGATCACCTTCTCGGTGTTGATGCCGCGCACCTGCGCCAGTTCCGGGTTGTTGGCGGTGGCGCGCATCGCCTTGCCCATCTTGGTCTTTTCCAGCAGCAGGTAGACCAGCGTGACCAGCACGACGGCGAGCAGCAGGATGAAGATCTGATCCGCCTGCACCCGAAGGCCCAGCGGCAGGTCGAGCGCGGGGTTCGCCCGGCCCTGGTAATAGAACCGGAAGTCGGACCCCCAGATCAGGTAGATCACCGAGCGCAGGAAGAACGCCATGGCGAGCGAGGCCATCGCGAACAGCACCAGGGAACTGCGCTGGACGCGCAGGCGTCGGTACATCACCCGGTCGACGCCGATCGCGACCAGGCCGACCAGCGGCATCGCGATCACCAGGCCCGCGACCAATTCCCAGCCGAACGAGAACGGGCCGATCGGCTCGCTCTTGGGCAGATAGGCGACGGTGGAAAAGGCGATGTAGGCGCCCAGCGTGGCCAGCGCGCCGTGCGAGAAGTTGGGGAACTTGAGCACGCCGTAGACCAGCGTCAGCCCGATCCCGCCCAGGCCGATCACGCCGCCCAGCATGACCCCCCAGACGAACAGCGACAGGATACGCCCGGCCGACGCGTCCTGCACCAGTCCGGCGGCGATCAGGAGCACGAAGAACAGGGCGATCACCGAGGCCAGGGCCGAGCGCGTCTGCAGCGCGGCCTTCAGCCGTTCGCCCGGGCGCGGCCCAAACGCGGCCCGGACGCCTTCGCCAGCTTGGGTCATTGGAACTCTAGCCTCCCAGATACAGGCGGGCGACGTCGGGGTCGTTCAGCAGTTCCGTGCCGGTGCCCTCGACCCGGTTCTCGCCGCTCGCCATGACGTAGCCGCGGTGAGCCATCTGCAGCGACTGCTTGGCGTTCTGCTCGACCATCATCACCGCGATGTTGAAGCTGCGGTTGACGTGCACGATCCGCTCGAAGATGTGGTCGACCATCTTGGGCGCGAGCCCGGCCGACGGCTCGTCTAGCAGGATCAGCTTGGGGTCCAGCATGAGCGCGCTGCCCATGGCGACCATCTGCCGCTCGCCGCCGGACATCTTGCCGGCCTTCTGGCGGCGGCGTTCGTAGAGCCGCGGAAACAGGTCGAAGATCTGCTGCTTGCGGTCGCCCACCTGGTCGTCGGAGCGCACGAACGCGCCCATGTCCAGGTTCTCGTCCACCGTCAGTTCGGTGAACACGTTGGCGACCTGCGGCACGTAGCACATGCCGGTTTCGACGATCTGGTAGGGCTCGTGGCGGGAGATATCCACGCCGTCGAACTCGATGCGCCCGGACCAGGGGTGCAGCAGGCCGAACACCGCCTTCATGACGGTCGACTTGCCGGCCCCGTTGGGCCCGATGATCGAGACGACTTCGCCGCGCTTCACCTCGATCGAGACGTCCGTGAGCACCTGCATGTCGCCGTAGCCGCAGGTGACCTTCTCAACCTTCAGCAGCGGCATACTGACCACCCAGATAAGCTTCCAGAACCTTCGGATCGTTGCGCACCTCGTCGGGCGCGCCCTGCATCAGCTTGGTGCCCTCGCTCATCACGATGACCGGGTCGCAGACGTTCATGACCAGGTCCATGTCGTGCTCGATCAGCAGGAAGGTGATGCCGCGCTCGCGCTGCAGGTACTGGATGTTGTCGGTCAGACGCTGCATCAGCGTCCGGTTCACGCCGGCGCCCGGCTCGTCCAGCAGGACAAGTTCCGGCTCGGCCATCAGGATGCGGCCCAGTTCGAGCAGCTTCTTCTGGCCGCCGGACAGGCGGCCGGCGAGCTCGCCGCGCAGGTGGCCGAGGTCGATGAAGTCCAGCACCTCGTCCGCCTGGGCGCGAATCCGCTCCTCTTCCGCGCGGACGGCGCTGGGACGCAGCCAGACGTTCCAGAACCGTTCGCCGATCTGGTGCGACGGCACCAGCATCAGGTTCTCGAGCACGGTCATGCTCTGGTGCTCGCGCGGGATCTGGAAGGTCCGGCACAGCCTGTGCTCGAAGATCCTGTGGGCGGGCAGGCCGGTGATGTCGTGGCCGCGGAAGGTGACCCGGCCGCTGTCCGGCTGGATCGCGCCGGTGATCAGGTTGAACAGCGAGGTCTTGCCGGCGCCGTTCGGCCCGATCAGGCCGGTGATCGTACCGCGCCGGACCTGCAGGCTGGCGTGGTCGACCGCGCGCAGGCCGCCGAAGCTCTTGGTCAGGCCCTGCACATCCAACAGGACCTCGCCCGCTCCGGCGCCGGCGCCTTGGACTGGCGTCTCAGACACCTTGTGCGCTCCCTGGTCAAAGGCGCACGGGCGGCATGCTGCTCGGAATCGGGAACGGCTGCCCGTCACGTGGGACCGCTTCCCGCGCCCGTGGCTGTTCGGTTGGCCCGTGTTCGCGCGGCCCCGTCGGAGCCGCCGGGCCTGGTTTGGTGTGTCGCGCCCGCTGGTGGGACGGCTGCTTTTATGCCAGCCGATACCCGGTTAACGAAACGGGGCCGCGATTGTTTTCTGGGGGTCCAGGGCTTTTCCGGCTTCCGGGCACCGATCCAGCCGCGTATCCCCCGGCTGCCGGGCGGCGCGCGACGTGCACCCGTCGCCACAGCCGGCCCGATGCTTTAGGCTCAACGCGACCACGACCGGGCGGAATTGAACGGCGGACCGGCCCCAGCGGATGACCCAGGCTTTCCAGTACGACATCGAGCAGTCGGGCGCGGACACGCTGCGCCTGCACCTGCGCGGGCGCTGGCGGATCGACGCCGGGCTGCCGGACGCGGCCGCGGCGGAACGCGCGCTGGGCCAGGGCGGCGTGCGCCGGGTCGAGGTCGCCGACGCCGGCATGGACACCTGGGACAGCGCGCTGATCACTTTCCTGCTGCGCCTGCACGCCGCCGGACGGGAGCGGCAGGTCGAGCTGGACCTGAGCGGCCTGCCGGAGGGCGCGCGTCGGCTGCTGTCGCTGTCGCAGGCCGTGCCGGCGCGCACCGACAGCGCCCAGGCCAAACCTCGGGAGGCGCTGCTGAACCGGCTCGGCCACGCCGGCGTGCGCGAGGCCCGGGCGGTTGGCGAGACGCTGAACTTCATCGGCGAGGCGACCCTATCGTTCGTGCGCCTGCTGCGCGCCCGGCCGGCGTTCCGGCGCGGCGATTTCTTCCTGCTGATCCAGCAGACCGGGGCCGAGGCGCTGCCGATCGTTTCCATTATCTCGCTGCTGGTGGGCCTGATCCTGGCGTTCGTCGGCGCCGTCCAGCTGCGCTGGTTCGGCGCGGAAATCTACGTCGCCGACCTGGTCGGCATCGCGATGACCCGCGAGATGGCGCCGATCATGACCGGCATCGTGCTGGCCGGGCGGACCGGCGCGTCGTTCGCCGCCAACATCGGGACGATGCAGGGCAACGAGGAGATCGACGCGCTGTCGACCCTGGGCATCTCGCCGATGGACTTCCTGGTGCTGCCGCGCCTGCTGGCGATGCTGTTGATGATGCCGCTCCTGGTGCTCTACGCCGATTTCGTGGGCATCTTCGGCGGCTGGCTGGTCGGGGTCGGGATGCTGGATCTGACCAGCGCCGCCTACGTCTCGCAGACGCTGGCCAAGGTGACCGCCGACCACTTCCTGATCGGCCTGACCAAAAGCCTGTTCTTCGGCCTGATCGTGGCCACAGCGGGCTGCATGCGCGGCCTGCAGGCGGGCCGCAGCGCCGCCGCCGTGGGCAACGCCGCGACCAGCGCCGTGGTGACCGGCATCGTCTACATCATCGTGGTCGACGCCATCTTCGCCGTGATCTGCAACATCGTGGGGATCTGACCGGTTGATGACGCCCGATACCGCCCAGCCCCGGGACGCCGCCCGCGCCGGCACCGGGACCCAGCCGCCGGCGTGCATCGGGGTGCGCGGCCTGACGATGGCGTTCGGCGGCTTTACCGTGCAGCGCGACCTGACGTTCGAGATCTCGCATGGCGAAATCTTCGTGATCATGGGCGGCAGCGGCTGCGGCAAGTCGACGCTGCTACGCCACATGATCGGGCTCTTGCCGCCGGCCGAAGGCGACATCCTGTACGACGGGGTTAGTTTCTGGGCCAAGGGCGACGCCGCCTCCCGCCGGGAGATCAGCCAGCGCTTCGGCGTGCTGTTCCAGTCGGGGGCGCTGTTTTCCTCGATGACCCTGGCGGAGAACGTCGCCCTGCCGCTGCAGCACCACGCCGGGCTGCAGCCAAGGGAGGTCGACGAGATCGTGCGCTTCAAGCTGGCGCTGGTCGGGCTGGGCGGTTTCGAGGACTACCTGCCGGCGGAGATCTCGGGCGGCATGCGCAAGCGCGCCGGGCTGGCGCGCGCGATCGCCATGGACCCCGACCTGCTGTTCCTGGACGAGCCGTCGGCCGGCCTGGACCCGCCGACCGCGCGCCGGCTCGACGATCTGATCCTGGAACTGCGCGCGAGCATGCGCGCGACCGTGGTGGTGGTGACCCACGAACTGGACAGCATCTTCACGATCGCCGACGACAGCGTCTATCTGGACGCCGAAAGCCGGACCATGATCGCCCACGGATCGCCGCGGGACTTGGTTCACAACGCCGAAAACGCCAAGGTGCGAACCTTCCTGCAGCGCGGCGAGGCCCGACCCGGCGTCGCCGCCGACACCGGCTGAGCCGCCGGCGCGCCGGCCGTCAGGCAACACCGCAGAGCGACCCGAGCCCGATGCGATACCGGCCCAACCCCAAGCTGATCGGCGCGTTCGTCCTGGGCGCGATCTTCCTGGCCGTGGTCGCGGTCGCGGTGCTGGGCGGCAACCGCCTGTTCCAGACCACCCGCACCGCCGTCGCCTACTTCGATCAGTCGGTCGCCGGCCTGTCGACCGGTGCGCCCGTGACCTTTCGCGGTGTTCGCGTGGGTCAGGTCAAGGATATCAATCTGCGCGTCGAGACCGACGAGCTGAGCGCCCGAATCCCGGTGATCATGGAGTTCCAGCTCGACCGGATCGAGTGGGCCGGCGAAAAGGGCTTCACCCAGGAGCAGTTGAACCGCCTGATCGAGCGCGGCCTGCGGGCGAAACTGGTGTCGCAGTCGTTCGTCACCGGCCAGCTCGCGGTCGAGCTCGGGTTCGAACCGGATGTGCCGGTGCGGATGGTGGGCGCGCGCGAGGATATCCCGGAGATTCCGACCGCGCCCGGCGGTCTCGCGCAGCTGAAGAGCTCGCTGGAGAGCCTGCCGCTGAAGGAAATCCTGACCCGGACCATGTCGACGATGGACCGGATCAACAACCTGCTCGCCCAGCCGGCGGTGCAGCAGTTGGCGCCACAGGCGCTGAGCGTTCTGCAGGAATACCGCGGCCTTGCGGAGGACCTGCGCGGCGAGGTCGGGCCGCTGGCCGAGCAGGTTAGCCAGAGCGCGAGAACCGCCAACCAGACCTTAGCCCAGACCAACCAGGCGGTGCAGAGGATCGAGCGGGAGCTGACCCGAACCCTGCGATCCGTCCGCCAGGTCACCGAAACCGTGGACGCGCGGCTCGGCCCGCTCGCCGATAAGATCGAACGCACCATCGACGCGGCCACCAGCGCGATGCGGCAGACCGAACAGACCATGGCGACCGCGAACGCCGTGATCGAGCCGGGCTCTGCAACCCAGCGCGATCTGCGCCGGGCGCTCGACGAGTTCGCGCGGGCGGCGCGCTCGGTCCGCGAACTGGCCGAGCTGCTGGAGCGCAATCCGAACGCGCTGATCACCGGGAAGGGGCGCTGATGACCGTGAAGTCTGCCGTGCGGACCGTGGCCGCGATCGGTATCGCCGTCGTAACGCTGGGCGCGTGCGGTCTGCCCGGCGAGTCCGCGCCGACCTTCTATTACCTGCTGGACCCGATCGACCCGGCCGCCGAGCGGCAGGCGGGCGGCGCGGTCAGCCTGGCGTTGGAGCCGGTCGAGATTCCCGCCTATCTGGACCGCCAGGCGCTGGTCACCCGCAGCGACGACAACGAACTGGAGGTGGCGAGTTTCCACCAGTGGGCGGAGCCGCTGTACGCCAACGTGACCCGCGTGCTGGCGGAGAACCTGCGGCTGCTGCTGGATCAGACCGACGTCGTCCGGCTGCCGAGTCGGAACAGCGGGTTCAACGCAGAGCTACAGGTCGAGCTGATGCGCTTCGAGCGGGCCGCGGACGGACCGGTGACCCTGGTGGCCCGCTGGCGGGTGCTGGACGGTCGGGGGCAGCGGGAACTGGCGAGCCGGCGGGCGGTGGTGCAGGAGCCGCTCGACGGCGCCGGGCCGGAGGCCACCGTGGCGGCGATGGACCGGGCGCTCGCCGAGCTGTCGCGGCGGATCGCCGAGCATCTGCGCGAGGCCGGCGCGGCGATCTGACGCCGGCCGGCGTCAGGTCTGAGGCCGCAGATTAAGGTTAATCGCCAAGACGATGCTTTTCCCGAATCTTAACAACTGGCACGCCACGCTCACGTAGGTAACCGCCGCCGAGTCGGTCGGGCGACGGGACGACGGGAAGGATGCCGGTTGTGGTCGGGCGCTACCGCACGTCGAACGCGTTTCGTGCCGGGGCACGCGCGCCCCTGGCGGGGCTGGCGGCCGTGCTGTGCATTGCGGGCGTTGGGGTCGCGATGCCGGTCGGGGCCGCGGACCTTCGCCTAGCGGATGATCACCTGTCGATGCGGGTTGCCCCTCGGGTCGCCCGGCAGGCGCCGTTCGGCGGTTCGAGCCCGGCGGAAGTCGGGCTGGAGAGCATGCTGCGCGCGCAGGCCGCGACCCCGGGCCCGGACATGGCGGTCGAGGTCGGCCACTACGGCGCGGCGCGCCACGGCGACCGGCCGGAACAGTTCGACCAGCGGCTCGGCGTGCGCGGCCAGCTGTCGAACGTCTTGACGCTGCCGTCCGGCCGGCTCGCGGCCGACCTTTCCGGCGGCTACCAGGTGGGCGACATGGCCGCCTTCGACACCGGCACGCTGCAGACGACTTTCACGCTGCGCGCCAGTCCGCTCGACCGGCTGTCGACGCGGACCGAGATTGGCTGGTGGGGGCAACGTCCGGCCGAAGATGGTACCTGGGTGCAGGGCGGTCACGGCCGGCTGGGTCTGAGCTACGCGCTCCCGGACTTCGGCACGATCGGCGCGTTCGAGCGGCTCGGCGTCAGCGGCCCGCGCGGCCAGCGGCGGCACTACGAAACCGGCGTTCAGCTGGACTTCGGCGCGCACAGCCTCAGCGTCAGCCAGCGGCTGGAGACACTCGGCCGGGTGTCGGTCGGACCGCCCGCGACCGCCGCCGCCTACGGCTGGCAGGTCGGCCCGCTCGGCCTGGCGATGGGCGCCGATTACACCGCCGCAAGCGAGACCGCCCCGGCAGCCGGCTTCGCGGGCCTGGCGGTCACCCTCGGTCTTGCCGGGCCTGGCCCGGGTGCCTTGCTCGACGCGCTGCGGTGAGGGCGGAACGACAGCCTGACCGGTAATCGGCAGAGGGTTACGCCGCCGCCGCGGCCGGCCGGGCGGCCTGGACGGTCTCGAAGATCCGCTGCGGGGTCGCCGGCATGTCGATGTGGGTGACCCCATAGGGCTGCAGCGCATCGACCAGGGCGTTGATCACCGCCGGCGGGGCGCCGATCGCGCCGGCCTCGCCGGCGCCCTTGATGCCCATCGGGTTGGTTCTGCAGGGGATGTCCTCGACGAAACTGACGTCGAAGGCGGGCAGGTCGTCCGCCCGCGGCATGGTGTAGTCCTGGAAGCTGGCGGTGATCAGCTGACCCGACTGGGCGTCGTAGGCGGTGTTCTCCAACAGTGCCTGGCCGATCCCCTGCGCCGTGCCGCCGTGCACCTGCCCGCGCAGCATCAGCGGGTTCACGATCGTCCCGGCATCGTCGACGATGGTGTAGGCGACGATCTCGACCTCAAAGGTCTGCTCGTCGATTTCGACCTCGCAGACGTGGCATCCGTTGGGGTAGGTCAGCGGCGGCGCCTGATAGCGCGCGGTTTCCGCGACGCCGCCGGCGAGCTGCTCCGGCAGGTCGGGGCGCTGGGCGGCCTCGGCGACCGCCTGCAGGCCGATCCGCCGGTCGGTCCCGGCGATCGTGAAGGTGCCGGCCTCGAACTCGACGTCGCCGGGGGCGCATTCCATCAGCCAGGCGGCCAGCTGCTTGGCCTTCTCGACCGCCTTGTCGGCGGCTGCCGTGGTCGCCCCGCCGCCCATCAGCAGCGAGCGTGAGCCGCCGGTGCCGCGGCCGAATTGGAGTTCCGCCGTGTCGCCCTGCCGGACCCGGATCTGCTCGGGCGTCAGGCCCAGCCGGTCGGCGATCAGCTGGGCGTAGGCGGTGGCGTGTCCCTGGCCGTTGGTCTGGGTGCCCACCCACAGGGTGACGCCGCCGTCGGGATCCAGGCGCAGCCTGGCTTCCTCCTCGCCGATCCCAGCGCAGCATTCGATGTAGCTGGCGTGACCCAGGCCGCGCAGCTTGCCGCGCTCGCGCGCGTCCGCCTTGCGCGCCGCGAGGCCGCGCGCGTCCGCGCGGTCCAGGGCGATTTGCTGGATGCGCGCGAAGTCGCCGCTGTCGTAGGTCATGCCGGTGGCCGTAGTGTGCGGCAACGCCTCGGGCTTGATGAAGTTGCGCGCCCGCAGTTCCGCCGGGCACAGGCCCAGCTCGCGGGCGGCCACGTCGATCGTGCGCTCGATCAGATAGGCCGCCTCCGGCCGGCCGGCGCCGCGGTAGGCGTCGACCGGCACGGTGTTGGTGAAGACCGCCTGGGTGCGCCCGAACAGCGCCGGGATGTTATAGACGCCAGGATACATGCGCGCGCCGGCGCTGGTCGCGACGTACGGCCCGAAGTTGGACAGGTAAGCGCCCAGGTTGGCGATCGTGTCGATCCGCACGCCGACGATCCGCGCGTCCGCGTCGAAGCCGATCCTGACCTCGCTGACGTGGTCGCGGCCGTGCACGTCGGACAGGAAGCTCTCGGTCCGCTGGCCCGACCAGCGTACCGGCCGGCCCAGCTGCTTGGCGGCGTGCAGGGCGACCACCTGTTCGCCGTAGAGGAAGATCTTCATGCCGAACCCGCCGCCGACGTCGGGCGTGGTGACGCGCACACGCTCGGGATCGACCTTCAGGACGTGCTGCGCCAGCTGGTTGCGCAGCCCGTGCACGCCCTGGCTGCCGGTGGTGAGCACGTAGGTGCCGGTCTCGGCGTCGTACTCGCCGAGCGCCGCGCGCGGCTCCAGCGAGGCGACCACGACGCGGTTGTTGACCAGCTTCAGGTGGGTGACGTGGTGCGCCCCGGCCAAGGCGGCGTCGGCCGCGGCTTGGTCGCCGATCCCGAAGTCGAGGCACAGGTTGTTCGGGGCCTGCTCCCAGATCCGCGGCGCGCCGTCGGCCAGCGTCGCCTCCAAGCCGGTCACGTGGTCCAGCTCGCGGTAATCGACCTCGACCAGGTCGGCGGCGTCGGCGGCCTGCTGCGCGGTCTCCGCGACCACGACCGCGACCGGATCGCCGACGTGGCGCACCCGGCCGCGCGCCAGCACCGGGTGACCGGGCATCACCGGCGGGTTGCCGTCGCGGCCCGGGATCGGGGTCATACAGGGAATGTCGGCGATACCGGCGGCGTCCAGGTCGGCGATCGTGTAGACGGCGTGCACGCCATCGGCGGCGCGCGCGTCGGCGGTGTCGATCCGCGCGATCTCGGCATGGGCGTGCGGGCTGCGCACCACCGCCATCTGCAGGGCGTCGGGGCGTTTCAGGTCGTCGGTGTAGCTGCCGTGACCGGTCAGCAGGCGGTGATCCTCGATCCGCGTGATTCCCTGGCCGACGCCGAACTGACCCATCGCTTCCCGCTCCCTGTCGTCGGTTGATCGCGCGCTTGCGAATGGCCCGCAACCTAGCTGACCGCGCACGCTCGGGCGAGCGGCGGGATAGCTCGGCATTGCGGCTGGCAGGCCCGCTTGAACGCGACCGCACCGCCCCCCAAGTATAGCAATGCGGGGGCGCCGCCAAGGCGGGCCCTTGCGCCACCGGTCGCCGAGCATAGTCGGGGCCGTCGATGGCGGACAATGTGGAAAAGCCTTGCTCCCCGGCGAGGAGGCCTGCGCCAGATGTCGCGTGTATCCGTCTTCAACTCCCCGCTTCTGCTGGGCTTCGACCACTTCGAGCGGGCGTTGGACCGCGTGTCGAAGACGGCAAGCGATGGGTACCCCCCGTACAACGTGGAACAGGTCGACGAGGACCACCTGCGGATCACGCTGGCGGTCGCCGGATTCCGCCCGGACGACCTGGAGGTCCGGGTGGAGGACACGCAGCTGACCATCCATGGCCGGCAGACCGACGACGAGAGCGATCGGGTCTATCTGCACCGCGGCATCGCCTCGCGCCAGTTCAAGCGCTCGTTCGTGCTCTCCGAGGGGATCGAAGTTCAAGGCGCGAGCCTGGACAACGGCCTGCTGCACATCGATCTGGCCCGAGTGCGGCCGGAACCCCAGGTCCGCACGGTCGAGATCAAGACCGGTCAGCAGTCGCGCGAGGAACTGGCACCCCGCCGGAGTGACACCGGCCGGGCGAACGGCGGCGGCCGGTGCGGAGCCGACACCGGCGCCGAGGGCCGTCAGCGCGGCCGCCGTACCTCGCAAGATCAGGGCTGATCCACGCCAACCAGGTCACCCTCATCGGGATATCGACAGGGTGGCCCTTCACTCCGTCCCTCGCGATCGCCACATCAGAACAGGTGGGAAACGCGAGACAGCTGCCTTCGAAAGGAGCGATCCCAGATGCACAAGCACACACACCAGGAACAGGTCAGCCAGCAGGATCTGGCGTCGTGGGGCCTGAACCACATGGCGTACGTCAAGCCGACCACCCACGAAGGCGAAGGGGTCTATGCGATCCACGCCGCCGACGGCACACAGATGGCTCTCGTGAACGACCGCGACGTGGCATTCGCGGCGGTACGCCAGCACGACCTGGAACCCGTCAGCGTGCACTAAGCGACGGCGGTCTGGGGCGATTGCGTCCTGGGCCCGCGAGCCGTCGTCTGTCCTGCTGGGAAAATCCATAATCGATGCGCGCCGGCGTTCGAAAAGGACGCCGGCGCGCATCGTATGTGCCGGCGGACGAACCGCGTTGTGCGAGGGCTCAGGCGGCGCGGCTGGCCGCGGATTCCGTCAGAATCGCGTAGACCGCGTCCGCGCTGTCGCTGCCGCGCAGCTTTTCGCAGACGTTGCGGTCGCGCAGCAGGCGGGAGATTCGGGCGAGCGCCTTCAGGTGGTCGGCGCCCGCGCTTTCCGGCGCCAGTAGGACGCAGATCAGATCGACCGGCTGTTCGTCGATCGCCTCGAAGTCGATCGGCGTCTCCAGGCGTGCGAACATCGCCCGCAGGTCGGTCAGTTCGGACAGCTTGCCGTGCGGGATCGCGATCCCGTTGCCCACCCCCGTGGTGCCCAGGCGCTCGCGCTCCACCAACACGTCGAAGATGCGCCGCTCGGGCACGCCGATCAGATCGGACGCGCGCCGCGACAGCTCCTGCAGGGCCTGTTTCTTGCTGGTGACCCGAAGGTTTGGGACCACCGCATGCGGCCGGATCAGATCCGTGACTTCCATCCTCGGATCACCCTGAAAGACGGCTGTGGGAGGGGCGGCGGGACCCGCGGATCACCCGCGGCTGTCCTGCGTGTTCGGTGTCGTGGGCGCGTTCGGTGTCGTGGGCGCGTTCGGCCCGGCCGGCTGGTCGGCGACAGCGGCATCCGTATTGCCTTCCGGATCGACCCAACCGACGTTGCCGTCGCCGCGGCGGTAAATCATGTTTAGACCGCCGTGCGCGGCGTTGCGAAACATCATCGCCGGTACATCCGCCAGATCCAGACGCATAACGGCCTCGCTTACCGTCAGGCTCGGGATGTCGTAACTCATTTCGGCGACCACCGCCGGCTGCGTATCTTCACCGTCGCCGGCGGTCTCAAGCTCGTCGGCGTCCGGCGCCTGGTCATCCACGTCGCCCGGCGCCTCGCCGCTCGACAGCACGTAATGCCGGCCTTCCACCACGTCCAGGGGGGACTGCTGGTGTTTTTTCTCGTCGCGCAGCCGGCGCTTGTAGCGGCGCAGCCGCTTGGCGAGCCGCTCCGCCGCGGCATCGAACGCGGCATACACGCGGTCGGCTTCGGCCTCGGCGGCCAGGTGGATGCCGCGGCCGACGTGCACGTTCACCTGCGCATGGTACAGGTGGCTGGTCTGCGACATCGTCACCCGCGCATCGATCGCATCGCCAAAGTACTTTGCGAAGATGGTCGTCAGGCTGTCCTCGATATGGCTGCGCAGGGCGTCGCCGATGTCGAGATGCCTGCCGTTCACCGACAGTTGCATGACCTTATTTCCTGGATCCGTCCGTACCCTGGCGCAGGCCGTCCCCCGTGGGCCCGCCGGCCGGAGGACGCGAACCTATGGAGGGGCGAACGCGGTGTCAACTCGCACGCCAACCCGTGCTCCCCTCAGGCTACGCCCTCCATGTGCGGGTTCAAGTGCATTCTCCCGCGGGCCGCCGCGACCCCCGTCTTGGGACCCCCGTCTTGCGACCACGTCTTCTGGGGATTAACGCGCTGGCCGGCTTGCGGTTCTACGACATCCGCGCGTCCGTCGGCGTCAGGCGATCGCCGCCTTCTCCCGGCGGCGCTGGGTGGAGGAGGGGATGCGCAGGGCATCCCGGTACTTCGCGACCGTGCGCCGCGCGATGTCGACCCCCTCGCCGCGCAGGATGGCGACGATCCGGTCGTCCGACAGGACCGCGTCCGGCGTCTCCTGGTCGATCAGCGTCTTGATCCGCTGGCGCACCGCCTCGGCCGAGTGGCTGCCGCCGTCGGCACCCTGGATCGTGGCGGTAAAGAAATACTTGAGTTCGTAGGTGCCGCGCGGGGTCGCGATGTACTTGTTCGCGGTCACCCGGCTGACGGTGGATTCGTGCATTTCGATCGTCTCGGCGACCTCGCGCAGGGTCAGCGGCCGCAGGTGCTCCACCCCGTGCTGGAAGAATCCCGCCTGGTGGGTGACGATCGCCTCCGCGACCTTGAGGATCGTGTTGGCCCGCTGCTCCAGGGCGCGCACCAGCCAATTCGCCGACTGCAGGCGGTCGTTCAGGAAGCTGCGCGCCGCCTTGTCGCGCCCGGCGGCGGCCCCGACCTCGCGGGCATAGCGCTGGTTGACCAGCACGCGCGGCAGCGTGTCCGGGTTGAGCTCCAGGTGCCAGCCGCCGTTGCGGCCCGCGCGCATCAGAATGTCCGGAACCAGCGGCTGCACCGGCGTGCCCTCGAACGCCAGCGCCGGGCGCGGGTCGAGGGCGCGCAGCTCGGCCAGCATGTCGCTGAGGTCCTCGCTATCGACGTTGCACCGCCGCTTCAGCCGTGCCCAATCCCGCTGTCCGACCAGTTCCAGGTTGGCGACCAGCGTGTGCATCGCGGGATCCAGCCGGTCCCGTTCGCGCAGCTGGATCGCCAGGCACTCCGCCAGGTCGCGCGCGAATACCCCGGCCGGGTCGAAGCCGTGCAGCCGGGTCAGCACCGGTTCGATCCGCCCGGCCTCGACGCCCAGCATGTCCGCCAATTCGTCAAGCGAGACGGCGAGGTAGCCGGCGGCATCCAGGCTGTCGACCAGCGCCTCCGCGATCGCGCGGTCGGTCGCGTCCGCGATGCTCAGGTGCACCTGCTCCAGCAGGTGGTCGCGCAGACTGACCGTGGTCGCGGCGCGCTGGTCGATGCCCGACAGGCTGTCGTCCATGCCGCCGCCGGCGCCGCCCGCAGCCCCGGGGACGGCGGCCCAGTCGGTGCCCATGTCGTCGGCAAAGCTGTCCGGGGCGGCGTCCCAGTCGCGCTCGCCGCTGCGGTCGTCCAGATCGTCCTCGTCGCCGCGGCGACTTTCCGCCTGGCTGGCGTCGGCATCCGGGCGGTCGCGCTCGTCGCGCTCGAGCAGCGGGTTCTGCTCCAGCTCCTGGTCGATGTAGGTCGCCAGTTCGAGGTTGTTCAGCTGCAGCAGCTTGATGGCCTGCTGCAGCTGCGGCGTCATCACCAGGGACTGGCTGGTGCGGAGCTCTAAACGCTGGGACAGCGCCATCGTCGATTAACCGTCCACCGTTCCTGCAAGGGCTGCCGCATAAGGCTGCATCAACGTTAACGAACTTACCTCAAGAACCTTGCGCGCGATTTAAGACGATCCCGAAAGGCGCGCCTAGGGCAAGATGCCGGAAGGTGGTAATACCTTCCCGGGCAATCCGGTTCGCTCGGACGGCGCGGCATTCGCGACCCGGGCCGACCCTTCCCCGGAGCCGTCCTGCGCCGCATTGGCGCGGCGCACCCCGCGGCCCTTTGGTCTTTCCCGGGGACCGGTTTATAGCGAAAACGTCTCGCCAAGGTAAACGCGGCGGACCTCTTCGTGCGCGACGATCTCCGCCGGCTTGCCCTCCATCAGCACCGCGCCCTCGTGGATGATGTAGGCGCGGTCGACGATCTCCAGCGTTTCGCGGACGTTGTGGTCGGTGATCAGCACGCCGATGCCGCGGTGCTTCAGATGCCCCACCAGATCGCGGATGTCGCCCACCGCGATCGGGTCGATGCCGGCCAACGGCTCGTCGAGCAGGATGAACGACGGATTGGAGGCGAGCGCGCGGGCGATCTCGACGCGCCGGCGTTCGCCGCCGGACAGGGCGGGCGCCGGCGTGCGGCGCAGGTGGGAGATGCCGAATTCGCCCAGCAGGTCTTCGAGCCGCGCCTGCCGGCGCTTGCGGTTGGGCTCCACGGCTTCGAGGATTGCGTAGATGTTCTGCTCGACCGTCAGCCCGCGGAAGATCGAGGCTTCCTGCGGCAGGTAGCCGACGCCCAGGCGGGCCCGGCGGTACATCGGCAGATCGGTGACGTCCGCCCCGTCCAGCGTGACCCAGCCGTAGTCCGGCCCGATCAGGCCGGTGATCATGTAGAAGCAGGTCGTCTTGCCGGCCCCGTTCGGGCCCAGCAGGCCGACCGCTTCGCCGCGCTGAACCGACAGCGTGACCGACCGCACCACCGGGCGCTTCTTGAACGCCTTGCCAAGGTTGATCGCGGCCAGCCCGCCGGTACGCGCGATCGCGCGCGGATCGTTGCGGCCCTGCTCCTGCTCCTGCTGGGCCAGCGCGGCCGGGTTCTGCCCGCCGCTGCCGCCGGCCGGTCGCGTGGTCCGCTCGGTTCGCAGGGGCGTGACGTTGGTCTGGGGCCTGGACGGGCCGTCGCCGCCGTCGCCTGGCTCGTCGGTCATTCGGTCCGTCCCTCGCTCGCCCCGGCGTCCGGGCCGGCCGACCCGCCGGCGCCCTGGTCGCCAGCACCTTGGCCCGGAGCCCCTTGGGCCGTGGGCCCTTGGGCGGTGTCCTGCGCCTCCGACTGGGCGGTCTCGGACGGGCTGACGTCCTGGGCGGAATCCGGTTGCAGCAGCGCCCGGACCCGGCTGTCGCCGGCGGCGTCCGGCGGGGCGCCGCGCAGCCGGCTGACCCCGGTGCGCAGGTTGACCTGTCCCCAGCCGCCGTTCAACTGGTTCCCGTCCCGGGTGATCCGGACGTTGCCGATCAAGGTCGCGATCTCGGTGCGGGTGTTGTAGACGCCGCGGTCGCCGCGGGCGAACTCGCTTGGGGTGGAAATGCGCACGTTGTTGAACGCCTCGATCCGCTCGATCTCCTGCCGCGCCGCCGGATCGTCGCCGCTGCCGGTCTGGCTGGCTTCGCTGCTCCCATTCTGCGCGGGCGCGAAGCGGGCAGCGAGCACTTCGGCGCGGATCACCCGGTCCCCGCGCACCGCCTTGGCGTCGCCGCGCGCGACCGCCAGGTCGCGGGCCTGCCAGTACTCCAGCGAGTCCTCGGCGGTGATGGTTTCCTGCTCGGTCTTGAACCGCAGGTTGTCGCCAGTGAGCACCACGACTTGCTGGTCCAGGTCGTAGACGGCCTTGTCGCCCCGGCTGGTGGAGCGGTCGTCGACGATCCGGACGTTGCCGACCGCCTCGACGCGGTAGATCTCCGTGCTTCCGGTGGACAGGCCGACGCCGCTGCCGCCGTTGCCGCCGTCCCCGGTTCCCTCGCCGCGACCGGCGTCGCTGGTGCCTTGCTTGTCTTCGGTTTCCCGGTAGTGCGCGATCAGACGGTCGCCGTAGACGGTGACGCCGCCGCGGCTGGCGCTCGCATTGCCGCGGGCGATGTAGACTTGCTCGTCGCGCCGCCACTCGATCCCTTTGCTCGCGTTGATCTCGAGCGGCCCCTCGCCGGAGCCGCCGACCAGACCTTGCCCGGCGGCCGGCACAGCCGCGGCCGACAGCCCGAACGCAAGCGCGAGCACGGCGACGAGGCGGCGCGGGCTGGTCTGCACGCGTTCGGCGAAACGGATCACTGGGTCCCCTCCAGGGCGCTCTCGCGGATCGTCATCTGGCTCTTGCCGGTCAAGATGATGCGTGCGCCCTTGTCCAGGATACGAAAGCCCTGCGCATCGATCTGGCCTTCCGGGCCGTGGCCGGTCACCGGGGTGTTGGAGTGCGCCGTGCCCGCCTGGAGGTCGACGTCCGCCTTTCGGGTCTGGAACTGAAAGCCGCGGTCGTGGAACAGATGCACGTCCTTGCGCAGTTCCAGATATTCGCGCTTCCGGTGGTAGAGGCCGCGGTCGGCGGAGACGGTCACCCAGCTGCCGTCCTGCAGCGTCATGTCGGCCTGCGGCGCGAACAACTTCACTTCGCTGGCACCGCTGGATTCTTGCAGCGCGCGGTCGGCGACCACCGTGAACGGGCGGTTCTCCTCGTCGCGGCTGCGGTAGCGCGGGTTTACCATGGTCAGGTTGTCGACCTCTTCGGAAGCGAGGTCGGAGACCGACAGGCGGAAGTCGCGCTTATCCGGTACCAGCTGTGGCCAGGCGATCAGCACCAGGACGATCGCCGCGGCCAGCGCCGGCAACATCACCTTCAGCGTGCCGACCAGGAGACTGTGCCGGTCGCGCAACGACAGGCGAGGCGGTCGCTTGGCCTGGAGGGATTGGGAACTGTCGCGCAGCGCGGCCATGGTCGGGTCGGTCGGCGTCCTGTCGGTGGGCATGCGGGTCGAGGGGCATGCGGGCCGGACTGTCCGGCCGCGCGTTCCGGGTCCGCGCGTGTTCCGCCGCCGGTCGGATCACGGGGAGCGCGGGATGCGCCCAGGAAGATGCATTTTTACATTTGGTTTCCCGCCGCAACCAGACAATAGCAGACCGCCGACCGTTCGGCGACAGCGCCGGGCGACGCGGGGCCTGTACAATGTTCGACGCCTGGTAATAAGGCAGCGCGCTTTACGAGTGCGCGAAGATGTCGACCTCGGACCACCCCAGCAGGTCCAGGCGCGCCCGCACCGGCAGGAAGTCGAAGATCTGTCGGGCCAGCTGGGCGCGCTCCTCGCGCGCGAGCAGCCGGTCGAGGATATCCTTCAGCTGGTGCAGGTAGAGCACGTCTGCGGCGGCGTAGTTCATTTGCTCGGCCGTCAGCTCGCCCGCGCCCCAGTCGCTCGACTGCTGCTGCTTGGACATGTCGACGCCAAGCAGGTCCTTGCACAGGTCCTTCAGGCCGTGCCGGTCGGTATAGGTGCGCACCAGCTTGCTGGCCGTCTTGGTGCAATACACCGGGCCTGTCGGCTCGCCGAAGTGCGCCTCGAACATCGCCAGGTCGAAGCGGGCGTAGTGGAAGATCTTGGTGACCTCAGGGTCCCGCAGCAGGGCGCGCAGATTGGGCGCGCTGTAGTCGCGGTCGGCGAACTGCACCAGGTGGACGTTGCCGTCGCCGGCCGACAGCTGGACCAGGCACAGACGGTCGCGGACCAGGTTGAGGCCCATCGTCTCGCTGTCGACGGCCACGGTCGCGCCCAGGTCGAGGTCGGCGGGCAGGTCGTTGCGGTGCAGCTGGATCGCCACGGCGAATGCCCCATGTCTCGTGTAACGGCAGGCTGTGCGCGCGGTTCACGGCGCGCCGAATGCGGCGGACCATAGCCGCGCACATCCGGGTGTCAACGTCCCCGGCGGGGATGCTATACCCCGTCCCCGTGCGTCCGGTGCCGGCCCGCCGGCGGACCTGCATGCGCGCACCACGCGGCGGCAACGATCAACGACCAGGAAGCGGGATAACGACAATGGCGAAGGTTGCGACGGTATTCGGCGGCTCCGGCTTCGTCGGGCGCTACATCGTCAAGCGCCTGGCCAAGGAAGGCTGGGTGGTGCGCGTGGCGGTGCGCGACACCGAGAAGGCGCACTTCCTGCAGCCCTACGGCAACGTCGGGCAGATCGTGCGGATGCCGGTGCCGATCCAGGACGAGACGGCGGTGCGCGAGGCGGTCGACGGCGCGGACGCGGTGTTCAACGCGATCGGCCTGCTGTTCGAGCCGGGCGGCGCGCAGACCTTCGACGAGGTGCACGTCAACGGCCCGGAGCGGATCGCGCGGCTGGCCGCCGAAACCGGCGTCAAGCGCCTGATCCACGTCTCCGCGATCGGCGCGGACAAGGAATCCGACTCGGTCTACGCCCGGACCAAGGCCGAGGGCGAGACGGCGATCCTGAAGCAGTTCCCGCAGGCGACCATCCTGCGCCCGTCGATCGTGATCGGGCCGGAGGACGGCTTCCTCAACTTCTTCGCCCAGATGGCCCGGATTTCGCCGGCGCTGCCGCTGATCGGCGGCGGCAAGACCCGCTTCCAGCCGGTCTACGTCGGCGACGTCGCCGATGCGGCGATGGCGGCGGTTCACGAGAGCAAGACCAAGGGCAAGACCTACGAACTGGGCGGCCCCAAGGTCTACACCTTCAAGCAGCTGATGGAGCTGCTGTTGAAGGAGATCCGGCGCAAGCGCCTGCTGCTGCCGATCCCGTTCGGCGTGGCGCAGCTGCAGGCCGGCGCGGCGGAACTGCTGCCCAAGCCGCTGTTGACCCGCGACCAGGTGACCCTGCTCAAGCAGGACAACGTCGTCCAGAAGGGCGCGCTGTCGTTCAAGACCCTGGGCCTGGAGCCGCAGGCGATCGAGGCGATCCTACCCACCTACCTGGTCCGCTACCGCCCCGGCGGCCGGTTTTCCAAGCACCACCTGCCGAGCGACGCGCGCTAAATCGGTCGCTGTCCGAGCGTTCGTCGAAGCGCTGAATCCCCTCTCCCCTCAAGGGAGAGGGGACCCGCCGAGGCGCCGTGCTGGCGCGCGGCGAACCCGCCCTACAGCACGCCCGTATAGATCAGCACCAGCAACAGCCCGCCGAGCACGATCCGATACACCACGAACGGCGTGAAGCTGGCGACCGCCAGCCAGCGCATCAAAAGCGCGATCGCGATCCAGGCGGCGACGAACGCCATCGCCGCGGCGATCAGGGCGTCCAGGCCCAGCGCCAGGTTGCCGCTCTCATAGACGTCTAGGCCAGCCAGCGTGCCCGCGCCGGCGATCGCCGGGATCGCCAGCAGCATGGAAAAGCGCGCGGCCTCCCGGCGGTCGTAGCCGAGCAGGCGGCCCGCGGTCATGGTGATGCCCGACCGGCTGGTCCCGGGCATCAGCGCCAGCACCTGCATCAGCCCGATCATCAGTGCATCCGCCCAGCGCATCTCGCTGACCCGGCGCAGCTGCGCGCCCGCCTTATCGGCGACGTACAGCAGCACCCCGAACACAAGCGTGGTCCAGGCGATCAGCTCGGCGCTGCGCAGCAGGTCGTCGACCATGTCCTTCAACAGAAAGCCTGCCGCGATCACCGGCAGGGTCGCCAGCACGACGAACATCGCCAGACGCGTGCCCGCGGTCGGCCGGCCGGCAAGGCCGGCGAAGACGCCCCGCACCATGTCCCGGATGTCGCGCCAGAAATAGCCGCAGACCGCGGCCAGCGTGCCGACGTGGACCGCGATGTCGAGGATCAGCTGGTCGTGGTCCGGCACGTCGGAGCCGAGCAAGCGCCAGGTCAGGACCAGATGGCCGGAGGAGGAGATCGGCAGAAACTCGGTGATCCCCTGGACCAGCGACAAGACGAACAGGTGAAGCAGGGGCAAAGCAGCGCAACCTCGAAGCAAGCCGGAGCGGGGCGCGCGGACCGGCGCCGTCCGTGGGGATGACGGCTGCGGGTTATACGTCGTTCCGGGCCGTACGCCAACGCGTCGCAAGTAGGTCCGATTTGTTTACGATCTGGGTGACCGAGACGCCCGCCCCGGCATGGCGTACGGGCTTTCGCGCGTTTGCGCCGGCTTTATGAGACAGCATAGCTGACCTATCGGGTTCTTTGCTCTGGTCTCCCGCAGGCACGCGCGGTATATAGAGATAACCGGCGTCCCGGTGTCCCGGCGGACGTGTGCCGCCGGGGTCCGGCCCAGGCACCGGCCCAGACACTGGAACAGATACCGGCCCAGACATTACGCAAGCGCGCCGGCCGGCGCGCGCGGTCCAGCGCGTCGGTGGGCACAGACCGCTTTTCAGGAGGCACGACACCACCATGCCGCGACAGACGCTCAAGTTCGTGAACGTCGCCAAGCAGATGCCCGAGAAGCGGGACCCGGACGCCCGGCGGCGCGACTTCGACGAGATCTACGAGAACTTCCAGCCGCAGGAGGCGCAGACCCAGGCCGGGCGCTGCTCGCAGTGCGGCGTGCCGTACTGTCAGGTCCACTGCCCGCTGCACAACAACATCCCCGACTGGCTGATGCTGACGGCGGAGGGCCGGCTGCAGGAGGCCTACGAGGTCTCCAGCGCCACCAACAACATGCCCGAGGTGTGCGGGCGGATCTGCCCGCAGGACCGGCTTTGCGAGGGCAACTGCGTGATCGAGCAGGCCGGCCACGGCACGGTCACGATCGGCGCGGTGGAAACCTACATCACCGAAACCGCCTGGGATCGGGGCTGGGTCGAGCCGGTCAAGCCGATCCGCGAGCGCGACGAGACGGTCGGCATCATCGGGGCCGGGCCGGGCGGCCTCGCCGCGGCCGAGCAACTCCGCCGCAAGGGCTATCAGGTGCACGTCTACGACCGCTACGACCGGATCGGCGGTCTGATGATCTACGGCATCCCGAACTTCAAGCTGGAAAAGTACGTCGTCGAGCGCCGCGCCCGGCTGCTCTACGACAGCGGCGTACACTTCCACCTGAGTTTCGAGGTCGGCCGCGACATGACGCTGCCGGAACTGCGCCAGCAGCACGATTCGGTGCTGATCGCGACCGGCGTCTACAAGGCGCGCGAGATCCAGGTCCCGGGCGTCGGCCTCAACGGTGTGGTCCGTGCGCTCGACTTCCTGACCGCGTCCAACCGGAAAGGCCTGGGCGACGAGGTGCCGGAGTTCGACAGCGGCCAGCTGAACGCCGAGGGCAAGAACGTCGTCGTGATCGGCGGCGGCGACACCGCGATGGATTGCGTGCGCACCGCGATGCGCCAGGGAGCCAAGAGCGTCAAGTGCCTCTACCGGCGCAACCGGCAGAACATGCCCGGCTCGCAGCGCGAGGTCGCCAACGCCGAGGAGGAGGGCGTGGAATTCGTCTGGCTGGCCGCCCCTAAGGCGTTCCTGGGCGACGAGCACGTCACCAAGGTGCGCGCGCAGCGCGTCCATCTGGGCGTCCCGGATGCCAGCGGCCGCCAGGCGCCGCGGATCGTCGAGGGCAGCGACTACGATCTGGACGCCGACATGGTGATCAAGGCGCTCGGCTTCGACGCCGAGGATCTGCCGACGCTGTTCGACTGCGCGGAACTGGAGACCACGCGCTGGGGCACGGTGAAGGTCGACTTCCGGACCCTGATGACCAGCCTGGACGGCGTGTTCGCCGCCGGCGACATCGCCCGCGGCGCCAGCCTGGTGGTATGGGCGATCCGCGACGGCCGCGACGCCGCCGAGCAGATCGACGGCTACATCAAGGGCAAGGCCCGCCAGAGCCCGGCCGGCGACCGTCCGGCCGAAGCGGTGGCCGCGGAGTAGGGGGCGCACGATGGCGCTGCCAACGGAACAGAGTGCGTATCGCACCGTCGTACAGCTGACCGGCACCAAGCGGCTCGACGAAGAACTCGGGGCGTTCGGTCGCGACGTTGGACCGCGATTCGATCGGCTGACCAGCCAAAGCCGGCTGCGCGCCCGTGGCGCCGAAGGCGAGGACTGGTGTCTGCGTCGCTTGTTGATCGCCTTGGTGGCGAGCGAGCGGTTGAGGATGCCGGCCAACCTGTGCGTGAGTGATCCGGAGGCGGCGCGCGCATTGCCCAACGCGGTGCTGGAGACGACCGATGGCGAGCAGGTCGGGGTCGAGGTCACGCAAGCGACGTCCCCGACCTATCAGCGCGACCTGAGCGCGGCCGACCGCGAGGCGTTCAGGCCGGATAGCGATCGGTTCGTTCTCGATCCCGGCGATGGCCAGGTCGGCGACGCGCCTGAGCGCCAAGCCGTCTATGAGATCATACAAGCTTACAATCGCAAGCTCGGGAAACTGCGCGCCGGCGATTATGCCGACAGCCAGACCGTGGATCTGCTGATCTACCTGAATTCCAGCGTGGATATATTCGTCGACCCCGCCGACATCGCGCAGCGGATCCGGAGCGCCGGCCTGTTGGACGGCGAAGCTGGGCAATTCCGGCAACTCCACGTTCTGATCGGCGACACGATGATCTTGGATGCGATCGGTAACGCCGGGTGCATCGTTTCGCTCCACGGGCGCTACGAACACGACTTCAACCAGTGGTGTTTGGATCAGGCGCAAGCCGCGCGCGACGGCGCCGTGGACCGCCTCGACATCGACAACATCGCAGAGGAGCTGTGGAGTTTGGGTGCGAGCGACCGGCGGGCGCTCGAGAGCCAGATCAAGCGCGTGCTGGAGCACCTTTTAAAGTGGACCTACCAGCCCGACAAACGCTCCTGGAGTTGGCTTACGAGCATGAACGACTCGCGCGACAAGATCGACTTGATCCTCGATGACAGTCCGAGCTTGGCGCGCGACGACGTGATCGAGAAACTGATCCGGTCGGGCTATTCCAAGGCGGTTAAAAGCGCTGCCCTGGAAACCGGTCTGAAACGTGAGAGGTTTCCGGAGGCGTGTCCGTTTACCGTCGAGCAGATTTTCGCGTCGGACTTTCCGCCCGAAGACGAATATCCGGAGCGCGATCAGTGACCTACCGCCTGTTCGCCGACCCGACTTCGGGCAACTGCTACAAGGTCGCGCTGATCCTGCATCTGACCGGGCGCGACACCCAGGTGGTGCGCACCAGCGTGGTCGAGGGACACACGCAGGACCCGCGCTTCCGCGCGCTCAACCCGGACGGGCGGGTGCCGTTCCTGCAGTTTCCAGACGGCCGGGGCATGGGCGAATCCAACGCCCTGCTGCTGGCGCTCGCGCGCGGCACGGCGTACCGCCCGGACGCGCCCGCGGACGAGGACGAGGTGCTCGAATGGCTGTTCTTCGAGCAGTACAGCTTTGAGCCCAACATCGCGGTCGCCCGGGTCTGGCGCCATTTCACCGGCGTGCCCGAGGGCCAGGAAGAGGGGCTGCGCGCCAAGATGGCGAACGGCGCGCACGCGCTGAAGGTGCTCGACCAAGCGCTGGAGACCCGGCAGTTCCTGGCCGGAAGACGATTCACGGTCGCCGACATCGCGCTCTACGCCTACGCCCATCTGGCGGGCGAGGGCGGCTTCGACCTGAACGATGTGCCGGCCGTCCTTGCCTGGATGGACCGGGTGGCCGGCCAGCCGGGTTTCCTGGACATGCCGGCGCTGTTTTCGAACGCGCCGACGGTGAATTTCGACGACGCCCTCGCGGCGTAACCGGGGCGCACCCGGCGACGGGCGCGCCCGCAGAACCGAGAGAAGAGGAACGACGCCATGACCAGCGTTTGGGGCCAGGGCCAGGATGCCGCCATCCGTGCGTGGGAGGAAAATGCCCGCACGCTGAGCGAGACCGGTCTCTACGACCCGTCCGACGAGCACGACGCCTGCGGCGTCGGCCTGATCGCGTCGGTCGACGGCAGCCCGCGGCGCGATGTCGTGCAGGCCGGGATCGACGCCCTGAAGGCGGTCTGGCACCGCGGCGCGATCGACGCGGACGGCAAGACCGGCGACGGCGCCGGCATCCACGTCGAGATCCCGCAAGACTTCTTCCACGAGCACATCGCCGCCGCCGGCCACAAGCCGGGGCCGGAGCGCGTCGCCGTGGGCATGATGTTCCTGCCGCGCACCGACCTGGACGCCCAGGAGCGCTGCCGCGTCATCGTCGAGCGCGAGATCCTGAAGTACGGCTACACGATCTACGGCTGGCGCCAGGTGCCGGTGAACACCGGCGTGATCGGCGAGAAGGCGAACGCGACCCGCCCGGAGATCGAGCAGATCATGATCTCCAACGCCCGCGGGCGCTCGGCCAGCGACTTCGACCTCGACCTCTACGTGATCCGCCGGCGGATCGAGAAAGCGGTCGCCGAGGAGTCGATCAAGGACTTCTACTGCTGCTCCCTGTCCTGCCGGTCGATCATCTACAAGGGCATGTTCCTGGCGGAGCAGCTGACGAGCTTCTACCCGGATCTGGAGGATACGCGCTTCGTCTCCTCCTTCGCGATCTTCCACCAGCGCTACTCGACCAACACCTTCCCGACCTGGCCGCTGGCCCAGCCGTTCCGCGTGCTCGCCCACAACGGTGAGATCAACACGCTGCGCGGCAACGTGAACTGGATGAAGGCGCACGAGTGCCGGCTGGACCACCCGCGCTTCGGCGACCGGATCGAGGACGTGAAGCCCGTGGTGCAGGCCGGCTCGAGCGATTCGGCCGCGCTCGACGCCACCTTCGAGCTGCTGGTGCGCGCCGGGCGCAGCGTGCCGATGGCGAAGACGCTGCTGATTCCCGAATCCTTCTCCGCCGACCGGTCGATGCCGGAGGAACTGAAGAACCTCTACCGCTACTGCAACTCGGTGATGGAGCCGTGGGACGGCCCGGCGGCGATCTGCGCCTTCGGCGGCCGCTGGGTGCTGGGCGGCATGGACCGCAACGGCCTGCGCCCGCTGCGCTACACGGTGACCGACGACGGGCTGCTGTTCGTCGGCTCCGAGACCGGCATGGTGCGCCTGGACGAGCAGCACATCGTCGAGAAGGGCAAGATCGGCCCCGGCCAGATGATCGCCGTCGATCTGGAAGCCGGCACGCTCTACCACGACGAGGAAATCAAGCACGTGCTGGCCGGTCAGCAGCCCTACGGCGAGTGGGTCAAGCAGATCACCAAGATCGACGACATCGTCCGGCCCGAGCACGGCGAGCACGCGGAATACGACAAGCAGAACCTGCGCCGCCGGCAGCTCGCGTTCGGCCAGACGATGGAGGACATGGAGATGGTCCTCCACCCGATGGTCGAGGAGTCCAAGGAAGGCATCGGCTCGATGGGCGACGACACGCCCCTGGCGGTGCTGTCCGACCGCTACCGGCCGCTGCACCACTTCTTCCGGCAGAACTTCAGTCAGGTCACCAACCCGCCGATCGATTCGCTGCGGGAGAAGATGGTGATGACGCTGAAGACCCGCTTGGGCAACCTGGGCAACATCCTGGACGAGGACGCCAGCCAGTGCCGGCTGCTGCAGCTGGACAGCCCGGTGCTGACCAACGCCGAGTTCGAGTCCATGCGCGCCTACATGGGCGACACGGTGGCGGAGATCGACTGCACGTTCGATCCGGCCGGCGGCGAGGCCGCCATGCACGCCGCCCTGCTGCGGGTGCAGCAGGACGCCGAGGACGCGGTGCGCGGCGGCTGCGAGCACATCGTGCTGTCCGACAAGGCGCTGGGCCCGGACAAGGCACCGCTGCCGATGATCCTCGCGACCGGCGGGGTGCACACCTATCTGATGCGCCAGAAGCTGCGGACCTTCACCTCGCTCAACGTCCGCTCCGGCGAGTGCCTGGACGTGCACTACTTCGCCGTGCTGATCGGCGTCGGCGCGACCACGGTCAACGCCTACCTGGCGCAGGAGTCGATCGCCGACCGGCACGCCCGCGGCCTGTTCCCGGACATGAGCATCGAAGCGTGCCTGCAGCGCTTCAAGAAGGCGGTCGACGAGGGCCTGCTCAAGATCATGTCCAAGATGGGCATCTCGGTGCTGGCCTCCTACCGCGGCGCCTACAACTTCGAGGCCGTGGGCCTGTCGCGCACCCTGGTCGACGAGTTCTTCCCCGGCATGCCCTCGCGGATCTCCGGGATCGGGCTGTCCGGCATCCAGCAGAAGGTGCTGGAGCTGCACGAGCGCGCCTGGTCGGAAGACTTCATCGCCCTGCCGGTGGGCGGCTTCTACAAGTACCGCCGGCGCGGCGAGCGGCACTCGTGGGACGGCCAGCTGATCCACGTGATGCAGTCGGCCGTGGCGAGCGACAGCTATTCGACCTTCAAGAAATTCTCCGAGGGCATGCGCATCCTGCCGCCGACCACGCTGCGCGACCTGCTCGACTTCAACACCAAGAACGTGCGTCCAGTGTCCGTCGAGGAGGTCGAATCGATCACCGCGATCCGCAAGCGCTTCGTCACGCCGGGCATGTCGCTGGGCGCGATGAGCCCGGAAGCGCACAAGACGCTCAACATCGCGATGAACTCGATCGGCGCCAAGTCCGACAGCGGCGAGGGCGGCGAGGACCCGGCGCACTTCAAGCCGGACGACAAGGGCAACAACCCGAACTCCGCGATCAAGCAGGTCGCCTCGGGCCGGTTCGGCGTGACGGCGGAGTACCTGAACAACTGCCGGGAGATCGAGATCAAGGTCGCCCAGGGCGCCAAGCCCGGCGAGGGCGGGCAGCTGCCCGGCTTCAAGGTCACCGACATCATCGCCAAGCTGCGCCACGCCACCCCGGGCGTGCCGCTGATCAGCCCGCCGCCGCACCACGACATCTACTCGATCGAGGATCTGGCGCAGCTGATCTACGACCTGAAGCAGATCAATCCCGACGCCGAGGTCTGCGTCAAGCTGGTCGCGCGCTCGGGCATCGGCACGATCGCCGCCGGCGTGGCCAAGGCGAAGGCCGACGTGATCCTGATCGCCGGCCACTCGGGGGGCACCGGCGCCAGCCCGCTGACCTCGATCAAGTACGCCGGCATCCCCTGGGAGATGGGGCTGTCGGAGGTCCACCAGGTGCTCACCCTGAACCGGCTGCGCCACCGGGTGAAGCTGCGCACCGACGGCGGCCTCAAGACCGGCCGGGACATCGTCACCGCGGCGATCCTGGGGGCCGAGGAGTTCGGCGTGGGCACCGCCTCGCTGGTCAGCGTGGGCTGCATCATGGTCCGGCAGTGCCACTCCAACACCTGTCCGGTGGGCGTCTGCACCCAGGACCCCAAGCTGCGCGAGAAGTTCACCGGGACCCCGCAGAAGGTGGTCAACCTGTTCTCCTTCATCGCCGAGGAGGTTCGCGAGGTGCTGGCCTCGCTGGGCGCGCGCACGCTGAACGAGGTGATCGGCCGCACCGAGCTGCTGCATCAGGTCAACCGCGGGGCGCCCAACCTGGACGATCTCGACCTGAACCCGCTGCTGGCCCGCCCGGACCCGGGCGAGTATGCCACCTACTGCACCCGCAAGGGCCGCAACGAGGTGGACGAGACGCTCGACGCGCAGATGGTGGAAGACGCCCGCACGCTGTTCACGGACGGCGAGAAGATGCAGCTGCAGTACACCATCCGGAACACCCAGCGGGCGATCGGTACCCGCCTGTCCTCGCACATCGTGCGCAAGTTCGGCATGACCGGGCTGCGCCCGGGCCACGCGACCGTGCGCCTGCGCGGGTCCGCCGGCCAGTCGCTGGGCGCGTTCGCCGTGCAGGGCCTGAAACTGGAGGTGTTCGGCGACGCCAACGACTACGTCGGCAAGGGCCTGTCGGGCGGCACCATCGTCGTCCGGCCGACCACGGCCAGCCCGCTGGAGAGCCAGAAAAACTCGATCGTCGGCAACACGGTGCTGTACGGCGCCACCAGCGGCCGGCTGTTCGCCGCCGGCCAGGCCGGGGAGCGGTTCTGCGTGCGCAACTCCGATGCCGTCGCCGTGGTCGAGGGCTGCGGCGCCAACGGCTGCGAGTACATGACCGGCGGCACCGCGGTGATCCTCGGCAACGTCGGACCGAACTTCGGCGCCGGCATGACCGGCGGCATGGCCTACGTCTACGACCCCGACGGCGACTTCGAGCGGCGCGTGAACCCGGACCAGGTAACCTGGCAGCGGATCCAGACCGACTACTGGGAGAGCGTGCTGCGCGACCTGATCGCCGAGCACGTCCGCGAGACCCAGTCCCGCTTCGCCGAACGGCTGCTGATCGACTGGCAGGCCGAGCGCGAGCACTTCTGGCAGGTGGTGCCCAAGGAAATCATCGCCCACCTGGAACAGCCGCTCACCCACGAAGGCCGCGAGGCCCGCGCGGAGCCGGCGGAGTAGGGTAGACGCCGCATAGGCTATCGCTTAACGGATAAATGGACGCTTGCGATATATGACACACAAGAACTATGCTCCACAGGACACGGAAGTGGCATATCTTGGGGTAGAGCGGATAAAGATGACACCTTTTGATTCGGCGTGTTCGTCTCAGTGTGACAAACTAGCGGTCAGAAAAGGCAACGCGGAAAGCACGAGTAATGTCGTGAAAATCGGTGATACATATTTTTCCGCGGACGTGGAGACCGATGGTCCGATTCCTGGGCCATACTCAATGTTGTCCTTTGCGCTTGTCTATGCCGGGCAATATGACGGGCAGACTTTCGAGAAACCAAGTAAATATGACCAAATTTTCTACCGTGAAATCAAACCAATCTCTGAAAATTACGAAGTAGAAGCTTTAAATATAAATCAACTTGATAGAGAGAGGTTGCAACGTGAAGGGGCTTCTCCAAAAGATGCGATGAATGATGCATGGGATTGGGTGATGTCATTAGCAGGTGAGACCAAACCGGTCCTAGCTGCGTATCCGGTAAGCTTTGACTGGACTTGGCTGTATTGGTATTTCATTGCGTTTTCAGATAAAGGGTCGCCATTCGGTTATTCACGATGCTTCGATATTAAAACGGCTGTCTCCATAAAGGCTAATCTGCCATTCTCGAGCGCAGGGAGGTCTAAATTACCGGATTGGTTGCAACCTGAGCGTGAGCACACACATTTCGCAGTAGATGACGCAATTGAGCAGGCGGAAATTTTTGCGAAAATCGCTGAATGGAAGGCGTGATATGAACGAACTCACCCGGCGCCGTCAGGTGTCAAGCGAGAACATTAGACAAATTGTTGGAAAACTTGAGCGAGCTCGCGGATTATGTGACGGTAAAGCTTGTGTATATGCCACAGGTTCCTACGGTCGTTTAGAGGCTACAAATGAAAGTGACCTTGATTTATTCATCGTAGGACTCCCAAGCTTTGAGGGTCAAGACTCGGACAATTCCTCTGGTGGCCGTGAACCGCAGCGGTATTTAAATCGGCTTGATGAAATCGTGGTGAAAGCTGATTTAATTGAGGCCATTAAGTCATTGGGCCTTCCAGATTTTGATGGCGATGGCGAATACCTGCTGCATTATACTGGTTCGAAGCTTATCAAAAATCTTGGAACGCCCGAAGATGACGTTCAGAATACCCTGACAGCGCGCCTTCTGTTGTTACTAGAGAGCCAACCGCTCGTGGGGCAAGATGTTTATCAGACGGTTGTAGATGATGTTGTAGCGAAATATTGGCGCGATTATGAAGATCATCGCGACGAGTTTGTGCCAACATTTCTTGTGAATGACGTTATGCGGCTTTGGCGAACCTTTTGTGTAAATTACGAAGCGCGCACAAAGACTGAGCCCGAGAAGCAAAAAGTTAAGAGGCGTGTAAAGAATTACAAACTGAAACACAACAGAATGTTGACCTGCTTTTCAGCGATTTTAAGCTTACTGGTCAAATATAGAGGAGAAGGCACCGTTCATCCACAGGACTTCATCAATTTTGTCAATATGACACCTACTTATCGATTGGAGTGGGTGGCTGAAAATGTTCAGGAGCAAGAGGCGAAAGATAGTGTGTAGCTGCTCACCCCCGGGGGTGGGCCCGTGAGTTTCTAGCCTGCCGGATCAGTCCAGCAGCAGCTCGGGTCAGCTCTTTACGCCCGGACTCTGGTATGATTCCAGAATGGTATGAGTCGGCGGGAAGAGCTGAAGCAGCATTCCAAGGACGAACTGGTCGACTACATCGTGGCGCTGGAGGAGCGCTTGGCCAAGGTCGAGGCCAAGCTGAAC
>NZ_NRRL01000013.1 GCF_016583645.1 Rhodovibrio sodomensis | reverse complement strand
CCCCGGTGTCTTCCGCCCCCGATACGCCGCGCGCCGGCGCGCAGGACGATCCGCTCCGCGCCGCGGCGCAGGCGGCGGACCAGGAGCCGGTCGACCCGCGCGAGATCGACAGCGCGATGATCGCCGGGCTGTACCGCCGGACCGGGCCGTTGATCGTGGCCAACTTCGGCGCGTTGGTCCTGCTGACCCTGGCGCTTTGGGGCAAGGCGGACACGCTGTGGCTGGGGCTCTGGGCGGGCGTGCTGGCCAGCTGGACGCTGCTGCGCTACGGCTTGGCGCGTCTGTTCCTGAGCCGGCCGCGCGCGCTCGACGAAAGCCGGCGCTGGACGCTGGCGTTCGCCGTCGGCTCGACCGTCGCGGGCTGCCTGTGGGGCAGCTCTGTCGGGTTCGCCGGCGACCTCGCCACCGACAGTTCCAAGCTGATGACCGCGTTCCTGATGGCCGCCCTGTCGGCCGCGGCGATCGCCGGCTACACCAACAGTCTGCTCGCGTTTGCCGGGTTCATCTTTCCGGCGCTCGCCCCCTATGCCGCGCGGCTGGTCTACCTGGACGGCGATCCGAGCCTGACGATCGCCGCCTTCGTCGGCTTCTGGGGGTTGCTGCTGTGGGTGATGGCCAAGCACCTCAACCACGGCTTCCGGGACAGCGTCGCGCTCGGCCTGCGCAACCGCAACCTGGCCGAACGCTGGCGGCGCGAACGCGACCGCGCCGCCGCGGCGAGCGCGGCCAAGTCGCGCTTCCTGGGGCACATGAGCCACGAGCTGCGCACGCCGCTCAACGCCGTGATCGGCTATTCCGAAGTGATCGCCCAGCAGCTGCTGGGCCCGGTCGGGAACGCCAAGTACGCCGACTATGCCGAGGAGGTTGAGAGCAGCGGCCGGCATCTCTTAGGCATGGTCGACGGCATGCTCGACATCACCGAACTGGAAGCCGGCGGCCGCAAGCTCGACCTGCGCGTCCAGGATCCCGCGCCGCTGCTGCTGGATGCCGCCGACCGCTGGGACCCGGCGGCGCGGCAGGCCGGGCTGAGCTTCGAGGCCGGCGTCCCGGAAAATCTCCCAGCGGTGCGGATCGACGCGGATGCGCTGGCGCAGGTGCTCGCGATCCTGTTGTCCAACGCCGTGCGGTTCACCCGGGCCGGCGGGCGCGTCGCGCTGTCGGCGGCCGCGAGTCCGTCGGGCGTCACGGTCGAGATCGCGGATACCGGCGCCGGCATGACGCCCGCGGAAGCCGCCACGGTGCAGGTCCCGTTCGCCCAGATCGACGGCGAGGATTACCTGACCCGCGGCGTTCGGAGCGACGACCGGGCCCGGCATACCAGCCCGCGCCTCAACGTCGCGCGCGCCCGCCTGCTGACCGAACAGATGGGCGGCAGCTTCGCGCTCGACAGCGCGCCAGGGGACGGTACGCGCGTGGCCCTGACGCTGCCGCCGGCGGCGCCGGGGACGGCTGAACCCGCCGACGGCACGTGAACCGGCCGGCGGGGCGCTTCAACCGCGCCGGGGCTTGAGCCGGGTGACGTGCCCCATCTTGCGGCCCGGGCGCGCGTCGGCCTTGCCGTAGAGGTGCAGGCGGGCGTCGGGATCGCGGGCGAAGTCCAGCCAGCGCGCGGCGTCGTCGCCCAGCAGATTGTCCATCACCGCGTCCGAATGGCGTTCGAAGGTCGCCAGCGGCAGGCCGGCGACCGCGCGGACGAACTGCTCGAACTGCGAGGCCGGGCAGGCGTCGATCGTCCAGTGGCCGGAGTTGTGCGGACGCGGGGCCAGCTCGTTGACCAGCACCTCGCCGTCATGGGTGACGAACAGCTCGACGCCCATCACCCCGACCAGATCGATCGCGTGCGCGACCGCGTGCGCGACCTCGCGCGCCCGCTGCGCGGTCGTCCGCGACAGCTCCGCGGGCGCGATCGTCCGGGCCAGCACGTGGTCCGCGTGCCGGTTCTCCACCGGAACGTAGCTGTCGATCTCCCCGGCAGCACCGCGCGCGACGACCACCGAGGCCTCCAGCGCGTAATCGACGAACGCTTCCAGGATGCCCACCGGTTGGTCCGCGCCGCCGGCCATCTCCGCCCAGGCGGCTTTCGGGTCGCCGTCGGATCCGATCATCACCTGGCCCTTGCCGTCGTAGCCGCCGCGCACCGTTTTCAGCACCGCGGGCTTGCCCACCGATTTCGGGTGCAGCGCGTTGGCGAGGCCGGTTTCGCTGGTCACCTCGGCGTACTCGGTGATCGGGATGCCGTGGTCGCGCAGGAAGTCCTTTTCCTTCAGCCGGTCCTGGCAGATCGCCAGCACGTGATGGCTCGGGCGCAACGGCACGCTCTCGCCCAGGATCTCGGCGGTGCGCGCGGGCACGTTCTCGAACTCGTAGGTCACGACGTCGACGCTGCGCGCGAACGCGGCCAGCGCATCGCCGTCGTCATAGGCGGCGACGGTCGCGCGGTCGGTTACCTGGGTCGCCGGGTCGTCCGCCTTTGGGGTGTAGACGTGGACCCGGTAGCCGAGCGGGTAGGCGGCCAGCGCCGCCATGCGGCCCAGCTGGCCGCCGCCCAGGATGCCAATCACGGAACCGGGGGCGAGCGGAAAGGTCATGCGGCTAAACGGCTCTCAAACCGAGGGGTCGAAGGGCTCAGGCGTCGTCGCGCGGCGCCTCGGCAACGCCGGCGCTCTGCTCGGCGCGGTAGGCGTCCAGCGCGTCGGCCACCTTCGGGTCGAGCAGCGCGATCACGCCGGCCGCCAGCAGCCCGGCGTTGACCGCGCCGGAGCGCCCGACCGCCAGCGTACCCACCGGGACGCCGCCCGGCATCTGGGCGATCGACAGCAGGCTGTCCCAGCCGTTCAGCGCCTTCGACTGCACCGGCACGCCGAACACCGGCAGCGGCGTCATCGACGCCACCATGCCCGGCAGGTGCGCGGCGCCGCCGGCGCCGGCGACGATCACCTTCAGGCCGCGCTCCCGGGCGGTCTTGGCGTAGTCGACCATGCGCTCGGGCGTGCGGTGGGCGGAGACGATGCGCGTTTCGTACGCCACGCCCAGCCGGTCGAGCGTGTCCGCGGTGTTCTGCATGGTCTGCCAGTCGGACTGGCTGCCCATGATGATGCCGACGACGGGCTCCGCCATGCGGGGTCCTTTTGCTGTCGCGTGGTGATCGCTGGATCGTGGGAGCGCGCAGTATTCTCACCCGATCCATGCCTGACAAGAGCGCACGCCCGCGTCACCACACGGTGCTTCAGGCCGGCGGGCGCGAGCGTCGGCCGGGGTCGTGGTGCTAGAGCAAAATCGATCAAGATTGAGTCGACCTTCATCGTGAATTTTACTCTAACTGCTTGAAGAGAGAGCAAGATTCAGCTGAAAGGTGGCTTCACCTTTCAGCATATTGCTCTAGGCGATGATGTCCGGCAGCAGGCGGCTGCGGATCTTGGTGATCTCGTCCTTGAGCTGCAGCTTGCGCTTCTTCAGCCGCTTGATCTGCAGCTGGTCGTTGATCGAGCCCTCGGACAGCCGCTCGATGACGTCGTCCAGATCGCGGTGTTCGCTCTCCAGCTCCTGGAGACGGCGGCGCAGCTCGGTGTCGTAGTCGGTTTCGCCGAAGGTGTTGTCGTCCATGTCCGGCTTCTGACGGCTCTCGTCCGGTTCAAAAGGCGCGTAGGCGCACGGCCCGCGGGGGCCGACTATACGCGTCGCGGCCAGCCCCTGGGAGTCGTGTTTGCCTTTCCCGCCCCGGATTTTTTACCCAGATGGTGCGCTGCAAAGGGGCAGCGCGCGGGTATTCGCCTTGCGAACATCCGTCGTTTCCGGGACACTTCCAGGCAAATTGGGACCAAAGCGACGCACGGTAGGCAATGGCCGAACACAGACGTCTGGGCATTTTGACCAGCGGCGGCGACTGCGCCGGGCTGAACGCGGTGATCCGTGCCGCCGGCAAGCGCGCGCAGGCCTACGGCTACGAGGTCCATGGCATCCGCGCGGGCACCGTCGGCCTGATGCGCCGGCCGGTCGACGCCGTCCGGCTCGACCCGAACGACTTCGACGGCACCCTGCTGCGCAAGGGCGGCACGGTGCTGGGCAGCACCAATTCCAACGACCCGTTCCATTACGTCGACAGCGACGGCAACCGGGTCGACCGCGCCCCGGAGGTGGCGCAGGGCTATCACGAACTCGGCCTGGACGCGCTGATCGGGATCGGCGGCGACGGGTCGATGGCGATCCTGCGCAAGCTGGCCGGGATCGGCGGCTGGAACTTCGTCGGCGTGCCCAAGACGATCGACAACGATGTCGGCGCGACCGAGGTGTCGATCGGCTACGCCAGCGCGGTCAGCGTCGCCACCAGCGCGCTCGACAACCTGCAGCCGACCGCGGCCAGCCACAACCGGGTCATGGTGCTGGAGGTGATGGGCCGCGACGCCGGGCATATCGCGCTCGCCTCGGGCATCGCCGGCGGCGCGGACGTGATCCTGATCCCGGAGATTCCCTACAGCATTGACGCGGTCGCCCAACAGATCGAGGCGATCCGCCGAAGCGGGCGCAACTTCGCCCTGGTCGTGGTCGCCGAGGCGGTGCAGACCGAAACCGGCGAGCCGGTGCGCCAGCAGCACAGCGGGGGCGGCACCACCTACGGCGGGATCGGACACTACATCGGCGGCCGGATCGCCGAAGCGACCGGGGCGGAAGTCCGGGTCACCGTGCTGGGCCATGTCCAGCGCGGCGGCATGCCGGTCAGCCGCGATCGCCTGATGGCCTCGGTGTTCGGCGTGCATGCGGTCGACCTGGTGGCCGCCGGCACGTACGATCGGATGGTCGCCTGGCAGAACCGGCAGGTGGTCGACGTGCCGCTGCGCGACGCGATCGACCAGTTCCAGGCGGTGGAACGCGACAGCGCGCTGGTGCGCACCGCCCGCGGGCTGGGCATCTCGCTCGGCGACACCGATCCGGTGCTTTAGGGCACCGGCGTGAGGGCTTGGGGAGCGACACGGCACGCGCGGTACTTTAATTAAAAACTTACCCGCATGCTGGTAGGAGGGCGATATGGACGCGCGTCTCGATACCCCGTTCTGGCAGTTCTCGCTGGCGCTTTACGGCCGGCCCGGGGTCGACAGCGCATGCCTGTCGCTGCAGGACCGCCACGGGCTCGACGTCAACCTGCTGCTCCTGTGCACCTGGGCGGGCCACGCGGGCTTCCGCCTGTCGCGCGCGGATATCGCCGAGCTCACGGACCGGGTGGCGGACTGGCAACAGTCGGTCGTGCAGCCGCTGCGCGCCGTCCGGCAGTGGCTGAAGCAGCAGGACGCGGCACCCGCCGCCCCGGCCGAGCTGCTGCGCAGCAGCGTCAAGGACCAGGAACTGGCGGCCGAGCAGCTGCAGCAGGCGATCCTGTACGAGCCGCTCGAGGCCGGCGCGTTGGGACAGGGCGCGCGCCCCGGCCCGCGCTTGGCGATGACCAACCTCAGCGCCTATTTCGCGTGGCTTAGCCGCGAGCCGGGCGTGGCCGACGCTGCCGACCTGGCGCAGATCCTCACCGCCGCGTTCGGCGAGACGCTGCGCCCGCTGGACGCCATCTGGCAGATGCAGGAGGGGCGCGACGCGCTTCCGGCCTGAGCCGCGCAACGGTCGACCCGGCTGCCCTACCGCACCACCAGGACGGAGCAAGGGGCGTGGCGCACGACCTGGGCGGCGTTTGAGCCAATCAGGTAGGCGCGCAGGTCCGGCCGGTGCGAATTCATCACGATCAGATCGCAGGTGCGCTCCAGGGCCGCCTTGCAGACGTTCCGGTGGACCGTGGCGCCCTTGTAGATTTGCACCTCCACCGCGACGCCGCCCGGCACCTGTTCGTCGACCAGTTCCTGCAGATCGCGCGCCACGTCGTGCGCCGTCTTCTTGTCGTCCTCGGGATCGACATCGGAGGTGACGGTGATCACGTGCAGCTTCGCGCCGTAGCGTTGCGCCTCGCTGACCGCCATCGGCAGCGCCTTCCGCCAGGTGCTGGGACGGTTCGGCCGGATCGGGATCAGGATGTTCTCGAACATGGCGCGTGCCCTCCTCGCGGAAACGCTTGCGCTGGCAACCTCCCCGCCGCGGCGGCGCGCAAGCTAGAGCAAGATGCTGCAGGGTGAAGCCACCTTTCAGCTGAATCTTGCTCTCTCTTCAAGCAGTTAGAGCAAAATTCACGATCAAGGTCGACGCGACCGTCATCGATTTTGCTCTATGCCATTAACCCGCGCCGGGGAACCGGGGCAGCAGGTGCGACACGCCGTGTCAGCGCCCGCGCGTAGGGGCGGGCGGCGCACCCAGCCGGTCGTCGGCGGTGCCGAGCACCCGCTCGACCGCCTGGGCGAGCGCCAAGAGACGCGCTTCCGTGCCCGGCTGGCCCAGCAGTTGCAGCCCGACCGGCAGGCCGGCGGCGTCCAGTCCCGCCGGCAGGGTCACGCCCGCCATGGTCAGATAATTGGCCACCGCCGTGTTGCGCAGGGCTAGCCCGTTCGCCGCAGCGAACCTGTCCGGCGCCTGCATCGCCTCGACCTCCGGCGGCGACAGCGCGACCGTCGGCGTCACCAGGGCGTCGCAGTCGCGCAGGCGCTGGGCGGCATCGCGCGACACCTCGGCGACCCGGGCGCGCGCGGCCAGCCACTGCCAGGCCGGCACCTCGGTCGCCTTGTCCAGGCGCTGGCGGATCGAGGGATCGACCGTGTCCAGCCAGCCGTCGAGCTCGGTCGCCAACAGCCGGTACAGGTCCGGGCCCGCCAGGTTGGTGGTGCGGAACACCTCGATCGCCGCCTCGACCTCCGGCACGTCGCGGCGCAGCAGCCGGGCGCCCGCGGCCTCCAGCGCGCTCAGCGCCCGTTCCACCGCCTCCGTGACGCCAGGCGAGGCGTCGTCCCAGACCACCCCGGTCGGGACGCACAGCCGCACCCCGGTCAGGTCCGGCAGGGCCGCGGGCGCGGCCGTCGGCGCGTCGCCGTCCAATGCGCCGTAGCCGAGCGCGAGATCGCGGGCGGTGCGGGCGATCAGGCCGGGCGTGTCCAGCAGGTGGCTGAGCGGCACGATCCCCTCGGTCGGCCAGCGGCCGGCGCCCAGCTTCAGGCCGGCAAGCCCGGTCATCGCGGCGGGCACGCGGATCGACCCGGCGGTGTCGGTGCCGAGCGCCAGCAGCGCGCTGCCCTCGCGCACCGACACCGCGGCCCCGCTGGACGAGCCGCCGGCGACCCGGCTGCGGTCCCAGGGATTGCGCGGCGCGCCCCAATGCGGGTTGGTGCCGAGGCCGCTGAAGGCGAACTCCACCGTGTTGGTCTTGCCGGTGATCGCCGCCAGTTGGCGGCGCAGCTTGGCGACCAGCGGGCCGTCGCGCTCCCACCGCGCGGCCGGCAACGCCTTCGGCGACCCCGCGTGGGTCGGCCAGCCGGCGGCGGCATAGATGTCCTTGAGCGACACCGGAACCCCCATCAGGGGCCCGGTATCCACCCCAGCCGCGCGGGCGGCGTCCGCGGCGGCGGCTTGGCTCCGGGTCGCTTCCGGCGTCCAGGCGGCGTAGGCGTTGAGCTCGGGGTCGTGCGCGGCGATCGCCTGCGCCGCCAGGTCGGCGGCGGTCGTGCGCCGTCGCGCCAGCGCGTCGACGGCGGTCGCGAGATCGGGGGCGGGGTCGGTCATGTCTGCGGTCTCGTCAGCGGATCGGAACCGGCTTGGCCGGGGTCGCGCGGTTGCTGCCTTGCAAGCTTAGAGCACGCGGCGGCGGCGCGGAAACCTCGCGGCCGGTCCGAGCTGACCGCAAGATCGCGTCGCGCGCGCAGCGCCCGGGTGACCGGCGGCGGGTTTGCCAACCGCAGCCGCCCGGCCGGCGTCACCCCGGGCGGGACGGGGCTGCCAATATCTAAGTTAATCTATTAATTCTTGTTGCTATTCAGGTCGCGATCAGGCTGGATTCCTGTCGCGGAAGATGCCAGTATTTACCTACACGTTGGTAGTATAGCCGGCTCAAGCTGTCGTATAAGCTCACCGCATGTCCGCGTCTAAAATGGCGCGTCCGTGGCGGTCTGTGCCGGTCCCGGCTGGCACCACCGGGGCGCCGGCTCGGTCGTTCACGCGGATGGGTGGGCGGGCAGTCGAAGACGATCGGGCTGCCGGTGCCGAGGGGGCGCCGGTCCGCAGGCCGCGCGCATCTGCGCGCAGAAGGGAAGCGAAATGGCGGGCAACAGGCGCCGGACGTTGGAACTGGTCTATTCGAACGACGGGCCGGTCGGCGTCGTCGAACCGGGCAAGGCCGACGGAGCCTCCGGATCCCGCGATTCCGCGGAGGACGCGCAGGCGATCGAGCGGTTCCTCGCCTATCTCTACGAGGAACTGCGCACGCTCGACAAGAACCAGCCCGCCCATCTGGTGGGCGCGGCGATCCTGGCGCTGCGCGAAGACGCCGACGGCAACGAGTCCTCGCGCCCCTGACCCGCCCGGTCGTCCGGCGGACCGGACGAACGAGAGCAGGATCGATGCAACCCGAAACCGCTTTCGTCGGGCATCTTGCGCTCTCTTCAAGCAGTTAGAGCAGAATTCAGTTTGAAGGCCGTTTCGGCGTTCAAGCATGTAGCTCTAACGCGTCTCCGGGCCGGGCCAGCGGTCCGGGATCACGTCCGCCACCTTGATCTGGCCCGCGCGCAGGGCCGTGGTCAGCGCGGCAACCCCGGCCTGCATCGCCTCGTGACGGGCGCGGGCGGTTTCCAGCGTCTCGATCTGCTTGGCTTCCGGCAACGCCTCGACCTCGGCGAGGTCGAGCACGGCGGCGAGGTAGCGCGCCTTCGCCTTGGCCGCTTTCTCGATCACCGTCTGGATCTCGCGCGGCGTGACCTCGACCAGGGTCTCGCGGATCTGCGTGCGCTCGCTGCGCGCGGCCGTCTGGTCCAGGGCGTGCAGGTAGTCGGACAGGCTGGGCGCGTTGGGGTACGCCCGCTGGGTGCCGGTAGTCCCGGATCGGCTGGCGTCGGCGCGCGTCCCGCCGGTCCCGTCCATCGTGGGCGCCGCCGAGCGCTCGTGCTCGCTGCCGGCGAACAGGTCTGCGAATGGCCGGCGCCGGCCGTTCGCGCGCCCGCCGTCGAAGATCGTCGCTGCGGTCATGGGCGTCTCGTGTCCGTCTGGTGGGCCGCGCCTCGCCGGCGCATCGTCCGATGGCATGCACGGCGCGTGCCAGCCGGCGACGGCGGGCGCGGACGCCCGCGTTCGCGCGTCCGACGGGGGCGTCCCGCCCCGGCGCGCGGGCCCGCACGGCCGTGCGGGCCGGCAGTTTCTGCCCGGTTCGCCGCGTGAAATCGACCGGTCGGCTGGCGGCGGGACGGCTGGCGGCCTACATACCGCAGCGAGCGCGCTGTTCCGGCGCGCCAACCTCATACCCCCTGGGAGGCCGGCCCATGGCCGATCCGCATGGCGTACCGTCCGACATCGCCGATTTCGACCTGACGATCTGCGGGCTCGACGAATTGCGCGCGCACGCGCAGGCGCCGGTGACGCACGTGCTGTCGATCCTGGACCCGGAAACGCCGGTCCCGCGGACGTTCGAGCGCTACGCCGCGCTGCGCCGGCACTGGGTGCTGCGGTTCCACGACGTCAGCGCTCCGATCGGCGATGCGCAGGCGCCGGAGCAGCCGGACGTGGAGCGGATCCTGGCGTTCGCCGCGGAACTGCAGGACGGCGCGCCCAACGCGCATCTGCTGGTGCACTGCCACGCCGGCGTGTCGCGCTCGACCGCCGCGGCGGCGATCCTGCTCGCCCAGCGCAATCCCGGGAAGGAGGCGGAGGCGTTTCGCCATGTCGCCCGGATCCGCCCGGGCGCCTGGCCAAACCGCCGCATGGTCGAGATCGCCGACCGCCTGATGCAGCGCGAGGGCCGCCTGGTCGAGGGTCTGCAGGCGATGCGGGCCGGCGCCGGCTTCTAGGGCAAGATGCCAAGGCGATACGCCGCTTGCGATCCGGCTCGGCTTCGAGCGGCCTACTTCCAGTCCAGGAACGTCCGGAAGTGGTTTTCGAGCGCGCCCTGGATGACCTGGCGCCATTTCGGCGGGACGGCGGAGACGGTGCCGTTGGTCGGCCACAGCCGGCCCGACTTCAGATCGCACCAGCCGCCGTAGTCGAAGTCCCGCTTGTCGCGGCCGCGCAGGATGTTGCCGTGGCCGGAATTGGAGATCAGCAGCAGCAGCTGGTCGCAGGAAAAGCAGTAGGCAATCTTGGAGCGCGGCGCGATCTGGCCGAGCGCGCGCACCTCGACGTCGGCGGGGCGGGGCTGCAGGTCCATTGTCTCGTCTAGGGCAAGATGCTGAAAGGTGGACCCACTTTTCAGCTGAATCTTGCCCTCTCTTCAAGAAGTTAGAGCTACATTCAGCTGGCAGGCCGTTTCGGCCTTCAAGCATGCAGATCTAGGAGTCTCGTAGGCTCAGCGCCGGGCCGGTACGACCGGGACGTTGTCGATCAGCCGCACGCCGTCCAGCCAGGCGGCGACCAGCAGGCGCGCCGGCCGGTCGGCGCGGTCGAGCTGGGTCAGGTCGTCGGCGGCGCGCAGGTCGAGGTAGTCGATCGGCTCGAACCCGGCCCGGCCCAGGCGCGCGCGCCCCTTCGCCAGGATCGTCGCGGCCGAGCCGCGGCCGTCCGCGAGCGCGTCCGCGCTGTCGGTGAGCACGGCATGGATCTCCGCGGCGCGGGCGCGCGCGTCCGCGCTCAGCCGGCGGTTGCGCGAGGACAGGGCCAGGCCGTCGGCCTCGCGCACCGTGGGCACGCCGTCGATCTCGACCGGAATGTCCAGGTCGCGGACCATGCGCTGAATGGTGATCAGCTGCTGGTAGTCCTTCTCGCCGAACGCCGCGACGTCGGGCAGGCACTGCAAGAGCAGCTTGGCCACCACGGTCGCGACGCCGGCGAAGTGGCCCGGCCGGTGCGCGCCCTCCAGCGGCTCGGTCACCTGGGCGACGTTGACGCTGGTCGCAAAGCCCGCGGGGTACATCTGTGCCACGCCGGGCGCGAACAGCAGGTCGCAGCCGTTGGCGGCCAGCTGCTCGCGGTCGCCCGCTTCGTCGCGCGGATAGGCGGCCAGGTCGTCGGGCCGGTCGAACTGCTTGGGATTGACGAACAGGCTGGCGACCACATGGCGGCAGCGCCGCCGGGCGTGGCGGATCAGCGCCAGGTGGCCGTCGTGCAGCGCGCCCATGGTGGGGACCAGCGCGACACTCTCGCCGCGGCCCCGCATGGCGCCCACCTGCCGGCGCAGGTCCGCCACGCTACGCACGATCTGAAGCTCGGACTGACTTGCGGTCTGCATCGCGGCTCGGGTCATGGCGCGGGCTCGCTGTTGCGGCTGCGGGATCAGCGGCGGCCGCGCGGTTAGCTCTGGCGCGGGCGGGTGACGTGCGCGGCCTCGGGGAAGCCGCGCTGACGCACCTCCTCGGCGTACTGCCGGACGGCGGCGTCGATCGTCTGGTCCAGGCGGGCGTAGTGTTTGACGAACCTCGGCGTGTTCTCGCCGAACAGGCCCAGCATGTCCTCGCTGACCAGCACCTGCCCGTCGCAGTCGGCCGACGCACCGATGCCGACGGTCGGGATCTTGACCGCCCGGGTGATTTCCCGCGCCAGCGGCTCGATCACCCCCTCGACCACGATCGCGAACGCGCCGGCGCGCGCGATCGCCGTGGCGTCGCCGCGGATCCGTTCGGCGGCGGCCTCGTCGCGGCCCTGGACGCGGAAGCCGCCCAGCTGGTTCACCGCCTGCGGCGTCAGCCCGACGTGGCCCATCACCGGGATGCCGCGGGCGCTCAGGAAGCGCACCGTCTCCGCCATCTCCTGGCCGCCTTCCAGCTTGACCGCGGAGGCGCCGGTGCGCGCCAGCACGGTGGCCGCGTTGCGGAACGCTTGCTCCGGGCTTTCCTGGTAGCTGCCGAACGGCAGATCGACGACGACACAGGCGCGCTCGGCCGTCTTGGCGACGGCCCGGCCGTGGTTGATCATCATCTCGACACTGACGTCGAGCGTGGTGTCCAGGCCGTAGACCGCCATGCCCAGGCTGTCGCCGACCAGCAGCAGGTCGGCGTGCGCGTCCAACAGGCGCGCCATCGGCGCGGTATAGGCGGTCAGGCAGACCAGCGGCGTGCCGCCCTTGCGCGCCTGGATGTCACGCACACTGGTCCGGCGCGCCGGGGTCGGGCGCGCAGCGCGGCTGTCGGATCCGGTTTCGACGGTCGGCTCGGTCACAAACGGCGCCCTTTCGCTGCTGTCGCGTGCCAGCCGGCGCCGGCGGCAACCGCCGGGCGCGCACGGCCGCGGAGTGGAAGTTTGTACATACCTGTGTTTCGCGGTGCAAACCCGCGGGCGGCGGGGCGGGCGGACGCCAAGGCAGAGGCGCGGGCGCATCGGCGGGTCGCCGCACCGTTGAGGGCGACTTCTGCATACCGGCAGGACTCGCCGTGTGCGGTGCTTCGACAGTCTCCCGCGAGCAAGCGCGGAACAAGGCTGCGCGCCCGCCCCGCTTGAACCGCCGAAAACCCGGCTCAGTCGCCCTGAGCGACGTCGTGCAGGGCGTCCACGTCCAGGATTTCGACCTTGCCGCCGTTGCGCAGCGCGATCGTGCCGCCGCCGCGCAGGTTGGTGAAGGTGCGGCTGACCGTTTCCGTGGTCAGGCCCAGGTAATCACCGATGTCCGTGCGGCTCATCGGGACCGACACCGGGTTGCCCGTCTGGCCGCGCGATTCCGCCCGCTCGGACAGGGTGAGCAGGAACGAGGCGATCTTTTCCTTCGCCGTCTTCCGGCCGAGCAGCAGCATCTGCTCCTGCGCCACCGCCAGTTCGTGGCTGGCGATCGACAGCAGGCGCTTTTCCATCTTGGGATAGCGCTCCAGCAGCTTGTCCAGCTTGGCGCGCGGGAAGCGGCACAGGGTGGCGTGGGTCACCGCCTCGGCGGAGTAGGCGTAGGTGTCGTTGTTCGCCAGGCCCAGGAAGTCGCCCGGGAACAGGAAGCCCGTGACCTGCCGCCGTCCGTCGGACAGCAGCTTGTAGACCTTCATCGTGCCGGCGGTGACGTTGTAAACCTGACTGGCGCGCTCGCCCTCGTCGAACAGCGGATCGCCCGGCGACATCTCCACGTTCTGGGAGATCGCGGCGACTTCCTGCACCTCCTGGTCGTTGAGCGGCGCGCAGACCGTCAGGTGGCGCACCGTGCACGCCTGGCAGGGCGACTGGGCACGCGCAGGCCGCCGCGCGGCCTCGCTCAGCGGCGTCATCTTGTTCACGTCGAACGCGGACACGGGCGTTGACCCCAGCTTTCCCAGCGTGACCGGCGCAATGGTCGAGCGCCGCGCTCCAGTATCGTTGTCGGCGCAAGTCTGGCGCTAAAGCGACCGCGGTTCAACAGGGACTGTCCAGTTAGGTTGACGTACATCAAGGCAGCTAGGCGCACGGCTGCGGCAGGCTCTGACAGCTCGATCGTCGGCGACCACCGCGATCGCCCGAACCTCCGAGGCAGCAGGACACGGGCTCCGCATGCGAAGTTTGAGGATCCAAGCCCTGACGCCCGAACGGATCGATCAGGCTTACCCGCTGATCCAGATGGTACGCCCGCGACTGAGTGTCGCGGACTGGCAGGCGCGGGCGCGCGACCTGCTGGCCCGCCCGGACGCCGGGGTCACCCTGCTGGTCGATGACGGCGGGCTGATCCTGGGGCTGTTCACCTGGGTGGTGGAATCCCACCCCGACCACGGCGCCACGCTCGACGCCGAGGACTTCGTCGCGCTCGACATCGTCGGCTCCAGCCGGATCGCCGATGCGCTGGCGGACGCGCTGGAAGACACCGCGCGCCGGCACGGCTGCCTGGCGGTGCACACCAACGTCACCTGCTCGGGCGGCGGCGCGCAGGGCCTGGTCAGCCGCCTGTCCGGCCTGGGCCACCGGATGGAGAGCTTCCGGCTGTGCAAACAGCTCTCGCAGGTCTGAGCGCCTGATCCGCCCGATCGGCGGCGCCCCCGGCTTTCGTATCCGCCGGATATCCGGCTATCCTGCGGCGTCCGCCCTTTGTCGGTCAGGGACGAAAGCCGGCCCAGACATGCGTGCGTTGCTCACCGCCGCCTGCCTCCTTTTCACCCTCGCGGCCTGTGCCCAGCCCGGGTCTCGGGCCGAGCCGGAAGCGCCGAGCGGCCGTGCCGAGGCGCGTGCGCCGGCGACCGCCGACCGGCGGATGGTCGTCGCCGCGCATCCGCTGGCCGCCGAGGCCGGGCGGGAGATCCTGCGCGCCGGCGGCAGCGCGATCGACGCCGCGATCGCGACACAGCTGGTGCTCGGCCTGGTCGAGCCGCAGTCGAGCGGGATCGGCGGCGGCGCGTTCCTGCTGCGCTACGATGCCGCGCGCGGCGCGGTCACCGCGTTCGACGGCCGCGAGACCGCGCCGATGGCGGCGACGGAAGCGCTGTTCCTGCAGGACGACGGCACGCCGATCGGCTTCTGGGACGCGGTCGTCGGCGGCCGGTCGGTCGGCGTGCCGGGCACGCTGGCGATGCTGCAAACGGCGCACGCCCGCCACGGCGAGCTGGCCTGGGCGCGGCTGTTCCAGCCGGCGATCCAGCTCGCCCGTCAGGGCTTCGAGGTGACGCCGCGCCTGCACACGCTGATCGCACGCGACCGTTTCCTCGACACCTACGCCCCGGCGCGCGCCTATTTCTACACCGACGCCGGCGAACCGCTGCCGGTCGGCCATCTGCTGAAGAACCCGGCCTACGCGCGGACGCTGGAGATTGTGGCGCGCGACGGCGCGCGGGCGTTCTACGAGGGGGCGATCGCGCGCGACATCGTGCGCACCGTCCGCAGCGTGGCGGGCAATCCCGGCAAGCTGAGCCGGCGCGATATGGCCCGCTACGAGGCCAAGGTCCGCCCGGCGCTGTGCCGGCCCTACCGGGATCACACGGTGTGCGGCCATCCGCCGCCGACCAGCGGCGGCGCGACCCTGTTGCAGATCCTCGGCATCCTGGAGGCTTTCGACCTGCCGGCGATGCGGCCGATGGCGGTCGAGCCGGTGCACCTGCTGGCCGAGGCGAGCCGGCTGGCGTTCGCCGACCGCAACCGTTTCCTGGCCGACAGCGACTTCGTCGACGTGCCGCTGGACCGGCTGCTGTCCGACCCATACCTGCGCCGGCGCGCCGGCCTGATCGACCCGGATGCCAGCCTGGGAAAGGCCGAGCCCGGCTTCGAACGCGACCTGGCCCCGAAGCCGGACCAGGCGGGCGGCCGGTCGACCAGCCACTATTCGATCGTCGACGCCGACGGCAACGCGGTCTCCGCGACCGCGTCGGTCGAGCAGGCGTTCGGCGCGCGGCTGATGGTGCGCGGCTTCATGCTCAACAACCAGCTGACCGACTTTTCGTTCGTGCCGGAGCGCGACGGCAAGCCGGTCGCCAACCGGGTGCAGCCGGGCAAGCGGCCGCGCAGCTCGATGGCACCGACCATCGTCACCGACGCCGACGGCGGCTTTCGCCTGGCCGTCGGGTCGCCGGGCGGCAGCCGGATCATCGGCTATACGACGCTGCGCGTGCTGGCCGTCCTGGACTGGGGCCTGAACGTGCAAACCGCGGTCGAGCTGCCCAACGTGGTCAACCGCAACGGCCCGACGGCGCTGGAAGCCGGCACCTCCGCCGAAGCGCTCGCCGGGCCGCTGCGCGATCGCGGCCACGAGGTCGAGATCGAGACGATGACGAGCGGCCTGCACGCGATCGAACGCCGCGACGGGCGCCTTTACGGCGGGGCCGATCCGCGCCGCGAGGGCGTGGCGCTGGGCGACTGACCCGACGCCCGTGCAGGGCCCCGTCGTTTCACGGCCTTGGACACGCTGGGGGCGGATCGGCGATAAGGGGGCGGGGACATCGCCCCGGGCGCGCTGTTCAACTATCAGCTCAAGGAAGACTTCGCCGGTGACCAACGTTCCCCCCGCCAAGCGCACCGCCGCGGCGCTGCTGGCCGCCGCCGTCCTGACCGGCTGCGGCAGCGACGACGGCCCCAGCGTGCAGGAGAAGCTGACCGCCAACGCGCGCGCCTCGGCGGCGGGCGAGACCAGCTACGCCCTGCCGCCGTTGTCCCGCCCGCCGGAGTTCGGCGCCCGCCCGGACATCGACAGCGAAGGCACGCTGAACGACGACGAATCCACCGTGTTCCGCCAGCCGGAAGGCCAGGGGCAGGACATCCCGCCACGGATCGCGCGGATCCCCGGCCTGTCGGACGGCAGCCGGGCGTTCCTCGCCAAGGCCGTCCCGGCGGAGGCGCGCGCCGACCCGCGCGACCGCGGCCCATCGCCCGAGTTGGTCGAACGGCTGGCGACCGGCGGCGACGTCGCCGGTCCCGGTGGGAAGGCGAACGGTGGCCGCGCGGTGCGGATCGAACGCCAGAGCGGCTGGTTCGACTAGCGGCTGGTTCGACTAGCGGCTGGTTCGACTGACCCCGCGCGCGCCCGCAGCCGCGGCGCGCGCTCACCCAAGGCCGATGAAGGAGCGCCCTTGCGACCCGGACTGCGCATTCTCCTCGCCCTGCTGATCGCCGTCGCGGTGGCCGTCTACCTGTATTTCGCGGCACTCGCCCAGGCCGCGCCGGCGGCCGGGCTATAGGCGCCGCGACGCCTCTCGAAAGGACCCCTGATGCCGCGCGCGCCCCTGACCCGACGCTCGCTTCTGGCCCTGCTGCCGTTGGCCGCCGGCGGCGCCGTGCTGTCCGCCGGCCGTGCGCGGGCGGACTGGCTCGACCGGGGCACCAAGCTGTTCAACGACTTGACCGGCGAAAGCGGGGCCGGCGGCCTGAGCGAGGGGCGGATCGTCGACGGCTTGCGGCAGGCGCTGCGGGTCGCCAGCCGCACGGTGGTCGACCGGGTCGGCCAGCCGGGCGGCTACCTCGACGACCCGCGGATCCATATCCCGCTGCCCGACTACCTCGCCAAGGTGCGCCCGACGCTGTCGATGCTGGGCATGGGGGGTCTGCTGGACGACGTCGAGACCCGCCTGAACCGCGGCGCCGAGCAGGCCGCGCCGGAGGCCCAGCGTCTGTTCCTGGACGCGATCGCGGCGATGACCATCGAGGACGCGCGCGGCATCCTGGACGGCCCCGACGACGCGGCGACGCAGTACTTCCGCCGCACCATGGGACCCGAGCTGCGCGAAGCCTTCCGCCCGATCGTGGAGAGCGAACTGGAGCAGGCCGGCGCGGTCGCCGCCGTGCAGGAGGTCGCGGCCGGCCTGGACAGCGTGCCGTTCGCAGGCTCGCTGGGCGCGCAGGCGACCGACCGGCTGGTCGGCCACGGCCTGGATGGCGCGCTCGACGGGCTGTTCCACTACCTCGCCAAGCAGGAGGCGGCGATCCGCACCGACCCGGCCGCGCGCACGACCGAGGTGCTGCAGGAGGTGTTCGGATGAGCGCCCCGGCCAAGCAGCGCATCCGGGTGGCGGCGGCGGAGTGGAACGAGCCGCTGGCGTTCGCGCAGGCCACCCGGGTCGGCGACCAGCTGTGGCTCGCCGGTCAGGTCGCGGTCGACGGCGACGGCACCCCGGTCGGCGTCGGCGACCCGGAGGCTCAGGCGGAGCGGGTCTGGGCGAACCTCGCCGGCGTTCTCGCGGCGGCGGGCGGCGGCCTGGACGATCTGGTCGCGACCACTACCTACATCGTCGACCGCGCCTACCGCGACGCGGCGACCGACGCGCGCCGGCGCTGGCTGGCCGGCACGACCTATCCGACCAACACCTTGCTGATCGTCGACGGCCTGGGCCGGCCGGAATATCTGCTGGAGGTGTCGGCCGTCGCGGTTCTGGGCGGCGGCGGGTGATGCCGGGGCCGTTGCGATCGCGCGCGCGGCCTGCCAAGAAGCCAGGGTCATGACCCAGCCGAACCATCCCCAGCCGACCGCCGCCAGGCAAGCCGGCCTGGCGGCGGCGCTCGATCCGGCGGCGCGCCCGACCGTCCGCCTGAAGCCCGCGGGCAAGAAAAAGCGCCCGCACTTCGGCTCGCCCTGGATCTACGCCAACGAGGTCCAGATGACGGCGGAGACCAAGGCGCTCGAGCCCGGCACGCCGGTGCGCCTGGAAACCGCCGAGGGCGCGCCGCTCGGCTGTTTCCTGTTCAACCGGCATCCGCTGATCTGCGCCCGCCTGATCGCGCGCGATTCCCGTGCGGTGCTCGACACCGATTTTTTCGAGCGGCGGGTCCGCGCCGCCGTGACCCTCCGCGACCGGCTGATCGGCGGGCCCTACTACCGCCTGGCGCACGCCGAGGGCGACGGCCTGCCGGGCACGGTGATCGACCGCTACGGCGACACGCTGGTGCTGCAGGTCAACACCGCCGGGCTCGACCGGCTGTGCCCGCAGCTGCTGGACGCGTTGGACCGGGTGGTCGCGCCCGCGACGGTCGTGCTGCGCAACGACAGCCCGGCGCGCGAACTGGAAGGGCTGCCCACCCAGGTCGAGGTGGTGAAGGGCGCCCTCGACGGCCCGGTCGAGCTGGTCGAGAACGGCGCGCGCTTCCGCGCCGATCCGGGGACCGGGCAGAAGACCGGCTGGTTCTACGACCAGCGCGCCAACCGCGCGTTCGTCGCCGGGCTCGCCGAGGGCGCGCGGGTGCTCGACTGCTACGCCTTTTCCGGCGGCTTCACGGTGCAGGCCGCGCTCGCCGGTGCGCGCCAGGTGACCGCCGTGGACCGGTCGAACGACGCGCTCGAGCTCGCGCGCGCCTCGGCCGAGCTGAACGGGGTCGCCGACGTCTGCCGGTTCGAAAAGCGCGAGGTGTTCCAGGACCTGGAGGCGCGCGCCCGGGCGGGCGAGCGCTACGACCTCGTGGTGGTCGATCCGCCGGCGTTCGTGAAGTCCAAGAAGGACTACTGGCAGGGCATCAAGGGCTACCGCAAGATGACCCGCTTGGCGGCCCCGCTGGTGGCACCGGGCGGGATCCTGGCGGTCTGCTCCTGCTCGCACCACGTCGAGCCCGACACCTTCGCCGACCAGGTCCGCCGCGGCCTCGGCCAGGCCGGACGCGACGGCCGGATCCTGCGGTTTGCCGGCGCCGACGTGGACCACCCGGTCGACCCCTGGCTGCCGGAGACCGGCTACCTGAAGTGCCAGGTGCTGGCGCTGGATTAGGGGCGGTCGGCGGGGGTTTGACGAATGCCCGGCGGGTGCCCTCCTCACCAGGAGGAGGGGCATCAGTTGGGCCGGCCCGAGCCGCTGCAGCGCCCGCGCGCACGCCCCTAATAGAAGCGCGCAAGCCCCTTGAGAGAAGAAGGAGGTCCCATGTCCGCGCACGATTTCACGTTTCCCGCGCTGGAAGGCGGCGACATCAACCTGGCGACCTTCGCCAACCGCGCGCTGCTGTTGGTCACGACAGCGAGCGAATGCGGCTACGCCGGCCAGTTCGCCGAGCTGCAGCAGCTCTACGACGCGCTGGGCGGGCGCGGGCTGATGGTGGTCGCGGTGCCGTCGAACGACTTCGGCGCGCAGGAGCCGCGCGACGAGGCCGAGATCTCACGCCATTACCGCGCGGACCTGGGCCTGAACTTCCCGGTCACCGGCAAGCAGCAGGTGATCGGGGCGGGCGCGCACCGCTTCTTCCACTGGCTGCGCGAGGAAGCCGGCGAGGCCGCCGAGCCGCGCTGGAACTTCCATAAGGTGCTGCTCGATACCGACGGCGAACTGGCCGGGGTCTGGCCCAGTTCGGTCAGCCCCCAGGACCCGGAAGTCGTCGAGGCGATCGAGGCGGTGCTGCCGCGGTGACCCCGCCGGGGCGTGCCGCCGGGGTCAACCCGCCGCGACTTGGTAATTTCCTGTCGCCCGCGGGCCCGGCCGCGCCATCTTTAGAAAAAGCTGCGATCTGAACGGCTTAACGCGGTGTCCCCGGCGCCCGACGACTTGAACGGCCTTGACTTCTCATCGCCGTTCTCGCATATCAAGAGGACGGCGCTGGGTCGCGAGATCCATCGGCACGACACGCATTCCAGCCTGTCTCCCGCGATCGGCGGAGCCGGGCTGCGAGGGCGGACCCGGGCAAAGCACGGTCGTCGTCGATCACGCGTCGTATACCCGAACGGACGGACGGTGCCGGGGCTTCAAACGCCACCCACCCCGTCCGTTGTTCTTTTTCCGGGCTTGGCTTGCGCGCGCAATCGCGGGGGCCTGAGCGCGGACGCGATGGAGTGCCGGGCGCCCGGATCGATGGCCCGGCCTTCTGGTTCATCTGCTGGTTTAGGGGGTCCTAACGAATGCCGGCCACTACCACCCTCAAATTGGGGATGAACTCGGACGCGTTTCCGAGCGACGCCCAGGCTGAGATCTACCGCTTCCCGCACGAGGGCGAGGCTGCCGTCGAGCAGACCGCCCAGCGACAGGCCGCGGTCCACCCCGCTCCCGTCCAACCCGTCGAGGGGTATGGCGCCGACACCGCCTCGGACGAGAACGCGGACCACTTCATCACCCGCGACGGCAAGACCTATGCCGGCACGCACCTAATCATCGACGTCTACGGCGGCAGCCGTCTGGACGACATCGAGCACATCCGACAGATGATGCACGATGCCGTGACGGCCGCCGGGGCGACGCTGCTGCACACCCACCTGCACCACTTCACGCCCAACGGCGGCGTGTCCGGTGTGGCCGTGCTGGCGGAGTCGCACATCTCGATCCACACCTGGCCGGAGCGCGACTACGGCGCGCTCGACGTGTTCATGTGTGGGGACAGCGCGCCCGAAAAGGCGGTCGAGGTGATCCGCGAGGCGTTCCAGCCGAGCCATCTGGCCGTCGACACCCACCTGCGCGGGGACGAGGTCGACGCGGCCCCCGCGCGCAGCGCGGGCTGAGCGACCGACACACGGTCGACCGACTGAAAAAGCCGCCGGGGCGGGCGCCCCGGCGGCTTTTCCGTGCGGTTTTAGATGGTGAGCGTGGGGTAATTCCCCTCTCCCGTGACGGGAGAGGGAGCCGCCCGCGCGGCGGCGCGGCGTGGGAGGGTGAGAGTCCGCGCCGTACGCCGGGGAGTCCCACCCTGACCCTGTCCCATCGAGGGAGCGGGAACCCGCCGAGACGCCCGTCACGCGCGCCCGGCGGCAACGGCTACTCCGTCTTGCGCGTCTCGATGCTGGCGAGGACGGTGCGCTTTTCCTCGGCCGTCATGATCGGCCAGTCGCGGATTTCGTCCATCGTGCGCAGGCAGCCGACGCACAGGTCGTCCGGGCCAAGCTGGCAGATCGCGATGCACGGCGAGGCAACCGTGCTGTCGAACGTGCGCTCGCGCACCCGGCGCCGGCGCTCGGCGCGCCGCTGGGCGCGCGCGTCGTCGTCGGCCGGCCGGCCCTCCGCCGGTCGCTCGACCTCGGGGTGTCCGCTGTCGCGGTCGTCGCGGAACTCGTCGCTCACGTACCCTCGCCGCTCGTCAGGTGTGGGGATGCGGCGGGCGTGACCCGGCCCGCCAGATTAGGGCCGACACCCTACACATGCCGCGGGGCCGGTCAAACGGCTGGCGGCGACACCGTCTGATACGGATGCGACGCCGGCGCGGCTCAGCCGCTCGGCAGCAGGCGTTCGATCCGGCTGACGATGGCGTCGTCGGTCGGGCGGACGCCGGACCGCCAGCCGCCGACCGGCTGGCCCCGCGGATCGATCAGCACCTTGTGGAAGTTCCAGCGCGGCCGGCCTTGCGCCCCCAGCTTGCGGCCCAGCCACTGGTAGAGCGGATGCGCGTCCTGGCCGCTGACGTGGCTGATCCCGGTCATCGGGAAGGAGATGTCGAAGGTGGCCTCGCAGAACTGCTTGACCGCCTGCTCGCTGCCCAGTTCCTGGCGGAAGTCGTTCGACGGCACGGCGATCACCACCAGGCCCTGGTCGCGGTAGCGGTCCCACAGCGTCTCGAGGTCGGCGTACTGGTCGGTGTAGCCGCAGCGCGAGGCGGTGTTGACCAGCAGGATCGGCTGCCCGGCGTAGCGCGACAGGTCCAACTCCGCCCCCGCGATCGAGGTGAAGGAGAAGGCGTGCGCGCTGGCCGCCGCGCCGTCGGCCGCCGCGCCCTGGCGCGCGGGCAGCACGGCCAGCATCAGGGCCGCGCACAAAACGGTGGTCACACGCATCGCCGGCATCGCCGAAGTCTCCCTTGCCGCCGGCCGGGGGCGTCGCGCGACCCCGGCGATCCTGTGGTGCACGAGAAGTGGCGGCGGTGGCCGGCAAGTCAATCGGGCCCGCGGGCGTCGGGGGCCGGGCCGATGCCCGCGTCGGTGCCCTGGTCGATCCCGGTTTGATGGCTTGCACGCGGGGGTGCCGGTCGCTATCCCGGCGCGGACTTGACGTTGAAGCCCCCGGAGCCCGTTCCCGATGCTGTCCCGCGCCGCCGGCCTCGCCCGCCCGTCGATCGCGTTCCTGTTCGGTCTGCTGCTGCTCGCCCTCGCGGCGCTGCCGGCCGCCGCGCAGTCCGGCGACGGCGGGTCCGCCGCGGTCGACAGCTTGCCGTCCGGCGCCGTCTCGGCGAGCGCGCAGGAACTGCGGAACCTGGTCGACACGCTGCGGGACGACCAGCAGCGCCAGGACTTCGTGCGCAAGCTGGAAACGCTGATCCAGGCCAAGCAGGCCGGCCGTGCCGGCGCCGCGCCGACGGCCGCGGCCGCCGAGCCGGAGCCGGCCGGCCTGGGCGGTCAGCTGCTGCAGGCGATCACCGACCGTCTGGACCAGGCCGGCGACGCGCTGGCGGCGATGGTGGACACGCTCGAGCGGGTCCCCGGGATCGCCGTGGAACTGTGGACCACCGTCCAGGACGCCGACCTGCGCGAGGCCTGGACGGCCACCGCGATCAACCTGGTGCTGATCATCGGCGCGGCGATCCTCCTGGAACGCCTGGCGCACGGGGTGCTGCGCGTGCCGCGCCGGCGGATCGAGGCGCGGGCGAACGACAACCTGCTGGTCCAGGTGCTCTACCTGATCGCCCGCACGCTGCTCGACGCGCTGGCGATCGCGCTGTTCGCGGCGGCCGCCTTCGCCACCATGGCGGTCGTGCAGCCGCGCGAAGTCACGCAACTGATCGCGGTCGCGCTGATCAACGCCAGCGTGCTGTCGCGCGTGGTGGCCCTGCTGGGCCGCGCGGTGCTGGCGCCGGATGCGAACGGGCTGCGTCTGCCGCGCCTGACCAACGAAACGGCGAACTACCTGTTCATCTGGCTGCGCCGCGTCGCACGCACGGTGATCTACGGCTACGTCGCGACCGAGGCGCTGGGTCTGCTGGGCCTGAGCGCGACGGCCGTGGTCACGATCCAGAAGCTGATCGGCTTCGCGGTCGCGCTGATGGTGATCGTGTTCGTGCTGCAGAACCGCCAGCCGGTGGCCCGCTGGCTGCGCGGGCCGGCGGACGAATACGCCAGCATCCGCGGCCTGCGCGCGCGCCTGGCGGAGCTGTGGCACGTCCTGGGCGTGCTCTACGTCCTGGTCGTCTACGGCGTCTGGGCGCTGGGCGTGCCGGGCGGTTTCGTGTTCCTGGCGCGCGCCACGCTGGTCACGATCGCGGTCCTGATCGGCGCCCGGGTGATCAACCTGGGCCTGGACCGGCTGATCAACCGCGGCTTCCAGCTGAGCGACGACATCCGCCAGCGCTACCCGGGGCTGGAGGCGCGCGCCAACCGGTATCTGCCGAGCGTCAAGCGGATCCTGCGCGCGCTGGTCACCGCGGTCGCCGCGCTGATGATCCTGCAGGTCTGGGGCGCCGGCACGCTCGACTGGCTGAGCTCGTCGGTCGGGCGGGACCTGGTGTCCACCGCCGCCACGATCGCGGTGATCCTGGGCCTGACCTTCGCCTTCTGGGAGGTCGTCAGCGCCACCATCGAGCGCGTGCTGACCCGCTCCAGCCAGCGCGACACGGCCAAGCGCAGCCAGCGTCTGGCGACCCTGCTGCCGCTGCTGCGCAACGCGCTCCGGATCCTGCTGATCGTCGTGGTCACGCTGATCGTGCTGTCGGAGATCGGGGTCGACATCGGCCCGCTCCTGGCCGGTGCCGGCGTGATCGGCCTGGCGATCGGCTTCGGCGCGCAGACGCTGGTCAAGGACGTGATCACCGGCGTGTTCATCCTGCTGGAGGACAGCCTGGCGATCGGCGACTGGGTCGACCTGGGCGGCCACGGCGGCGAGGTCGAGAGCATGACCATCCGCACGATCACGCTGCGCGACCTGCACGGGCACATCCACGTGGTGCCGTTCTCCGACGTGACCTCGATCCTGAACATGGCGCGCGACTACGGCTACGCGGTGATCGACGTCGAGGTCGCCTATCGCGAGGACACGGATGCGGTGATCGCGCTGTTGCAGGAGGTCGCCGAGGAGCTGAAGGCGGATGCCGAGTGGGGCCCGAAGATCATCGGCGAGTTCGAGGTGTTCGGCGTCAACGACCTGGGCGAGTCGAGCGTGCAGATCCGCGTGCGCCTGAAGACCAAGACGCTCGCCCACTGGGGCATGCGCCGGGAATTCCTGCGCCGGGCCAAGCAGAAGTTCGACCAGAACGGCGTGGAGATCCCGTATCCCCACCGCACGCTGTACTTCGGCCAGGACCGCGCGGGGATGGCCCCGCCGGCCCGCGTCGCCCTGCAGCGCCCGCCCCGCGAAGGCGAGGGCGCGCTGGAGGAAGGCACGCCGCAGCAGCCCACCTCGACCACGCCCAGCGACGATCCCGACGCGGGGTAGCCTGCGCGCCGCCTAGCCGAGCGGGCCCGGCTGGGCGCCGGCTTCCTCCTCCAGCGTCTCCAGGTCGTCGGTCAGCACCACCTGGCGGGCGAGGTCGAGCGAAAAGCCCTTGCGGGCGAGCGCGGCCATGTCGCGTTCGGCGTTCGCCGGACGCTGCTCCGGCGCGCGGTAGGGACCGAGCCGGCGCTTGCGGGCGTAGCGCAGCGCGGCGGCCAGTTCCGGCGCCTCCGCCTCCTCCTCGAGGCTTTCCAGCGCGGCCCCGGCGGTGTCCGCGTCGACCCCTTTCTGGCGCAGCTTCATCCGGATCGCCTGCGCGCCGTGGCCGGCGCGGTGCAGGCTGATCGCCCGGCCCCGGGCATAGGCCGCGTCGTCCAGGTAGCCGGCCCGGGCCAGCCGGTCGAGCAGCTGCTCGACCGCCCGCGCGCCGTCGTCCCGGTCGGTGCCGTGGAACCGGGCGGAGCGCTCGACCTTGCCGATCAAGACGCGCCGCAGGTTGGCGCGCGACGAGGCGTAGCGCTCCAGGTAGTGCAGCGCCGCCTTCTCCAGGTAGTCCGGCGTGGCCTTCTTCGGCCCCTTCGGCTTGCGCCGCTTGCCGGGGCGCCCATCCAGATGGGCGCCGCGTTCGCCGCCGTCGTCGGAATCCGCGCGTTCGGTCATGCCGGCAGGGATAGCGCGCGCGGCGCGGATGCGCCAAGAGGCGGGCCGGGCTGGCCGGATAAACATGCGGATCGCCGCGGCGACGTGGCGGGCAATCACTTTTAAGATGAAGGTGCGGTCTGACGGACCCGTTGGCCTCCGTCGGGCGTGGTCCATCGGCCTCCACCCGCCGCCGCCCGATACACGACGTTGTATTCGCACGGGCGAAGAATCTTTTGACATAGGTTAATTGGTTTCGTGCCGACGGTGGGGCGTCGAGATTGCGCGAACTCGGCTGGCCGTTATGAAATATAGTCGTTCTGTATTTGGGTAATAGTAAACTCAGATCGTAGTGTAGGCCTCCGGCGAGCTTGCGGGTTAACAATTCGGCAAGTCATGAGCGCTTAAGAGGTTCGAGACGACCGGAAGCGGGCCGCTGTTACCGGACCCGCGGGACAACAAGGAAGCACCAATCCCAATGACGACCGAGAATGTGCGGCCCGGCCGCGTGACCGATCTGACGATCGCCAAGAAAATCCTGCTGCTCGTGCTGGTTCTGCTGGGCGGCACTCTGCTCGCCGGCGGCGCCGGCCTCTGGGCCGAAACCAGCCTCTCGAGCGCCACCCGCCTGCTCGGTGATGCGGCGCAGGAGGTCAAGCACGGCGCCCGCAGCAACCAGTCCGTCCTGAACCTGCGCCGCCTGGAGTATCGTCTGGCGGCCAACCCGAGCTTCGCCGGCGAGGCGCGCGAGCGCGTGGCGACCATGGAGGCCGACCTGGACAGCCGTTTCGACGTCCTGCAGCAGACCGCCGTCGGTCAGCAGGAGCGGATGCTGCGCGAGACACGCGCGGCGGTCGATGCCTACCTGGGCGCGGTCCGCAAAACCATCGTGCAGGCCGAACAGGCGGCGGGCGTCGCCAACTCCCCGGCGCGCGAGGCGATCGTCGCCGCCATCAGCGCCAACGAGCAGATCGCCCAGGCCGCGGAAACAGAGGTCGGCGCCTACGTCGATCATGCCGAAGCGGTCGGCCATCAGGCGAGCGTCTCGGCCGAACAGACCGGCCAATTCGCGCGGCAGGTGATCTACGGCGTCGGCGCGCTCGCGGTGCTGGGCGGCTTCGCGCTCGGCTGGGCGATCGCGCAGGTCGGCGTGGTCAAGCCGCTGAATAACGCCCTGCGCTCGCTCAAGGGGCTGGCGTCCGGCAAGCTCGACACCGAGGTGTTCGGCGTCGGTCGGCGCGACGAGATCGGCGACATCGCTGCGGCGATGCAGGTGTTCAAGGACAACATGCAGGAGACCGACCGGCTGCGCGCCAAGCAGGTCGAGGACGAGAAGAAGGCCGCCGAGACGCGCAAGCGGGAGCTGGACGAACTGGCCAGCAAGTTCGAGCGCCAGGTCGGCCAGATCGTCAAGTCGATCAGCGCGACGATCACCGAGCTCGACACCACCTCGCAGTCGATGAGCGCGATCGCCGAGGAGACCAGCACGCAGGCGACCACCGTCTCCGCCGCGGCCGAGCAGTCCGCCAACAACGTCCAGACGGTCGCCTCCGCGACCGAGCAATTGACCGCATCGATCGAGGAGATCAACGGCCAGGTCACACAGTCGACCCAGCTGGCGTCCAAGGCGGTCCAGAACGCCGACGGCGCCGCGTCGAAGGTGAAGGCGCTGGCCGAGGCGGCCGACAACATCGGCAATGTCGTCGAACTGATCCAGGACGTCGCCGAGCAGACCAATCTGCTGGCGCTCAACGCGACCATCGAGGCCGCGCGCGCCGGCGAGGCGGGCAAGGGCTTCGCCGTGGTGGCGCAGGAAGTGAAGAACCTGGCGACCCAGACCGCCAAGGCGACCGAGGAGATCTCCAGCCGGATCGCCACGGTGCAGAAGGAAACCGGCGCCGCCGTCTCCGCGATCGAGGAGATCGCCGGTCAGATCCGCACGATGAACGAAACCGGCACAGCGATCGCCTCGGCGGTCGAGGAGCAGGGCGCGGCGACGCGCGAGATCGCCCGCAACGTGCAGGAGGCGAGCCGAGGCACCAGCGAGGTCACCAGCAACATCTCCGGCGTCACCCAGGCCTCCCAGGCGACCGGCGCGGCCGCGACCCAGATGGTGCAGGCGGTGGGCGAACTGAACCAGCAGGCGAACCGCCTGGACAGCGCCGCCGGCGACTTCGTGCAGGAGGTGCGGGCGGCGTAAGGCAAGGGGTTCCCTCTCCTCCACTGGGCCAGGGAGAGGAGGTTGCCCGCGGCGCTTACGCTCGTGGCGCCTCCTCCCCTAGCCCCTCCCTTGGTGGAGGAGGGGGATTAGTTTTTCGTCCACCTGATCCTCTTTAGCGCATAACCCGGTTGCACAGCGCGCGCTTGCACGGCTGGCGGCTGGGCTCTATGTCGCGCGCCATGGCCTTCGAGAAAATCTCCTCCACCCCGCCGCGGCCGCGGCCGATCGGCCGGGTCAACTGGCTCGGGCTGTGGACGTTGTACCGCAAGGAAGTCATGCGGTTCGTCAACGTCTTCACCCAGACGCTGGCGGCCCCGGTCGTGACCGCGCTGTTGTTCTTCGCCATCTTCAACCTGGCGCTGGGCCGCGCGGCGCCGGCTTGGGAGGGCGTGACCTACGAGGAGTTCCTGGCCCCGGGGCTGATCATGATGACCCTGGTGCAGAACGCCTTCGCCAACACCTCCTCCTCGATCCTGATCTCGAAGGTCCAGGGCAACATCGTCGATGTGCTGATGCCGCCGTTGGCGCCCTGGGAACTGACGGTCGGCTTCGCCATGGGCGGGGTCAGCCGCGGCCTTGTGGTCGCGCTCGCGGTCCTGCTGGGCCTGTTGCCGTTCGCGCCGATCGAGATCCATAGCCCGCTGATCGCGGTCTACTTCGCCTTCATGGCCTCGCTGATGCTCTCGCTGCTCGGCATGATCGGCGGCATCTGGGCGGAGAAGTTCGACCATATCGCGGCCGTCACCAACTTCGTGATCACGCCGCTGTCGTTCCTCTCGGGGACCTTCTACTCGCTCGAGCGGCTGCCGGAGAACTGGCACATCGCCGCGCACGTCAACCCGTTCTTCTACATGATCGACGGGCTGCGCTACGGCTTCACCGGCTATTCCGACGGTGACGTGCTGGTCGGCGCGCTGTTGGTGCTGCTGGTCAACGTCGCGCTGTTCGCCTGGGCGCACCGGATGATGGCCACCGGCTACAAGCTGAAGGCGTGAGCGCGCAGGACCCCCGCGAAGCCCTCGGCGACGCCCCGCGGGTGCGTCCGATCGGCCGGCCGCACTGGCGCGGCCTGTGGACGATCTACCGTTTCGGCGCGGTGCGCTTGAGCCGGATCGTCCTGGAGACGATCGTCGGCCCGATCTTGTCCGCGCTGTTGTTCCTGGCGGTGTTCGCGATCGCGCTGGCGGACACCCAGGGGTTCGGCGGCGAGGTCAGCTTCCTGCAGTTCCTGGTCCCCGGCATCGCCGCCTTCGCGATGATCCAGGCATCCTACGAGATGGCGGCCTTCCCGGTGGTCTACGACAAGCTCGAAGGCACGCTGGCCGACCAGATCATGAGCCCGCTGATGGAGTGGGAGATCGCGCTCGGCTACGCGCTGGTCGGCGCGACCGCCGGGCTGATCGTGGGCGCGGGCGTGCTCGCGGTCGCCTGGGCGTTCGTGCCGCTCGCCTTCGCCAACCCGTGGATGGTCGTGGCGGTGGCGCCCCTGGCCGCGCTCGCGTTCGCGTTCCTGGGCACGGTCACGGGGCTGTGGGCGCAGAAGTGGGACCAGCTGTCGGTGGTCGACACCTTCCTGATGCTGCCCTTGGCGTTCCTGTCGGGCGCGTTCTTCGCCCTCGACCGCGTGCCCGCGGTGGGCGAGACGCTGATCCGCCTGAACCCGGTGACCTACGCGATCGACGCGGTGCGCTACGCGGTCTCCGGCTGGCACGCGACCGAGCCATGGTTGGCGCTGGCCGTTGTCGCAGCCCTGACGGTGGGGGCCGCGAGCCTGTCGCTGCGGCTGTTCTCGATCGGATGGAAGATCAAGGCGTGAGGCGCTTGACCACGTTAATTTTCCATGCCACAAATGAGGAATTTTAACGAGGCATGCGATGCAACCGACAATCATCATTTCTGACCCTGAGCAGGCCGAGGATAGGCTTAAATCCTTTGGTGTAACGAAAGACGATATAGCCGTGGTTGTGGATGCTGTCGTGGCCGCAAAAGGAGACATGATTGCCGCGGATGCGGCAATTGCAGCAGGTACTCAGGCCTACCTAGCGGGAGTGCGCCACACGCGCCTATTGTTCCTGTCGAAAGGTTGGGAAAAGCATAACGAAAGTAATATTGAGGCAGTAAAAAGCTCTGAGAATGGTATCAGAGTAATATATCAGAATGTGGACCAGGCATGTCGCGAAAGTGTAAGTCCACAGGCAATATCCGGAAAAGGAACAGCGGCGAGAAGGATGATCGAGCCGCAAGGCATGCTGTTCTCACCGAAAGCTTTGCCGGAGATGGTGAACCCAAAATTTTTTCAGAATGAGACACAGTATTGGTTTTTATGTATCTCGGCAATTTGGGTGCCTTCGGATGATGGCAGTGGCGAGCGCATTTCCGTCGCAGCGGAACTTTCTTGGCGCAATTCTACGTGGGTGTGGATAGGCCGTCTCGGAGCAGCTTGGCGGCCTCAAAGCCGGGCGACCTGATGGCGCGCAGCCAGCCCAGGTAGAGCGGCAGGTAGCGGGTCGAGACGCCGCGAGCGCCCCGGTTCACGAAGGTTTTGACGCGCTCGTGGTGAGCGTTGACGTGCCCCAGGCCGAGCCGGCCTGGACGTCGGGGCTTGCCGCCGATCGCCTTCTTCAGCCAGTCGGTCCGTGGGGGCTGGATACGCCGGTGCTCGGAGCCGGCGGCAACAGCGACGTTCACGTAGGCTTTCAGCCCGTCCGAGCAGATGACCGAGCCGGGCTTGATGCGGCCGCGCAGAGCCGGCTCGATGCCGGCGCGACTGCGCAGCACCTGCTCGATCACGGCACCACCGCGGTCCACGGCGGTCAGCACCGGCACCCGCTCGCCGGAAATGCCGGGGCTGAGCGCCGGCCCGCCCCGGTAACGCGGCGGGCGGTTCTCGGGCGGAGTTCCGCGGACCCAGCCGCGATGGCCCTTGTAGGACGTCCGAAAGAAGGTCTCGTCGGCCTCAACGACGCCGCCGAGCTGGGCGGCCTGGGCGTCGGCCTGGGCCTTGAGCAACCGATGACGCCAACGCCAGGCCGTCAGTCGGGAGATCCCGAGATCGCTGCTCGCGACCTCGTCGACGCTCCGGAAAGCGCCCATCCGCTCAGCGAATTCCAGCCATTTCTCGGGCTTGCGCATCCGGGCCAGTGCCGTGCCGGTCAAGGCGTTGAACGTCCGACCACAGCCGGCCTCCGCGCTACGCCGGCATCGGAACCGCTGACGCCCGGCCTTGTCCCGACCGTGACGGACCACGTCGTCGTGACCGCAGTGCGGGCAATGCCCGGCTTCCGTCACCTCGCGCGTTCGCTCGACGAGAGACGTCTCGGAGGCCCGGCTGGCGACAACCTCTCGGAGATGCGCTTCCAGGTCGAGGCACTGTTCAGCCGTCAGATCGCGCGCCACGGCCGTCTTCAGGCGCTGAAAGCGTTTCCGGTCCATACCCGCCTCCGCGAAAGAAGCGAGAAGCTACGCCGCTATGCCGCGGCCCGCAAGGCTTTTCGACCCATATCCACACCTATGTAGAATTGCGCCACTTTCTTTGCCTGCGAAAGTAGAGGATAAAAACTTCGGTGGTTTCATTGAACGAATTTTCATAATTAATGATGACGATTGGCGTTCGCCAGTGCTTGACACGAGCGATGGTCCAGTCGGTGACGGTAGCGAGCACGACTTTACCGTTCCTAGGAAAACATGACGTATTTCAATCCAAAGCGACTCGATCTGGCTCTTAGGCGGCGTCGAATGACGGCTCGTCAGCTATCAGAAGAAACTGGTATTACGAACGTTAGCCTTTCCAGAATTAAACAAGGTAAGCAAGGCCCAGAGAGTGAGACGGTCGATCTGATCGCTAAAGCTCTTAAATATCCTAAAAGTTTTTTCTATGGGGGCGATATTGACAAAATACAAGGTACGTATGTGAGCTTCCGAAGTCTTGCCGCTGTGACTCAGCGTGAGCAACATGCCGCTCTAGCTGCAGGGTCGATCGGGTTTATGATTTTTGACTGGGTTGAGAAGCGATATGATTTACCTGAGCCAGATTTGATAGATTTTGGGCAAGAAAGAGACCCTAGCGTCGCAGCTCGAGTTCTTAGGCAGCATTGGTCGCTCGGTGAACGACCAGTTAGTAATATGGTTCGCCTTTTGGAGTCAAAAGGAGTAAGAATTTTATCATTGAACGAAAATACGAAAAATATTGATGCATATTCCTGTTGGAGGGATGGGACTCCCTATGTCTTCCTGAACAATTTTAAGACTGCGGAAAGAAGTAGATTTGACGCAGCCCACGAGCTTGGTCATTTGGTATTGCATAAGCATGGAGGCGCTAGCCAAGGAAAAGAAGCTGAGAACGAGGCTAACAGTTTCGCAAGTTCGTTCCTTGTACCTAAAGCTGACTTGTTAGCGAATACGCGAAATTTGCGTACTTTAAATGAGGTTATCGAAAAGAAGCGACGGTGGGGAGTATCGGCCGCTGCATTGATTTATAGAGCGCATAAGCTTGGACTAATTACGGAATGGCAAAATAGAACACTCAATATACAGCTCCGCTCGACGTACAAGAGCTCTGAGCCTAATCCTATGAGTAAAGAGACATCAGTGATTTGGTCTCAAATCTTGAAAGATCTGTGGCGGCAAGGGGCGACGCGTGAGAGAATAGCTAGAGATCTTGGGTTTCCCTCTGATGAGATAGAAAGCTTGCTTTATGGGTTGGCGGAAACTGAAAATGTAATGGCTCCTGTCCAAAATGGGCCCAAATTGCGTCTGGTTTGATACGCATCAGTATGTTATTGGATAGAGGGCGACGATATTATCGAATGAGTTTTACATGAGAAAGCATCCGCGGCGTAGTAAGGTTTATCGTTGTGTTTTAGATATCCAGTTAATAGGTGTTTAATCGGCACTTCAGGTTTTTGAAAGCGGCATCAACGTCGAAGTCTTTGCTTAGCAGGTCGTCCAGTGAGAACGGGCAAAGGGTGTCGGCCGCCAGCCGTTGCGCGTCCTGGGCAGCGAGGTCGCGGTTGGTCTGCCGGATCGCCGTGCGCCAAGCATCCGACAGGTCCAGCTTGCCGCGCATGCTGGGCCAGTAGGCTTGGCGCGCCTGATCCTGGTGCAGGTCGGCAGCGTTGAGCCAATCGGCTTGCGGCTGATCGCCCAAGCGATAGGCGGCCTTCAACAGGGAAATCAGGGTCTGGGTGAGATGGCTGTCCGCCGCGCGCAGTTCGGTTCGGCCGAGCCCAGCGACCTCCTCCGCCAGGTTCTCGACATCCAGCCGGCTGTCGCCGACCTCGCGCAGGCGGGCGGCCTGGTCCCGGGTCCAGGCGTAGAAGTCGGTGTCGTACAGGCGTTGCCGGGTCATTCCTGCGCTGCCCCAGATGGTCGTTGCCGCCGGAAGGATAGCACATTTATCGGCCTTTAAGGCGTTTGGCAGAGCAAGCGTTGCCCGTTATGCACGAATCGTGATATATGACAACTCGCTAAGGTGGCGATGAACTATAACGGAGGCTAATATGGCGGAATATCGCAAGAAAAAAAGGTAGCGATACGTGGCATTGGTGTCGCAATTGCTCAAACTGGCCGACCAGCGACTATGACACGTCGAACTCTAACCCAACCAGTGGCGAATTGGATAACGAATGCAAAGCTAAGGAAGACGCTGGTAACTTCACCTAATAGTGCCGAGCAGCCTACCTAAGCTTACGAGGGGTCGTCTGCGAGGATGGCCCCTTTTTTAATTGGCCTGTTGAAATTCCGACGCACCCCGCGTCCCGCGCGCGCCTTGACGTGTGCCTGCGTTCCCGCTTAGGTCCCGGTTCCGTTCGCGGGTCCGTACGCACCGCGTTTCACGCTGGCGCGCGAGAGGCGGCCAAGGGTCTTCATGCGCTTCAAGCCAGCTTGCGGTGTTGTCCGCACGACCAGACGCGGTTCTTGCCGCACGAGAGGAGGCCCCCTCGTGACCGACGCCCTGATGCCCACCTACAACCGGGTCGACCTCAGCTTCGAGGCCGGCGAGGGTCCCTATCTGATCACCGACCAGGGCGATCGCTACCTCGACTTCGCCAGCGGCATCGCGACCACCAACCTGGGCCACGCGCACCCGCACCTGGTGCAGGCGCTGCAGGCGCAGGCGGGCAGGGTCTGGCACGTCTCCAACCTGTGGCGGATCCAGGAGAGCGAGCGGCTGGCCAGCCGCTTGGCCGCGGCGACCTTCGCCGACCAGGTGTTCTTCTGCAATTCCGGCGTCGAGGCGTTCGAGGCCGCGATCAAGCTGGTGCGCAAGTACCACGACGACAACGGCCAGCCCGGGCGCTACCGCGTGATCACGGTCGACGGCGCGTTCCACGGCCGCTCGCTGAACGCGATCTCGGCGGCCGGCAGCGAGAAGCTGCTGAAGGGGTTCGCCCCGCAGGTCGACGCGTTCGACCACGTCGGCTTCAACAACACCAACGAACTGGTCAACGCGATCACCGACGAGACCGCGGCGATCCTGGTCGAGCCGGTGCAGGGCGACGGCGGCATCCGTCCGGCCGACCTGGAATACCTGAAGGCGCTGCGCCGAATCGCGGACGAGCACGGCCTCTTGCTGGTGCTCGACGAGATCCAGTGCGGCATGGGCCGGACCGGCAAGCTGTTCGCCCACGAATGGGCCGGCATCGCGCCCGACGTGATGATGTCCGCCAAGGGGCTGGGCGGCGGCATGCCGATCGGCGCCTGCCTGGCGACGGCGGAGGCCGCCAAGGGCATGACCGCGGGCACCCACGGCAGCACCTTCGGCGGCAATCCGCTGGCCACGGCCGTCGGCAACGCGGTGCTGGACGTCATGCTGGCGCCGGGCTTCCTGGACGGCGTCGACCGGGTCGCGCGCGATCTGTGGCACCGCCTGCAGGAGCTGGCGCCCAGGCATGCCTCGGTGATCCAGGAGATCCGCGGCGCCGGGCTGATGCTGGGCATCCGCTGCCGTGACCAGGTGGCCAACACCGACTTGGGCGCCGCGCTGCGCGGGCACGGCCTGCTGACCGTGCCGGCCGCCGACAACGTGGTGCGCCTGCTGCCGCCGCTGGTGATCGACGACTCCCAGGTGCGCGAGGCCGTCGACATGATCGACGCCGGCTGCCGCCAGGTCGCCGCCTGAGGCTGTCCCCAATACGAAGAAAGCGATCGCGATCCGATGAGCGCCGAAACCTCCCCCGGCCGAACCTCCCCCGGCCGAACCTCCGGTGGAGCTAACGCGGGCACGCCCAAGCATTTCCTGGACCTCGACCGGTTCGACCGGGAGACGCTGCGCGGCATGATCGAGTCCGCCAAGGCGATGAAGCGCGGCGACAGCCCGGGCGGCGATCCGCGGCCGCTCACCGGCAAGACGCTGGCGCTGATCTTCGAAAAGCCGTCGACCCGTACCCGCGTGTCGTTCGAGGTCGGCATGCGCCAGCTGGGCGGCGAGCCGATCGTGCTGGAGCCGTCGGGCATGCAGCTCGGCCGCGGCGAGACGGTCGCCGACACCGCGCGCGTGCTCTCGCAGTACGTCGACGCGATCATGCTGCGCACCACCGCCGAGGAGAAACTGCTGGAGCTGGCCGGGCACGCCCGCGTGCCGGTGATCAACGGCCTGACCGACCGCACCCACCCCTGTCAGCTGATGGCCGACGTGCTGACCTTCGAGGAGCACGTCGGCGCGATCGCCGGGCGCACGGTGGTCTGGGTCGGCGACGGCAACAACATGGCGACTTCCTGGCTGCACGCGGCCGCGCGGTTCGACTTCGAGCTCAAGCTCGCCACCCCGAACAGCCTGCAGCCGCCCCAGGACGTGGTCGACTGGGCGCGCGGCGAAGGCGCCGCTGTCACCGTCACCGACGACGTGGACTCGGCCGTCGCGGGCGCCGACGCGGTGGTCACCGACACCTGGGTATCGATGGGCGACAGCGACGACACGATCGACCGGCGGCGCACCGACCTGCGGCCCTATCAGGTCGACGAGCGGGTGATGAGCCTGGCGGCCGACCACGCGATTTTCATGCACTGCCTGCCCGCCCACCGGGGCGAGGAGGTCACCGACGCGGTGATCGAGGGGCCGCACTCGGTGGTGTTCGAGGAGGCGGGCAATCGCCTGCACGCGCAGAAGGGCATCCTGCTCTGGTGTCTGACATGAGCGACGGCAACGGCTCCGGCAGCCGCCACGGCCATCCCGACCTCGCGGCGGTGCGCGGCGACGACGACGTGATCCAGCCGTTCATGCTGGAGCGCACCGGCGTGCGCGGCCGGTTGGTGCGCTCCGGCCCGATGGTCGACGCGATCCTGACCCGCCACGCCTATCCCGCCCCGGTCGCCCAGCTGCTGGGCGAGGCGCTGGCGCTCGCCGGGCTGATGTCGGGGATGATGAAGTACGACGGCATGTTCACCCTGCAGATGGTCGGCGACGGACCGGTCAAGATGCTGGTCGCCGACTTCACCAGCGACGGCGCGGTGCGCGGCTACGCGGACTTCGACGCCGGGCGGGTGGCGGCGCTCAACCTGGACGACCAGGCGCCCAACGCGGAAGTGGTCAAGCTGCTGGGCCAGGGCCGGCTCGCCTACACGGTCGACCACCAGGGCGCGCGCGACCGCTACCAGGGGATCGTCGAGCTCAACGGCGCGACCCTGGCGGAATGCATGCACCACTATTTCCAGCAGTCCGAGCAGGTGGTCTCCTCGATCCAGCTCGCCTGCGGCCGTCTGACCGAAGGCGACGGCACCGAGCGCTGGCGCGCCGGCGGCTTGATGCTGCAGCGCCTGCCGGAAGAGGCGGGCGAGCGCACCGTCGAGGACCCGGACGAGGACTGGCGCCGCTCGGTGATCCTGATGTCCAGCGTGACCCAGACGGAAATGGTCCGCCCGGACATCACCGCCCACGAACTGCTGTTCCGCCTGTTCCACGAGGAGGGCGTGCGCGTCTTCGATACCTGGCCGCTGAAGGACCAGTGCCGCTGCTCGCGCGAACGGGTCGAGACGGTGCTGATGCAGATGGACCAAGACGAACTGCAGGACCTCAAGACCGACCGCGGCCTTGTCGAGGTGACCTGCCAGTACTGCTCGACCGTCTACGAGTTCGACGACGCCCAGATTGAAGCCCTGCACGCAAGCGCCCGGCGCGGCGGGCAGCGCGGCAGCGGGTAACGCGCTTTCGTGCCGCATGGTTCGCACGGCCTATCGGCGCGTCCCCCGTCCGCCGCTGGGCCGAACGTCGTGCGCAGCTCGCGCACGATCCGTCCTCTTGATCGCCGGTCGCCCGGCTGCGCATGCTCGCGGTCAAGTTAACAAGACCGCCGTTGGGAGGCTTTCGAACATGTCCGCGCCGATCCGCGCCCTGGCATCCCTTGTGCTGGCGCTGCCGCTGCTGGCCGCCTGCACCACCCCGCCGCAAGAGCCCAAGTTCGCCGACATCACCTTCGCGCACCGGCCCGATATCGAGATGGACGTCGGCGATATCGTGGTGAAGCAGGACTACGACGCGCCGATGGCGGCGCCCAACGTCGACCACCTGTTCCCGATCCAGCCGGCCCGCGCGCTGATGTCCTGGGGTCAGGACCGGCTGGTCGCGATGGGCGACGACGGGGTGGCGACCTACACGGTCACCGACGCCTCCGCGGTCGCGGAGGACCTGGAGACCGACGACAGCCTGTCCGACTACTTCACCACCGAGCAGGCCGAGCGTTACACCCTGAAGATGGCGGTGCGCCTGTCGGTCGATCATCCCGACGGCACCGGCTCGATCCGCGTCACCGGCCAGCGCGCGACCACCGTGCCCGAAGGCGCCTCGGTGTTCGAGCGCGAGCGCATCTGGTACCAGATGACCGAAAAGCTGATGGCCGACATGGACGAGGAGCTCGAGGTCACGCTGCGCGAGGAGCTCAGCCGCTACGTCCTGTCGCAGTAGCGCCGCGCGGGCCCGTAGGGTGGGGTCGCGCAGCACCCCGCCTTCCCCGGTCCCGCGCGTGCCGCACGGTGGATTGCCGCCGTCGCGGCGACTCCACCCTACGCGACCTGCGCGAACGACCCGACTTATCGGTGGTGAAACGACCGCTTCGGCGGGTCCCTCTCCCTTGAGGGGAGAGGACAGGTGAGGGTGGGACTCCCCGGCGTCCAGCGGGGAGTCCCACCCTCACCCTCCCACGGACCTGACGGTCCGCGGGCCCCTCCCTCTCCCCTCAAGGGAGAGGGGACCCGCCGACACACCCGTCTGCCCTGATCGACTTATCCCCGTTATCCACATGTTTCCCAGGCCGCGCGCGGCCCTTCGCGCGGGGTCTGCGCTTCACGCTGTCGGGCCGGCCTGCTAGGATGGCGAAAGCTACATTTAGTGGGCGCGGCGCCATGAAGCTCTCAGATATAGATATCCGGCGGTACCTGGACGAAGGCTGGCTGGCGATCGACCCGCTGGCGGAGCGGCACATCGGGCCGATGTCGGTCGACCTGTCGCTCGCCACCCGGTTCCTGTTCTTCAAGCACTCCCAGTTGGAGCTGATCAACGTGCGCGAGCGCACGCTGAAGGAGGAACTGAAACAGGCCGATCTGATGGACGAGATCGACGTCGGCCAAGACGGCAAGTTCATCCTGCAGCCCGGCCAGTTCGCGCTCGGCGCGACGGTCGAACGGGTGGCGCTGCCAAGCGACCTCGCCGGCTGGCTGGACGGGCGCAGCAGCCTGGCCCGCGTCGGCCTGATGGTGCACGCGACCGCCCACACCCTGGAGCCCGGCTGGGACGGCGCGATCACTCTGGAGTTCTTCAACGCGGGCAACGTCGCGCTCGCGCTGCACCCGGGCGTGCGGATCTGCGCGGTCAGCTTCGAGAAGCTGACCACCCCGGTCCAGCGCGACTACGGCGAAAAGGGCGGCCGCTACCAGGGCCAGGACGGCCCGCAGGCGAGCCGGCTGAACGGCTAGCGAGTTTTACGGCGCGCTGGGGTCCCGCCGCGCGCCCACGAATAGGGAGATCAAGCGAGATGGACGCAAGCAGCGCGCAGCGCCTCTGGGGCGAACACGCCTACCTCGACATGTGCCGGCGGATCCTGGATTCCGGCGCCTACCGCAAGCCGGACGACGAGGAGGGCCGCTACGAGGCGTTCGCCCAGCCGCTCAAGTTCGACCTGCGCGACGACAAGCTGCCGCTGCTCACGACCAAGCGGATGCAGTGGAAGTCGCTCGCGGTGGAGATGCTGTGGTTCATCTCCGGGTCCTCCAAGGTCGACCTGTTGCACGAGAACAACGTCAAGATCTGGGACATCTGGGCCAACGAGGACAACGACGTCGGCCCGCTCTACGGCTACATGTGGCGCAACTGGTGGGTCGACCCGAACCTGGTCGACCTGAACGGCGGGCGCACCGAGATCGACCAGCTGGCCCAGGTGCTGACCACCCTGAAGGAACGGCCCGAGGCGCGCAGCCACGTCATCACCGCCTGGCGGCCGGACTGGCTGAAGGCGATGTCGATCAAGCCCTGCCACGTCTACCTGCAGTTCTACCGGGTCGGCGACGAGGTCTCGCTGCTGCTGACCCAGCGCTCCTGCGATACCTTCCTGGGCGTCCCGTTCAACATCGCGCAGTATTCGCTGCTGTGCCATCTGGTGGCGCACCAGCTGGGCTGCACCGCGGGCGAGTTCACCTGGGTCGGCGGCGACGTCCACATCTACGAGAACCACGTCGACCAGGTCCGCGAGCAACTGACCCGCGAGGTCAAGCAGCCGCCCAAGCTGAAGATCAAGCGCACGCCGGAGACGATCGACGGCTACCGCTTCGACGACTTCGAGATCGAGGGCTACGCGTACGCCCAAGGCCTCAAGGGCGAGATCAGCGCCCAGGGCACCCCCAAGGCCGGCACCGACATCGACAAGCTGCGCACCGTGAAGAAGGCGTGATCTATGCGATGCCGATCACTCCCATTTTTAAATAAAAGTGGAGTGGTCGGCATTTCTAACATCCGTCAGTCTTCGAGCGCGCGCCTCCTTCTTTATTTTTAACCTTCATCGTGCTGAGAGTTTGTAATTAAATAGTCTTCGCTACCAATTATGCCTGTGAGATCCCCCGCCGCCTCATGAAGTATATCGAGGTAAGGAGTGAATGCGTATACGCGGTCTCTTGAGCCTCCCCGAACTTTCTTAACGAAACCAAAATCTTCAAACTCTCTTACTAAGGAGTTTGCGGTCGGGTAAGTGATGCCCAATGCATCTTTGACTTGGGGGATTTTCAAGTATGGCCGACTGAAAAGGGTTTCTGCGAATGTGCTCGCTTTACCAGAACGCATGTCGGTTCGGGCTTTCTCAAGCATGCTCTCTCTAAGCGTAGTTATGTCATACGATGTCTTAAGTGCGGCGCGTGAGGTGGTAGTCACGCCACGGAGGAAGAATATCACCCAGCTTTCCCAATCACCATCGTCACGTACAGCCTGAAGTAGTCGATAGTATTCATCTCTATGTTGCTTGAAGAAAAGACTTAGGTATAGAATTGGACGAGACAGCACCTTTTCGCTGCACAGAATAAGCGTGATTGCCATCCTCCCAAGCCGCCCATTGCCATCCCAGAAAGGGTGTATTGTTTCGAATTGTGCGTGCGCCAGTGCGCACTTTATTAGGGGAGGTATCTGTATTTCTTCATTAACGAAAGTTTCCCAGTCGGATATCGCTGTTAACATTACATCTACAGGTGGTGGAACGAAAGTCGCTTCTTCAATAGAACACCCAGGCGGCCCGATCCAATTTTGGTTCTCACGAAATTCACCCGGGTTTTTCTCTGATCCGCGACCTTCTGACAGCAATCGCGCGTGAAGTCCTCTCATGAGTCGTGCGCATACTGGAAGTCTATTTAATTCGTCAAGACCGTAGTCCATGGCGCTCAAGTAATTGATTACTTCTGTGATATCTAGAGTTTTTTCAAGTTCCGTCCCTGATTCGAACTCAAGCACATCCTCGATAGAGGCTTGCGTGCCTTCAATTTGTGAACTAAGAACAGCCTCTTGACGCATGAATGCGTAAACAAAAAGATCTGGATTTAGCAAATATAGAGTGGCACCATCAAGACGCGCAAGCGCTCTATCTGCGGCTGATAGCGCCCAGGTTAACTCCTGATTCATTTCAAGTGGTGGGCTTGGCGGTAGAGGTTTTGGTATAAAACGGCGTTGGCGTCCTAACTTGTCATATGCGCCAGCGCGTCCGGGCAACTTCATTAGTGTCTCGTCCTGTAAGAAAGGCTGTTTTTGCATACGCGGGCGCTATTAAAATATCAAGAAAAAAATTTTCATAAGCCTCCAAGGTCTCCAAGTGCGCTTTCATAGGCGGGTCTGCACGGGCCAGCGCAGGTGCCGCTCACTCAGTCGCCAGACACGCGAGAGAAACAGAAAAAGCTTCCGGCAAGTCAAAGAAACGCGGGAGCATGAAAATTTAACAGAGCTCTCATGCGCGATATATCAATGTGAAAGGGGCGGGATTGGTGTGCCGGATTCGCGTCTCACTCGTGGCATACTGGCGGGCGCGTTTTGAGGCCGGGAATGTGAAGAGGCGATGATGCAGGGTCGGGCTGGCTGGTGGGCGCTGTTCGGGATCGGCGGAGCGGTCACCGCCGGCTGGCTGGGGGCGGCCGGCTGGTACGTCGGCCGGGCGGTCGGCTGGGCCAACCTGGGCTTCATGCTGCCGCACGAGCTGGCGGCGATGGCGGGCGGCGTGTTCGCCCCGCTGGCGTTCCTCTGGCTGGTGCTGTTGTTCGTTCTGCGCGGGCGCGAAACCCGGAAAGAAACCCGCGAGCTGCTGCACCGGCTTGGCGACCTCGCCTATCCGGACGAGCAGGCCGAAAGCCGCGTCGCCCGCCTGACCCAGCAGATGAAGCAGGAGGTCGACCGCGTCGCCGGTGCCGGCGAGGCGGCCGCCCAGCGCCTGCAGGAGGTGCAGCGCGGGGTCGCCGACGGCACGCAGGAGCTGACCGGCGCCGGCGCGCGGGCGGCCAGCCAGGCCGAGCAGCTGCGCGATCACCTGCAAGCCGAGCTTACCCAGCTGGCCGAGGTCCGGCGCGAGATCGCCGAACTCCTCGACCGCACCCAAAGCGCCACCGAGCAGCAGACCCAGGCGCTGGAAGCCGCGGCGGAGCGTGCTGCCCTGGCCGCGCGCAAGACGCGGGAGACGCTGGACGCCCCCACGGCCGAGCTGGACGCGACCGCCGGGCGCTTGACGGCGGACGGCGAGCGGCTGAACGCGACGCTGGCGGAGCGTAGCCGTCTGCTGCACGAGGCAGCGGCCCACGCCCGGGATGCCGCCCAGACGGCGCAAGCCGAACTGGACTCGCACACCGCCCGCCTGAGCGACGCGCAGGCCGAGGCCGCCCGCCGCACCACCGAGATCGGTCAGAGCCTGCACGGCCAGACGGCGGAGCTGGAAAGTGCCGGCGAGACGGTCGCCAAGCGGCTGGAGAGCGTGCAGCGCGGCTTCGCCAAGCAGTCGCGCGAGCTGACCGGGGCGGGCGTGCGCGCCGCCAGCCAGGCCGAGCAGGTGCGCGACAGCCTGGCCCAGCAGCTCGACAAGATCGCCCAGACCCGCGGCGAGATCGCCGGCATGCTGGAGGAGACGCGCGGGGCTACCGGCGAGCAGGCTGCGGCCCTGGAAGCCGCGGCCGAGCGTGCGGCCCAGGCGGCCGGGCGGGCGCGCGAGGTGCTGACCGAGCCGACCGGCGCCCTCGACGCCACGGCCGCGCGGCTGCGCGACGATACCGCCACGCTGAACGAGACGCTGGCCGAGCGCGCCCGTCTGCTGGACGGCGCCGCCGAGGCGGCGCGCGCGGCGTCCGAGGCGGCGCGCGCCCAGCTGGACGCGGAGACCGGCCGGCTGAGCGAGAGCGGCGCGCGCCTGGCCGATCAGGCCGGCAGCCTGATCGAGGGGCTGCGCGACCAGGTCGCCGAACTGGACGCCGCCGGATCGCGCACCCTGGAGCGCGCGGAGACGATGGCCGGCCGCCTGGCCCAGCGCAGCGACGATCTGTCCCGCCTGTCGGGCGAGGTCGCGGAGCGCGCCAACCAACTGGGCGCGGCCTTGAAGGAGCGCACCGGCGAGTTGCGCCAGACCTTCGACGCCGCCGACCAGCGCGCCCAGGACCTGGGCGCTCACGTCCGCGCCCAGGCGCAGGATCTGAGCGCGACCGCCGACCGGCTGCAGCAGCGCCTTGGCGAGGCAAGCGCCGCCCTGAGCCGGACGCTGGAGGAGACCGAAACCGCCGCGCACGATCGGGTGCAGAAGCTCGGCGACAGCGTCGGCCGCGAACTCGACGAGAGCGCGCGCGCCGCCGCCCAGCGCCTGACCGGCCGGGCCGAGGAGGTCGCGCAGCGCCTGAGTGCGGCGGCCGAAAGCCTGGACGATCAGCTGGGCGAGGTCGCCCAGCGGATCGAACGGCGCCTGGAGACGACGCGCGACGGGACCGCCGAGGGGCTGGCGGCGGCGAGCGCGTCCGCCGCCGAGCGGATCGACGCCGCGCGCACCCGCCTTCTGGACGGCCTGGACGGGGCGGTCGAGGAAATCACCCGCGTGCTCGCCGCGCGCGGCGCGGGCACGACGCGCGATCTGAGTGAGCAGATGAAGGCGCTGGACAGCCAGCTGTCGGAGGCGACCGAGCGGCTGAGCGCGCGCCTGGACGACAGCGCCCGCAGCGTGCGCGAGACGCTGGACAGCGCCGGCGCGGGTCTGGGCACGCGGATCGACAGCGACACCCGCACGCTGGAAACCCGCCTGCGCGCGGCGGCCTCGGAGATCGAGGTGCGGCTGCGCGAGGCCGGCGGGAGCGTGGAAAGTCAGCTGAGCGAGACGGTCGAACGGACCGCGCGCCACCTGCGCGAAACCGGCGAGGGCGAGAGCGCGCGCCTGAGTGCTGCGGGCGAGACGGCGCGCGCCGCCGTCGCGCAGGCCGGCCAGGAGCTGACCCCGCAGATCGAGGCGCTGTCAGAGGCCGGCGAAAGCGCGGTCGCGCAGGCGGCCGCGGCCGGCGCGACCTTCCGGGAAGAGGCGCTGTCGCTGGGCGCGGTCGCCGAGCAGACCGGCCAGCTGTTGATCCGCGGCAGCGGCGAGGTCGCCCGGCGGGCCGAGCAACTGGCCAAGACCGCCGACGGCGCGCTCGCCCGCAGCGAAACCGCGGCCGGCGCGATCAAGGGCCACGCCCAGTCGCTGACCGAGGCCGCCCGGCAGACCCAGGAGGAGGCCGCGCGCCTGCGCCGGGCGGCGTCGGACGAAACCGCCGATTTGGGCCGGGTCGCCGCCGAGCTGCGCCAGCTGACCCAGGAGATCGGCGAGGCGCTGGGCCAGCCGACCCGCGACCTAGTCGCCGCGGCGGGTCAGGCGCGCGAGACCTCCCGGGAAATCCGGCAGGAGCTGGAGGCCCAGGCCGGCGATCTGGCGGACGGCCAGGAGGCCGCGCTGGAGTCCCTGACCCGGGTCGGCGAACTGGCCGAGCGCAAGGCCGAGGCCCTCACCCAGGCGGCGGAGACCGCGCTGACCCGCACCCAGGACCTGGGCAAGGCGATGGAGACCCGCGGCACCGGCCTGGAGACGCGCGTGCTCGAGGTGACCCGGCGGGTCGAGGCGATGGGCCAGAGCTTCCGCGAGCAGGCGACCGACCTGATCGCCGCCTCCGACGCTGCCGCGCAGCAGGCGCGCGAGCTGACCGCCAAGGCGGGCGAGCACAAGCGCGAGATCTTCCTGCGCTCCGCCACCGTGATGATCGAGGACCTGAACGCCGCGGCGTTCGACATCGACCGGCTGCTCGAAGACGACGTGCCGGACGACCTCGTCAAGCGCTACCAGAAGGGCGACCGTTCGGTGTTCGCCCGGCGGCTGCTGCGCCAGCGCGACCGCTTCACGCGCGGCGAGGTCGAGCGCCTGTACGCCCGCGACCCGAAGTTCCGCGACCAGGCCGGGCGCTATATGAGCCAGTTCGAAAGCCTGCTGAACCAGGCCAACGACAGCGACCCCGACCAGGTCCTGAGCGCGGCGTTTTTGACCGCCGACGTCGGCAAGCTGTATCTCCTGCTCGCCCGCTCGCTGGGCCGCCAGCAGTAGCCGGGCGTGACACGGGCGCGCCGTTGCGCCATGTCACGCTCAGCGATCGGCGCGTCGCCGATTGGATGGAACCGTCATCGCAGCGGGTCCCCTCTCCCCCGATGGCGGAGAGGGGACCCGCCGATGCGGCGTGCGAACCTGTGCGCCGCGGTGTTTGGGATCGCTGGCGATCCCCGATAGCCTCAGCCAACCACCACGCCCGGATAGGCCATGCGCTCCACGACCGCGTCCAGCGAGGCCAAGCTGGAGTTCAAGAAGCAGCTCCAGGTGGTCCGCCGCCTGCTGCCCTACCTGTGGCCGCGCAACCGGCGCGACCTGCGCATCCGTGTGGGCATCGCGCTGGTGCTGATGATCGCGGCCAAGGTGGCGAACGTCTACGTGCCGATCGTGCTCAAGTACGCGACCGACTCGCTGGCCCCGGAGGCGGAGAACCTGCTGGTCGCGGTGCCGATCGGGCTGCTGCTCGCCTACGGCGGCGTCCGGCTGGCCAGCCGGGCATTCGGCGAGGTGCGCGACGCGGTGTTCGCCCGGGTGGCGCAGAACGCGATCCGCCGGGTCGGGCTGCAGGTGTTCCGCCACCTGCACCGCCTATCCCTGCGCTTCCACCTGGACCGGCGCACCGGCGGACTGTCGCGGGCGATCGAGCGCGGCACCAAGGGCGTCGAGTTCCTGCTGTCGTTCGTCCTGTTCAACATCGTGCCCACGCTGATCGAGATCCTGATCGTCTGCGGCATCCTGTGGGTGATGTTCGACTGGCGCTTCGCGGCCGTGACCTTCTTCACGATCGCCGCCTACGTCTGGGTCACCTACAAGATGACCGAGTGGCGGATCCGCTTCCGCCGGGAGATGAACGACGCCGACAGCGGGGCCAACACGCGCGCGGTCGACAGCCTGCTCAACTTCGAGACGGTCAAGTACTTCAACAACGAGGAGCACGAGGCCGAGCGCTACGACCGCGGCCTGCGGGTCTACGAGGATGCCGCGTCGAAGTCCAAGGTCTCGCTGTCCGCGCTCAACACCGGCCAGGCCGCGGTGATGGCCGTCGGGATCACCGCGCTGATGACCATGGCCGCGTTCGGCGTGGCGGCGGGCAGCATGACCGTGGGCGACTTCGTCATGGTCAACGCCTACCTGATCCAGCTGTCGATCCCGCTCAACCTGCTGGGCACCGTGTACCGCGAGATCAAGCAGTCGCTGGTCGACATGGAGACGATGTTCGAGATCCTCGACCAGCCGCCGGAGATCGTCGACAAGCCGGACGCCCAGCCCCTGCGGGTGACCGACGGTCGGATCGACTTCGAGCACGTCCACTTCAGCTACGACGCCCGGCGGGAGATCCTGCACGACGTCAGCTTCGCCGTGCCGGCGGGCGCGCGGGTCGCGATCGTCGGGCCCACCGGGGCCGGCAAGTCGACGATCAGCCGGCTGCTGTTCCGCTTCTACGACATCTCCGCGGGCGCGGTGAGGATCGACGGGCAGGACGTGCGCACGGTCACGCAGGACAGCGTGCGCAAGGCGATCGGGATCGTTCCCCAGGATACCGTGCTGTTCAACGACACGATCTACTACAACATCAACTACGGCCGGCCGGAGGCGAGCGCGGCGGAGGTCTACGAGGCCGCCCGGATGGCGCGCATCCACGACTTCGTCGAAAGCCTGCCGGACGGCTACGCCTCGGTGGTGGGCGAGCGCGGCCTCAAGCTCTCCGGCGGCGAGAAGCAGCGGGTGGCGATCGCGCGGGCAATCCTGAAGCGCCCGGCGATCATGCTGTTCGACGAGGCGACCAGCGCGCTCGACACCAAGACCGAACAGGAGATCCAGGCCTCGCTGGCCGAGGTGGCGCAGGGGCGGACCACGCTCGTCGTGGCCCATCGCCTGTCCACGGTGGTCGACAGCGACGAGATCCTGGTGCTCGACCACGGCCGGATCGCCGAACGCGGCACCCACACCCAGCTGCTCCGCTTCGGCGGGTCCTACGCCCAGATGTGGACCCGCCAACAGGCCGACGCGGATGCCCTGCCGGAGCCGGAGACCCGTAAGGCGGGGGAGTAGGGGCGTTCGTCTCTCGCCGGTTCATCGGACGAGGCGCTCACAGTCACCTCTCCCCCGACGGAGACTTTTACACGGGAGCTTTGGATAGCCATCAGGCGTCCTTCGACACGCACGCTGCGCGGCCTGCTCAAGATGCCGTCAAAGTCTTAAAACGGATAGTAATATCAACATTTTAAAGATATTGACGTCATCCTGAGCAGCCGACCGCAGGTCGGCGTGTCGAAGGACGCCTGACGGGTATAGCCACCATCGTGCAAAAGTCTTCTCGACGGGAGAGGGAGGGGCCCGCGCGCTGACAAGCGCGTGAGAGGGTGAGGGTGGGACTCCTCGGATAGAGCCTGGGAGTCCCACCCTCACCCTGGCCCTCTCCCGTGAAGGGAGAGGGGACCCACTGCCATGGCTGCTGAACCTCCGACAGGTGGATTGACTGTACCGTCCGGCCGGTATAGCGTGCGCGACATGGCCCAGAGCGACACCCGACAGCGCGTCCTGCATGCCGCCGGCCGGGTCGTCCTGCGGCAGGGGGTGCGGGCGCTGACGCTGGAGGCCGTCGCCAGGGAGGCGGGGGTCAGCAAGGGCGGGCTGCTCTACCACTTCGCCTCCAAGGACGAACTTTTGACCGGCATGGTCGGGCAGTTCGTCGAGCTGATCGAGGGGCGGATGCAGGCCTCGATGGCGTCCGACGAGGCCCCCGGCGCCTGGACCCGGGCCTACCTCGACGCGTCGACGGTCGACCGGGCGGGCGACGATCCGATGGACCGGCTGGCGACCGCGATGCTCGCCGCCGGCGCCTCCAACACCGACCTGCTGCAGCCGCTCTACGCCCGCCAGCGCGCCTGGCAGGATGCGCAGCGCCAGGACGGGATCGATGCCGCCACCGCGGCGCTGGTCCGGCTCGCCGCCGACGGGCTGTGGATGAACGACCTGTTCGGCATCCAGGTGGTGTCGGACGACGAGCGCCAGGCGGTGATCGACCGGCTGCGCGACCTCACCCGCGGCTGACCTTGCCGCCCGCGCGTCCCCGGCCCGCGCCGCGTCCACCCGCGTTTCCGAGCGGACCCATGAAATGACCCCCAGCCGCACCACCACGCTCGCGACCCTGTTGGTCGTCACGACCGGCAGCCTGTGGGGCTTCTACTGGCTGCCGGTCCGCCGGCTGGCGGACCTCGGCCTGCCGGGCGCCTGGGGCACGCTCGCGATCGTCGCCGCGGCGGCGCTGGGGCTGGCGCCGTTCGCGCTCGCCGGCCGCCGCCGGCTGGCGCGGTCCAGCCCGGTCGCGCTCGCCTCGACCGCCCTCGGCGGGGTGGCGTTCGTGCTGTATTCGACCGGTCTGGTCTACGGCAAGGTGGCGATCGTCGTCCTGCTGTTCTTCCTGACCCCGGTCTGGAGCACGCTGCTCGCCCGCTATGTCATGGGGTGGTCGACGCCCTGGCTGCGCCTGGTCGCGATCGCGGTCGGGGTGGTCGGCCTGGTGTGCGTGCTGAGCGCGGACGGCGGCCTGCCGGTGCCGCGCGGGCTGGGCGACTGGCTGGGCCTCGCCTCCGGGGTGCTGTGGGCGGTCGCGACGACCGGCATTCGCGCCCGCTCCGACACCGGGCCCGGGGAAAGCGCGTTCGTGTTCGCGCTCGGCGGCTGCCTGTGCGCGGGCGTGCTCGCCCCGCTGCTGGCGCCCTGGCCGAACCTGGCCGACGCGGCCGTGCTGCCGGCGCTTGCGTTGGCCGCGGGCGCGGGCGCGTTCTGGTGGGGGCTGTCGATGGCCGCGCTGATGTGGGCGGCCGCACGGCTGGAGCCTGCGCGCGTCGGTATCCTGCTGATGGCGGAGGTGCTGTTGGGCACCGCCTCCGCTGCCTTGCTGGCCGGCGAGACAGTGGGCGCGCTGGAACTGCTGGGCGGCGCCCTGGTGCTCGCCGCGGGCGTGCTGGAGGTCTGGCCGGTCCGCGACAACGCCCCGGCGCCGGGTCGCACGGGCGCGCGTGGAAATCTGCCGGCTGAGAAATAACTGCCGGCTGGGACACAACCGGCCAGCCGCGGGCTTTGCCTTGCCCGGGCGGTTCGCGCACACTTCCCTGTAAGCCGCTTATAAAAAGCACGACGTTCGGGGAGGACGGTCATGGCGGCAGCCGAGCTGTCGGACTGGATCGGCCGGGTCGAGACGCGCGAGGTCGCGCTGTCGCCGGTGGTGATGCGCCAGCTCGCCGCGACCGTGCCGGAATGCGGCCACAGTCCCGAGGCGGTCGCGCCGGGTACCCCTCTGCCGCCGCTGTGGCACTGGCCCGCCGTGCAGCCGCACGTGGCGATGCACGACCTGGGGCCGGACGGCCACCCGCGCCTGGGCGGCTTCCTGCCGCCGGTCGACCTCGGCCGGCGAATGTGGGCCGGCAGCCGGGTCGCGTTCCTGGCCCCGATGCGGGTCGGCGAGACGGTCAGCTGGCGCTCCGAGATTCGCGGCATCCAGGAAAAGCACGGCAGCGCCGGGCGCATGGTGTTCGTCACCGTGGGCCACGAGGTCGCCGGCGAGGCCGGCCCGGCGGTGCGCGAGGAGCAGGACATCGTCTACCTGCCGATGCCCGATGCCTACCGCCCGCCGGCGCCCAGGCCCGCGCCCGACGCGCCCGAGTTCGACCAGCAGGTCGCGATCGATGCGCCGCGGCTGTTCCGCTATTCCGCGGTCACCTTCAACGCCCACCGGATCCACTACGACCGGCCCTACGCGACCGAGGTCGAGAAGTACCCTGGCCTGGTCGTGCACGCGCCGTTGCAGGCGACCCTGCTGCTGGGGGCGGCGGTCCGGCACACGGGCTCGGTGCCGCGGCACTTCGGCTTCCGCGGCGTGCACCCGATGTTCGACACCCACGACCTGCGGTTGATCGGCGTTGCCGAGGGCGACGGCCTTGAGCTCTGCACCGCCGCGCCGGCCGGGCACCAGGGCCTGCGGGCGCGGGCCGATTGGACCGCGCCCACGGCAGCCGGGGCATGACCGGCATCCTGTCCGGCATGCGGGTGGTCGAGGGGTCGGCGTTCGTCGCCGTTCCGCTCGCCGGGATGACGCTGGCGCAGATGGGCGCGGACGTGATCCGCTTCGACCGGATCGGCGGCGGGCTGGACTTTCAGCGCTGGCCCGTGACCGACCAGGGCCGCAGCCTGTTCTGGGCCGGCATGAACAAGGGCAAGCGCTCGATCGCCGTCGACCTGAAGTCGGAGCGCGGGCGCGAGCTGATCTCCGAGATCGTCACCGCGCCGGGCGCGGACGCCGGGCTGTTCCTGACCAACCTGCGGGTGCGCGGCTGGATGGACTACGAGACGCTGTCCCAGCGCCGCCGCGACCTGGTGATGCTGTCCCTGGCCGGCGACCGGCGCGGCCGGCCGCAGGTCGACTACACCGTGAACCCGCAGGTCGGCTTCCCGGCGGCGACCGGGCCGGAAGGCGCGCCCGAGCCGGTCGCCCACGTCCTGCCCGCCTGGGACTGCATCGCTGGCAACCTGGCGGTCGCCGGCCTGCTGGCGGCCGAGCGCAAGCGCCTGCGCACCGGCGAGGGCCAGGAGGTGACGGTGACGCTGAAGGACGTCGCCGCCGCGATGGTCGGCCACCTCGGCATCATCGGCGAGGCGCAGGTCAACGGCGTCGACCGGCCGAAGGGCGGCAACGCGCTCTACGGCGCCTATGGCCAGGATTTCGTCTGCGCCGACGGCGAGCGGGTGATGGTGATCGGCCTGACCGACCGGCAGTGGCGCAACCTGCTGCAGGCGACCGGCACCGCCGGGGCGATGGCCGAGCTGGAACGTAGCCTGGGCACCGACCTGCGCCAGGAAGGCAACCGCTGGCGGGCGCGTCACGCGATCACCGACCTGCTGCGGCCCTTCTTCGAGACCCGGCGCGTGGAAGAGTTCGCCGACGCTTTCGATGCCGCCGGCGTCACCTGGTCGGTGTTCCGTACTTTCGCCCAGGCGGCGCGCGAGGATCCGGACCTGACCCCGGACAATCCGCTGTTCCAGGAGCTGGAGCAGCCCGGCATCGGCCGCTACGCCATGCCGGGCTCGCCGCTTGGCTTCTCCGGCAGCGCGACGGTCCCGCCGCAGCCCGCCCACGAACTCGGCCAGCACACCGAGGAAATCCTGGCCGACGTCGCGGGCCTCGGGTCCGGCGAGATCGGCCGCCTGTTCGACGCCGGCGTGGTGGCCGGACCGAAGGGGTAGGTGCGTTTCTTAGGTTTGGCAGGGCGCTCAGCGGGTCACCTCTTCGTCCGCTGAAAGAACGTTGCCGAGGCGCGTCGACCCCCGTCAGTCGTGCTTCGACACGCCACCCTACGGGCGGCTGCTCAGCATGAAGGTGATTGTTTTTGCTATATAAATATCGACTTCATCCTGAGCAGGTCGCGCCAGCGGCCGTGTCGAAGGACGACTGACGGGGGCATTGGTAGCTCTTTCAGAAGTCTCTTCGGCGGAGGAGAGGGAGCTCGCCGCTATACCGTGCCTCCTAGGCCGAAAGCGCGCCCTCAATACCCCTGCGAGAAATCCACCATGGGGCTTGGCGCCTCGCCGCGCTCCATCTTGCGGATGTTCTCCGCGATCGTCGCCGCGGCCGTCTCGGCGGGCGTGATCGCGGCCTCGTGCGGGGTCACGGTGATCCGCGGGTGGTCCCAGAAGGGGTGGCCGGCGGGCAGCGGTTCCTCGCGAAAGACGTCGAGCGTCGCCTCGGCGAGCTGGCCGGTCCCGAGCAGTTCCAGCAGGTCCGCCTCGACCAGGTGCCCGCCGCGCGCGGCGTTGACCAGGCAGGCGCCCTTCGGTAGTTCGCCCAGGGTTTGGCGGTTCAGGATGCCGGTGGTCGCTTGCGTCAGGGGCAGCAGGTTCACCAGGATTTCGCTGCGCGCCAGGAACCGCCCGAACTCCGCCTGCCCGGCGAAGCTCTCCACGCCGTCGATCTGTTTGCGCCGGTTCGACCAGCCGGCGACGTCGAAGCGCATCGCCTTGAGCGCCCGGGCGGCGTCGGCGCCCAGTTCGCCCAGGCCCATCACGCCGACCCGGCGGCTCGGGCCGAGCGGCACCTCCAGCCGGGCCCAGCGGTGCTGGGCCTGCTGCTGGCGGTATTCGCGCGTGCGCCGGTGGTGGCCCAGCACCGCCCAGACGACGTATTCGGTCATGCCCCAGGTCAGCCCTGGATCGACCAACCGCACGACCGGCACGTGGGTCGGCAGGTCGGGGTCGCTCGCCAGGTGATCCACACCCGCGCCCAGCGACAGGATCGCCTTCAGGTTCGGGTACTGCTTGAGCAGCCCCTTGGGCGGCTTCCAGGCGACCGCGTAGTCGACCTCCGCCGGGTCCTGCACCGCCTCCGCGCCGATCCTGAGCTCGGCCTCGGGCAGCGCGCCGGCGAACGCGCGGCGCCACTGCTGTGGATCATCGGTCTTGGACTGGAACAGGATCACCATGCGCTTCGCGGGACCTCTGGATGGAAACGGCGGACGGGGCACGGGCGCCGGTCGCCAGACCCGGCCCGCGCGCCCTCTCGTGTCCCATATCCCGCGGGGCGAAATCCACGGCCGAGGACCGCCGGCGGCCCTCGGCCGCGCGCATTAGGCGGGTTGCTTCGCCTGGGCGAGCGTCGCCTGGACGGTCTCGCCGATCTCCGAGGGGGTCGGCGCGATCGCCACGCCGGCGTCCTTCAGCAGCTCGACCTTCTCCGAGGCCGCTTCGCCGGCGGCCTGGATGATCGCACCGGCGTGGCCCATCCGGCGGCCGGGCGGGGCCGACAGACCGGCGACGTAGGCGATCACCGGCTTGGTCATGTGCTGGCGGATGTAGCTGGCGGCCGCACCTTCCTGCGGGCCGCCGATTTCGCCGATCATCACGACCGCGTCGGTCTCCTCGTCCGCCTCGAAGCGCTGCAGCACGTCGACGAACGAACTGCCGTTGATCGGGTCGCCGCCGATGCCCACACTCGTGCTGACCCCGATGCCGAGCGCGCGCATCTGGTCCGCCGCCTCGTAGCCCAGCGTACCCGACCGGCCGACGATGCCGACGCGGCCGGGCAGATAGATGTGCTCCGGCATGATGCCGAGCAGCGCCTTGCCGGGCGAGATGATGCCCGCGCAGTTGGGCCCGATCAGGGTCATCCGCGTTTCATCCGGCAGATGCCGGAGGAAGCGCTTCAGGCGCATCATGTCCTGGGCGGGAATGCCGTCGGTGATCACCACGCACAGCCGGATGCCCGCGCTGGCGGCTTCCATCGCGGCGTCGGCGGCGAACGGCGGCGGCACGAACACGATCGAGGTGTCGGCCGCGGTGTCGGCGACCGCCTCGCGCGCCGTGTCGTAGACCGGCACGCCGTGCACGGCCTCGCCGCTGCGCCCGGGGGTGACGCCGGCGACCACGTTGGTGCCGCCCTGCATCATCTCCTGGGTGTGGAACTGGCCGATCCGGCCGGTGATGCCCTGGACCAGGACCTTGTTCGTGGCATCGACGAGAATGCTCATGCCGGAACCTCCGTGTGCGCGGCCGACTGGCCGTCCAGCGCGGCGACCGCCTTTTGCGCGGCTTCTTTCAGGGTGGCTGCGGTGGTGATGGCAAGTCCGCTGTCGGCCAGGATACGCCGGCCCTCCTCGACGTGCGTGCCCGACAGGCGGACCACCAGCGGCAGGTCCAGGCCGGTCTGCTCGACCGCCTGCACGATCCCCTGGGCGACCCAGTCGCAGCGGTTGATGCCGGCGAAGATGTTGACCAGGATCGCCTTAACCTCGCCGTCCTGGCGGACCAGCTGGAACGCCTCGGCGACCCGCTCCGGCGTGGCGCCGCCGCCGATGTCGAGGAAGTTGGCGGGCTCGCCGCCGGCCAGCTTGATCATGTCGAGCGTCGCCATCGCCAGCCCGGCGCCGTTGACGATGCAGCCGATCTGGCCGTCCAGCCCGACGTAGCTGAGGCCCCGGTCGACGGCGTGGGTCTCCCGCGGGTCCTCCTGCGAGCGGTCGCGCATGTCGGCGACCTCGGGCCGGCGGTAGAGGGCGTTGTCGTCGACCTGCATCTTGCAGTCGAGCACCAGCACGTTGCCTTCCTGCGTCACCACCAGCGGGTTGATCTCCACCATGGTGGCGTCGAGGTCGCGAAACGCGCGATAGGCGCCCTGGATTACCTTGATCGCCTGCGCGATCTCGCCGCCGCGGAAGCCCAGCGCGAACGCGAGGTCGCGCGCCTGGAACGCGGGCAGGCCGACCGATGGGTCGACCAGCCGGCGGTGCATGCTCTCGGGATGCTGGCGGGCGATCTCCTCGATCTCCATGCCGCCTTGGTCGGAGCCGACGATCACGATGCGCTCGTGCTCCCGATCGAGCACGAAGCCGAGGTAGAGCTCGCGCGCGATGTTCTGCCCGGCTTCGACCAGCAGGCGGTAGACGCCCTTGCCGGCCGGGCCGGTCTGGTTGGTCACCAGGGTGTGGCCCAGCATCCCGTCGGCGGCCTGCCAGACCTCGTGCCGGTCGCGGCAGAGCTTGACGCCGCCGGCCTTGCCGCGGCCGCCGGCGTGCACCTGCGCCTTGATCACCCAGGCGTCGCCGCCCAGCTCGCGCGCCCGGTAGGCGGCCTGTTCGGGGCTGTACGCCAGCCCGCCGGCCGGCACCGGCACGTTGAAGCGGGCCAGCAGTTCCTTGGCCTGATACTCGTGGACGTCCATGACACCTCCCCAGGGTCGTCTGTGTGCCGTCGTCTGTGTGCCGTCGTCGGTGGCTGGTTGTCGGTGAGCGCGCTGGTGTGGCTTGGGCCGGCGCGTCGCGACCATCGCGGCCGATTTGGCGCGGGCCGGTTTGTTGTTGAGTCCATTATCCACACAGATGCACGTCGCGCACGCGGCTTGAAGCGACATGCGTCGGTTCAGGGGCGGCGTCAGGGTGGGATGCGCCCGGGGCGATCCGGCCGGACCATCCCGGTGCGGGCCGCACGTGCCGTACCGTCAGGCTTCCAAAATATATATTTTTAGAGCGAAAATATTGGAAAAAACAAATCGGAGTTTACGCCGGAAGAGTTAGTATGCGCCAGTCCGCGTTCAAAATAGATCGGTTATCGAATGCGCACATAAGCGCGTTCTGATAGGCTGATCTGACATTTGTTTATGGCTGGTGGGCGATGACGTCGCCGAAACTTGATGCGCCGATCCGCACCATGCTGGAAGCGGCCCTGGATTGCTGCTTTCGCAACGCGAGCGGCCGGCACGACGTGCTGCAGTTTCTGGACGCGGTGCGGATCCCGGTGATCGTCACCGACGCCGGCGCCGGGCCGTCGGGCCCGAAGATCCTGCATGCGAATGCCGAGATGTGCGCGCTCTGCGGCTATCCGCGTGCCCAGTTGGTCGGCCGGTCGCCGCGTGTTCTGCAGGGGCCGGCGACCGATCGGGCCCGAGCCCGGGCGTTCCGCGCGGCATTGGAAACGCACGGCCGGGCGAGCGTGCGGCTGATCAACTACCGCGCCGACGGCGAAGCCTACCCCGTGCTGATTCGCGCCGGCCGGCTCGACCTCGGCACGCGGCTGGACGACCAACTGCGGATCGCCTTCGAGACCGAGGTCGCGGATCCGCCGGGCCGTGGGGCGTGAGCGACGGCGCGGGCCCGGTCGTGGGGCCGCCTAAAGCCAGCCCAGGCGCTTGAACAGCCAGATCTCGACCGCCGCCACCCCGGCCGATCCGGCGGCCACCGCGGCGAACGCCCAGGGCGTGTCCGTCCCCGGCACGCCGGCGACGTTGACCCCCAACAGGCCGGTGACGAACCCCAGCGGCAGGAACACCGCCGCCACGACCGAGAGCACGTACATCCGCGCGTTCAGCCGCTCGGCGACCGCGTTGGCGAGCTCGTCCTGGATCACCGCGGCGCGCTCGCGCGCGGTGTCCAGCGCCTCGACGTAGCGGGTGACGGCGTCCAGCGCCTCGCGCAGGCGCGCGCGCAGGCCCGCGTCCAGCCAGTCGGGCGCGAGGTCGAGCAGCCGCTGCAGGGCCGCGCGCTGCGGGGCCAGGTAGCGGCGCAGGGTCAGCGCCTGGTGGCGCAGGCGCAGCAAGCGCGGCCGCACCCGCTGGCCGGCCGTGCCGCCGGGCGCGGCGACGGCGACCTCCAGCGCGTCCAATTCGTCGTCCAGCCGGTCGATCGTGGGCGCCATCCGCTGGGCCAGCCGCTCGGCCAGCTGGACCGCGACCGCGCCGGGGCTGGCGGGCCCGCGCCCGGCGTCCAGCGCGTCGACCACGTCCTGCACCGCCATCAGCCGGCGCAGCCGCACGCTGACGATCCCTGGGCGCTTGGGCTGCCGGACTTGCCGACCGCCGCGGTCCGGCTGGGCGCCGGTATCGTCCGCCGTGCCGCCGGGCGCGATCCAGACCCTCAGGGAGACCATGTCGTCGGGATCGGCGCTGGCGTTCAGGTTGACCCCGCGCAGGATCAGCAGGAGGCCGCCGTCCACCGCCTCGCAGCGCGGCCGCGTCTCCGGCGCCAGTAGCCCGTCGACCGCCAGCGGCGGAATGCCGCTCTCGTGCCTAAGCCAATAGACGCTGTCGGGCCTGGTCGCATCCAGATGCAGCCAGTCCGCGAACGGCGGATCGACCGCCGGCCCCGCGCCGTCGCCGCGCAGGGCCCGCGCGTGCACCACGCCTTCGAGCAGTTTCCGGGGGTCCGAGGTCATGGCCGCTGAATGGGCGGGAAGCGGCGTGGGGTCAAGCGGGATGTTGGGGGCGTTGACCATAGGTGGGGTCGCGCAGCAGCCCACCTTACCGACATCGTCGGCCGCACGGCGGGTTACCGCCAGGCGCGGCGCGCCCGCCTTACGGACGGCCGACCTGGTCGAGCGCTTCGACGACGGCCTGCGGGTTGCGGTCCATGACGCGCAGCAGGGTTAGCGCCGCACCGCCGGGGCGCCGGACGCCCTGCTCCCATTTGCGCAGGCCGGAGACGCTGACGCCCATCAGCGGCGCGAAGCGGGCCTGCGACAGGCCGACCTTTCGGCGGATTTCGCGGACGCGATCGGCCGGCACGTCGACCTGCGTCACGCGCATGTCCGTGGGCTCGCCGCGAACGTGCGCGCGGGCCTCACGCAGGGATTCGATCAGTTCGTCGCCGAGGTTTGCGTGGTCGCTCATGATCGTCTCCCTGCCGGATCACCAGCCGTCTTGATGTCCTGCGCCAGAGCCTTCACCTGTCGAAGCTGTTCGCCCGTCAGATCGGCCTGTTCGCCCTTGCCGTAGATCAACAGGGCGTAGATCGGGATCGTCGTGCCGGCGACGAAATCGATCACCCGGATGCCGCCGCTGCGTCCCTTGCCCTTGGCGGCGAAGCGCACTTTTCTGACGCCCCCGGTTCCCTGGATTTCCTGCCCGGCGTCCGGGTTCCAGGCGAGGAAGTCAATCAGGGTGCGCAGCTCTTCCGCGCTCAGCAGCTTTTCCGCGCGGCGCCGGAAGATCGACGTTTCGACGACCGTCTGCACGAGAAAATGTGCCCCAATGGGTTACCGAATGCAAGACGGTCGCGGTTGAGGCGCCGACGCCTCACACACTCACCACGCCACTCTCCGTCGCCTCCAGCTCGAACGCGGCCTTCATCAGCGCCTGCGTGTACGCCGCCTTCGGGCGGTCGAAGATGTCGGCGGCGGGGCCCTGTTCGACGACCTGGCCGTCCTTCATCACGATCACGTCGTCGGCGAGCGCGCGCACGACGCGCAGGTCGTGGCTGATGAACAGGTAGGCCAGTTCGTGGCGGCGCTGCAGGTCACGCAGCAGGTCGACGATCTGGGCCTGCACGCTCATGTCGAGCGCGCTGGTGGGTTCGTCGAGCACGACGAAGCGGGGCTTCAAGACCATCGCGCGGGCGATCGCGATGCGCTGGCGCTGGCCGCCGGAGAATTCGTGCGGGTAGCGGAAGCGGCTGTCGGGGTCGAGGCCGACCTCCTCCAGCGCCTGCACGATCCGGGCCTCGCGGTCCTTCTCGCTCATCGCCGGCTCGTGGACCTTGAGGCCCTCCTCGACGATCTGCCCGACCGACAGGCGCGGGGAGAGCGAGCCGAACGGGTCCTGGAACACCACCTGCATCTCGCGCCTGAGCGGGCGCAGCGCCTTCGGGCGCATGTCGGAGATCGGCCGGCCGTCGAAGCCGATCGCGCCTTGCGACTGGGTCAGGCGCAACAGCGCCATGCCGAGCGTGGTCTTGCCGCTGCCGCTTTCGCCCACCACGCCGACGGTCTGGCCCGCCTGGACACGCACGTCGATGCCGTCGACCGCGCGGACGTGGTCGACCGTGCGCTTCAAGAGGCCCTTCTTGATCGGGAAGTGCACCTTGACCCGATCGCCCTGCATCACGACCGGCGCGTCGGCGCGCGGGCCGATCGGCTGGCCCGACGGCTCCGCGGCCAGCAGGCGCTGGGTATAGCTGTGCTGCGGGTCGGCGAAGATGGACTTGGCCGGGCCCTGTTCGACCGCGCGGCCCTGGGTCATCACCACGACGTCGTCGGCCATCTTGCGGACCACGCCCAGGTCGTGGGTGATCAAGAGCAGCGCCATGTTGAATTCGGCCGCCAGCTGGCGCAGCAGCTTCAGGATCTGCGCCTGGATGGTGACGTCGAGCGCGGTGGTCGGCTCGTCGGCGATCAGCAGGTCCGGCTCGTTCGCCAGCGCCATCGCGATCATCACCCGCTGGCGCTGCCCGCCGGAGAGTTCGTGCGGGTAGGCGCTCAGGCGCTCGCGCGCTTCGGGAATGCCGACCATGTCCAAGAGTTCCAGGCAGCGCTTGCGCGCCTGGGCGCGGTCCATCCCCTTGTGCACCAGCAAGGGCTCGGTCACCTGCTTCTCGATGTGGTGCAGCGGGTTCAGCGAGGTCATCGGCTCCTGGAAGATCATCGCGATCTCGTTGCCGCGGATCTGACGCATCCGTGCCTCGCTCGCGTTCGCCAGTTCCTCGCCCTTGAAGCGGATCGAGGAGCCCGGCGTGTGGCGCGCCTGCGGGTAGGGCAAGAGCTGCATGATCGACAGCGCGGTCACCGACTTGCCGCTGCCGCTCTCGCCGACCAGCGACAGCGTCTTGCCGCGGTCCAGGCCGAAGCGGAGCTCGCGCACGGCCGGCACGGCCGTCGCGCCGCGGCCGAAGGTGACGCCCAGGTTCGCGACCTCGAGCAGGCGGTCGGTCATGGTTGCGGCTCTTCGCTCGTTGCGGTGGGGGATGGCTGTGGTCGGCGGCACGCGCCCCGAACTCCCGTCTCCTCCGCATGAGAGGAGAGGGTTAGGGAGAGGAGGTTCGCACGGCGTGGACGTGGCACGGCGTCCGGGACGCGCGGGGCGTGCGGAGCCACCTCACCCTGTCCCTCTCCCCCCGGTGGCGGAGAGGGGACCCGCCGGCACGCCCGTCGAACACGCTGACAGGTCGTGTTGGTTCGACCGCCGCCGCGGCGGGTCCCCTCTCCCTTGAAGGGAGAGGGACAGGGTGAGGGTGCCACTCCCCGCCTTACGCTGGGGAGTCGCACCCTCACCCTCCCACGCCCTACGGGCGCGGGCCCCTCCCTCTCCCCTGAAGGGAGAGGGGACGTGGACCGTGCCGCTTGGACGGGTTGCCAAGCCATCACGCGCCGCCGCCCTGGGCGCGGCTGGCGGCGACGCTGCTTGCCGGGCCCACGCCCGGTTCGGCCGGGGTGGGTTCGTTCTGGAACAGCTTGCGCGGGTCGAACGCGTCGCGCACCGCTTCCCCGATGAAGAACAGCAGGCTCAGCATCACCGCCAGCACGAAGAAGCCGGTCAGGCCGAGCCAGGGCGCCTGCAGGTTCGCCTTGCCCTGCGCCAGCAAGTCGCCGAGCGAGGCCGAGCCGGGCGGCAGGCCGAAGCCGATGAAGTCGAGCGCGGTCAGGGTGGTGATCGATCCCGCCAGGGTGAACGGCAGGAACGTCAGCGTCGCCACCATCGCGTTGGGCAGGATGTGGCGGAACATCACCATCGAATCCGAGACGCCCAGCGCCTTGGCCGCCTTGACGAAGTCGAAGTTGCGGGCGCGCAGGAACTCCGCGCGGACGTAGCCGACCGGCCAGGGCCAGCCGAACAGCACCATCACCCCCAACAGCCACCAGAAGTTGGGTTCGACGACCGAGGCCAGGATGATCAGCACCATCAGCATCGGCAGGGTGCCGAAGACCTCCATCACCCGCTGGAAGATCAGGTCGGTCCAGCCGCCGAAATAGCCCTGCACCGCGCCCGCGCTCACGCCGATGATCGTGGTCAGCGCGGTCATCGCCAGGCCGAACAGCACCGAGATGCGGAAGCCGTAGATCACCCGGGCGACCACGTCGCGCGCCTGGTCGTCGGTGCCCAGCCAGTGCTCGGCCGACGGCGGGGTGGGCGCGGGATCGGTCAGTTGCCAATCGACCGTGCGGTGGTCGTAGGGGATCAGCGCGCGGATCATGAAACCGTTCTGGGCGATCCGGCGCTCGACGAACGGGTCGGAGTAGTCGGTCTTGGTCGGGAAGAACCCGCCGAAGGCGGTCTCCGGATAGTCGTGGAAGATCGGGGTGTACAGGTCGCCCTGGTACCAGACCATGATCGGGTCGTCGTTCGCCACCACCTCCGCGAACAGCGAGACCAGGAACATCGCCAGAAAGATCCACAGCGACCAGAAGCCGCGCTTGTTCGCCCGGAAGTTGGCCAGCCGGCGTGCGGTGATCGGCGAGACGTCGCGGCCCAGGAAGGTATAGCGCGGCGCGGCGGTCATGGCGCGGGCTCCAACCGTACCCCCTCTCCTCCAACTGGGAGGAGAGGGCCGGGGAGAGGAGGTAGGCAGGGCAGATGCCGCGGGCACCGTCCTCCCCTAACCCCTCCTCCCAGGTGGAGGAGGGGGATTGTGTGGGTGGACCAGATCACCATCCCGCTCACGCCTCCCGCGCCTCGAAGTCGATCCGGGGATCGATCACGGTGTACATGATGTCGTTGATCAGCTGCAGGACCAGCCCGAGCAGCGTGAAGATGTAAAGCGTGCCGAACATCACCGGATAGTCGCGATTGACCACCGCCTCGAAGCCGAGCAGGCCGAGGCCGTCGAGCGAGAACAGGATCTCGATCAGCACCGCGCCGGTGAACAGGATGTTGACGAACGCGACCGGGAAACCGGCGATCACGATCAGCATCGCGTTGCGGAAGACGTGGCCGTACAGCACCCGGCGCTGCGCCAGGCCCTTGGCGCGGGCGGTCACGACGTACTGCTGGTTGATCTGGTCCAGGAAGGAGTTCTTGGTCAGCATCGTCAGCGCCGCGAACGAGCCGACGACGAGCGCGGTGATCGGCAGCGCCATGTGCCAGAAGTAGTCGACGATCTTCATCGGCCAGCTGAGCGTCTCCCAGTCGTCGGAGACCAGCCCGCGCAGCGGGAACCAGTCGAGGTAGGCGCCGCCGGCGAACACCACGATCAGGAACACCGCGAACAGGAACGCCGGGATCGCGTTGCCCACGATCACCACGACGGACGTCCAGAAGTCGAACGGCGTGCCGTCGCGCGTCGCCTTCGCCACGCCCAGCGGGATCGAGATCAGGTAGGTCAGCAGCGTGGTCCAGAGGCCCAGCGAGATCGACACCGGCAGCTTGTCCAGGATCAGCTCGGCGACCGAGCGCGAGCGGAAGAAGCTCTCGCCGAAGTCGAAGGTGGCGTAGTTGCCGACCATCATGATGAAGCGTTCGTGCGGCGGCTTGTCGAAGCCGAACTGCTCCTCGAGGTCCTTGATGAACTCCGGCGGCAGGCCCTGCGCGCCGCGGTACTCGCCCCGGACGTTGGTACTGCCGCTCTGCTGCGCGCTGGCGGAGCCGCCGGCCCCTTCCAGCTCGCCGCCGGCCTGGGTGATCCGCTGCGTGGCGGCGACGCCGGTGCCGGTGACCTGGCTGATCACCTGCTGCACCGGCCCGCCGGGCGCGGCCTGGACGATCAGGAAATTGATCAGTATGGCGCCCAAGAGCGTGGGCACCATCAGCAGGATCCGGCGGATGATGTAGTTGGTCATGCGCTCACCATCCGGGTCATTCCGCGCCCTGCTGACCCGGCCGGCGGGCGAAGCCGCGGCGGAACAGGACGAACGCCAGCCCGCCCAGGACGAGCATACCCAGCCCGGTCAGCCAGCCGGGCCCGCCGCCGCTCTCGCCGGCGCCGTCGCCACCGGTGGCCTCGGCCTGCGCCTGGGCGATCTCGTCGGTCTTGTCGGGGGCGACCCACCAGGTGTCCAGGAAGTTCAGGCCGTAGGGCGCCATCGTCTCCGGCCGGCGGAACTTGTCCCAATACAGGATCCGCCAGTAGTCCAGGTGCCAGTTGGGCACGACGTAGTGGTGCCACAGCAGCACGCGGTCGAGCGCGCGCGTGCGATGCACCAGTTCCTCGCGGCTGGGCGCGCCGATCACCATCTGGATCAGCTGGTCGATCACCGGGTCCTGGATGCCCGCCCAGTTGCGCGTGCCGTTGCGCTCGGCCGCCTGCGAGCCCCAGTAGCTGCGCTGTTCGTTGCCGGGCGACAGCGACTGGCCCCAGCCGCCCAGGATCATGTCGAACGCGTAGGAGTCCAGCCGGTTCTGGTACTGCGCGCTGTCGACCACCGAGACGTCGACCTGGATCCCCAGCTTGTTCAGGTTCGCGACATAAGGCAGCACGACCCGCTCGAAGGCGGTGTTGTTGAGCAGGAACTCGAAGCGCACCGGCCGGCCGGTCTGCGCATTGACCAGCTGCATGTCGCGCACCTCGTAGCCGGCCTCGCGCAGCAGCTGCAGCGCCTTCTTGAGATTTTCCCGCGGATAGCCGTCGCCGTCGGTCTCGGGCGGGTTGTAGTCCTTGGTGAACACCTCCTCCGGCACTCGGCCCCGGAACTGCTCCAGGATTTCCAGTTCCCGGCCCTTGGGCAGCCCGGAGGACGCCAGTTCGGAGTTGGAAAAGAAACTCTCCGTGCGGGTGTACTGGCCGAAGAAGAGGTTCGTGTTGGTCCAGCCGAAATCGAAGGCGTAGTTCATCGCAAGGCGCACCTTGCGGCTGTCGAACGGCTCCCGGCGGGTGTTCATGACGAACGCCTGCATGCCGGTTGGCTGGTCGTGCTCGATCTCGACCTTCTTCAACCGCCCGTTCTCGACCGCCGGCACGTCGTAGGCGTTCGCCCAGGACTTCGCCTGGTTTTCCAGCCGGAAGTCGACGTTGCCGGCCTTCACCGCCGAGCGGATCACCGTGGGATCGCGGAAATAGTCGTAGCGGATCCGGCCGAAGTTCCAGCGCCCCGCGTTCACCGACAGGTCCCGGCCCCAGTAGTCCTCGACCCGCTCGAACACGACGTAGCGCCCCGGCTCGTGGTCGGCGACGCGGTAGGGGCCGCTGCCCAGCGGCGGCTCCAGGGTGGATTCGCCGAACTTGCGGCCGTCGGCCGTCCAGTAGTGCTTGGGCAGCACGGGCATCTGGCCGACGATCAGCGGCAATTCGCGGTTCAGCCCCTCGGCGAACTCGAAGCGCACGGTGCGCGGACCGATCTGGCGGGCCTCGATGACCGACTTGTAGTAGAAGCGAAACTGCGGGTGGCCCTTTTCCTTCAGCATGTTGAAGGTCCAGACCACGTCCTCGACCGTGACCGGCTCGCCGTCGTGCCAGCGCGCGTCCGCGCGCAGGGTGTAGGCGACCCAGTCGCGGTCCTCCGGCATGTAGATGTGTTCGGCGAGCAGGCCGTACTGGCTGAACGGCTCGTCGTCGCTGGACGCCATCAGCGTCTCGAACACAAGCCCCATCGCCTCCGCGGGCTGCCCCTTCAGGACGTACGGGTTGAAGGAATCGTAGGTTCCCTCCGCCGGCATCTTGGCGATGCCGCCCTTCGGCGCGTCCGGGTTGACGTAATCGAAGTGGTCGAAGGTCGGCCCGTACTTGACCGTGCCGTGCATCGCCACGCCGTGGCGCGGCGGGACGCCCTCCAGCGCGCGCAGGGTCCGCTGCGGCAGGTCGGGATCGGGCGCCTGCGCGGTCTGCTTGGTCTGGGCGGCGGGGGCCTGCCGGGCCGTCGCCCGCGACTCGCCGGATTGCGGGTCGCCGGATTGCGCGGCCGCGGGCAGCGCCAGCAGGCTCAGCAGCAGCGCCAGCGCGCCGGCGGCGAGGGAAAACGTCCGGATCGTCACGTGCGCACCTGCTCGAGCGCCTGGGCGTGCAGCGTGCGGTCGCCGGCGGCCAGCACCCGGCCGTCGGATCCGGGGCCGAGCGGGCGGCCCCGCCAGTCGGTAATCACGCCGCCCGCGCCCTCGATCACCGGGACCAGCGCGGCGAAGTCGTAGTAGCTCATCCCGGCCTCGCAGACGAGGTCGAGGTAGCCCGCGGCGAGCAGGCCGTAGTTGTGGCAGTCGCCGCCGTAGAGGGTCAGCTTGCTGGCCGCACGGAGGCGCTCGAACGCGGCGTTGTCGGCGGCGTGCGCGAACATGCCCGGCGAGGTGGCGCACAAGGTCGCCGCGTCCAGCCGCGCGCAGCCGCGCGACCCCGCCGCGACCTCGCCGTGGGCGTCGGTGAACAGGGTCGGCCGGCCGGCCGCGCCGACCCAGCGCTCGCCCAGCGCCGGCATCTCGATCACGCCCAGGACCGGGCGGCCGCGGTGGACCAGCGCGATCAGGCAGCCGAACGTCGGCTTGCCGGAGATGAACTGCTTGGTTCCGTCGATCGGGTCGAGCACCCAGACGTACTCGGCGTCGCCGCGGACCGTGCCGTGCTCCTCGCCGACGATGCCGTGGTCGGGATGGATCTCCTCGATGATCCGGCGCATCGCCGATTCGGCCTCCCGGTCAGCGATCGTGACCGGGCTGGCGTCGGGCTTGTCGTCGACCGCGACCGGGGTGCGGAAGTGATGGCGCGCCGCCTGCCGGCCGGCGTCGGCCAGCCGCTCGGCGAGCGCGAGCAGGGCGTCGCCCGGGGTCGCGTCGGCGGATGCGGCCGGCGGTGCGGCGGCGGGGCGGGCGTGGGCGTCGCTCACGTTGGCCTCTCGCGGATGGGGGCACGCTAACCCCGGGATGCACTTTCGCATGGGTGCGGGGCCGCGCGCGTCCCAGGATTGCCTGAGCCATCACTGTATCTGTCCCGGCCCGTGGGCGCCTAGAGCTTACTTCGCATTGCCAAGAACCGGCGCCGGGCGCGCGCCGGCCGCGACGCGTGCCGTACGCGTGTAACGTTCCGGTCGCTTGACACGGACCGGCCCCAGCGACGGGGATTGCATCGCTGGCGACGGTCAACACATCGCGGGCCGGACTTGACGCATGGAACGGGAAACGCGGGACCGGACGGACGGGACTGGAGATGAGCGCGCGCACGACGCCCGATGGCGGGAGCGACAGCATCAAGGGCACGCTGCAGGCCCTGAAGCGGGCGGCCGAGGCCGAGCGGGTGTCGCTGGGCACGCTGATCGACCAGCTGGGCCAGCGGACTTACGGCCCGTTGCTGTTCACGATCGGGCTGATCGCGATGTCGCCGATCGGGGCGATCCCGGGCGCCTCGGTGGTCTGCGCGACGGTGGTCGTGCTGCTGGCGGTGCAGATGAGTTTCGGCAGCCGGGCGCCGTGGGTGCCCGGCATGCTGCGCCGGCTGGAGGTCGACGGCGATCTCAGCCGCCGGTCGATCCGCCGGGTCGAGCCCTACCTGCGCTGGCTCGACCGCGTGACCCGGGCGCGCTGGACCGCGCTTCTGTCCCGCCCAGCGTTGCACGCGGTGGTACTTGGCCTGTGCACGCTCGCGGTTCTGATGTACCCGTTGGCGCTGGTGCCCTGGGGCGTGTTTCCGGTGGCGGGCGCGATCACGGTGATCGGCCTGGGCCTGCTGACCGCCGACGGCCTGCTCACCGCGCTCGGCCTCGCCCTCGCGCTCGCCGGGGCCGGCGGGGGTGTATACTTTCTGTCGGGGTGATGGCGGCGCTGGCGGTGTAGCAAGCGCGCCGGCCCAACGGCCGCGTCAGTCGTGTTTCGACAGCCCGCCTTGCCGGCGGCGGTTCGCCGTGGCGTCGCTTTCATTTAGGCAATGCTAGAGCAAAATCGATGAAGGCCGAACCGGCCTTCGGGCTGAATTTTGCTCTAACTTCTCGAAGAGAGGGCAAGATGCTGAAAGGCGGTTCCACCTCTCAGCGTATCGCCCGAGACCGGAAAAAAAGCCGGCGGGTGTCGCCACCCGCCGGCGCGCTTCAGGCTGCGGTATTAAGGCGGAGGCCTACTGGCTGCCGCCTTGGTCCGACTGCTGCAGCATGTAGGCGATGATGGCGTGGCGCTTCTTGTCGTCCTTGACGCCCGGATAGGTCATCCGGTTGCCGGACGCGAACTTATTCGGGTTCGCCAGCCACGCATTCATCTTTTGCAGCGTCCACTCGCCTTCCTTGCTGGCGAGCGCGTCCGAGTAGTTGAACCCGTCGACGCTGGCGATGTCGGAGCCGATCACGTCGTACAGGTTCGGTCCGACCTTATTCGGGCCCCCCTGGTTCCAGGAATGGCATGCGCTGCACACCGCCGCGGCGGACTGCCCGGCCGACGGATCGGCGGAGGCGATCTGCTGGCGCAACGCGGACCCGCCGCCGGATCCGCTGTCGCCGCCGCCGGTCGCCTTGGCGGTATCGGCCTCGGCGGTCTGGCTCTCACCGGCCGTCTGGCGCGCGGCCTGGCCGCCCGAGCCGGCGTCGCCGCTGCCGCTCGACGGCATGTCGGCCGATTGCGTACCGCCGGACTGCATGTCGCCGGCGCCCGACCCGTCGGCGGCCTGCTGATCGCCGCCACCGTCCGCGCTCTGGCCGCCGGAGCCGCTGGCCTCGGCGGTCTGGGCTTCCGGTTCGGGCAGCGGCGGCGGATTGTCCGACTGCTGGCGCAGGTAGGCGATCACGTCCGCGCGCTTCTGCGCATCCTTGATGCCCGGATAGGTCATGCTGGTCCCGGAGGCCCAGCCGCTCGGGTTCTTCAGCCAGGCGTTCATCTTCTCGTACGTCCAATCGCCTTCCTTGCTGGAAAGCGCGTCGGAGTAGTTGAAGTCCTCGACGCTGGCGATGTCGGCGCCGATCACGTCGTACAGGTTCGGGCCGATCTTGTTCGGGCCGCCCTTATTGAAGGAGTGACAGGCCGCGCAGGCGCGCACACTCTGTTCCCCCTCGCTGGCGGATGCGTTGGCCAAGAGCGTCGCCAGATCCGGCGCCTGCTCCTCTTGGCCGCCGGATCCCCCGCCGGACGCGCTACCGCCGCCGCCGGTGCCGTTCTTCAGCGCGACTTTATAGACCGGCTCTTCCGGCGCGTGCGGGTTGACCAGCAGGTTGGCGACGAAGCCAGTACCCATGGCGACCACGCCGGCCGTCAGGACAGCAGCTGCGATCTTGTTCAGTTCCAGAGACATTCGGACTTTCCTTGCAGCCTCTCGTGTGAAGCGGCGAGACCATAGCCGCACCCTTTCAGGCGTTCAATAGCCCGGCGCGCGGCAGCACGCGCGAACCGCCCCATGATCGTCGGACCGGTGACTTCGTCCTGCCAACGTGACAGCCAACGGTGTGCGGCGGTATGCCGCGCCCGTTGGCGCCAAGCCGTCGCCGTGGCGCGCTTGCGCCGCGGCCGACCTGGGTTTGGGACGGCGCGTTGACACCCCCGCGCCGCCTCCCGATACTCCGGCGCGTTTTGCGCGCCGCGGTGCAGCCCGGGGCGCGCCGCCGCCTTGCCGAAGCCGGCCCATCGACGCGCGGGCCGGCCCCCGCCGAACCGGGAAGACCGATGTCCGAGACTGCCGCTTCCGCGCTTGAGGGCGCCGACGCCGAGACCGATCCGCAGCACCGGATCGCGTTCCAGGGTACCCACGGCGCCTATTCCGACATGGCCTGCCGGATGGTGTTTCCCAACTACGCCACGGTGCCGTGCCCCTCGTTCGAGGACACCTTCGCCGCCGTGCGCGAGGGCGCGGCGCGCTACGCCATGATCCCGATCGACAACTCCTCGGCCGGGCGCGTCGCGGACATCCACCACCTGCTGCCCGAAAGCGGTCTGCACATCGTGGGCGAGCATTTCCAGCCGGTGAATCACAACCTGCTGGGCGCGCCGGGCGCCACCCTGGACGGCATCCGCAAGGTGCACAGCCACATCCAGGCGCTCAGCCAGTGCCGGCAGTACCTGCGCACGCGCGGGCTGCAGCCGGTGGTCCACGCCGACACCGCCGGCGCGGCCGCCGAGGTGGCCGAGCGGGGCGATCCGGCGGAGGCGGCGATCGCCTCGCGTCTCGCCGCCGAGATCTACGGCCTGGATTTCCTGGCGAGCGACATCGAGGACCTCGAGCACAACACCACCCGCTTCCTGATCATGGCGCACGAGCCGATCGATCCGGACCCGGAACAAAGTCCGGTGGTGACCTCGCTGGTGTTCCGGGTACGCTCGGTGCCGGCGGCGCTCTACAAGGCGCTGGGCGGGTTTGCCACCAACGGCGTCAACATCACCAAGCTGGAGAGCTACATCCTGGATTCCCGCTTCAACGTCGCGCAGTTCTACGCCGACGTCGAAGGACATCCGGACAACCGCCTGGTCCGGCTGGCGCTGGAGGAACTCGGCTTCTTCTCCCGCGAGGTGAAGATCCTCGGCGTCTACCCGGCCTCGCCGTTCCGCGAGGGGGCGGAGGCCGGCTGACGGTGCGCCCCGCAGGACCTGAACCGGGACGTATGCAGGGCGTGGACCGATCCCGCCCGTCGCGCGTTCATCCCCGGGAGGGCTTGTCCGCGGCGCGGGCATCGTCATATGCACACGGGATCGCGAAGGCACGGACCGGGTGCCGGGCGACAGCCGCCACAGCCTGGCGCCGGCACCTGTCCACGCCTTTTCGATCGACGCCGACCCGGCGCATGTCCCGCGCCATTCAACAAGCGAGACACACAAAATGCGGCGCGAGCCGCCCTGCCTGCGCCGGAAACGGCGTCGCGGCATAGAGCGGGTCGCGTCCCAACGATGGGAACGCACATAACATGGTGACCAAGATCGTCGACGGGCTCGACAGTGTGATCCGCGCCTGGCGCTACCACCTGGCCGTGCCGACCACCCGGGAGGAGTTCCGCAAGCTGATCCGGAACGGGCCGGAACCGATCAATTCGGATGCCGTGACCCCTGGCGGCAAGGGCCACAACCGGCCGCCGCTGGGCCTCAGCCTGGACGGCTTCGATCCGTTCGCCCTGTTCAATGCCTTCTGGGAGGTCGAGTACGACAAGGGCCCGCAGAAGCCGTATCACGCGTTGGTCGACCTGCTGGACATCCCGGAGATCGACGACAAGGCGGCCTGGAGCCTGTACGAGCACGGCATCACCTCGGTCGACGATGTGCGCCGCTGCGACCCTGATAAGCTGGCCCGGATCCCCAACGTCGGCGAGCAGACGCTGGCCTACCTGAAGACGCTGTAAGCCGACGCCGCGCGCGGGCGTCGTCACCCGACCGGAGCCGCGATGAGCGAATTCGCGCTCGCCGCAATCGTCTTCCTGGCCGCGCACAGCCTGCCGTCGATCCGCCCGCTGCGGGCGTGGCTGCGGGCCCGGCTGGGGCCGCGCGGCTATGCGCTCGCGTTCAGCGTCAGTTCGCTCGGGCTGCTGGGCTGGCTGCTGTCGGCGGCGGTGCGGGCGCCCTACGTCGCGCTTTGGGCGCCGCCGCCCTGGGCCTTTCACCTGACCCTGCTGCTCGCGCCGATCGGCACCGTGCTGGTGGTGGCCGGGCTGGTCCGGCCGAACCCGTTGTCGATCGGCTTCGTGAGCCGCGGCTTCGATCCCGCCCGGCCTGGGTTGGCCGGGATCAGCCGGCATCCGGTGCTGTGGGGCTTTGTGGTGTGGGCGGTCGGCCATCTGCCGGCCAACGGCGACCTCGTCTCGGTCAGCCTGTTCGCCGCGCTTGGCCTGTTCTCGCTCGCCGGCTTCTGGCTGGTCGACCGCCGGCATCGCCGCCAGTTGGGCGCGGCCGACTGGCGGCGGCTGAGCGCCCGGGCGCCCGCGCTGCCGCTCGCGCGCGGCTGGCCGCGGTTCCAACCGGTCGACGCCGGTGCCCTGCTGCTGGGCGCGCTCGCCGCGGCCGCGCTGTTGGGCGGCCTGCACCTCTGGCTGTTCGGCGTCGACCCGCTGATCGGCCTGCGGATGGTGTGAGTGGTCGAAGAACCGCCATCCCCTGCCGGCGAAACGACCGTATCGGCGGGTCGCTCTCCCTTGATGGGAGAGGACAGGTGAGGGTGGGACTCCCCAGTGGACGGCGAGGAGTCCAACCCTCACCCTCCCACGCCCTGACGGGCGCGGGCCCCTCCCTCTCCCGTCGAGGGAGAGGGGAGCGCCATGCGCCAGCCTCTTATCCACTCTAAGCCGCGCCGTGCAGCCAGGCCTCGATCAGGCGGCGGGCGATCGAATCGCTGCGGGGCAGGCTGAGGGTTTCGTCTTCCGGGGCGTTCAGCAGTTCGTCGCGGTGGAACCAGCGCGCGGTCACCAGTTCCGCTTCGTCCACCGTCAGCGGGAGGCAGTCGCAGGCCGCGTGGAAGCCCAGCATCAATGAGGCCGGGAACGGCCAGGGCTGGGAGGCGAAGTAGCGGATGCCGTCCAGCGGCACGGTGATGCCGACCTCCTCCTTGACCTCGCGCGCAACCGCTTCCTCCAGGCACTCGCCCGGCTCGACGAAGCCGGCGAGCGTCGAGTGCATGCCGGGGGGAAAGCGCGCATGGCGGCCGAGCACGCAATGCTCGCCGCCGTCGTGCACCAGCATGATCACGGCCGGGTCGGTGCGCGGGAACTGCGTCGTGCCGCACGCGCGCCCGCGGCAGATCCGGGCGAAGCCGGCGTCCTTGCTCTCGCTCGGCTGGCCGCAGCGCGGGCAGTATTGGTGCCGGCCGTGCCAGTGCACCAGTGCCCGGGCGTAGGCCATCAGCGCGCCGTCGCCCTGGGCCATGTTGGGCCCGACCTCGCGCAGGTCGCGGAAGCTGCCCTCGCCGCCGACGGCCTGGTGCGCCTCCTCGCCCTCCAGCGGCGACAGGTCGACCGCGAACAGCGCCGCGCCGTCCTCCAGGCCGAGCAGCACCACCTCGTCCGCCAGCTCGAGCGCGAGCGAGGCCTGTTCGCCCATCAGGAAGCGCGGCCGCGGGCGCTGCGCGTCGGTGACCAGGTTGCGGTTGTTCCATACCGGCACGAACCGGGTCTGCCGGTCCAAAAGACGCGCGGCAACCCAGGCCGGGTCGCTGCGCCAGGGCGCGGCGCGGTCGAGGGAACAGCCGGTGTAGGGGATTGGGCCCGAAGGCGACGTCGGCACGGATTCCATTACCCCGCAGCAATCGCACAGCCGTCCGGCGCTGGCAACGGAGCAGGCGGCGGTCGGGTCGCGCCGGTCCGGGTTGCGAGCCTTGATTCGTGTCGGCCCAGGGTCCATAACCTGGGGCCAGGGAGGCTGGCGGCGGACGGGCCGCCGGGTAACCCGGTCAGGTCCGGAAGGAAGCAGCCGTAACCGGTCGCGCCCGGGTCGTCCGTTCAGTCTCCCACCCTTAACCGCCGCAGCACGCGGGCGCCGCGCGCCGCCGGGCCGAATGCGTCCGGCCGGCGCCTGTTCAGCGCCGCGGCACCGGCGGCGGCGCAGCTTTGTTTGCCCGACAGCGGTCCCGGCGCTTCCTATGTCCGATTCGAACGACGCCGCACCGCCCGCCGATCCCGCCGATGGCGGGACCGGTCCGGCAGCCGCGTCCGGCGGCGCGGGCGCGGCGGCGTCCGGGGTGCCCGATCCCTACCGCGTGCTTGCCCGCAAATACCGGCCGGCGAGCTTCGACGACCTGATCGGTCAGGACGCGCTGGTGCGCACCCTGACCAACGCGCTGGACGCCGGGCGGATGCCGCAGGCGTTCGTGCTGACCGGCGTGCGCGGGGTCGGCAAGACCACGACCGCCCGGATCATCGCGCGCGCGCTCAACTGCATCGGCCCGGACGGACAGGGCAAGCCGACCCCGCAGCCCTGCGGCCAGTGCGAGCACTGCACCGCGATCGCCCAGGACCGCCACGTCGACGTCATCGAGATGGACGCCGCCAGCCGGACCGGCGTCGACGATATCCGCGACCTGATCGACGGCGTGCGCTACCGCCCGGTGACCGCCCGGCGCAAGGTCTACATCGTGGACGAGGTCCACATGCTCTCCAAGAACGCCTTCAACGCGCTGTTGAAGACGCTGGAGGAGCCGCCGGAACACGTCACCTTCGTGTTTGCCACGACCGAGATCCGCAAGGTCCCGGTCACGGTGCTGTCGCGCTGCATGCGCTTCGACTTGCGCCGGGTCGACCAGGACACGCTGGTCCAGCACTTCCGCAACCTGCTGCGCCAGGAAGGGATCGACGCCGACGACCAGGCGCTCGCCATGGTCGCGCGCGCCGCCGACGGCTCGGTGCGCGACGGGCTGTCGCTGCTCGACCAGGCCTCCGCGCTGTCCGGGGGCAAGATCGACGAGCCGGTCGTGAAGGACATGCTGGGCCTGGCCGACCGGGGCCGGATCTACGACCTCTACGACGCGGTCCTGGGCGGGCAGGCGAAACAGGCCCTCGACGTCCTCGCCGACCTGTACGACGCCGGCGCCGACCCGGCGGTGGTGCTGCAGGACCTGCTGGAGGTCACCCACACCCTGACCCGCCTGCAGGTCGTGGGCGCGGGCGAGGCGCTGGCCGGCCTGCCGGAGGTCGAGCGGACCCGCGGCGCGGAGATGGCGAAGGCCCTCAACCCCGCCCAGCTGGCGCGCAACTGGCAGATGCTGCTGAAGGGCCTGCAGGAAACCCAGAACGCCCCGCAGCCCAGGCAGGCCGCCGAGATGGTGCTGCTGCGGCTGGTCTACGCCGGCGAACTGCCGACCCCGGGCGAGCTGGTCAAGCAGCTCAAGGGCGACGGCGGCCTGCCTGGGCTGCGGGGCGTTCTGGG
>NZ_NRRL01000012.1 GCF_016583645.1 Rhodovibrio sodomensis | reverse complement strand
GCCGCGCGCCGTCGGCGCAGCGGGCCGCCGGGCTCGCCGCGGTCACCTCGTCCGCCCAGGGCGCGGGCGCGCCCAAGGCCGCGGCGACCGCGAGGCCCGCCTCAAGGCCGTCCTCGTGGAAGCCGTAGCCGCAGTAGCTGCCGCAGAACCAGGTGTTGAGCACGCCCTGGATATGGGGCAGGCGCCCCTGCGCGGCGATGGCGGGTCCGTCGAAGATCGGATGGCTGTAGGTCAGGTCGGCGTGCACCCGGCCGTCCGCCGGGGCCTGCAGCGGGTTGAGCGAGACGAACAGGTCGTGGCCGGGCAGGTTCTGCAGCCGGTTCATCCAGTAGGTGACCGACACCTTGGCACCGGCGTCCTGCGCGCCGTCGCCCAGGTAGTTCCAGGACGACCAGACCGCCCGGCGCCGGGGCATCAGCGCGGGATCATCGTGCAGGAAGGTGCGGTTGGATTCGTAGCCGAACGCGCCCAGCGTCCGCCGCTCGGCGTCGGTGGCGTCGTCGCCCAGGATCGCCAGCGCCTGGTCGCCGTGGGTGGCGAGCACGACCTGGTCGAAGCGCTGCGGCCCGGCGTCGGTGGTCACGCTCACGCCGGTCTGGTCGCGGGTCAGCCGGCGCACCGGCGTGGCGACCTGGAACCGCCGGCGGCCGACCGCCTCTGCGATCCGGCGGACGTAGGCACGGCTGCCGCCGGACACCGTGCGCCATTGCGGCCGGCCGCGGATCAGCATCAGGCCGTGGTTGTCCAGGAACTGCACGAAGCTGCGCACCGGAAAGCGCATCACCGCGTCGACCGGGCACGACCAGATCGCCGCCGCCATCGGTAGCAGGTGGTCGTAGGTGAAGCTGGCGCCGTAGCCGTGGTCTTGCAGATAGTCGCCCAGCGGCTGCATCGCCGCCGGGTCCTGCGGGTCCAATGCCAGCAGCGCCGGCGCCTCGCGGTAAAAGCGCAGGATCTGGCGCACCATCGACCAGTACGACGGCTTCAGCAGGTTCGACGGCTGCGCCACCAGGCCTTTCGGGCTGCCGGCGTATTCCAGCCGGCCGCCGCCCAGCGACACCCCGAACGACATGTCCGAGCCCTCGGTCGGCACGCCCAGCCGGTCGAACAGCCGGATCAGATGCGGGTAGTTGCGCGGGTTGTAGACGATGAAGCCGGTGTCGACGGCGGTGGTCGTGCCGTCGGGCCAGGTGACGTCCATTGTGTTGGCGTGGCCGCCCAGGCGCGGCTCGGCCTCGAAGACGGTGACGTCGTGGCTGCGTGAAAGGGCCCAGGCCGCGCCGAGACCGGCGATCCCGCTTCCGACGACGGCGATATGCATTCCAACTCCAGCCTGGATGGAAAGGGTTGGCGTGACAGTGGACCCGCGCCCGGCCCCACGCGCCGGTCCGCAAGCGGCGGGCGCGCGCACAACACACCGTTCACGCTTGTGCCTTCAATACGCGCGGCAAACAAGGCCGGATCACCCGGATCGCCGGTCGCCCGCCCGTGCGCCGGGCGCGGCACCGCGACTGCGGTGGCGCTGACGCTCACGAAATCGTGTGCGCAGTGTCAAGAATCCGCCACGCCGAATGATCCGCCCGGTTCCCGCTGGCGTAGGCAGTTTCGGACGGAGCAGACCGGACGCTGCGGCATGAACCTCGACCACGCTAAGGACGTGCATCAACCTGGCCAGCTTGGCTGCTCTTGGGTTGTGGCGTCGGGCGGTGGGCTCGTACAAAACGGTATGGACCCGAAAGCCGACGACATGGGCGAGCTTACGCCCACCTTGGCCGCCGATCTGTTGGATGCACTCGCCGCCGGGCCCGACCGGCAGGCGTTCAAGCGGCTGTTCGCCCATTTCGCCCCGCGGGTGAAGTCGTACCTCCGCCGCCTGGGCGCCGAGGATCAGCAGGCGGAGGAGTTGGCGCAGGAGGTGATGCTGACGGTCTGGCGCCGGGCGCAGCTGTACGACCGCCGGCAGGCCGGGGCCAGTACGTGGATCTTCACGATCGCGCGGAACAAACGGATCGATGCGATCCGCCGCGACAGGCGGCCGGAACTGGATCCCGACGACCCGGCCATTGCCCCGGAGCCGGAAACGCCGGCGGACCAGCAGGTCGAGGCGGGCCAGCGCCAGGAGCTGCTGCGCTCCGCCGTCGAGCGCCTGCCCGAGGAGCAGGCCCGACTGCTCCGTCTGTCATACTTCGAGGACAAGTCGCACAGCACGATCGCCGAGGAGCTCGATTTGCCGCTGGGCACCGTCAAGTCGCGGCTCCGTCTCGCGCTTTCAAGACTGAGGACGTTGCTGGAGGAAACAGCATAGATGGCGGAGCATCTCGCACCCGACGACCTGCTGCAGGAGTACGCGGCCGGCAACCTGTCCGAGCCGTTGTCGCTCCTGGTGGCGACCCACATCGCGCTGAAGCCGGAAAGCCGACAGACGGTGCGCTTTTACGAGGACGTTGGCGGCGCGCTGCTGGCGGCGAGCGCGCCGGAGCCGATGGCCGACGACGCGTTCGACAGCGTGATGGCGCGGATCGAGGCGGGCACGCCGGTGGTGCCCGACGGCGGCACGGCCGCCGCGCCGGTCGACGATGCGGCGCGCACCCGGGCGGCGCTGCCCGAGGGCGTGCGGATTGCCGCCGACGTGCCGACGCCGCTGCGCGACTATCTGGCCCGGGTCGGGGAGACGGCGTCGTGGCGCCAGCGCGGCGGCAGCGTGGCCGAACTCGACCTGCTGCCGGACTATCCGGGCTACAAGACCCGGCTGCTGCGGATCACGGCCGGCTCGCGGATTCCTCAGCACACCCACGACGGTGCTGAGTATACCCTGGTGTTGGAGGGCAGCTTCACCGACTCGACCGGGCGGTATGCCCGCGGCGACGTCTCGGTCGCGGACGATGATGTCACCCACCAGCCGGTCGCCGGGCAGGAGTGCGACTGCATCTGCCTGGCGGTGACCGACGCGCCGCTGAAGATGACCGGGCCGTTCGGTCGCATTTTGAATTACTTCGTGGATATGTGATCTTTTTAGGGGTCCAAACGATCCAGTGGGGGCGGGGGCGCGTAAGCCAGCATAGAGACGCACACAGCTGGCGTCAGGCGGGCACGACGGGCTGATCTTCAACAGCAGGATAGTAGCGATGGTGTCCAGCGAGATCTTAGACAGCCAAGCCGCCACGCAGCGATTCATCCGCGAGGCGATGAAGGCTCCCTTGCTGTCCCGCGAGCGCGAGACTGACCTCGCCACACGCTGGGCCGAGCAACGCGACGAAGAGGCCCTGCACGAACTGGTGAGTGCTCACCACCGTCTCGTCGTGAGTCAGGCGACCGCCTACCGCGGCTACGGGCTGAACATGTCCGACCTGCTGCAGGAGGGCAATCTGGGCCTGATGCAGGCCGCCGCGCGCTTCGACCACCAGCGCGAGGTGCGCTTTTCCACCTATGCGGTCTGGTGGATCCGGGCGGCGATCCAGGACTTCGTGCTGCGCAACTGGTCGATGGTCCGCTTGGGCACGACCACGCAGGAAAAGGCCCTGTTCTTCAACCTGCGGCGGCTGCGCGCGAAAATCGCCAGCGCCGACGGCACCACCAGCGACGCCGACGCCCGCGACAAGATCGCGAGCGAACTCAAGGTGCAGCTGAACCAGGTGGAGAACATGGAAGCGCGCCTGTCCGGTCCCGACCAGTCGGCGAATGCGCCGCTGGGCGAGGACGGCTCGTCGGAGTGGCAGGACCTGCTGGTCGACGACGGGCCGTCGCCGGAAGACATGGTGCAGAAATCGCGCGACAACGCGACCCGCGGCAAGTGGCTGAAAGCCGCGCTGACCGCCCTGCCGGCGCGCGAGCAGCACATCATCCGCGAACGCCACCTCAAGGAGCAGTCGACCACGCTCGCCGAACTGGGCGAGGAATTGGGCATCTCCAAGGAGCGGGTGCGCCAGATCGAGCACCGCGCGCTGCAGGAGCTGCGCAAGCGCGTGCTCAGCAGCGCCGACACCGAGATCGACGCGCCCGCCGACGTGTAACGAGAAAGGCCGGAAGGCGCTTGCGCCTTCCGGCCTCCGGTCCGTGGTGTGAGCGCTGGCAGCCTCCGCGACCTGCGCCTTCCGGCATTCCGCCTTAGGCGGCGCGGATCTCGGCCAGGAACGTGTCGACCGCCGCTTTCAGCCCTTCCGACTGCTTGGCGAGGTCGTCGGCCGCCTCCCTGACGCTACCCGACGCCTGGGCAGGCGTCTGGGGCGGTCTCTGACGCCGGTCACGGCCGGGTTCCAGCCTCCCCGGCAATATCGGAGCGTGGCCGGCTCGGTTGCGTGCGGCCGGAGACCTCCGCGCCCTCAATCTGGCTTGAGGTACATCAACGACACCGATGCCTGGTCGTGGTGGCGTCCAAATATGAGCACGATCACCGAGTTTCCCGACCCCGTCACCGCCGCGCCCGCCGATACGGTGGAGCTCGCCACGACCGAGTTGCTCGAAAAATACGACGGGCGCGTGCCGCGTTACACCAGCTATCCGACCGCGCCGCACTTCAGCGAGCGGGTCTCGCCGGAGGTTTACGCCGCGTGGCTGCGCGACCTGCCGGACGGAGCGCCGCTGTCGCTCTATCTGCACGTGCCGTTCTGCGACAGCCTGTGCTGGTTCTGCGGCTGCAATACCACGGTGGTCAACCGGCCGGAGCCGGTGGCCCGCTACGTCGACCTGCTGCTGCAGGAGATCGACATGGTGGCCCGGTCGATCGGGGCGCGCCGGCAGGTCTCGCAGATTCACCTGGGCGGCGGCAGCCCGACGATCCTGAGCGCCGAGCAGGTGCGCCGGGTGTTCGCCCGCCTGCGCCACAACTTCGACGTCCGCGTGGATGCCGAGATCGCGGTCGAGATCGACCCGCGCGGCCTGTCGGAGGACACCATCGCGGCGTTCGCCGAGGCCGGGCTGACGCGCGCCTCGATCGGCGTCCAGGACGTCAACCCGAAGGTCCAGGACGCGATCAACCGCATCCAGTCGCACGAGACCACGACCCGCTGCGTCGAGCTGCTGCGCAAGCACGGTGTCGACAAGCTCAACCTCGACCTGATGTACGGCCTGCCGTACCAGGGCATCGACGACCTCCAGGAAACGGTGCGGCGGAACCTCGAGCTGTCGCCCGACCGGGTGGCGGTATTCGGCTACGCCCACGTGCCGTGGATGAAGAAGCACCAGAAGCTGATCCCGGAAGCCGCCCTGCCGGGCACCGAGGCGCGCTGGCAGCAATACCGCGAGGCCGCCAACTGGCTGGTCGGCGCCGGCTACTGGCCGATCGGCCTGGACCACTTCGCCAAGCCGACCGATTCGATGGCCGAGGCGCTGCGCGAGGGCTGGCTGCACCGCAACTTCCAGGGCTACACCACCGACCTCGCGCCGGCCCTGCTGGGCCTGGGCGCGTCCGCGATCGGCAAGACACCGCAGGGCTACATCCAGAACCACAAGGATGTCCCGAACTACGCCGCGGCGATCAAGGACGGCCGGCTGCCCACGGCGAAGGGGGTCGAGGTTGGCCCGGACGATGCCATGCGCTCGGACGCGATCGAGCAGCTGATGTGCTTCATGACGGTGGACGTGGGCGAGGTCGCCGCGCGCCACGGCGCCGAGGCAAGCGTGTTCGACCCCGCGATCCGCCAGCTCCGCGAGATGGAGCAGGACGGCCTGCTGCGGATCAGCGGCAGCCGGATCACCGTCCTGGAGTGCGCCCGGCCGCTGCTGCGCACGGCGGCCAGCGTGTTCGACGCCTACCTCGAAAACAACGGCCAGCGCCGTCACGCCAGCGCGGTTTAAGGCGGGGACGGGCTCTGTCTTGCTCGTCTGACCCACCTGATTCCCCAGCTCAACTGGGAAACGGGGCGAGGGGAGGAGGCGCCACGGGCGCTGATGCCGCGGGCATCGAAACCCCGGGCAGTGATGCCGCGGGCAACCTCCTCTCCCTGGCCCTCTCCTCCCAGTGGAGGTGAGGAGATAAGATGCATGGGCGCAGCCGCCGCGAAACGCCAGCTTGTACCGGCGGGCGCGCTGTCCTAGGCTCGCGTTTCAGACACCACCGGCGGTTCCCGGGGCTCATGTCCCGGGATCAAGAGGGAACGGGGTGCGGCGGCTGCGGTCGCCAAGGCCCCGGCTGTCCCCGCAACTGTAAGCGCACCGGGCGCTCTGCCGTTGTTAAGCCACTGGCCGCCCTAGATTTAAGGCGCGGCCGGGAAGGCGGGCAGGGCGCGCGGCTCCTGGCAGCACAGGGGTCGCAGTGCGCGAGCCAGGAGACCTGCCGCCGGTCCATTTCCGCGCCAACGCGGACGCCGCCGGGCGGGGCAACCGGCGGTGCGCGACCCACCGGCGCCGTGTTCGCGGCGCCGGCGGCTGAATCGCGGTCGTCCGCGCTGGCCTGAGCGCTTGAAGGCAGGGAAGCTCGGGCCGCATGACCCTTTTCGACCGGACAGGCGCATGACCGCGCCCACGGAAACCGTGCGCGCAACGCTGGTGCTGGGCGGCCAGCGCTCGGGCAAGAGCGCCTATGCCGAACGGCTGGTCGAGGCGCAGCCGGGTGCGTGCGTCTACCTCGCCACCGCCGAGGCGCACGACAGCGAGATGGCGCGCCGGATCGCCGAGCATCGGGCCCGGCGCGGCAGCCGCTGGTCGACGGTCGAGGCGCCGCTCGACCTGCCGGGCGCCCTGGCGCACGCGGCCGGGCCGGAGCGTACCGTCCTGGTCGACTGCCTGACGCTGTGGCTGTCCAACCTGCTGGGCCACGAGCGCGACGCGGCGGCCGAACGGGCCCGCCTGTGCGACGCGCTGGCCGAGCTGCGCGGCCCGGCCGTGCTGGTCTCGAACGAGGTCGGCCAGGGCGTGATCCCGGACAACAAGCTGGCGCGCGTCTTCGCGGACGAGGCCGGCCGCCTGCATCAGGCGGTCGCGGCCGTGGCCGGGCGCGTCCTGTTCGTTACCGCCGGGCTGCCGCAGACGCTCAAAGACACCGCGCACACCTGACCCATCCACGACACCGAACGAGCCAGATCGCCATGACCAGCCCCGACGACGGCAGCACCCGTCCCGCCGCGCCGAGCGCGGACACGCAGACCACCAAGATCCCGACCACCGTGATCACCGGCTTCCTCGGCGCCGGCAAGACCTCGATGATCCGCCACCTGCTGGAGAACGCCGGCGGCAAGCGTCTGGCGCTGGTGATCAACGAGTTCGGCGACCTGGGCGTCGACGGCGAGATCCTGAAGGGCTGCGGCATCGAGGGCTGCTCCGACGACGACGTGCTGGAACTCGCCAATGGCTGCATCTGCTGCACGGTCGCCGACGACTTCCTGCCCACGATGGAAAAGCTGGTGAACCGGGCCGAGAAACCGGATCACATCGTGATCGAAACCTCCGGCTTGGCGCTGCCCAAGCCGCTGGTGCAGGCGTTCGGCTGGCCGGAGGTGCGCACCCGCGCGACCGTGGACGGCGTGATCGCCGTGATCGACGCGCCGGCGGTCGCCGACGGGCTGTTCACCTCGCAGCCCCAGCAGGTGCAGGCGCTGCGCGAGAGCGACCCGGCGCTGGACCACGAAAGCCCGCTGGAGGAGGTGTTCGAGGACCAGATCAACTGCGCGGACATCGTGGTCCTGAACAAGACCGACCTGCTGTCGGCCGAGGCGCTGGAAACCGTGGTCGCGGATCTCAAGGCCAAGCTGCGCCCGGGCACCAAGCTGCTGCGCGCGGCCCACGGCGCGGTCGATCCCGAAGTCATGCTGGGCCTGGGCTCGGGCGTCGAGGACGACCTGGCCGGCCGGCCCTCCCACCACGACGGCGAGGCGGAGCACGACCACGACGACTTCGAGAGCTTCGCGATTCCGTTCGACGAGCCGACCAGCCCGCAGGAGATCGTCGGCCGCATCCAGCCCGCGCTGGAAGCCCACGGCATCCTGCGCGTCAAGGGCTTCGCCAGCATCAAGGGCAAGCCGATGCGCCTGGTGCTGCAGGGCGTCGGCGGGCGCCTGCAGCACTACTACGACCGCGAGCTGCGCGCGGACGAACCGCGCGGCGGCCGCCTGGTCGTGATCGGCGAAACCGGCCTCGACCGCGCGGCGATCGAGGCGGCGGTCAAGGGCGGCGCGTAGAACCCGCCCGGCACCGGGAGTCGCCCTCATCCTCCCAAGGGCTGGCGCCCTTGGGCCCCCCTCTCCCCTCGAGGGAGAGGGGGTAAGCGGGCGCGCCGAAACGGCAATCATCCCCTCTCCCGTGATGGGAGAGGGCGGGGCCCGCCGGCCGTAGGCCGGTGGGAGGGTGAGGGTGGAACTCCCCGCCGCCGGATAAGGAACGACGGACAACCGACATGCATCTCCTCAAGGCCACGCCGGGCGGCGTGCAGGACGGGCAGGAGGCGGTCGACCTGGGCCAGGACCCGGGCGAGATCGTCGTGCTGTCCGCCGCCGACACGGAGCTCGCCAATCTGGCGCAGGCGCGCGGCGAGCTGGGCGACGCCTATCCGGAGCTGCGGCTGGCCAACCTGATGCAGCTCGGCCACAACATGTCGGTCGACCTTTATCTGGAGCAGACCTGCGCCCGGGCGCGGCTGATCGTGGTCCGCCTGCTGGGCGGGGCGACCTACTGGCCCTACGGCGTCGAGCAGCTGCAGATGCTCTGCGAATCGCGCGGTATCCAGTTGGCCCTCTTGCCGGGCGACGACCAGCCGGACGCCGACCTCGCCCAGCGCTCGAGCGTGAGCGAGGACGCCTATCACCGGCTGTGGCAGTACTGCGTCCACGGCGGCCCGGCGAACGCGCGCGCGTTTCTCGGCTACGCGGCGGAGCTGGCGGGCCGCGACGGCTTCGACTGGGCGGAGCCGGCGCCGCTCTTGCGCGCCGGCCTGTACTGGCCGGGCCGCGAGGCGCCGAGCCTGGACGATCTGCGCGCCGACTGGCGGGCGGACGCGCCGGTCGCGGCGATCGTGTTCTACCGCGCGCACGTGCAGGCGGCGAACCTGGCCCCGGTCGACGCGCTGATCCGGGAACTGACGGACGCCGGCGTCAACGCCCTGCCGATCTTCTGCGCCAGCCTGAAGGAGCAGGTCAGCGCCGATACCGTTCGTCACCTGCTGACCCAAGCGAACGCGGGCGTGGTGCTGAACGCGACCGGCTTCGCCGTCTCCAAGCCGGGCGCGGAACGCAGCGAGACGCCGTTCGACGCGGTTCAGGCGCCGGTGCTGCAGGTCGTCTTCTCCGGCGGCACGGAGCAGGCCTGGCGGGCGGGCACGCACGGCCTGGGCGCGCGCGACATCGCGATGAACGTGGCCCTGCCGGAGGTCGATGGGCGGATCCTGTCCCGCGCCGTCTCGTTCAAGGCGGAAGCGCGCTTCGATCCCAAGACGCAGACCGCCGTCGTCGCCTACCAGCCGGTCGAAAGCCGCGTGCGCTTCACCGCAAGGCTGGCCGCCAACTGGCTGAACCTGCGGAATAAAACGCCTGATAGCCGGCGCGTTGCGGTGATCCTGGCGAACTACCCGAACCGCGACGCGCGGATGGGCAACGGGGTCGGCCTGGACACGCCCGCGGGCACGGTGAACCTGCTCCACGCGATGGCCGCGGCCGGCTACGCGACCGGGGACATCCCGGAAAGTGGCAACGCGCTGATCGAGACGATCGCCGCGGGTCCGACCAACGCGGCGCATGACGGCCGGGAGATCCGCGAAACGCTGGACCTCGCGACCTACCGCGCGTTCTTCGATGCGCTGCCCGAGCAGGTGCGCGACGAGGTCACGCAGCGCTGGGGCGATCCCGAGAGCGATCCGTTCTTCCTGGCCGACCGGGACGCTTTCGCGCTGCCCGCGTACGTCCAGGGCAACACGGCGATCTGCCTGCAGCCCGCGCGCGGTTACAACGTCGATCCCGAACAGACCTACCACGATCCGGACCTGGTGCCGCCGCACGGCTACTTCGCGTTCTACGCCTGGCTGCGCCAGGGCTTCGACGCGGATGCGGCGATCCACATGGGCAAGCACGGCAACCTGGAATGGCTGCCGGGCAAGGCGCTGGCGCTGGACGAGACCTGCTATCCCGAGGCCACGCTGGGCCCGCTGCCCCATCTCTACCCCTTTATCGTCAACGACCCGGGCGAGGGGACGCAGGCCAAGCGCCGGGCGCAGGCGGCGATCGTCGACCACCTGACCCCGCCGCTGACCCGGGGGGAGAGTTACGGCCCGCTCGCCGAACTGGAGCGCCTGGCCGACGAGTACTACGAGGCCGCCGGGGTCGACCCGCGCCGGCTGGAGCTGCTGGGCCGGGAGATCCTGGACCTCTCCGCCCGGACCGGTCTGGACCAGGACTGCGGCATCCAGCGCGACGACGACACCGAGACGGCGCTGGGCAAGCTCGACAACTACCTCTGCGCGCTCAAGGAAATGCAGATCCGCGACGGGCTGCACGTGTTCGGGCAGGCGCCGGAGGGACGGCTGCAAACCGACCTGCTGGTCGCGCTGACCCGCCTGCCGCGCGGCCAGGGGGAGGGCGGCGACGCCAGCCTGATCCGGGCGCTCAGCACCGACCTCGGCCTTGGCGAGGCGTTCGACCCGCTGGACTGCACCTTCGGCGATCCCTGGGACGGCCCGCGTCCGGACGTGCTGGCCGGGCTGGGCGAGGGCAGCTGGCGCACCACCGGCGACACGGTGGAGCGGCTGGAACTGCTGGCGCAGGCGCTGGTCGCGGGCGCGCGGACGCCGGCGGATGGCTGGACACGCACGCAGGCGGTGCTGGCGACGCTGGAGACCACCGTCCGTCCCGCCGTGGCCGACTGCGGCCCGCGCGAGCTGCAAGGCGTCCTGACCGGCCTGGACGGCCGGTTCGTCGAGCCGGGGCCGTCGGGCGCGCCCACCCGCGGGCGCCTGGACGTGCTGCCCACCGGCCGGAACTTCTATTCCGTCGACACCCGCGTGGTGCCCACGCCGGCCGCCTGGCAGCTCGGCTGGAAGTCGGCCACGCGCCTGTTGGAGCGCCACCGGCAGGAGGAGGGCATGTGGCCCAGGACGCTGGCGATCAGCGCCTGGGGCACCGCCAACATGCGCACCGGCGGCGACGACCTGGCGCAGGTGCTGGCGCTGATGGGCGTGCAGCCGACCTGGGACACCGCCAGCCGCCGGGTCACCGGCTACGAGATCCTGCCGCTGTCGGTGCTGGGTCGGCCGCGGGTGGACGTCACGCTGCGCGTCTCCGGCTTCTTCCGCGACGCCTTCTCGCACCAGATCGATCTGATCGACAGCGCCGCCCGCGATGTGGCCGACCTGGACGAGCCGGCGGACCAGAACCCGCTCGCCGCCAAGGTCAAGGCCGACGCCCAAGCCCTTGAGGATCAAGGCGTCGACCGGGAGGTGGCGCGGACCCGCGCCGGCCACCGGGTGTTCGGCGCCAAGCCCGGCGCGTACGGCGCCGGCCTGCAGGCGCTGATCGACGAGAAGGGCTGGCAGGACACCGGTGACCTCGCGCGCGCCTACCTCGCCTGGGGCGGCTACGCCTACGGCGGCGGCACCCAAGGCACGGCGGAGCACGCGCTGTTCGCCGAGCGCCTAGGATCGGTCGAGGGCGTGGTCCACAACCAGGACAACCGCGAGCACGACCTGCTCGACAGCGACGACTACTACCAGTTCGAGGGCGGCCTGACCGCGACCGTCCGCCACCTGTCGGGCCACCAGCCCCGGGTCTGGCACAACGACCATTCGCGGCCCGAGAGCCCGCAGATTCGCTCGCTCGAGGAGGAGGTCGCCCGGGTCGTGCGCGCGCGTGTCGTCAATCCGAAGTGGATCGCGGGTGTGATGCGCCACGGCTACAAGGGCGCCTTCGAGATGTCGGCGACGGTGGACTACCTGTTCGCCTTCGCCGCGACCGCGCAGGCGGTGCGCGACCACCATTTCGACGCCGTCTTCGACGCCTACCTCGCCGACGACGAGGTCCGGGAGTTTCTACACGAGAACAACCCGGAAGCCCTCACAGACATCGCCGATCGCCTGCTGGAGGCCCAGGACCGCGACCTGTGGCAACCCAGAGGCAACACCACACGGCCGTCGCTGGAAGAGATCAAGGCCGGCCGCAGCTCGGAGGACGTGGCATGAGCCAGGACGGGACGAACCAGGACGGGATGAGCCCAAACGAAAGTGGTGGGGGCGATCCCTACGCCCGCGACAACGAGAAGGCGCGCAAGCGTAAAGAGGCGCGCGACAAGATGCTGGCGGAGAAGACGATCGAGAAGGGCCTGACGATCGTCCACACCGGCAAGGGCAAGGGCAAGTCGACGGCCGCCTTCGGCCTGGTGTTCCGCGCCATCGGCAACGGCATGCGCGTGGGCGTGATCCAGTTCGTCAAGGGCAAGTGGGAGACCGGCGAGCGCTTCGCCCTGGAGAAGTTCCCCGACCAGGTGGAGATCTACCGGATGGGCGAGGGCTTCTCCTGGGAAACCCAGAACCGGGCGCGCGACATCCAGGCCGCGCGCGCCGCCTGGGACAAGGCCAAGGAGATGATCGAGGCCTGCCGCAGCGAGCCGCCGCCGTTCGACATGCTCCTGCTCGACGAGCTCAACATCCCGCTGCGCTACGACAACCTGCCGATCGACGAGGTGGTCGAGACGCTGAAGGCGAAGCCGCACGACCTGCACGTCATCATCACCGGCCGCAACGCCAAGGACGAGCTGATCGAGGTCGCCGACCTCGTCACCGACATGACCATGGTCAAGCACCCCTTCCGCGCCGGCGTGAAGGCGCAGAAGGGGATCGAGTTCTAAGGTGGTGGCGCGCGTGAACCAGCCGGACGCGTCCCGACGCGCCCATCTGATTCCCCTCCTCCAATGGGAGGAGGGGCTAGGGGAGGAGGTTGCCGCGGTCCCTGACGGCGGGGCTACCTCCTCTCCCTATCCCTCTCCTCCCAGTGGAGGAGAGGGGACCCGCCGCCACGACTGTTCTCCCGGCGCTGTGAGCTCGCGGGCTTCGGAGGACGGCGCGCCATGACCGCCCCGGCGATCATGTTCCAGGGCACGGGCTCGGACGTCGGCAAGTCCGTGCTGGTGGCGGGTCTGGCGCGCGCATTCGCCAACCGTGGGCTCAAGGTGCGCCCGTTCAAGCCACAGAACATGTCGAACAACGCCGCCGTCACGCCGGGCGGCGGGGAGATCGGGCGGGCGCAGGCGCTGCAGGCGCGCGCGGCGCGCTGCGACCTCTCGACCGACCTGAACCCGGTGCTGCTCAAGCCGCAGACGGAAGTCGGCGCGCAGGTCGTCGTCCACGGCAAGGTCCGCGGCAACGCCGGCGCGCGCGAATACCAGCGCACCAAGGGCGACCTGCTGCCCGACGTGCTGGCGAGCTATGGCCGGCTGCGCGCGGACGCCGAGCTGGTCCTGGTGGAAGGCGCGGGCAGCGCCAGCGAGGTCAACCTGCGCGCCGGCGACATCGCCAACATGGGCTTCGCCGAGGCGAGCCAATGCCCGGTCGTGTTGATCGGCGACATCGACCGCGGCGGCGTGATCGCCAGCCTGGTCGGCACCTGGGCGCTGCTGCCCGAACATGAGCGGCCGCTGATCGCGGGCTACCTGATCAACAAATTCCGCGGCGACACCTCGCTGTTCGACGGCGGCATCCGGGTGATCGGGGATCACACCGGCCTGCGCTCGTTCGGCATCGTCACCTTCTTCCCTGAGGCCGCCAAGCTGCCGGCGGAGGACGCGCTGAGCCTGGAGAACCGCCGGGCGGAGACGCGCGCGGGGGCTGCGATCAAGGTTGCGGTGCCGATGCTCTCCCGGATCGCCAACTTCGACGACCTGGACCCGCTGTCGGCCGAACCGGACGTGGAGGTCACGTTCGTGCCGCGCGGCCGGGCCCTGCCGGGCGACGCCGACCTGGTCGTCCTGCCGGGCTCCAAGGCGACGCTGGCGGACCTTCAGGTCATGCGGGAACAGGGCTGGGACCTGGACCTCGCCGCCCACCGCCGGCGCGGCGGCTGGATCCTGGGCCTGTGCGGCGGCTATCAGATGCTGGGCCGCACACTCGCCGACCCGCACGGGACCGAGGGCGCGGCCGGCACGGCGCAGGGGCTGGGCTGGCTCGAGGTCGACACCGACCTCGCCGGCGACAAGCAGCTGGTCGCCGCGGAGGGGCGCTGCCGGCTGACGGGGGCGCCCGTGCACGGCTACGAGATGCACATCGGCCGGACCACCGGGCCCGGGCTGGACCGGCCGCTATTGGACCTGAACGGCCGGCCCGACGGCGCCGTTTCCGGGGACGGCCGTGTGCTCGGCAGCTACCTGCACGGCCTGTTCGCGAGCGACGCCTTCCGCCACGCCTTCCTCGCCCGCCTGAAGGACCGCGCGGCGAGCGGTCTCGCCTACGCGGCGGAGGTCGAGGCCACGCTGGACCGGCTGGCGGGGCACCTGGAGAGCTGTCTGGACCTGGACGCCCTGATGGAGGCCGCGCGCCATGCGGGGTAGCGGGATGGCCGAATACGCGGAACGTTTTGGGGGGCGCACGGCGCGTCGGCGGGTTCCCTCTCCGCCACTGGGGGGAGAGGGACAGGGAGAGGTGGCTCTGCACAGCCGTCCTGCTTGGAACGGCGCGAAAGCTGCGATACCCCAGCTACCTCCTCTCCCTAACCCTCTCCTCCCAGGTGGCGGAGAGGGGACAAGGGGCACGCCCGACGGCCGTCCCTCACAGGAAAAACGCTCCGGCCGCGATCAGCCCCGCGATCACGACGCCGCTGGCGACGTAGAGGTCCAGCACCTGTTTCAGGTCGGGCACCGTGAGCTCGGCGCGGCCGTCCCCCATCCAGGCGTCGTCGACCCGCTCGCGGCCGTACATCCGGGGACCTGCGAGCGCGAGGCCGAGGGCGCCTGCGAGGGCGGCTTCCGGCCAGCCGGCGTTGGGCGAGCGGTGCTTGGGCGCGTCGCGCCAGGCGCAGATCACCGCGCGCCAGGGCTTCGAGCCGCCGATGACCACGGAAGCGAGCGCGATCACCAGGACCGACAGGCGGGAAAACGGCCAGTTCGCCGCGTCGTCGATCCGCGCGGCCCAGCGGCCGAAGTCGCGGTAGCGGTCGTTGCGGTGGCCGATCATCGAGTCCAGCGTGTTGATCGCCTTGTAGGCGAACAGCCCCGGCAGGCCGAACAGCGCGAACCAGCCGATCGGCGCCACGACGCCGTCGGAGAAGTTCTCCGCGGCGCTCTCCGCGGCGGCGCGGGCGACGCCGTGTTCGTCCAGCGTGTTGGGGTCGCGGCCGACGATGTCGGCGACCGCGCCCCGGCCCTGGGCCAGACCCTTGTCCAGCTCGACCGTGACCGTCTTGACCGCCTCGTACAGCCCGCGAAAGGCGAGCAGGCTGGAGGCGATCGCGGCTTCCACCACCCAGCCGAACGGGAAGGCGAGCAGCCGCGTCAGCGTGAACCCCGCGGCCGCGCAGGCCAGGATCACGGCGATCGCGAGCGCGCCGCCCCTGAAACGGCGGGCGCGCGGCGCGTCGCCTGCGCGGTTCAGCCGCGCCTCCGCCCAGCCGATCGCCTTGCCGATTGCAACCACCGGGTGCCAGACGCGCTTGTACAGCCACGCGGGATCGCCCACCGCCGCGTCGAGCGCGAAGGCGAGCAGCAGCACGCTGAACAGGGCGAACGGGCCGGGATGGCCGGAGAGCCAGGGAATCAACATGCGGCGATGCCTAGCAGGCTTTTGGCCGCGATCAACCGCTTTGCGCTGGGACCGGCCGACCGGCTAGGCTCCAGCGCAAGATTTCGAGGAGGAAAATAGATGAGCGAGCAGACGGCGATCATGGTCTGCGGCCACGGCAGCCGCGACGAGGCCGCGATCCGGGAGTTCCAGTCGGTCTGGCGCGGCATCCACGCCCGGATGCCGGAGTACGATATCGAGAGCGGCTTCCTGGAGTTCGCCAACCCGGTGATCAACGACGGGCTGGACAAGCTGCGCCAGCGCGGGGCCAAGCGCGTGCTGGCGGTGCCGGGCATGCTGTTCGCGGCCGGCCACGCCAAGAACGACATCCCGAGCGTGCTGTCGACCTACGAGGCGCGGCACCCGGAGATGCAGATCACCTACGCCCGCGATCTGGGCGTCGATCCCAAGTTGATCCGCGCCAGCGCCGAGCGGATCGAGGAAGTCGTCGGCCACCTCTCGCGCGAGGAGCGCCAGCAGACCCTGCTGATGTTCGTCGGCCGCGGCGCGAGCGACCCGGACGCCAACGCCAACGTGCACAAGTGCATGCGGCTGGTGCTGGAAGGCATGGGCTTCGGCTGGGGCGAGGTCGCCTACTCCGGCGTCACCTTCCCGGGCGTCAAGGTCGGGCTGGAGCACGCCACCAAGCTCGGCTTCAAGCGGATCGTGGTGTTCCCCTACTTCCTGTTCACCGGCGTCCTGGTCCGGCGGATCTACGCCCACGCCGACCTGGTCGCCGGGCAGTACCCGGATATCGAGGTCATCAAGGCGCCCTACCTGGCCGATCATCCGCTGGTGCTCGACGCGTTCGCCGACCGGGTGCAGGAGATGCTGACCGGCGACAACAACATGAACTGCAAGTTGTGCAAGTACCGCGACCAGATCCTCGGCTTCGAGGATGAGGTCGGCCTGCCGCAGGAAAGCCACCACCACCACGTCGAGGGCATCGGCACCGGCGAGGGCGCGGCCGCCAACGGCCACGGTCATGACCATGGCCACGCGCATGACCATGGCCACGCGCACGGCCATCACCACGAGCACGCCCAGGCCCACGCCGAGGCCGCGCACAGCCACGCTCACGCGCACGCCGAAGCGCACGCGGGCAACGGCCACGATCACGGCCAAGCAGCGGCGCAAGGGCACGCGCACGGCCATGGCCACAACCACGACCACCATCACCACCCCTATCCGCAGAAGGACCACCCGCTGGGCCCGCAGGCGGTGAAGGGCCTGAAGGTGGACTCGACCCACGCCACCTTCTCGACACGCACCGGCCCGCAGGCCGGCGGCACCCCGGACGAGCCGGGCAAGCGGCAGGGCTAGAGGGCGGTTTCGCCCGGAGCGTTGCGGGCAACCACCTCACCCTGTCCCTCTCCCCCCATGGGCGGAGAGGGGACCCGCCGAAGCGCCCGTCATCCGCGCTGATCGCCGGTATCGACGGCCGCCGAAGCGGGTTCCCTCTCCTCCACTGGGAGGAGAGGGCCAGGGTGAGGAGGGTGCCGCCGGCATAGAAGAAGACGGATATCTCTCCCGTGGACTACCTCCGCGATCCCAAGGCGATCTACGCCGAGTCCTTCCGCCAGGTGCGCGAAGCCAGCGATCTGTCGCGTGTGCCGGCGGATCTGGAATCGGTCGCCCTGCGCCTGGTGCACGCCTGCGGCATGCCGGAGCTGCTGGACGACCTCGTCTGGTCCGACGCTCTCGCCGCCGCGGCCCGGCAGGCGCTGGCGGACGGCGCGCCGGTGCTGGCCGACTGCCGGATGGTCGCCGAGGGGGTGATCAGAAGCCGTCTGCCGGCGGACAACGCGGTGATCTGCACCCTACAGGATCCGCGCGTGCCCGACCGCGCGGCCGAACTTGGCACCACCCGCTCGGCCGCCGCGGTCGACCTTTGGGGCGACCGGCTGGCGGGCGCGGTGGTCGCGGTCGGCAACGCGCCGACGGCGCTGTTCCGCCTGCTGGAGCTGCTGGCGGAGGGCGCGCCCAAGCCGGCGGCGATCCTGGGGTTCCCCGTGGGCTTCGTCGGCGCGGCGGAAAGCAAGCAGGCGCTGAGCCAAGGCGGCCACGGCGTGCCCTACCTGGCGCTAAAGGGCCGGAAGGGCGGCTCCGCGCTCGCCGCCGCGGCCGTCAACGCGCTCGCCTCGGAGAGCCTGTCGTGAGCGCGCGTGTGATCGAGGTCGTCGGGATCGGCGAGGACGGCTGGGACGGCCTCGCGCCCGCCGCGCGCCGGATCGTCGAGGCCGCGGACTTGCTGGTCGGCGGCGACCGGCATCTGGCGCTGGTGCCCGACACGGGCGCACAGCGGCTGGCGTGGCCGAAGCCGCTGACGGACGCGTTCGATACCCTCGACCGGCGCAGCGCGGCGGGCCCGGTCGTGGTGCTCGCCACCGGCAACCCGCTGTGGTACGGCGTCGCCAACCTGCTGGTCCGGCGCTTCGGCGCGGAGCGCGTGCGCGTGCGCCCGCAATCAAGCGCCTTCGACCTCGCCTGCGCACGGCTGGGCTGGGCGCAGGCCGACGTCGACACGCTGACCCTGCACGGCCGGCCGCCGGCGCTGATCCAGCCGTTCGTGCAGCCGGGCGCGCGCCTGCTGCTGCTGAGCGAAGGGCGGGAGACCCCCGGGCAGGTGGCGGAGGTGCTGACCCGCCGCGGCTTCGGCCCGTCCAAGCTGGCGGTGTTGGCGCACCTGGGCGGCGCCGAGGAGCGGATCGTCGCCGGCACGGCGGAAAACTGGGATCCGGGCGAGATCGCCGACCTCAACGTGGTCGCGGTGCACTGCCGGCCGGGCGCGGGCGCGCAGGTCCTGAGCACCGCGCCCGGGCTGCCGGACGACGCGTTCCAGCACGACGGTCAGCTGACCAAGCGGGAGGTCCGCGCGGCGACGCTCGCCGCTCTGCGGCCGGGCCCGGAACAGCACCTCTGGGACGTCGGCGCCGGCTGCGGGTCGGTCGGCATCGAATGGATGCGCGCGGCCCGCGGCGCGACGGCAACGGCTGTGGAGCCGCGGCAGAAGCGCCTGGCGATGATCGCCGACAACGCGCTGGCGCTCGGCACGCCGGGGCTGGAGATCGTCGCCGGCCGGGCGCCGGACGATCTCGCCGGTCTCGACGCGCCGGACGCGGTGTTCGTCGGCGGCGGGGTGCACGCGGGCGACATCTTGCCGGCCTGCTGGCAGGCGCTGAAGCCCGGCGGCCGGCTGGTTGCCAACGCCGTGACGCTGGAGGGCGAGGCGGCGCTGCTCGCCTGGCACGCCGAGCACGGCGGCGAATTGACCCGGCTGCAGGTCTCGCGGGCGGATCCCATAGGCCCGTACCACGGCTGGCGCCCGCTGATGGCGGTGACGCAGCTGACGGCGGCGAAGCCATGGGGGTGAGGGCGGCACGCGCCCCGATGCGCCGTCAAACTCATCCCCTCTCCTCCCGTGGGAGGAGAGGGTTAGGGAGAGGAGGGTGCCCGCGGCATCGATGTCGCGCTTACCTCCTCCCCTTGCCCCTCCTCCCAGTGGAGGAGGGGGATCAGTTGGCGGCGTGAGAGACAACAACGAGCAACCTTGGAGACACCAAACACATGAGCGGCCGCCTGGTCGGCCTCGGGATCGGTCCCGGGGATCCCGACCTGATCACCTTGAAGGCCTACCGTCTGTTGCAGGAAGCCGACGTGGTCGCCTATCCGGCGCCCGAGGCGGGCGAGAGTCTGGCGCGCAAGCTGGTCGCCCCGCACCTGCCGGGCGGCCAGGCGGAGATGGCGATCCGCATGCCGATGAGCGTGCAGCGCTTCCCCGCCCAGGAGATCTACGACCGGGCCGCCGGCGAGATTTCCGCCCACCTCGGGGCGGGGCGCACGGTCGCGGTGCTGTGCGAGGGCGATCCCTTCTTCTACGGCTCGTTCATGTACCTGTTCGGGCGGATGGCGGAGCGCCATCCGGTCGAGGTGGTGCCGGGCGTCTCCTCGCTCACCGCCTGCTCGGCGGTGCTCGGCGCGCCGCTGGCCGCGCGCAATGACGTGCTGTCGGTGATCCCGGCGCCGTTGGCGGCCGAGGAGCTGAAGCGCCAGTTGGCGACCACCGACGCCGCCGCGCTGATCAAGCTCGGCCGGCACTTCGCCAAGGTGCGCCAGGTGCTGGACGAACTGGGCCTGACCCAGCACGCCCGCTACGTCGAGCGCGCGACCATGGACGCCCAGCGGATCCTGCCGCTCGCGGAGGTCGACGACACGGCCGTGCCGTACTTCTCGATGATTCTGCTGCACGCGCGCGGGGAGGCTTGGCGTGTTTGAGGCGACGCAGGCGGGCCGGCCCGCCATCCTGGCGCTGACCCGCCGCGGCCTGGGCACCGCGCGCTGGATCGCCGAGGGCCTGCCGGGGGCCGAAGTCCTGGGCCGCGCCGGCCGGGCCGACGACGCCGATGCCACGTTCTCCGACACGATCGCCACGCTGCGCAGCCTGTTCGCCGCGGGCCGGCCGATCGTCGGCGTGTGCGCCGCCGGCATCCTGGTGCGCGCGTTGGGTCCCGTGCTGGGCGACAAGCGCGCCGAGCCGCCGGTCCTGGCGGTCGGGGAGGACGGCGCCAGCGTCGTCCCGCTGCTCGGCGGGCACCGCGGGGCCAATGCGCTGGCGCGCGAGATCGCGGACACGCTGGAGAGCCTGCCGGCGGTCACGACCGCCAGCGACCTTGCCTTCGGGGTCGCGCTGGACGAGCCGCCGGCGGGCTGGACGCTCGCCAACCCGGCGCGGGCCAAGCAGGTCGCCGCCGGCCTGCTGTCCGGGGAGCGGGTGCGGATCGACCCGGCGCTGCACTGGCTGCAGGGCCTGCCGCAGGCGGCGGAGGCGCCCTGGCACCTCGCGGCCAGCGTCGAGACGCCTGGCGACCGGACGGCGGCGCTGGTGTATCACCCGCGCGCGCTTGCCGTCGGGGTCGGCTGCGAGCGCGGCTGCGATCCTGAGGAGCTGACCCAGCTGGTGCGCGACACGCTGGCCGAGGCCGGCCTGGCGGAGGCCGCGGTCGCGGCGGTCGTGTCGCTCGACGTCAAGATGGACGAGCCGGCGGTGCACGACGCGGCCGTCATGCTGGGCGCGCCCGCGCGCTTTTTCGACGCCGCGCGCCTGCAGGCGGAGACGCCGCGCCTGGCGACGCCGTCGGAGGCGGTCTTCCGCGAGGTCGGCTGCCACGGCGTCGCCGAGGGCGCGGCGCTCGCCGCCGTCGGGGCCGACGGCCGGCTGCGGCTTGCCAAGCGGAAGAGCCGGCGCGCGACCTGCGCGGTCGCCGAGGCGCCGGGCCCGCTGGACGCGGGCGCGATCGGGCGCAAGCGCGGCTCGATGACGCTGGTCGGTCTGGGCCCGGGCGACCCGGTGATGGGCACCGCGGAAGCCGCGCATGCGGTCGACCGGGCGAGCGACCTGGTCGGCTACAGCCTGTACCTCGACCTGCTGGGCGACCGGGCGGGCGGCAAGACGCGCCATGACTTCCAGCTGGGCGAGGAGGAGGCGCGGGCCGGCCACGCCCTCGACCTCGCCGCGCAGGGGCGGGACGTGGCGCTGATCTGCTCCGGCGATCCCGGCATCTACGCCATGGCGAGCCCGCTGTTCGAGCTGCTGGCGCGGGAAAACCGCGCCGACTGGAACCGGGTGGCGGTGCGCGTCGTGCCCGGCATCTCCGCCCTGCAGGCGGCGGCCGCGCGGATCGGCGCGCCGATCGGCCACGACTTCTGCACCATCTCGCTGTCCGACCTGCTGACGCCGTGGGACCAGATCCAGCGGCGGCTGCAGGCCGCGGCCGCGGGCGACTTCGTGGTCGCGCTCTACAACCCGGTCTCCCGCCGGCGCACCTGGCAGCTGGGCGAAGCGCAGGCGATCCTGTCGGCGCATCGCCTGGGCGATACGCCGGTCGTGATCGCCCGCCAGCTGGGCCGGCCGGAGGAGCGGGTCACTGTCACCACGCTGGCCGAGCTGGACCCGGCCCGGATCGACATGCTGACCGTGCTGCTGATCGGCGCGTCGACCAGCCGCGCGATCCAGCGCGGCGACGGGGGCCAGTGGGTTTACACGCCGCGCGGCTACGCCGCGAAGCACACGGAAAGCGGTGGCCATGCCGCGAAGCAGACATCCAACAACCAGTCGGGAGACGCCGCGTGACCGTCTACTTCGTCGGCGCCGGACCGGGCGCGCCGGACCTGATCACCGTGCGCGGCCAGCGCCGTATCGAGCACTGCCCGGTATGTCTCTACGCGGGCTCGCTGGTCCCGGCGGAGGTGATCGCGTGCGCGCCCGAGGGCGCGCGCGTGCTCGACACCGCCTCGATGCACCTGGACGAGATCATGGCGGAGATCGAGCGCGCGCACGCCGAGGGCCAGGACGTCGCGCGCGTGCACTCCGGCGATCCCTCGCTCTACGGCGCGATCGCCGAGCAGATCCGCCGGCTGGAAGCCGCCGGCATCGCGTATGAGATCGTGCCCGGCGTGCCGGCCTATGCCGCGGCCTCCGCCTCGCTCGGCAAGGAGTTGACGCTGCCCGACATCTCGCAAACGGTGATCCTGACCCGCACGGCGATGAAGTCCTCCGGGATGCCCAGCGGGGAGGAGCTGGAGACGCTGGGGCAGAGCGGGGCCACGCTCGCCATCCACCTGTCGGTGCGCAACCTGCGCTACGTCGAGGCGGCGCTGACGCCGTACTACGGCGCCGACTGCCCGGTGGCGGTGATCTACCGCGCCTCCTGGCCGGACGAGCAGGTGATCCGCGGCACCCTGTCGGACATCCGGGAAAAGGTGCGCGCGGCCAAGATCACCCGCACCGCGCTGGTCATGGTCGGGCGCGTCCTGGGCGACAACGACTTCGCCGACAGCCACCTGTACGACCCCGAAAGCGTCCACCTGCTGCGGCCGAAGCGCAAGAGCGAGTAGGGGCGTTTGTGCTCGGTGGGCGCCCGTGAGGGCTCCTTCGACACGGCCGCCTCCGGCGGCCTACTCAGGATGAAGTCGTAACTGTTTCAGATACTTAAAATCCGGTTTCTGCTGAGTAGCCAGCCGCAGGCTGGCGTGTCGAAGCACCCCACACGGGCGTTACACGGGCGTTTCGGGGATCTATGCGCCCGCGGGCGCCAAACCTACCGATCCGCCAGCACCGCGAGCGTGGTCTCCGCGCCCTTGGCGCAGTCTTCCAGGTAGCGCCAGACGTACCCGGTGAACGACCGGCGGCAATACAGGTCCAGGGTCGGCTGATCGTCCTTCAGGTGCAGGCTGACCCCGGTGTGGCGGCCAAACAGCGTGTGCTTGACCTGGCCCGGCTGGAAGCTGCGCGGGTGCATGTCGAGCGGCACCGCCCGCTCCAGCACCTCGCGGGCGTCCGGCCCGGTCACGCCGATCGCGGCCTGCGCGCCGGAGACGTCGACCACCTGGGCGAACACGCCCTCGAGCAGGCCGGTCAGCTTGGTCTGCAGGTCCGCTCCGGCGTCGGGGGCTGGATCGTCGACCACGAACAGCCACTCGTCCGGACCCAGCCAGAGCACGCTCAGCCGGTCCTGGCTGGCGGCGGTGTTGGGCGCCGTCGGCAGGTCCAGGCCGGTCGCGTCCGTGACCGCCTGGCGGGCCGTGGGCTCGCGGTCCAGGTCGACGCGCAGGGTGACCAGGCCCCGGAAGTCGCGCGGGATCAGGCCGATGCCGGCGCCCTGCAGGCCGTCCTGCGTGCGCACGGCGAGGTGGAGCGGATCGAACGGGCTGTGCCGCAGGCTGGCCGCGGTGGTCATCATGCTGTCAGGCACGGAGGCGCTCCCCTTCCGGATCGAAGAACACCGGGTTCGTGATGGTGCAGGCGATCGTCTTGCCGCCCGGCATGGGCGCGAAGACCTTCTGGCCGTGCTTGTGAAGACCGCCCTCGACCAGCGCGAGCGCGAACGACCGGCCGAGGTTCGGGCTCATGTAGCTGGAGGAGACGTGGCCGACCATGTCCATCGGCGGCGCGTCCTTCAGCACTTCGACCAGCTGGGCGCCTTCCTCAAGCACCTCTTCGGGGTCGTCCGGCAGCAGGCCGACGAACTGCTTGCGCTGCGGGTCCAGCATGTCGGGCCGGGCGAGCGAGCGCTTGCCGATGAAGTCCTTCTTCGACGAGCACAGCTTGTCCATGCCGAGATCGATCGGCGTCACCGTGCCGTCGGTCTCCTGGCCGACGATGATGAACCCCTTCTCGGCGCGCAGGACGTGCATGGTCTCGGTGCCGTAGGGGGTGATGTCGTACTTCTCGCCCACGCTCATCAGCGTCTGCCACATGTGCAGGCCGTGGTCCGCGTGGACGTTGATCTCGAAGGAGAGGTCGCCGGAAAAGGAGATCCGGAACACCCGCGCCGGCACGCCCGCGACCGTGCCCTCCCGGAAGGTCATGAACGGGAAGGCTTCCGGCGACAGGTCGATGTCGGTGACCTCCTGCAACAGCTTGCGCGCGTTCGGGCCGGCGAGCGCGGCGGTGGCGTACTGCTCGGTCACGGTCGTCAGGTAGACCCGCAGCTCCGGCCACTCGGTCTGCAGGTACTCCTCCAGGTGCGCCAGCACGTCGCCCGCGCCGCCGGAGGTGGTGTGCATCAGGTAGTGGTTCTCCCGCAGGCAGGCGGTGACGCCGTCGTCCATCACCATGCCGTCCTCGCCCAGCATCAGGCCGTAGCGGGCCATGCCGGGCTTCAGGGTCTTCCAGCCGTTGGTGTAGACCCGGTTCAGGAACTCCACGGCGTCCGGCCCCTGGACGTCGATCCGGCCCAGCGTGGTGGCGTCCAGGATGCCGACGCTGTCGCGGGTCGCCTTGCTCTCCCGCTGCACGGCGTCGTGCATGCTCTCGTTGCCTATCGGGTAGTACCAGGGCCGCTTCCACAGGCCGACGTTCTCGAACGCCGCACCCGCGCGGACGTGCCAGGCGTGCATCGGGCTGTGCCGCTCGGCGTCGAACAGGTCGCCGACGTCGCGGCCGCCCCAGGCCCCGAAGGTGACCGGGGTATAGGGCGGGCGGAAGGTGGTCGTGCCGATCTCCGGGATCGGCAGGCCGCGGGCCTGCGAGACGATGCCGAGCGCGTTGACGTTGGACGTCTTGCCCTGGTCGGTCGCCATGCCGGTGGTGGTGTAGCGCTTGACGTGCTCGATCGAGGTGTAGCCCTCGCGGATCGCCAGCAGCAGGTCGGCGGCGGTGACGTCGTTCTGGTAGTCGACGAAGTGCTTGCCTTTATGGCCGACCGGCTGCTCCCCCGGCACGGTCCACAGCCAGCGCGCCGGCAGGAAGCCGTCGTCGGAGGCCTTGGGCGTGCTGCCCGCCTTCGTATCCGGGAAGCCGGCGGCCTTGGCGGCCTCGGCGCCGGCGGCGAGGCCGTCCTTCAGGCAGCCCATGAGGCCCCAGGTGCCCTGGCAGCAGCCGGCCGAGCGCGCCCGCTGCACCGAGCGGTCGGGGACGAACGCGGCCGTTTCCGCGTCGAAGCGCAACTTGCCGCGGGACTGGCTGAACAGGTGCACCGTCGGGTTCCAGCCGCCGGAGGACGCGACGAAGTCGCAGGCGATCTTCCGGGACGCGCCGGTCAGGCGCTCGCCGTCGGCGGCGAGCGGCTGTGCCTTGATCGCGCGCACGCGCTTTGCGCCGTCAACCGCCGCGACGCCGTGGTTGGGCAGGATCCGGATGCCGGCCTGCTTGGCCCGCTCGGTGAACGGGCCGGTGGCCTCCGCGCGCACGTCGATCGCAGCCGCGATCTCGATGCCCGCGTCCTGCATGTCCAGGGCGGCCTGGTAGGCGCCGTCGTTGTTGGTGACCAGCACGCAGCGGTTGCCGGGCTTGACGCCGTAGCGGTTGACGTAGCTGCGCGCGGCGCTCGCCAGCATGATGCCGGGGCGGTCGTTGTCGACGAACACCAGCGGCCGCTCGATCGCGCCGGTCGCCAGCACGACTTCCTGCGCGCGCACCTTCCACATCCGCTGGCGCGGACGGTCGTCCGGCTTCCGGCTCAGGTGGTCGGTGCGGCTTTCCAGCAGATCGATCCAGTTGTGGTCGTAGTAGCCGAACACGATGGTGCGCGGCAGGATCCGAACCTCCGGATGCCCGCGTAGCTCGTCCAGCGTCGCCTGCACCCAGTCGATCGCCGGCTTGCCGTCGATCGTCTCGCGTGCGGACAGCAGCGAGCCGCCGAATTCCGGGTTCTCGTCGGCCAGGACGACGCGCGCGCCGCTGCGCGCGGCGGTCAGCGCCGCCGCCAGGCCGGCCGGGCCGCCGCCGGCGACCAGTACGTCGCAATGGGCGTAGCGCTTGTCGTAAAAGTCGGGATCGGGGTCTGTCGGCGCCTTGCCCAGACCGGCGGCGTGGCGGATCACCTTCTCGTAATACGGCCAGGCCTTCCCCGGCCACATGAAGGTCTTATAGTAGAAGCCGGCCGGGAACAGCTTGGCGAACAGCTGGTTGACCGCGCCCACGTCGGTGTCCGGCCCCGGCCAGGCGTTGACGCTCGTCACCGCCATGCCGTCGTACAGTTCGGCTTGGGTCGCGCGGACGTTGGGCAGGGTGCGCGGACCGCTTTCGACCTGCAGCAGGGCGTTCGGCTCCTCCGCGCCGGCACCCAGGATGCCGCGCGGGCGGTGGTACTTGAACGACCGGCCGACCAGGTGGATGCCGTTGGCGAGCAGCGCGGAGGCGACCGTGTCGCCGGCGTAGCCGCGGTAGCGCTTGCCGTTGAAGGTGAAGTCGATCGGCCGCTCCAGGTCGACCCGGCCCCGGTCTTGCAAGCGGTAGGTCTGCGCCATCCCCGGCGTATCCTTAAAACAGCGTGTCTGTGCGGTCGTGCGGGTCGCGGTCTAGAACAAGATCAAGGTCGGCTCGACCTTCATCGATTTTGCTCTAGACGTAGGTCGTCTCGTCCACCTTCGGCGGTTCCTCTTCGATCTTGTAGGCGCCGTGGACCTGGTTGGTCAGGGTGTCGCGCACCAGGTTGAACCAGCGCCGGCAGCCGTGGGCGTGGACCCAGCGCTCGTAGTACGTGCCGTTGGTGTTCTTCTGCAGGAACAGGTAGTCCGCCCAGGCCTCGTCGGAGACCTCCTCGGGGTGCTCGGGGCGCACCTTGTGCGCCTCGCCGCCGTAGGCGAACTCGTTCTCGGTGCGCGCGCCGCAGTAGGGGCAGGGGATCAGCAGCATCTTACGTCTCGGCTCCCAAGGGGTCGCGAAGGCGGGGGAAGCAGGGGCGGGCGGCCGTCAGCCGGCTAGAGCAAGATGCTGAAATGTGAACCCACCTTTCAGCTGAATCTTGCTCTCTCTCCAAGCAGTTAGAGTAAAATTCACGATGAAGGTCGAGTCGACCTTCATCGATTTCGCTCTAGTGCGCCACGCCCGCGGCGGCGTGCTCGTCGATCAGGAAGCCGGTCCGGAACCGGTCGAGCGCGAACGGCGCCGCGATCGGATGCGGCCGGTTGTTCGCCACCGTGTCGGCGAAGATGTGGCCCGAGCCGGGCGTCGCCTTGAACCCGCCGGTGCCCCAGCCGCAGTTCAGGTAGATGCCCTTGACCGGGGACAGACCGATGATCGGGCTGGCGTCCGGGCAGGTGTCGACCACGCCGCCCCACTGGCGCAGCATGCGCATCCGCCGGAACAGCGGGTAGAGTTCGCAGATCGCCGCCAGCGTGTCCTCGGTGACCGGGTTGGAGCCCCACTGCGAGTAGCCGTTGTAGGCGTCGGTGCCGGCGCCGATCACCAGTTCGCCCTTGTCGGACTGGCTGATGTAGGCGTGCACCGCGCCCGCCATCACCACGTTGTGGATGATCGGCTTGACCGGCTCGCTGACCAAGGCCTGCAGCGGGCGGGAGTTCACCGGCAGCTTGAAGCCGGCCATGTTGGCCAGCACGCCGCAGTGACCGGCAACCACCAGGCCGACCTTGTTGGTCTTGATCTGGCCCTTGGAGGTACGCACCCCGGTCACCTGGCCGCCCTCGATGTCGAAGCCCTCGACCGCGCACTGCTGGATGATGTCGACGCCCATTTCGGAGCACGCCCGGGCGTAGCCCCAGGCGACCGCGTCGTGCCGGGCGGTGCCGGCGCGGCGCTGGATCGAGCCGCCCAGGACCGGATAGCGGCCGCCGCCGCGCAGGTCGATGATCGGCACCTCGCGCTTGACGTCTTCCGGGTCCAGCCACGTGCTGTCGATGCCGTTCAGGCGGTTGGAATGGATCCGGCGCTTGGTGATCCGGACCTCGTTCTGGGTGTGCGCGAGGTTGAGCACGCTGCGCTGGGAGAACATCACGTTGAAGTTCAGCTCCCGGGTCATGTTTTCCCAGAGCTTCAGCGCGTGTTCGTAGAGCGCGGCGGACTGGTCCCACATGTAGTTGGAGCGGACGATCGTGGTGTTGCGCCCGGTGTTGCCGCCGCCGAGCCAGCCCCGCTCGATCACGGCGATGTTGCGCATGCCGTGTTCCTTGGCGAGATAGTAGGCGGTCACCAGCCCGTGGCCGCCGCCGCCGACGATCACGGCGTCGTAGCTTTTCTTGGGCTCCGGCGAATGCCAGGCCTGCTGCCAGTTCTCGTGATAGGACAGCGCGTTTCTGGCCAGCGAGAAGATCGAATAGCGAGCTTTCATGCCCTTGCCGCGCGCTCCCAGCCAAGCGGTGAACCGGACCCCAGGCCCCGCAACGCTGCCCGCCCGAACGGTGCGGAATAACGGGATCTCTGTAACCTTAAGAACACGCGCGCGACGCTTGAGGGGCTAGCCGATCTCCGGCAGAAAACTTTCAGATCGCGACACCCGGTCTGATGTGCTTGAATCGATTCACATGAGTGAAACAGTCTAAGGGCGCCGTTGGGTCAAAGCATGCTGGGGACCGTACCGCGGGAGCTACCGCAGAAGATCGGCTTCGTGGTTGTACCGCGCTTCTCGATGATCGGGTTGATGAGCGCAATCGAGACGCTCCGGCTGGCCAACCGGTTGTCCGGCAAGACGCTGTACCGGTGGCCGCTGCTGACCATCACGGGTCACCCGCTGCCCGCCTCGAACGGCTTCCACCTGACCCCGGACGGCGATCTGGAAGCGGGCAACGACCTGCAGACGGTGGCGGTGTGCGCGGGCATCGACGCGCACAAGGTGACCGACAAGACGCTGATCAACTGGCTGCGCAAGCTCGACCGCAAGGGCGCGGACCTGGGCGCGATCGGCACCGGCAGCTACATCCTGGCGCGCGCCGGCCTGCTGGAAGGCTACAACTGCACGATCCACTGGGAGGCGCTCGCCGCGTTCGCGGAGGATTTTCCGGAACTCGAGGTCACCACCGAACTGTTCGAGATCGACCGCCACCGCTTCACCTGCGCCGGCGGCACGTCGGGAATCGACATGATGCTGAACATGATCGCCATGCAGCACGGCCACGAGCTGGCCGCACGCGTGGCCGACCAGTTCATGCACGAGCGGATCCGCGACCGGCACGACCATCAGCGGATCTCGCTGCCGGCCCGCCTGGGGGTGCGCCATCCCAAGCTGCTGAGCGTGATCGACCTGATGGAAAAGCACCTGGAGGACCCGCTGTCGCGCGCCGACCTCGCGCGCACCTCCGGGCTGTCGACCCGCCAGCTGGAGCGGCTGTTCCGCAAGTACCTCGGCCGTTCGCCGGCGCGCTACTACCTGGAGCTGCGGCTGAACAAGGCCCGGCTCCTGCTGCTGCAGACCAACATGTCGGTGATCGACGTCGCGCTCGCCTGCGGCTTCGTCTCCGCCAGCCACTTCTCCAAGTGCTACCGGGACTTCTTCGGCCGCACGCCGCGCAAGGAGCGCGGGCTTCCGAGCGAGGACGAGGGCGGCGGCTCCGAACTCGACGAGCTGGACGCCACCCAGGCGCGCGAGCAGGCCGACCAGGACGTCCGCAAGCAGACCGGCAAGCAGAGCCGCCGCGGCACCACGGTGGCCGGTAAGTAGCCGGCGCCGGACGGCCGCGCGCCCGGACCTACGACACAGCCAAAGCCTTTCGAGGAGGGGTGGATGTTCCGGTCGGATCTCCTGCAGGACAAGCGCGTGCTGATCACCGGCGGCGGCAGCGGGCTCGGCAAGTCGCTCGGCCGTCGGGTCCTGGAGCTCGGCGCGCGGCTGGTGATCTGCGGCCGTCGGGCGGACAAGCTGGACGCCACGCGCGCCGAGTTCGACGCCGAGTTCCCGGGCCGCACGGCGACGCATGTCTGCGACATCCGCGATTCCGAGGCGGTGGAGGCCATGCTCGAGGCGATCTGGCAGGACGGTCCGCTGGACGCGCTGGTCAACAACGCCGCCGGCAACTTCCTGGCGAAGTCGGAAGAGCTGAGCCCGCGGGCGTTCGACGCGGTGACCTCGATCGTCCTCAACGGCACCGCCTACGTCACGCTCGGTTGCGGCCGCCGCTGGATCGCCGAGGCGCGGGGCGGCACGGTGCTGTCGATCGTCGCCACCTACGCCTGGACCGGCAGCGCCTACGTCACCCCCAGTGCCTGCGCCAAGGCCGGGGTGCGCGCGCTGACCCAGTCGCTGGCGGTGGAATGGGGCGACCGCGGCATCCGCCTGAACGCGGTCGCGCCGGGGCCGTTCCCGACCGAAGGCGCCTGGGACCGGCTGGTGCCGACCCAGGAGCTGGAGGATACCTGGCGCAACCGGATCCCGCCCAAGCGGTTCGGCGAGCACGGCGAACTGGCCGACCTGGCGGTGTTCCTGCTGGCTGACCAGTCCAGCTACGTCAACGGCGAGGTGGTCGCGATCGACGGCGGCGAATGGCTGAAGGGCGCCGGCCAGTTCAACTTCATGGAAGCGCTCACCGAAGACCAGTGGGACGCCATCAACCCCAAGCGCAAGAAGGGCTAGGGCGGGGTCAGCCTCTGTATCACGCCAACTGATTCCCCTCCTCCAAGTGGGAGGAGGGGCTAGGGGAGGAGGGTGCAGCGCCGCTTATGCCGTGCAATCCTCCTCTCCCTGTCCCTCTCCTCCCACTTGGAGGCGAGGGGACCCGCCGCGACGCTCGAACCCGCCTTCGACCAAATCGTCTAACCACCCACACCTCACACGATGCTGAAAACCCTCGCCCCAGTCCTCGCCCTGCTCGCTTCGGTCGCGCTGTTGCTGATGGGCAACGGGCTGCAGGGGACGCTGCTGCCGCTGCGCGCGCAGCTGGAAGCGTTCGGCGCGCTTGAGATCGGCTGGCTGGGCTCGGCCTACTTCGCCGGCTTCGCGCTGGGCAGCCTGGTGGCGCCGCGGTTCGTCCGCCGGGTCGGGCACATCCGGGCGTTCACCGCGCTGGCGGCGATCGCCTCGGCGACCGTGCTGGGGCATGCGCTGGCGGTCAGTGCCGACGTCTGGCTGCCGCTGCGCGCGTTGACCGGCTTCTGCCTCGCCGGGCTCTACGTCGTGATGGAGAGCTGGCTGAACGCGCAGGCGACCAACGCCACGCGCGGGGCGATCCTGGCGGTCTACACCACGGTTAACCTGACGGTGATCACGCTGGGCCAGCTGCTGGTCGCGGTGCTGGAGCCGCAGACCTTCGTGCCGTTCGCGGTCGCCGCGATGCTGATCGCGCTCGCCGGCGTGCCGCTGGCGCTGACTACCTCGAAGCCGCCCGCGCCGCCGGACAGGATCGGCGTCGACCCGCGCTGGCTCTACCGGATCTCCCCGGTCGGGCTGGTCGGCTGCTTCGCCGTCGGGCTCGCCAACGGGCCGTTCTGGACGCTGGCGCCCGCGTTCGCCGTGGCGAACGGACTGGACAGCGGCGGGGTCGGCCTGTTCATGGCGCTGGTCGTCCTCGGCGGTGCGGTCGGGCAGTGGCCGGCCGGGCGGCTGTCCGACAAGCTGGACCGGCGCGGGGTGATCCTGGGCGTCTGCCTGCTCGCGGCGGCCGCCGGGGCGGCGCTGGTTCTGGCCGCGCTCGGCCGGCCGGAGCTGCTGGCCTATGCGGCGGTGGCGTTCGGTGCCAGCGCCATCCCGCTGTACGCCCTGTGCGTGGCGCACGCCAACGACTTCGTGCAGCCCGGCGAATTCGTGCAGGCGTCCGCCGGGCTCTTGCTGGCGAGCGCGCTCGGTTCCGCGCTCGGGCCGCTCTTGGCCTCGGTGGTGATGGCGCGGGCAGGCAGCGCCAGCCTGTTCGGCTTCACCGCCGCGGTGCATCTGCTGCTGGCCGCGTTCGTGGTCTACCGCACGTGCCGGCGCGCCGCGCCGGAGGCGAAGGCCCCGTTCGTCGCCGTGCCGCGCACCTCGACGGGTTTGGGCACGCTCGACCCGCGGGCGGGCAAGCGGCGCTGACGCCCCTTGTGCCGCGACCTGCCAGAGCCATAGAGCAAAATCGATGAAGGTCTGGTCGACCTTCATCGTGAATTTTGCTCTAACTGCTCCAAGAGAGAGCAAGATTCAGCTGAAAGGTGGCTTCGCCTTTTAGCATCTTGCTCTAGCTTCTCGCCCGTTTGATACCTGACCCGAAGGTTCCCGATGACCCAGTCCGCCGCGGACGCGGGCGCGCCGCCGACGCGCGTGACGCTGCGCGCGATCCTGACCGTGTTCCTGCCGTTCGCCGGCGGGTACTACCTGAGCTACCTGTACCGCCAGGTGAACGCGGTGATCGCCGAGGACCTGACGGCCGACGTCGGGCTGAGCGCGAGCGATCTGGGTCTGCTGACCAGCGCCTACTTCGTCGCCTTCGCCGCGTTCCAGATCCCCCTCGGCCTGCTGCTCGACCGCTACGGCGCGCGCAGGGTGCATGGCCTGCTGCTGATGCTGGCGGCGGCGGGCGCGCTCGGTTTCGCGCTCGGCGACGGTCTGCTGCAGCTGTGGCTGGCGCGCGCGCTGATCGGGCTGGGGGTCGCCGGCGGGCTGATGGCGGCGTTCAAGGCGATCACCCAGTGGTTCCCGGAAAGCCGCTGGCCGGTGGTCAACGGCTGCTTCCTGGCGATGGGCGGGCTGGGCGCGATGAGCGCCACCGCGCCGGTGGAGGCGCTGCTGCAGGTGACCGATTGGCGCGGCATCTTCGCCGGCCTGGCGGCCGCCACGCTGGCGGTCGCGGTGCTGATCCTGCTCGTGGTGCCGGAGCGCCGGGACACCCGCCATCCCCAATCGCTGTCCGAGCAGCTGGCGGGCGTGCGCCAGGTATTCGCCGACCGCTTTTTCTGGCGGCTGGCGCCGATGGCGTTCCTGTGCATGGCGACCAGCCTGTCGATCCAGGGCCTGTGGGCCGGCCCGTGGCTGCGCGACGTCGCCGGGCTGGACCGCTCGGGCGTGGCGCGGACACTGTTCCTGATGGCGGCGGCGGTCACGGTCGGCTTCGTCGTCTGGGGCTGGGCCGCGGACTGGCTGACCCGGCGCGGGGTGCCGCTGACCCGCACGCTCGGTCTCGGGGTGGCGCTGTTCCTGAGCGCGCTCGCCTGCATCACCTTCGAAATCGACCGCACGGCGCTATGGCCGTGGCTGTTCCTGGGGCTGATGGGGAACGTGACCGCGCTCAGCTACACCGTGCTGTCGCGCCACTTCCCGCTCGCGCTGTCCGGCCGGGCCACCACCGCGCTGAACCTGCTGGTCTTCCTGGGCGCGTTCGCGGTGCAGTCGGCGATGGGCGCGCTCGTCGATCTGGTCGCGGCCGGCCAGACCCAGCCGTACCCGTCCGCCGCCTACCAGACCGCCTTCGCCACCTTCCTGGCGCTCTGCTTGCTGGCCTGGGTGTGGTTTCTGGTGGCGGGGCGGCGACAAAACTATTCCTCGCCTCCACCCAAAGACTAATCCCCCTCCTCCAGTGGGAGGAGGGGCGAGGGCCAAAAACCAGGTGGAGGAGAGGGGGAAAGTTGGTGGAGGAGTAGGGGCAGGCGCCTCACGCCTCCTCGGCGAGCAGGTGGTACTGGTAGAGCCAGGTCTCGCTCAGCACCTGGTCGCCGGTGCGCAGGTAGCAGCGCAGGTCGATCGGGTCGGCGCCGTCGATCGTCAGGTCGAACATCGTGCGCCAGTGCCCGGGCACGCCGTTCGGCACGGCCTCGGTGCGCTGGTTGGAGAAGCGGCCGCGCGAGGCCGTGAGCACCGGTTCCGGGAGGGTGCCCTTGGGCAGGCCGGTGAGCGGGCCGCCCTTGAACTCGACGACGAACTTGCGCGTGTCCTCCGGGTTCGCACGGCCGGCCTGGCCGCCGCGGCCCAGGCGCGTGGCGACGCAGCGCGCCAGCCCGCTGGGGTACGGGCAGTCGTTCCGCCAGTGCAGGCGGTAGCTCAGGTGGTACGCGCTGCCCGCCGGGTGATCGCCGTCGGGGACCCAGATGGCGTTGATGTTGTCGTGGATCTCGTCGTCGGTCGGGATCTCGACCAGCTGGACCGCGCCCGGGCCCCAGTCCTCCAGCGGCTCCACCCAGGTCGACGGGCGGCGGTGGTAGCGCACGCCGTCCAGGTAGTTGTGGAACGCGCGGTCGCGCTGCATCAGGCCGAAGCCGCGTGGATTGCGGTCCTGGAAGCTGGAGATCGCGACCCGGTCCGGGTTGTTGAGCGGCCGCCAGATCCGCTCGCCCGCGCCGGTCCACATGTACAGGCCGTCGGAATCGTGCACTTCCGGCCGCCAGTCCGCCATCGGCGCCTTGCGGGTCTCGGAGAACCAGTACATCGAGGTCAGCGGCGCCAGGCCCAGGCGGGTGACCTGCTTGCGCAAGTGGACGTGCGCCTCGATGTCCATCACCACGCCCGCGTTGCGGTGGAGCAGGAACTTGTAGGCGCCCGCGACCGACGGTCCATCGAGCAGGGCGTATACCGTTACCGGTTGATCTTGCGTCGCCGCCGGCTCGAACCAGAACGCGCGGAAGTCCGGGAACTCCTCCGGCCCCGCGCCGCCGGGGTCGAGCGCGATGCCGCGGGCGGACATGCCGACCTGGCCCTCCTCGCCGATGCCGCGGAAATACGACGCGCCCAGGAAGGTCGCCCACGGCTCGACCTTCGACAGCGGGCCCTTGCTGCGCGGCTGGTGCACCCAGAAGCCGGCAAAGGCCGACGGCTCCGCCGGCAGCTCGGACGCCACATGGCCCGGGCCGGCGTCGAAATAGCCGGGGTCGTACAGCACTTCGCGCGCCGTGCCGCCGCCGGTCAGCTTGTGCATCCGAACCGTCTTGGGGAAGTACATCCCGACGTGCTGGAACGAGATCGGATAGGCGCTGTCCGGAAACAGCGCGTAGTCCATCCGGTAGTCGAGCTTGCCGTGCGCATCGTAGTCGATCCGCTGCACGATCTCCGGGTCGGGCCGCGGCGGCGCCTGATAGGCCCGGCCGGCCAGCTCGCGCGCATGGCGCTGCAGCCAGTCCCAGGAGAATCGCTCCGCTTTCCCCAGCTTCAAACCCTCGGGCGCGTCGGCGCGCGCGCGGCCGGCGAACAGCCCCGCCACCCCGGCCGCGGCGGACAACTGCAGCATCGTACGACGGGTCAAACCGGTCATGGGCTCCTCCCTGCTGGGCGGCGTGGAGCGCGGTCGGTCAACGCCGCGACGCGGGGCAGACTATCCGTGCGCGCGGCGGAATGGGGAGTGTTCGTCCTGTGCAACGGCGGTCGGCCGGTGTCACAGACCGCGCTCCAGCCGGCACCGCCGGTCCGCTAACAAGCCGTCCGGCCCAAGGCGGGCCATCGATCGCAGGCCTTGGGACCGGGAACCGGGGCCATGGTCCTCCGGACTCTCTCGTTCGCGCGGCGGACCTGTCGATGACGGCAGCTATCTGATTGCGGTCCGCGATCACGGGGTTGGTATTGCCCCGGATGTCATGGACACGGTCATGCAGCCGTTCGTTCGAGCGGACGACAGTCTAAACCGTCGGCCCGATGGGATCGGGCTCGGCCTGTATCTGGTGAAGGCTTTCGCCGATTTGCACGGCGCACGGGTCCAGCTGGAAAGCGTGCCGGATCGCGGCACCACGGCAAGCGTCGTCCTGCCGGCCTGGCGGGTTCGAAGCGGTCCGTCGTTGAAGCTTGTCGCGTCCGGCGACGCTTAGAGCTACATGCTTGAAGGCCGAAACGGCCTTCGAGCTGAATGTAGCTCTAACTTGTTGAAGAGAGGGCAAGATTCAGCTGAAAGGTGATTCCACCGTTCAGCATCTTGCTAGTGAATGTGCGTCGAACGCGTGTAGGGACTCGAAAACACGCGTCACTGGCTCATCGACGGACGTGCGAACTTCGGGCGCATGAAGTGTTGGCCTCCAAAATACTTTCGACTTTTAACTACGCGCTAACGAATTTGTGGTTGGCTGCCGCAGTCTCGAATCAGCGGTCCGGCGGGAACGCCAAATAAAGGAGTAGCGACAGTGGCTGTGACACGACGCTCTGGCGGGTGGAAACGAGGGCTGTTGCGGGTCGGCCTCCTGGGCACCTTCGCAGCAGTCTCAATCGCCCAAGTCCCTAGTGCTCACGCGCAGGAGATCCCCCAGCGCCTGATTGAAGAGGTTCGAAGCTGGACCGAGCAACCCACCGTTCTGATCACGTTGCGGGACCGGAAGGGACGGGTGTCCGCGATCAGCCAGTCCGACGTCGAAGCGCTCGACGCCGAATGGCGCCAGCAGCGCGAATCGCAAAAGCGCCCGCTGATCGCCCAGGTCGTGGGCGCGCCGCTGTCGACCTTCCTGCTGCGCCAGCAGGTCGACGCCGGCGGCCAGTTCATCGAGGTGTTCGTGATGGACGTGCGCGGCCTCAACGCCGGCATCAGCTCCGTCACCTCCGACTATTGGCAGGGCGACGAAGCGAAGTTCCAGAAGACCTTCGGCGTCGGACCGGAGGCCGTCCATTTCAGCGAGGTCGAGACCAAGGATGCGACCGGCCACCGGGCACAGCAGATCAGTGTAACCGTGACCGACCCCGAGACTGGGGAAAAGCTCGGGGCGATCACCGCCGAGGTCAATCTCGACATCGCGGCCCTCTACGCCCGCTCCGCCCAGCGCTAAAGCCTGGGTTTCATCTCCCTTCGATTGGTGTGAGCAAAAACAATGCTCGGAAAGCTCAAAGACCTTGGCGTCGCCAAGAAGATCCTGCTCGCGTTCGGTCTGACCTCGGTCGTCACGGCGTTGTGCCTTGCCTTCATCGTCATCCAGATCAACCGCGCCGACCGGATGCAGAGCGAGACCGCCGTCACAATGGAGCGTCTCGATAGCCTGAATACCATCGGGGCGGCCGTGACCGACCAGCAGAACGGCGTGCGCGGGTTCGTTGCCAGCGGCGATCCGGCCGAACTCCAGCCCTACCGCGACGGGCGGAAAGTCTACGACACCGAGATGGCGGATCTGCGTGGCATGGTTCCGGCCGACGATCCGATGCGCCCGCGCCTCGACGAGCTTAACCGGGCAATCACCGCCTGGCGGACGAAGGCCGCCGAGCCGCAGATCGCCCAGATGCAGCATCCCGATACCGTGTCCGAGGCCCGTACGCTCGCCGCGACCGGTGCCGGCACGGCCGACATGAACGCCTTCACCGGCCTGCTGGCAGATTTGACCGATGCCGCGGCGCAGGCCGTCGAGGCGCGCAGCGCGGCGCAGCATACCGCGTTCAAATGGACCTATGTCGCGGCGGCGGGCGGCGGCCTGCTGGCGCTTGCGATCGCCGGGATGATGGGCGTGTGGCTGTACCGCGGGCTGGGCGGCCCGGTGGTGCGGATGACCGGCACCATGCGCGAGCTCGCCGACGGCAACAACGCGGCGGTGATCCCGGACACCGACCGCCGCGACGAGATCGGCCTGATGGCCCAGGCCGTCGATGTCTTCAAGCAGGCGATGGAGCGCAACGCCGAGATGGCGCGCGAGGCTGCCGAGGCGCAGGAGAAGCAGGCGGCGCGCGGGCGCAAGGTCGAGGAGCTGACGCGCAAGTTCGACGCGGCGATCGGCGATCTGCTGGCCAGGCTCGACAGCTCGACCGGCGAACTCTCGACCAGCGCCGACAACATGTCGTCGGTCGCCGAGGAAACCACCCGGCAGTCGACCTCCGCCGCCTCCGCCGCGGACCAGGCTTCGGCCAACGTCAACGCGGTGGCGAGCGCGACCGAAGAGCTGTCCTCCTCGATCGCGGAGATCAGCCGTCAGGTCGCGCAGTCGGCCCGGCTGGCCGACGACACCAGCCAGGAGGCGGGCGAGGCCAACGACGTGGTGTCCAAGCTGGATACCAACGCCCGCGAGATCGGCGACGTCGTCCAGCTGATCAACGACATCGCGGAGCAGACCAACCTGCTGGCCCTGAACGCCACGATCGAGGCCGCCCGGGCGGGCGACGCCGGCAAGGGCTTCGCGGTCGTGGCGCAGGAGGTGAAGTCGCTGGCGAACCAAACCTCCAAGGCGACCGAGGAGATCCGCCGCCAGATCGGCGGCATGCAGACCTCGACCTCCTCGACCGTATCGGCGCTGCAGAAGATCATCGAGCGGATCAACGAAATGCACGAGATCACCAGCACCGTCGCCTCGGCCGTGGAAGAGCAGGAGAGCGCCACCGGCGAGATCGCCCGCAACGTCGAGCAGGCCGCCGAGGGCGCGCAAGAAGTCTCCCGCAACGTCGCCGGCGTGAACGAGGCGGCGGCGACCGGCGGCTCGTCGGCCAACCACGTGCTGAAGGCATCGAACGAGATGAAGGCCGAAGCCGAGCGCCTGCGCTCGGAAGTCGACACCTTCCTGACGGAAGTCCGGGCGGCCTGACCGCGACCCCCTCCAGCGACCGGCTCCCCAGGCCTGGCGCCGCCACCCGTGCGGCGCCAGGCTTTTTTACCTCTCAGGTGACGCTTGGGGATGCCGGCGCGGCGGCAGCTAGAGCAAAATCGATGAAGGTCCAGTCGACCTTCATCGTGAATTTTGCTCTAACTGCTTGAAGAGAGAGCAAGATTCAGCTGAAAGGTGGCTTCACCTTTCAGCATCTTGCTCTAGTTTACCGCGCCCGAGCGGGCATAGCGGCCGCCGACGAAAGTGTCGAAGAACTGCCCCAGCTCCGGATGGTTGATCTGCTCGCCGGAGTCGTCGGGTTCCAGGTGGCGTTCGGCGACGTAGGTCCGGTGCGTGGCGTCGTGGACCAGGACGTGGTACCAGGGCTTGTCCTTGGGCGGCTGGCTGCGGGCCATCACCTGATACCACTGCTCGCTGCCGCGGAACTCGGGATCGACGTCGACGATCACCCCGCGGTAGCCGAACTTCTTGTGGTGGATCACTTGGCCCACGCTGAATTTCGCCTGCTGCTCGCTCATGCCGCCTGCCTTGTCGCTTGCCCGTTCGCCGCTCTGGCTGGGCGCGGATCTCAGGGTTTCGGTCTCGGGCCCGGGTCCGGCCCGCGCCGCCGGTCGAACACCTAGGCGCCGTACGGCCGATCGACCAGGGCGCATAGCCGGTTCCGGGCCCGGGCCGCAACCCCTGGACCCGGCTGCCGGGTCGAGCGGCGCATCGAAACCAAAAGGAGCCGTTCAACCGTGCCCGCGCTGTCCGACCACGCCAAGGGATTGGCGATCACCGGCCTGGGCGTCCTGGTGCTGTCGCCGGACGCCCTGCTGCTGCGCCTGCTCACGCTCGACCCGTTCACCACGGTGTTCTGGCGCGCGCTGCTGATGGGGCTGACACTGGCGGGCGTGCTGGCGGTCGTCTACCGCGGCCGGGCGGACCGGGCGCTGCGCGCGGTCGGGCGCTGGGGGCTGGTGTCCGCGCACATCTACGCGCTCAACATGATCAGCTTCGTCTACTCGATCCACCACACAGCCGTCGCGAACACGCTGGTGATCATCGCTGCCGGCGCCGCTGTTCGCCGCGATCCTGAGCTGGGTGTTCCTGGGCGAGCGCGTGCGGGTCGAGACCTGGGCGGCCACGCTGGTCGTGCTGGGCGGGATCGCGATCGTGTTCTGGGACGGCCTAGCGCGGGGCACCTGGGACGGCGACCTCGCGGGGCTGGTGACCGCGCTGTGCCTGGCCGGCAACTTCACCATCCTGCGCCACCGCAAGCACATCGACATGGTGCCCGCCACCGCGCTGGGCGGTTTCATCGCCGCCGGCTTCCTGCTGGTGATCGGCGCGGCGGCCCCGCTGGCGCCCGACGGGCGCGACTGGCTGGTGCTGGCGGTGCTGGGCTTTTTCGTCGTGCCGGTCGCGTTCGGGCTGATCACGATCGGCCCGCGCTACATCACCGCGCCCGAGGTCGGGCTGCTGATGCTGGTGGAGACGGTGCTGGGCCCGCTCTGGGTCTGGCTGGCCCTGGGCGAGCGGGCGAGTGCGCTGTCGCTCACCGGCGGGGCGGTCGTGCTGGTCACGCTGGCGGTCTACTTTACCTGGCGGCTGCGCGGACCGCGCGGCGTTGCAGCCGCGCAATCTTCCGGCTAATCTACGACATCTGGGGGCGCAGCACGGGGAAATCACTAAATGACGGCAATTACGCCACTGCCGCGCACCGGCGGCCCGCACGTCATCGTGCTCGGCAACGAGAAGGGCGGCTCCGGCAAGTCGACCACCGCGATGCACCTGATCGTGGCCTTGTTGAAGGCGGGCCACCAGGTCGGCGCGATCGATCTGGACGCGCGGCAGGGCACGCTCTCCCGGCAGGTGGAGAACCGCCGCACTTTCGCCCAGCGCAACGACCTCCGCCTGGACCTCCCGGAGATGCGCACGATCGACCGCGCGCGCGACGCCGACACCCGCGCCGACGCGGAACGCCAGGAGCGCGACGCGCTGTCGGCGGCGATGGACGATCTCGGGTCCTGCGCCTTCGTGGTGATCGATACGCCGGGCAGCGACAGTCACCTCTCGCGCCTGGGCCACACGCTGGCGGACACGCTGGTCACCCCGCTCAACGACTCCTTCCTCGACCTCGATCTGCTGGCGCGGATCGACCACGACGCCAAGAAGATCCTGTCGCCCAGCGTCTATTCCCAGATGGTCTGGGAGCAGCGCCAGGCACGCGCCCAGGCCGGCGGCCGGCCGATCGACTGGATCGTCATGCGCAACCGCCTGAGCCACCTGGACGCGCGCAACAAGCGCGACGTCGGCCGCCTGCTGGACCAGCTCGCCAAGCGGATCTCGTTCCGCGTCGCCCCCGGCTTCGGCGAGCGGGTGATCTTCCGCGAGCTGTTCCCCAAGGGCCTGACCCTGCTCGACCTGCGCGAGTCGGGAACGGGGGTGAACATGACCATGTCCCACATGGCCGCCCGCCAGGAGGTCCGCGCGCTCCTCTCCGAGATCGGCCACGGCAGCGAGGCGGCGTTGAGCGCGGCGGAGTAGGGGCAGGTCCGCTGGACGGGTCCTGCGGCCGAGCCTACCTTCCCTGGATAGGTGAGATCGGCAGCGAAGGGGCCCACGCCATGGCGCGGGATCAGAACAACCGGCCGGCGACGCGGCCCGGGGCGGAGACGTCCCATAAGACGCCGGCGCAGGGCGGCTCCGGCGCGGGCGAGGTACAGGCGTTCCTGAACCAGGTGCGCAGCACGCCCACGGTGCGCAAGCCGGGCGAGGTCGGCCGGCTGATCTTCGCCATGGACGCGACCGCCTCGCGCGAGCCGACCTGGGACCAGGCGATGCACACCCAGGCGGAGATGTTCCAGGAGACCAAGGCGCTGGGCGGGCTGCGGGTGCAGCTGGCCTACTACCGCGGGTTCGGCGAGTTCGAGGCGAGCGACTGGTATGCCGACGCGGACGCGCTGCTGAAGCGGATGACCGGCGTGCGCTGCCTGGGCGGGCGCACCCAGATCGCCAAGGTGCTGAAGCACGCCCGCAAGGAAGCCAAGGCGCGGCGGATCAACGCGGTCGTGTTCGTGGGCGACTGCATGGAGGAGGACGTCGACGAGCTGTGCCATCTGGCGGGCGAGTTGGGCCTGCTCAAGGTGCCGGTGTTCGCCTTCCACGAGGGCCGCGACCAGGGCGCGCGCCGCGCGTTCGAGCAGATCGCGCGCTTGAGCGGCGGCGCCTGCTGCGCGTTCGACGCCAGCGCCGCGAAGCAACTGCGCGAACTGCTGGCCGCGGTCGCGGTGTTCGCCGCCGGCGGGCGGCGCGCGCTCGCCGCCTACTCGGAAAAGCGCGGCGGCATGACCCAGCTGCTCACCCACCAGATGAAATGACGCGGCCCGGATGACATGACGCGGCTTGGCGCCCGCATCCATCGGCGCCAGCTGTAACCCCCATGGCCGGTCGACGCCCAAGGTTCTCCCCGTGATCGCGTATTTCCTGCTCGGCCTCGGCCTTCTGGTCGGCATCCTGCTGCTGCTCAAGTGGGCGAGCGAGGCCGAGCCGCGGCAGGTCCTGAAGGCGCTCGCCTGGGTCGGCGGGATCGTCGGCGTGATCCTGGGCCTGTTCCTGCTCTGGGCCGGGCGCTATCAGCTGGCCTGGATCGCCCTGCCGGCGCTGTTCGCGCTTGCGAGCCGCTGGCGCCAGATCAAGCGCGCGCTGCGCAATGCCCGCGGCCCCCGTGAAAGCCAGTCCAGCCAGGTCGAAACCCGCTTCGTGCGCATGACCCTGGAGCACGACACGGGCGTGATGTCGGGCGAGGTTCTGGAAGGGGCCTACGCTGGCCGGCGCGTCGAGGAGCTGACGCTCGACCAGCTGGTCGAGCTTTGGCGTGCGGCCCAGGGCGCGGACGCGCAGTCCGCCGCCGTGATCGAGGCGTACCTCGACAAGATGCACGGCGAGGACTGGCGCGACGCCGCCGAGGCCAGCGCCGGGGCCAGCGCCAGGGGCGGCGGCGCCCGGGCGGGCGAGAGCGGCGCCACCGGGCGCGGCGGCGGCGCCATGAGCCGGGCGGAGGCGCTGGAAATCCTGGGGCTGCCGGAGGGCGCCAGCCGGGAGGAGGTTCAGCGCGCCTACCGCAGCCTGATCAAGAAGCTGCACCCCGACACCGGGGGGTCCGACTGGTTCGCGGCCAAGCTGAACGAGGCCAAGCGCGTCCTGATCGGCGATTAGGGCAGCGGCGCCAGCGCGCCCGGCTTGGGTTCCGGCGGAGTACCGCGGCAGTCCCGTGGCCGTTGCGTGGCCAGCCTTGCGAGGGTGGGGGGCGTGTGGCATCAACCGGTCAGGCGCGGGGACCGGCGGGGGCATTCTGGTCCGGCATCGGCCATCCGGGGACCGGACGGGCGGCGCCGAGCCACACCAGGGGGAAGCAGATCAGGCCATGACAGGTGTTCGTAAAGCGGTATTTCCGGTCGCGGGGCTGGGCACCCGGGTACTGCCGGCGGTCAAGGCGGTGCCCAAGGAGATGCTGCCGGTGGTCGACCGGCCGCTGATCGAGTACGCGGTCGAGGAAGCGCGCCAGGCGGGGATCGAGGAATTCATCTTCGTCACCGGCCGCGGCAAGGACGCGCTGGAAGACCATTTCGACCGCGCGATCGAGCTTGAGGACACGCTGCAGCAGCGCGGCAAGACCCGCGAACTCGAATCCGTCCGCCACACCAACCTGCCGGCGGGCTCGGTGCAGTCGCTGCGCCAGCTGGACCCGCTCGGCCTCGGCCATGCGGTCTGGGTGGCGCGCCGGGCGGTCGGCGACGAACCGTTCGCCGTCGTGCTGCCGGACGACCTGATCAAGTCGGACACACCCTGCCTGAAGCAGCTGGTCGACGTGCACGCCCGGGTCGGCGGCAACGTCGCGGCCGTGATCGACGTGCCGCGCGAACAGACCGCGCGCTACGGCATTCTGGACGTGACAAGCGACGATGGCCGCCTCGCGGCCGCCAAGGGCCTGGTCGAAAAGCCCGATCCGACCGAGGCGCCGTCGACCCTGTCGATCATCGGGCGCTACATCCTCGACCCGCGGGTGATGCGCGAACTCGACAAGCAGCAGACCGGCAAGGGCGGCGAGATCCAGCTGACCGACGCCATGGCGGCGACGATCGGCGAGGTGCCGTTCCACGGCCTGCGCTTCGAGGGCACCCGCTACGACTGCGGCAACAAGGCGGGCTACGTCGCGGCCACGCTCGCCTTCGCCCTGGACCATCCGGAGACCAAGGACGCCACCGCGGACCTGATCCGCCAGTTCGCCCGCGACCTCTAGAGCAAAATCGATGAAGGTCGAGTCGACCTTCATCTGCATTTTGCTCTAACTGCTTGAAGAGAGAGCGAGTTTCAGCTGAAAGGTGGCTTTACCTTTCAGCATCTTGCTCTAGACCCGTTCAGTCCGGCGCACCGGTCTTCCGGGCGTCCGGCCCCGTCAGGTAAGGATCCCACCGCGCCATGCGCATCGCCATGATCGGCACCGGCTATGTCGGCCTCGTCTCCGGGGCCTGCTTTTCCGAATTCGGGACAGAGGTCGTCTGCGTCGACCGCGACGCGCAGAAGATCGACCGTCTGAACGACGGCCAGATTCCGATCTTCGAGCCCGGCCTGGAAGACCTGGTCGCCCGCAACGAGACCGCCGAACGCCTGAGCTTCACGACCGATCTCAAGGCGGCGGTGCGGGGCTGCGATGCGGTCTTCATCGCGGTCGGCACGCCCTCGCGCCGCGGCGACGGGCACGCCGACCTGACCTACGTCTACGACGCTGCGCGCGAGATCGCCGAGGCGGCCGACCAGGACACCGTCGTGGTCACCAAGTCCACCGTGCCGGTCGGCACCGGCCGCGAGGTCGAGGCGATCCTGAAGCAGACGGCCCCGAACAAGCGCCTGCATGTCGCCTCCAACCCGGAGTTCCTGCGCGAGGGCTCGGCGATCGGCGACTTCATGCGCCCGGACCGGGTGATCATCGGCGCGGAGAGCGCGCGCGCGCAGAGCGTGCTGCGGGCGCTCTACCGGCCGCTCTACCTGATCGAGACGCCGATCATCTTCACCTCGCTGGAGACCTCCGAACTCACCAAGTACGCCGCCAATGCGTTCCTGGCGACCAAGATCACCTTCATCAACGAGATCGCCGATTTGTGCGAGGCGGTCGGCGCGGACGTCCATGACGTCGCCCGGGGCATGGGGCTGGACGGCCGGATCGGGCGCAAGTTCCTGCACCCCGGGCCGGGCTACGGCGGCTCCTGCTTCCCCAAGGATACGGTGGCGCTGACGCGGACCGCCCAGCAGGCCGGCGCGCCGGCCCGGATCGTCGAGACGGTGGTCGACGTCAACGACCGCCGGAAGGCGGCGATGGCGGACAAGATCGTCGCCCATATGGGCGGCGACGTCGCCGGCAAGACGATCGCGCTGCTGGGCGTGACCTTCAAGCCGAACACCGACGACATGCGCGAATCGCCCAGCCTGGCGATCGTGCCGGCGCTGCAGCAGGCCGGCGCCCGGGTGCGCGCGCACGATCCCGAAGGCATGCAGGCCGCGGCCAAGCTGCTCTCCGAGGTTACCTGGTGCGAGAGCCCGTACGACGCGATGCAGGGCGCGGACGCGCTGGTGATCCTGACCGAGTGGAACCAGTTCCGGAACCTAGACCTGGACCGGATCAAGGAAAGCCTGACCCAGCCGGCGGTGGTCGACCTGCGCAACATCTACGATCCGACCGAAATGCGCGAGCGGGGCTTTCACTACACCTGCGTCGGGCGCGCGTTCGGCCGCGACAAGCCGGGCGCCCTGATCGGTGACGGCACGACGGTGGAGAACCTGTCATGAGCGCAGCCGCAGCGCACCGCTTCGATCCCACGATCCTGCGCGAATACGACGTCCGCGGCATCGTCGGCGAGACCCTGCACGCGGCCGACGCGCGCGCGCTCGGCCAGGCGTTCGCGACCATCGTGCGCCAGGACGGCGGCCAGCGCGTGGCGCTCGGCTACGACGGCCGGCTGTCGTCGCCGGAACTGGCCGAGGCGGTCGAACACGGCCTGCGCGCGGGCGGCTGCGAGGTGGTCCGGATCGGCCGCGGGCCGACGCCGATGCTCTACTACGCCGTCAACGAACTCGACACCGACGGCGGCATCCAGGTCACCGGCTCGCACAACCCGCCGGACCACAACGGCTTCAAGATCATGCTGGGCAAGCGGTCGTTTTTCGGCGCGGACATCCAGAAGCTCGGCCGGATCGCGGCGGACGGCGCGTTCGCGCAAGGCGACGGCGCGGTCGAGGACGTGGATCTGATGGACCGCTACGTCGCCCGCCTGCAGCGCGGGCTGAGCGTCGGTGCGGGCTTCCAGATCGCCTGGGACGCCGGCAACGGCGCGGTCGGCGACGCGCTGGTCAAGCTGACCGATCGCCTGGCCGGCCAGCACCATCTGCTGAACGCGACCGTCGACGGCAATTTCCCGGCGCACCATCCAGACCCGACGGTGCCGGAAAACCTCGAACAGCTGCAGGAGGCCGTGCGCACGCGCGGCTGCGACCTCGGCTTCGCGTTCGACGGCGACGGCGACCGGATCGGCCTGGTCGACGGCCAGGGCCGGATCCTGTGGGGCGATCAGATGCTGGCGCTGATCGCCCGCGACGTCCTGCAGCGCAACCCGGGGGCGCCGATCATCGCCGACGTCAAGGCGAGCCAGGTGCTGTTCGACGAGATCGCGCGGCTGGGCGGCCGGCCGGTGATGTGGAAGACCGGCCATTCCTTGATCAAGGCGAAGATGCTGGAGGAAGCAGCCCCGGTGGCGGGCGAGATGAGCGCCCATATCTTCTTCAAGGAGGACTGGTACGGCTTCGACGACGCGCTCTACGCCGCCCTGCGCATCCTCGACATCCTGACCCGGACCGGCCAGCGCCTGAGCGACTTCATGGACAGCCTGCCGGCGGTGGTGAACACGCCGGAGATCCGCTTCCCCTGCCCGGAAGCGCGCAAGTTCAAGGTCGCCGAGGAGGTCAAGCAGCGCCTGTCCGACAGCAACGCCGAGGTGATCGACATCGACGGCGTTCGGGTCAACACCGAGGACGGCTGGTGGCTGCTGCGCGCCTCCAACACCCAGGACGTGCTGGTCGCCCGCTGCGAGGCGCGCGACGCGGCCGGGCTCCAGCGCCTCAAGGACCTGCTGCGCGACCAGCTGAAGCAGTCTGGCATCGACGTGCCGGACGACCTTTAGGGCGAGCCCGCCAGCCTCGGCCGACCGGCCGCCGGCAACCTGGCGGATCATCCGAGCCTTTTGGATGCGCGTCTCAGGCGTGTTCACCTCGGCTTAACCTTGATCGCGCAGACTGCCCCTCAGCCTAATCGGGCGGACCGGGTGGCGCGCGCGCCGGCTCGGCCGCGGTGTGTTGAAGGGGCGGGTGAATGACTGAGCAGACGGCACGCGACGCGGCGCGCGACCTGGAGATTCTGCAGAAGCTCGCGGAGGAGAGTGGCGGACTTGGCATCGAAGTCGCCGATGTCGCCGGCGGGATCGACGATCTCAGCAAGGCGCTCGCGACCCAGTCCGAAGAGCTGCACGCCCTGCGCGACAGCGTCGACCAGGTGTCCCAGGCGAACGCCAAGATCGCCGAAAGCGCGCGCGCCAGCCGCGGCACCGCCGAACAGGCGGCCGGCGAGGTCGAGAACTCGCGCGGTACCGTGGAAAGTTCGCTCAGCGACATCCACGACCTGGTCGAGGCGGTCACGGTTATCCAGCAGCAGTTGAACGGTCTGCAGGATGCGCTCGCCAAGGTCGGCGAGGTCGCCGAGGGCATCAACGCGATCGCCAAGCAGACCAATCTGCTGGCGCTGAACGCGACGATCGAGGCGGCCCGCGCGGGGGAGGCCGGCAAGGGCTTCGCCGTGGTCGCGCAGGAGGTCAAGCAGCTGGCCGGCCAGACCAGCCGCGCGACCGGGCAGATCGACGAGACGCTGAAGGATCTGACCGACCAGGCCACCCGGCTGATCGGGCAGGGCGAGGAATCCACCAAACGCGCCGAGGCCGTGCGCTCCGGCACGCAGACGATCGGTCAGGTGATCGACACGGTCGCGGGCGCGATGTCGACGATGCAGGGCGGCGTCGGCGAGATCGCGGAGGCGGCGGAGACGATCGAAACCCGCTGCGGCGGCCTGCTGGAGAGCGCCACCACCCTGTCCGACCAGGTCGACGCCACCTCCAAGACGATGCGCCAGTCGCGCGACCGGACCCAGAACCTGACCTTGGCGAGCCAGCGCGTGGTCGCCTTGACCGCGCAGACCGACGTCGAAACGGTCGACACCAAGTTCATCAACCAGGTGAAGGAGCTGGCCGGGCGCGTCGGCGATCTGTTCGAGGCCGCCGTGCGCGACGGCAAGCTCACCCAGGGGCAGTTGTTCGACCGGGACTACAAGCCGATCCCGGGCACCGACCCGCAGCAGGTCATGACCGGCTTTACCGAGTTCTGCGACCGGGTGCTGCCCGAGATCCAGGAGCCGATGTTGCAGTTCGATCCCAAGGTCGTGTTCTGCGCCTGCGTCGACACCAACGGCTACCTGCCGACCCACAACAAGAAGTTCGCCAAGCCGCAGGGCAAGGACCCGGTGTGGAACGCCGCGAACAGCCGCAACCGCCGGATCTTCGACGACCGCGTCGGCCTGTCCGCGGGCCGCAACACCGAGCCGTTCCTGCTGCAGGCCTACCGCCGCGACATGGGCGACAGCTACGTCATGATGAAGGACGTCTCCGCCCCGATCTTCGTCAATGGCCGGCACTGGGGCGGGGTCCGGCTCGCCTACAAGGTCTAGGGCAATACGCGGCGAGGTCGAACCGCCTTTCGGCTGGATCTTGCTCTCTCTTCAAGCAGTTAGAGCGGAATTCAGCGTGTCCGTCCTATCCGATGCGTGACGCCGGCCGGCCGCGGACCCGATGCCCGCCGGGCCGGCGGCAGCGCTTTACGCCGGCCGCCCGGCGCCCTACATCTGGACGCCCGAGCCGGGCCCCGCTTGACCCAGTTCCACGCACGGCTCGATTTTGGGCGCTTCAGCTTTTGGGGGTCTGCGCGGCATGCTGTTCTTCTTCTACGGCACCCTGATGGATCGCGAGTTGCGCCGGAAGCTGCTGGGCGCGCGCGCGGCCGGGCTGCGGGTCACCCCCGGGGTGCTGATCCATCACCGGCGCTTCACCGCGCGCTACGGCGACTATCCGGTGCTGGTCCCGGAGCTGAACGGCCGCGTGTCGGGCGTGTTCGTGGAGGGGATGGACGCCCACGCCCTGCTCTGGATCGCCCACTTCGAGGGCCCCTGGTACCTGCCGGAACGGGTCACCGCGTTCGACGAGCGCCGCCGGCATCTGCGCCCCTGGGCGTTCCGGCCGACCCACCGCGGGGCGGCTGGCGATCAGCCCTGGAACTTCCGGCGCTGGCAGCGCACCGGCAAGCCCGAGGTTCGGGAGATGCTGAACACCTGGCTCCTGCACCGCGCCGACGGCGTGCCGATCGCGCTCGACACGCCCTGGCTGGCGCGCCGACGGATGCAGGACGTGGTGCGTCAGGGCATCGACCAGCCCAGGCCCAACCCGCACTTGGACCGCCGCACGATCGCCGAGGCCGGGCTGGACGAGGGCGACGACCGGATAACCACGGCGGCGGCCTGACCGGCGGCTACGCGTCGAACCGGTCGACCACCGTCACGCCGGGACTGGTGTGGTCGTCCATCGCCTTGAGCGCCTCGCCGACGCCGGACAGCGGGATCGTCCGCGCGACCAGCCGGGCCGGGTCGAAGCGCCCGCCGGCGATCATCCCGAACAGCGCATCGAACCGGCCGGCGGCCATGCCGCGGGTGCCGAGGATCGCGATCTGCCGGGCATAGACCAGCTCCAGAAGCGGCACCGGCGGTTCGGCGTGCCGGTCGAGCGGCATGCCGATCTGCACGTGCCGGCCGAGCTTGGCCAAGCCGTAGAGCGAGTTTCGGAAGGTCTGCGTGATCCCGAGCGCGTCGAGCGAGACCTGCGCCCCGCCGCTGGTCAGCTCGCGCACCGCCGCGCCGACATCGGCCGTGTGCGCGGCATCCAGCGTCTGCGTGGCCCCCAGGACCGTGGCCCGGTCCAGCGCGGCCGGATCGACGTCGACGGCCAGCACGCGCGCGCCCATCGCCGCGCCCAGCGCCACGGCCGACAGGCCGACGCCGCCGCAGCCGTGCACCGCCAGCCACTCCCCGGGCGCGAGCCGGGCGCGGTCGGCGAGCGCGCGGAACGCCGTCGTCACCCGGCAGCCCATGCCCGCTGCCGCGACCGCCGACAGCCGGTCGGGCAGGGCGACGACGTTGAAGTCCGCGCGCGGTACGGCGACCCGTTCGGCGAAACTGCCCCAGCGGGTAAAGCCGATCACGTCCTGCCGGTCGCAGGCGGTCGGATCGCCGCCGCGGCAGGTCGGGCAGGCGCCGCAGGATAGGATGAACGGCGCGGTCACGCGGTCGCTCGGACGGACCCGCTGGACGTGCCGGCCGACCCGCTCGACCACGCCGGCGAACTCGTGGCCGCCGACGTGCGGGACGACCACGTCCGGGTCGCTGCCGCTCCAGGCGTGCCAGTCGGACCGGCAGACGCCGCAGGCGTGCACGCGCACCAGCGCGCCGTCGGACGGGCAGTCGGGGTCGGGGATGTCCCGCACCTCCGGCGGCGCGCGGAAGCTCTCGAAGATCGCGGCTTTCATGCCCACTGGCTTAGCACGCCGGGCCGGAAAGCAAAACGCCCCGGCGGTGGGGTGCGCCGGGGCGTCTTCTGGCCGTCGTTTTCGGGTGCGGCGGCCGCTATTTCGCGTTGAACGCGACCTCGACGCCGCCGCGCGGCTGGATCACCAGGCAGTCGGTCCCGCGGGCGAGCAGGGCGCGGCAGGCACGCTCGGCGTGGCTCCGGCGGAGGCCGGTCAGGCGGGCGCGATAGAGCGGGCCGCGGTCGCCGCGCACGCGGCTGACCGACACTTCGCTGGTGCCCAGCATCTTCGGCAGCGCGTTGCCCGCGCGCACGGCGGCGACATGCGCCGGCGCGGCGGCGCGGTAGGCGCCCACCTGGACGGCATAGCTGCCGTCGGCGCGCGCGGCCTGACGCGCGGCCAGTTGCACCGCCTTGGGCTTGCCGGCGCCCGGCACGGGCAGGCCGTCGACGACGCGCGCGACCTTGGCGGTCAGGGCGGCGCGGTCGGCGTCCGCCACCCCACCGCGGGAGGCTGGAACCGGGACGACATGCGATTCGCTACCGGCGGTGGCCACTTTGACCTCGTTCGCCTGGTTGGCGACGCGCAGGATCTCGACCGGCTTGGGCGCCGGCGGACTGACCACGGGAATCGCGCGCAAGCGCCGGGCCTGGGCGAAGCCGTCGTCGAGCAGCGCCATGATGTGCCGGTCGCGCGAGCGCGCGGTGCGCCCGCCGAACACCACGGCGATCAGCCGCCGGCCGTCGCGCACCACCGAGGCGGCCAGGTTGAAGCCGGACGCGCGGATATAGCCGGTCTTGATCCCGTCGGTGCCGCGGTAGTCATCCAGCAGGTTGTTGTGGCTGCCGTAGGTGCGGCCCTGGTAGCGGAAGCGGGTGGTGGAGAAGTAGTGATAGTAGTGCGGGTAGTCGTAGATCAGCGCCCGCGACAGGGTCGCCATGTCCCGCGCGGTCGACAGCTGATGGCGGTTGGGCAAGCCGGAGGCATTGCGGAAGGTGGTGCGGCGCATGCCGAGCTCGCGCGCGCGCTTGGTCATCATCCGGGCGAACTTCCATTCCTCCTCGCCCAGCGCCTCCGCCAGCACGACCGCGGCATCGTTCGCCGACTTGGTGACCAGCGCGAGCACGGCGTCCTCGACCCGGATGGTGTCGCCGACCCGCAGGTACAGCTTCGACGGGGTTATGCCCTGGGCGCGCCGGCTGACCGGGAGGCGCTGATGCAGCGTCAGGCGGCCCTGGTCGAGCGCCTCGAACGTCATGTACAGCGTCATCATCTTGGTCAGCGACGCGGGGTAGTTACGCGTGTCGGCGTTGGCCGCGTGCAGGACCGTCCCGGTCTCCGCGTCGATCACGATCGACGCGTAGCGCGCCACGGCCTCGCCCGGCTGAACCAGCACCCCCGTGGCACAGGCGACAACGCCGAACGCCACGACGCCGCGGCGCACGCGCTTGGCCGCCTGCCGGATAAGGTTCCAGATCACCGTTCGCCCCCCTTTTTACGTCGCCATCCACGCCCGCGCGCGAATCCGCGAAAGCTTAAGTATACTTCGAATCGCTGTCCAGAATAATGACGTAAGGGTTTCCGAGGCGTTAACCTCGTTTAACTTCCCGCAGGGCCGCCCACGACCGATCAACGCAGCGAGAACACCGGAATGCATCGAACAAAACCCCCCCGCCGGCACCCGTCGCGTCAAGTCGCCGCGATCTGTGCGATTTGCTTTACCGCGCTGGCCGCCGCCGGATGCAGCTATTCGGGCGGGATCGAGAACCCGCTGATCCGCAAGGCGACCTGGTTCAGCTACCTGAACGGCGACGACATCCGCGATCGCTGCGAAAGCCTCCCCGACCGTTTCGAGGTGCGGTTGGTCTACAACGGCAAGTTCACCGAGCAGGTGCGCAGCTACGAGATCAAAAGCGACGGCGCCGGCGGGGCGCGCGTGACCGCCCGGGCGATGCCGCAGGATGCCGGCAACCTGCTGAAGTTCAGGCTGTCGGACCCGCTGGCGACCGGGCGGTGGGAGCAATCCACCGTGACCCTGAGCCCGGCGGAGCGGGAGCAGTTGGTGGCCCGGCTGGCGGACAGCGGCGTGTTCCGGCGCGCGCCAAGCGGTATCGACCTGAAGTCCTGGGGCAGCTATTGGGTGTCGATCGCCTGCCGCGACGGCGAGGTCTTCTTCAACGCCTGGAAGGCCGGCAGCGAGCGTTGGGACCAGCAGCAACTGTGGCAGATCGTCCGGCCGCTGGATAACACCGGCGTCCCGTTCTACGAGCCGCACCCCGCCCGGTTCGCGGACAGTCCCACGATCACCCGCTCCAGCGGCGACCGCCAGGCGGCGGACATCCACTTCCTGATGACCACCGGCGACAACGGGCTGATCGGTCTGCCGTAACCGGGGCCGTCAGTCGTCGTTCCGGCCGACCACGCTGATCCGGCCGCTGCCGGCGGTCGGCGGCAGCACGTCCTGCCACGGCTGGTCGGGCAGCTTGGCGGTGAGTTCGGTCAGGTGGCGGTTCCACCAGTCGCGCTGTTCGCGCAGGTCGTCGTGCCGGAAATGCCGGGTCCGCCACGTCGGCTCGCCGGTGGCGAGCGTCATCAGGTCCATCGGAAAGCCGACGTCGGCCGACGATACGCGGGTGGAATCGAACGACAGGTAGGCCGCCTTCAACGCGATCGCCATCGGCGTGGTGTCCGAGAGCGTGCGGTCCAGGATCGGCTTGCCGTAGGCGACCGCGCCGATCGACAGGTAAGGCGTGCGCTCGTTGACCTCGATCCAGTTGCCCTCCGGATAGACCAGGAAGGCGGTCGGGCGCGGATCGTCCGGCATCTGGCCGGCGATGATTGCGTGCAGGTTGAACCGGAGATTGGAGCTTTCCAGCGCGCCGCGGTCCTCCTCGGCGGTGCGGCGCAGGCAGCGGGCGTAGACGTCGACCGCGTCCAGCAGCTGCGGGAAGCCGTCGGCGTGCTGGCGGCGCACTTCCCGGTCCAGGTAGGCGAGCGTCTTGTCCCGGAGCGAGCGCAGGCCCGAGGTCATGACGATGAACGCGTTGTCGTCGGGCCCGTGGAAGCTGGCCTTGGGCGCGGCCGAGACCTGGTTGCCGCTGGTGATGCGTCCGTCGGCCAGACAGACCAGCCCCTCTTGGACGCGGATCGCGAGGCAATAGGTCATGCGGGCTTCCCTGGCATCCGGTCGGGGATCGGGGCGCGGCGACGGAAGTCGTCGCTCAGCGGTACCACGATAACGTCCCACGCGCGCCCCGGGGGCGGCAAGCCGGGCCTTGCGGCGGGATCGCCTCACGGTCGTTCGACGGGTTTATTGTGCACTGCACAAAAAGGCCTTGACGCCAGGGCCAGCCTGCCCATATTACTAGGCGTGTTGCAGCGCAACATCGCAGGCGCAGCACGAGAACAGGCCGCGGACCGCAGCGAAGCGGCAGCGCGGAAACGGCAGCAGAGATCGTGACCGGCGCCAGCGCGCGCCGCCAGCGACATGAGAAGGAGGCGAAAGCCATGACCACCCAGAAGAAGACCCAGGCTCAGGCCGCTCAGGACGTGTTCAAGCCCGTCGAGGACGCGGTCAACGCCGGTAAGGAGCAGATCGAGAGCGTCGTGAAGGCCAGCAACGAGGCCGCCACGAAGCAGTACGAGCAGGTCGTCTCGATGGCCAAGGAGCAGGCCGAGAAGGCGTCCAGCGCGGCGTTCAAGAACTACGACGAGGCCAGCCAGATGAACAAGGCGAACGTCGACGCGGTCGTCCAGGCATCCTCGATCGCCGCCAAGGGCGTCGAGCAGATGAACCGCGAGTTCATGAACTTCGCGCAAGCGCGCCTCGAGGCCAACATGGATCTGGCCAAGAAGATGTTCGGCGCGAAGACCCTGCGCGAGTTCTTCGACGCGCAGACCGACTTCGCCCGCCAGAACTTCGACACCGTGATGGCCGAGAGCGCCAAGATGACCGAGCTGTCGGTCAAGGTGTCGAACGAGGCGATGGAGCCGATCCAGACCCAGACCAACAAGACGGTCGAGAAGGTCATGAAGTCCGCCGCGTAACGCGTGCGACATCGGGCTCCCCGGCCAGCCCGGGGGCCGACCTCTCAAGTGGTCTGCCAAGACAGCGGGGCCCGGGAACAGCCTGGGCCCCGTTTTTCGTGTGCGCGGGGTTCAAGTGTCCGGCTAGAGCTACATGCTTGAAGGCCGAAACGGCCTTCGAGCTGAATGTAACTCTAACTTGTTGAAGATGGGGCAAGATTCAGCTGACGGGTGATTCCACCTCTCAGCATCTTGCCCTAGCGGCGACGCTGCGATTCCCCTCGCCCTTGAGGGGAGAGGGCGGGGCCCGCGCCCAATAGGGCGTGGGAGGGTGAGGGTGGGACTCCTCGGCAACATCTGAGGAGTCCCACCCTCACCTATCCTCTCCCCTCAAGGGAGAGGGACCCGCCTATGCTGCCGTCGTTCGGCACAAAACCCGGAGCAGCGGCGCCTCACCCGACCTCGTCGACCGCCTCGGCGAACGCCTGCTCGAAGATCGCGCGTTCGGTCTCGGGGCCGACGGTGACCCGGATGCAGCGGTCGAGCGGCGGGACGCCGGGCTTGCGGATGAAGACCCGGCGGTCCTGCAGCGCGGTCAGCAGCTTTTCGCCGCGCTCGGCGGTGCCGACATCGATCGTCACGAAGTTGGTGTAGGACGGGATCGCGGTGAAGCCGTGGCGCCGGGCGATCTCGGCGTAGAGCTGCTTGCCGGTCTCGATCTCGCGCGCCCGGGCGTCGATGTACGCCTGGTCCTGGAGGGCGGCGCGGGCGGCCTGCTGGGCCATGTGGTTGACGCCGAAGTGGTTGCGGATCTTGTTCAGGGCCGTGATCGCGTCCGGATGCGCGATTGCGTAGCCCACGCGCAGGCCCGCAAGGCCGTAGATCTTGGAAAAGGTGCGCAGGCGGATCACGCCCGGGTCCGACGGGTCCATCGGCGGGTTGGTCCCCGCCGGCGCGAACTCGGTATAGGCCTCGTCCAGGGCGAGCAGCGTGCCCTCGGGCAGGCGCCGGCGGAACTCCGCGATCGCTTCGGCCGGGTGGCGGGTGCCCATCGGGTTGTCCGGGTTGGACAGGTAGACCAGCCGCGCCCCGACCGCCCGGGCCGTGTCGGCGAGCGCCGTCAGATCCTCGTGGTCGTCGCGGTAGTCGACCGCGTGGAGCACTCCGCCGAAGCCGTTCACGTGGTAGTTGAAGGTCGGGTAGGCGCCGTTGGAGGTCACCACCGGCCCGCCCGGCGGCACGGTCATGCGCACGACGTTGCCCAACAGCTCGTCGATGCCCGCGCCGACCAACACGCTGTCGACCGGAACGTCCCAGAAGCTGGCGACCGCCTCGCGCAGCCCGAACGCCGTCGCGTCCGGGTAGTTCCAGCTGTCGCCGGCGGCGGCCCGGATCGCCTCGATCGCCTTGGGACTCGGGCCGAACGGGCTTTCGTTGGCGCCCAGCTTGGCGCGGAAGGTGAAGCCGCGTTCGCGCTCGATCTGCTCCGGGCCGACGAAGGGCACGCTGGCCGGCAGCTTGGCGACGATGTCGGTGAACGGGATCTGACTCATTGTTGTCTCCGGCCCTCCCCAGCCTGTCGTGAACCGCGCGGAAGGGTCGGGCAGCCGGGCGATAAAGTCAAAGCGACCGCTTTCACCCGTCCACCTTCGAGCCGCAACGTGGCAGGGTAGGGACCATGACCGACCCCGACCGATCCGATCGATACCGCCCCCGTCTCGCCGGCGTCCTGGCGAGCGCCGCCGGGCTGCTGCTGGCCGCCTGCGCGGCGTCCGAGCCGGCGCCGGCGCCGACGCCTGCCGCCAAGCCCCCGGCCTTGGCGGCAGAGCGCCCGGCCGGTGGGCCCGGCGGGACCGAGCCAGATGCGCTGCCCGAGCCCGCGGAGCGTGCGGCCGCGCCGGACGCCCGCGTGCAGCCGGCCCGCCTGGGCCCGCCGTTGACGCCGGAAGACCCGCAAGCCGCCCGCCGGCTGATCCGCCGGCACGGCTTCGAGCCGCAGGACGTCGGCTTGCTGGTGACCGACTTGGCGGGCCGGGAGCTTGCCGCGCATAACGCGACGCAGGCGTTCATCCCGGCGTCGGTCGCGAAGCTGCCCACGGCCGTCGCCGCGCTGGAGCTGCTGGGCGGCGATCACCGCTTCACCACGCGCATGGCCGCCACCGCCGCGCCGCGGGGCGGCCGGCTGGACGGCGACCTGGTGCTGGTTGGCGGGGGCGATCCGCTGTTGGGCGCCGACGGGCTGGTTCACCTGTGCCGCGACCTGCGCCGGGCGGGCGTGCGCAAGGTCGCCGGCCGGTTCCTGTACGACGCCAGCCTGTACCAGGAACGCCCGGCGATCCGGGACGACCAGCCGATGACCGCCGGCTACAACCCGGGCGTCTCCGCGCTGTCGGTCAACTTCAACCGGCTGCGCGTGCGCTGGGGCACCGGCCAGCCCAGCGATCCGCGCGCCTGGACCGTGCCCCCGGTGCCGTCGGTCGACCTGTCGCTGGACCGCCGGCGGCCGCGGGGCCGGGAATCCGGCGCCTGGCTGCCAGCCGGCGCGGACGGGCGCTGGCAGCTGTCGACCGGCGCGCGCGGTTACGGCCAGGACTGGCTGCCGCTGAAGGACCCCGCCCGCGTGGCGGCGGAGGCGACGCGCCAGGTCTGTCAGCGACTCGGCGTCGAGCTGCCCGCGCCCGAGCCGGGCCGGGCTCCGGACGGCGCGGCGACCCTGGCCGCGCATCCGGGTCCGCCGCTGCACGAGACGGTCCGGGCGATGCTGCGTTATTCCAACAATCTGGTCGCCGAGCTGACCGGGCTCGCCGCCGGGCGCGCGCTGACCGGCCAACGGATCGGCCTGAGCCAGTCGGCGATCGCGGTTTCACAGTGGTACGAACGGACCCTGCCGAAGACCGACTGGGCCCGCTTCGACCCGGGCAACCACTCCGGCCTGAACGCGGATGCGCGGATGACCCCGGCGCAGCTGGCCGCGATCCTGCGGTTCGCCCATGATGCGCGCTACGGCCGCGCTGGGCGCACGCTGATCGAACTGCTGCCGACCGTCGGGCTGGACGGCGGCCTGGGACGCCGGCTGCAGACGCCGGACACCGCGTTCGCCGTGTTCGCCAAGACCGGGACGATGAACTTCGTCAGCGGGCTCGCCGGCTACCTGCCGACCGAAAGCGGCCGGGGCCGCGTGTTCGCGATCTTCGTCAACGACAAGCGGCTGCGCCGGGCTTACGACGCCGATCCGGGCCGCACGGGCTGGCACCGGCAGGCGGCCAGCTGGGGCAGCCGGGCGAAGGACCTGGAAGCGGCCCTGGTGCGCCTGTGGACCGACCCGGGGCGGATCCGGGAGCCGGCACCAACCGCCATGCTGCAGCGCAGCGAATAAGCTTGAACCGCGGCCGCCCGCTGGGACAGGATCGCGCCCGCGCGCAGCCGGGTTGCAACGGCGTGCGCGCGCCCCGACATCCGGGCCGAGGACGCGCGGGCCGATCCCGTCAGCTCGAAAATTTCAGGCACGGCCGCGAGACGGCCGAAGGGAGGTAGCAGTGGACATCGACAAGGTCAGCGCCGGCAAGAATCCGCCGTGGCAGGTCAACGCCATCATCGAGGTGCCGATGAACTCGGACCCGGTGAAGTACGAGTTGGACAAGGATTCCGGCGCGCTGGTGGTCGACCGGTTCCTGCACACGGCGATGTACTACCCGTGCAACTACGGGTTCATCCCGCATACCCTGTCGGACGACGGCGATCCGATCGACGTGCTGGTGGTCAACCGCCAGCCGGTCCAGCCGGGCTGCGTCATGGCGGTCCGGCCGATCGGCGTCCTGGTGATGTCCGACGAGGAGGGCGAGGACGAGAAGCTGCTGGCCGCCCCGGTCGACAAGCTCGATCCCTATTTCGCCGGGGTCAAGTCGTACAAGGACATGCCGAAGCCCTACCTCGACCAGATCGCGCACTTCTTCCAGCACTACAAGGATCTGGAGAAGGAGAAGTGGGTCAAGATCGAGCGCTGGGGCGAGGCCGACGAGGCCGCCCAGATGATCGACGCCGCGATCCAGCGCGCGCAGTCCAAGGCGGCGGAGTAGCGCCGTCTTCCGGCGTGACCGGACGACGCGCGACAGGCCATGGGCCGGCGGGCTTCCGCCGGCCCTTTTCGCATGCACCGTTCGACCCGGACCCACGGCCGGCGTATACTGCAAGGCCGGCCGCCCGCGGTCCCGCGCGCCCGGGGTGCGCCTTTGAACCGCGACCAGCAGTACAAGCGAACACCCGCCTCGATGACCCACGATTCCGACGACAACGGCGCGGACACCGGCTTCCGCAAGCCCGTCAAGGCCTACGCCAACCTCGACTTCCTGCAGAGCAAGGACGCCCGCCAGCTGCGCATCCTGGCGGAATACCTGGAGCCGGCCAGCCGGTTCGAGCGCTACAAGGTCGACGACACCATCGTCTTCATGGGCTCCGCCCGCCTGAAGCCGCGCGACCTCGCCGAGGAGAACCTGCGCAAGGCGGAGGCCGGCCAGGGCGAGATCGACCTCGCCAAGGCGCGCCACGACCTGTGGATGTCGGAGCACTACGAGAGCGCGCGCGAGCTTGCCCGGCGCCTGACCGAATGGTCGAAGGATCTAGGCGAGACCGACCGCCGGTTCGTCGTCTGCACCGGCGGCGGGCCCGGCGTGATGGAGGCCGCCAACCGCGGCGCCAGCGAGGCCAAGGGGTTGAACGTCGGGTTGTCGATCACCCTGCCGCTGGAGCAGCACGAGAACCCGTACGTCACCCGCGAACTCGGCTTCGAGTTCCACTACTTCTTCATGCGGAAGTTCTGGTTCACCTATCTCGCCAAGGCTATCATCTTCTTCCCCGGCGGGTTCGGGACGCTGGACGAACTGTTCGAGACCCTGACCCTGCTGCAGACCCGCAAGGTCAAGAAGCGCATGCCGATCGTCCTGTTCGGCTCCGACTTCTGGCGCGAGACGATCAACTTCGACGCATTGGTGAAATACGGGACGATCAACGAAGACGACAAGAACCTCTTCACGATCACCGACGACCTGGACGAGGCGTACGACATCATCACCCGCGAACTCGCCGAGTACGGCCTCCGCGAACCGGGCGCGCATCTGTAAGGGGGCGCCGGGCCATGCCCGAAATCCAGCCGACCGACACCGACCGCCGGTTGATGGCGGAAGCGATCGCCGAGGCGCGGGCCGGCTACCACGAAGGCGGCGTGCCGGTCGGCGCGGTCTTGGTGCGCGACGGCCATATCCTGGCGCGCGGGCACAACCGCCTGCAGCAGGAGGGCAACCCCGTGCTGCACGGGGAGACCGACTGCATCCGCCAGTTCGGCCGCGGCGGCGACTTCGCCGGGACGACGCTCTACACCACGCTCAGCCCGTGCGCGATGTGCGCCGGCGCGATCATCCTGTTCGGCATCCCCCGGGTGATCGTGGGCGAGAACCGCAACTTCGCGGGCGAGATGGCCTGGCTGCTCGAGCGCGGCGTCGAGGTCGGCCTGCTCGACGACGCCGATCTCGCCAACTTCTTCGCCCGCTTCATGGCCGAGCGCCCGCATCTCTGGGGCGAGGACATCAAGGGCTACGAACGCGGGTCGGACGCGCATCTATAGCCGTCAGTCGTCCTTCGACACGGTCGCAAGCGCGACCTGCTCAGGATGAAGTCAATTTTATTGTCCAAAAACAATAACTTCGTGCTGAGCAGGCGCCTGTAGGGCGCCGTGTCGAAGCACGCCTGACGGGTTTCCCGTGCACCTAACCGCCAATACCTGATGGCTTAAGACACCACCCGGAGCCGGGCCTTCTTCTCGAACACCTCGAGCGCGCCCCTGAGCGTGCCGGCGCGCTTCAGGCGCTGCGGGCCCTGCCAGACCTCGTAGATCTGGCCCTGCGGCTTCTTGGCGATCGAGAACTGCGGGCGTTCCATCGTGTGCCGGAACACCGAGAAGACGGCCAACCCCTTCTTGTGGTCGATCGCGTAGTCGCGCCAGTCGCCGTTGGCCACGCGGGTGGAATAGAGGTTCAGGAGCTGCTGCAGCTCGGCCCGCGTCCAGAACACCTGCTGGGCATTCTTGCCGCCGCTTCCCTGGCTCATGCGCGCGCTTCCCTCGTTTCGCGGGCGTCGTCGGGCGTTGCGTCAGGCGCGGGGCCTGTCACGAAAGTGTCGTCCGAAACCGCCCGCCGCGTCCAGGGCAAGATGTCCGAGGCGCCCCGACCGTCCGCATAAATGGCGCCCGGTCCGCAAGCCCCCGCGGCGCGGCGATCGACGGGGTGTCTTGATTAGCCGTCGCCACACGCGCATCTAACAGCCGGAACCTGGAGACGCGATCAACAGCTCGGGAGGCATGCAACATGGCGGCGATGGAGACACCGGTCTGCGAGTTCGGCTGGACGCCGGCCGACTTCGCGCTCGAGGGCACGGACGGCAAGACCTACACGCTGGCCGACGTGGCCGGGCCGAACGGCCTTCTGGTGATGTTCATCTGCAACCACTGCCCCTATGTGCGCGCGGTGGTCGACCGGCTGGTCGACGACGTCAGGCAATTGCAGGACGCGGGCGTGGGCGCGATCGCGATCATGTCGAACGACACCGAGACCTATCCGGACGACTCGTTTGAGAACATGCAGGCGTTCGCCCGGCAGCACGGCTTCACCTTCCCCTATGTGATCGACGAGACGCAGCAGGTCGCCAAGGCCTACGGCGCCGTCTGCACGCCCGACTTCTTCGGCTTCAACAAGGATCTGGAGCTGCAGTACCGCGGCCGGCTGGACGAATCCAGGAAGCAGGCCGCGCCCAACGCCAAGCGCGAACTGCTCGAAGCGATGACCCAGGTCGCCCGGACCGGCCAGGGCCCGCGCGACCAGATCCCGTCGATGGGCTGCTCGATCAAGTGGAAGCAGGCCGCATAGCGCCGGCAGGCATGCCGGTGGCACGTATCGGCGGGTCCGCTCTCCGCCCGCGGGAGGAGCGCGGACCCGCCGCCGCGCCATGCCAGCGCGCGGGCTTTGCAAGGGCGCGCGGGCTTTGCAAGGGCGCGCGGGCTTGGCTAGGGTGGCGCGCGCTTCCGGCCCGCCGCTCACGACGCGCGGCGGGCTGCTTTATGACGCAACAGACCGACGCGCATCCGCGCGCCCCAAGGGCTGCCATCAGGCGCCCTGCGCGCCAGACCGGGTACGAGGGCCGAACCTGCCGTGAGCGACATCTTCCGCGAGGTCGACGAGGAAATCCGCAAGGAACGCTACGCGACCCTGTGGAAGAAGTACGGGGCGTACGTGATCGCGCTGGCGGTCGTGATCGTGCTCGCGGTCGCGGGCTACCAGGGCTGGCAGCAGTGGCAGCGCAGCCAGGCGCTCGAGGCGGCCGACAGCTACAACGCCGCCGTCGCGCAGCTGCAGCAGGGCAACACCGAGCAGGGCCTGCAGCGGCTGGCCGAGATGGCCGATCCGTCGGGCGACGGCTACGCCCTGCTGGCGTCGTTCCGCCAGGCGGACCTGCTGGCCGAACAGGGTGAGACGCAGCAGGCGGTCCAGATCTGGAACGAGATCGCCGGCAGCGGCGACGGTCCGCTGCGCCAGTTGGCCGATATCTTCGCGGTGATGCACCAGGTCGACAGCGGCGATCCGGACCAGCTGGCCAGCCGGCTGCAGCCGCTGGCGGACGAGGGCAGTCCTTACCGCTGGACCGCGATGGAGTTGCAGGCGACGCTCGCCTACAAGCAGGGCGACGACGACCGGGCGATCGATCTGTTCAAGCAGATCGCCGACGGCGGCGACGTGCCGCCGGCCCAGCGCCGTCGCGCCACCCAGATGCTGGAGTTGCTGCAGGAATGATCCGCGCGGTTTTACGTCACGGCGCGCTCGCCGGGCTTGTATTCACCCTCGCGGCCTGCAGCTGGTTCGAGGCCGATCCCGAGCGTCTGGAAGGCGAGCGGATCGACGTGCTCGGCCCGGAACGCCAGCTGAGTGCGGCCGAGTCGATTCAGGGCCGTGAGATCGAGCTGCCACCGCCCTACATCAATGCCGCCTGGCCGCAGCCGGGCGGGAACCCGCCGCACGCCATGTTCCACCTCAAGCTGGGCGACGATCCCAGCCAGGTCTGGTCGGTCGACGTGGGGGAAGCCTCGGGCGACCGGCAGCAGATCATGAGCCAGCCGGTCGTGGCCGGCGGGCGTGTCTACGCCATGGACGCCGCGGCTACGGTGAGCGCCTATACCGCCGACAACGGCCAACGGATCTGGCGGCGCCAGCTGATCGAGGACACCGAAGGTATCTTTGGCGGCGGACCCGGCTACGCCGACGGCCGGCTGTTCGTCACCACGGGCGCCGGGCGCCTGTTCGCGCTCGACGCCGCGACCGGCGAGACGGTCTGGACCTACGACGCCGGCGTCCCGATGCGCGCGGGCCCGACGGTGCGCGACGGCCAGGTCTACGCCGTCACCATCGTGAACGAGACGGTCGCGCTGTCCGCCGAGGACGGCTCCGAGCTCTGGACCCACCAGGGGATCGAGGAACAGGCCGGCCTGCTCGGCTCCGCGAGCCCGGCGGTCACCTCGGCGGCCGTGTACGTCGCCTACTCCTCCGGCGAACTGTTCGCGCTACTGCCCGAAAACGGTCGGGCGTTATGGAGCGACAGCCTGGCCGGAATCGCGCGGACCGGGTCGGTCGCCAACCTGACCGACGTGCGGGCCAAGCCGGTGGCCGAGGGCAACCGCGTCTACGCGATCTCCAACGCCAACCGCATGACCGCGATCGACACCCGCCGCGGCGCACGCGTCTGGGACGAGCGGCTGTCCGGGATCGAGATGCCCTGGATCGCCGGCGACTGGCTGTTCGTGGTGACGGCGCAGAGCGAGCTGCTGGCGCTCGAGCGCGAGACCGGACGGATCCGCTGGGTGACCCAGCTCGCCCGCTGGGAGGACTCGGAAGACAAGGACGGGCCGATCGTCTGGCAGGGACCCGTGCTGGCAGGCGACCGGCTGCTCCTGCTCGGCTCCCAGGGCAAGGCGGTTTCGGTGTCGCCCTACAACGGCGAGGTGATGGGCGCGATCGACATCCCAGGCGCGCCCGCCGCCCCGCCAGTGGTGGCCGACCAAACGCTTTACATCCTGACCGACGGCGCCACCCTGGCGGCTTACCGCTAGCCGTCTTGACGCCCGCCGCGGCCGCAACGTCGAGCCAACCTCCGTGACCCTGACCGTCGCCATCGTCGGCCGGCCGAACGTCGGCAAGTCGACCCTGTTCAATCGCTTGACCGGGCGGCGCACCGCGCTGGTCGACGACACCCCCGGCGTGACCCGCGACCGGCGGGAGGGCGAGGGCGCGCTGTTCGACCTGACGTTCCGTCTGTTCGACACGGCCGGGCTGGAGGACGTCGACGACGACAGCCTGGAAGCCCGGATGCGCCGGCAAAGCGAGATCGCGATCCAGGAGGCGGACGTCGTTCTGATGATGCTGGACGCGCGCGCCGGCGTGACCGCGACCGACGAGATCTTTGCCGACAAGCTGCGCCGCGGCGACAAGCCGGTCCTGGTGCTCGCCAACAAGTGCGAGGGCCAGGCCGGCCAGGCCGGCCTGGCGGAGGCGTTCACGCTGGGCCTAGGCGATCCGGTTGCCTTCTCCGCCGAGCACGGCATCGGCCTGGAGGAGGTGCACGAGCTGCTGAGCGAGGTCGCTCAGGCGACCGGGCAGGCCGAGGAACCCGCCGCCGACGTTGGCGCACACGGCCAGGGCGCGGACGGCGAGGGCGCACAGGCAGAGGCGGACGGCGAGGACGCACAGCCAGCGGTGGACGTTGGCCCGCTGCGGCTGGCGATCGTCGGCCGGCCGAACGCCGGCAAGTCGACCCTGGTCAATCGCCTGCTGGGCGAGGAGCGGCTGCTGACCGGACCGGAGGCCGGGATCACCCGCGATTCGATCGCCGTCGACTGGGTCTACAAGGACCGCGCGATCAAGCTGGTGGACACCGCCGGCCTGCGCCGCAAGTCCCGGGTCGACGCGAAGCTGGAGAAGCTCGCGGTCGCCGACGCGCTGCGCGCGGTGCAGTTCGCCCACGTGGTGGTGCTGGTGATCGACGGCGAGCAGGGCCTGGACAAGCAGGACCTGACGATCGCCAACCAAACGATACAAGAGGGCCGCGGCCTCGTCCTCGCGCTCAACAAGTGGGACGCGATCGGCGACAGGGACGCCGCCCGCAAGGCTGTCTCCGACCGCCTGACCCGCTCCCTGCCGCAGGTGAAGGGGGTGCCGGTCGTCCCCGTCTCCGGCCTCAAGGGCACGGGCATGGAAAACCTGCTGGACCAGGTGATGCGGGTCTACGACCTGTGGAACCGCAAGTTCGCCACGCCCGACCTGAACCATTGGCTGTCCGAGGTCGAGGCCGCCAACCCGCCGCCCAGCGTGGGCGGCAAGCGCTGCCGGCTGAAGTACATCTCCCAGCCCAAGGCCCGGCCGCCGACCTTCGTGCTGTTCTGTTCCCGCCCGAAGGACCTGTCGGACGCCTACCTGCGCTACCTGGAAAACGAACTGCGCCACGACTTCGACCTGCCGGCCGTGCCCGTGCGCTTCCAGCTGAAGAAGAGCAAGAACCCGTACGCGTAAGGCGGCTTAAATGCCGCGCGCCTGTGGGCGGCGTTCGCGAGCCGTCGCAGCGGGGCCTTCGTAATCGAAAAACCCCCGCCGCCGTGGGAGGGGCGCGGCGGCGGGGGCCGACGGACGCGCGGAGGGAGTCCGGAACGCGCGTCAGTCGGCGTCCTCGCGATCGAGAACCTTGCCGGTCATCGCGTCGACCTTCAATTCGACGCGCCGGCCGGCCGGGGAGCGGGCGTCGACCTCGTATCGATCGCCGTCCTCGCGCTCGACCTCGCGGATGTCGCTGTAGCCCTGCCGGTCGAGCCGGCGGATGACGTCTTCCAGCGGCAGCGCCTGTCGACGCGCCTGTCCGGAGGCGGTGTCGTCGCCTGCCGTGGCCGTCTGGCGGCCGGTTTGCGCGGCCGGCGTGCCGGCGACGTTGAGGTAGGCGCTGATGTCGCGTAACTCCGCACGGCTCAGCCGCAGTTCGCGGGCGTGCGGGTCGGTGGTCATGACCTCCGCCAGGCGATCGGGCGTGAAACTGCGTTGCCGGCTCAGCCGGTCGAGCGACGGGCCGTCACCGCCGCCCGCGTTCGCCGGCGTGCGGTGGCATTCGGCGCAGACGTCGCCGGTCAGCCGCCGCCCGGCGGCGGGATCGCCGGCCGCGCGGCTTTCCGGGATGTCGACAAGGGTGAGCGTGGCGGCGGCGCTGGCGAGCGCCAGGCCGCCAGCGAGCAGACGGGTGCGCATGGCTGTCCTCCCTTGCTCGGGTTTTCGGTGGGTTCGGGTAGGGCTGAAGGGGGCCTCGGGGGCTCAGTCGTCCTCGTGGTCCTCGTCTTCTGAGCCGCCTTCCTCGTGCTCCTCGGCCTCCTGTTCCCCGGCTTCCCGTTCGCCGTGTTCGCCGCCCTCGAACGCGGCCTCGGTCGGCGGCCAGGGGGTGGCGCCGGTGGAGACGCCGGCGAATCCGGCGATCACGACCGCCGCGAGCGAGGCCAGCACGCGTCCCGCGCCGGCCGGCTTGCTGTCGTGGGCGCCCTCGGCGTTTTCCGGCAGGGTCTTGCGGCCGTGGATCATCGCGGGCACCAGGTTTTCGCCGGTCAGCACGCTCTCCGCGACCACGCCCGCGACATGCAGGCCGGCGACGATCAGGATCAGGTTGGCGAAGGTCTCGTGCAGCTCCTCGCCACCGCCGAACAGCCCGGTGTAGAGCGTGGCGATCAGGATCGCGATCATGGCGAAGATGGCGATCCCGCCGACCGGGTTGTGTCCGGCGTAGTGCTTCGGCTTGCCGGCGAGCAGGCCCTGGACGTGTTCCTTGACCCGCGTTGGGGTGGGGATGAAGTCGCGGAAGCGGCTGTGCTCGCTGCCCAGGAAGCCCCAGACGATCCGGAAGACCAGCAGGGCGGCGATCAGGTAGCCGGCGCCGACGTGCAGCGTGAACTGCCCGCCGTCGTCCTCCCCGCCGGTCAGGTAGGCGAGCGCGACGGCGGCGAACAGCAGCCAGTGAAAGACCCGCGTGGGCAGGTCCCAGACGAAGAAGCTCTTGATCCGAGCCTGGGTCGACATGATCCGATTTACCTCCGTGTTGCGCGTTTCGGATGGCCCGTTGAGGTCGCCTCGGACCCTGCCGACAGGCGGCTGAACGCAGCTTGAACGCGCCGTTCAGTTCACGTTCATCGCCGCGCGGGTTAGAAGGGCGGTCGTCATGAAACGCCGCACGACCGTCCTGATCGTCCTTGCCGTGATGCTCGCCGGCCTGGCCGCCGCGCCGTCGGGGCACGGCGATCACGAGCGCGCGCGCGAGGCGGTGCGGCAGGGCGAGATCCGGCCGCTGCAGGACATCCTGGAGCGCGCGCGAAGCGCGTTCGACGGCGAGATGCTGGAGGTCGAGCTGGCGGAGCAGCGCCACGGGCCGTTCGACGGCCGGCAGGTCTACGAGGTGAAGATGCTGGCCGCCGACGGGACCGTGATGGAGCTGTACTACGACGCGCGCACGGGCGAGCTGTTGAAGGCGCGCGGCCACGGCCTGGAGGAGCACGAGCGCGGCCGCGCGGCTGACGAAGACGACGGCAAAGAACACGACGACCACGGCGACGCCGAAGACGACGACGGCTGGGGCTGGTTCTGGGACTGATGCGGGTTCTGGTGATCGAGGACGATGTCGACCTGCAGCGCCAGCTGAACGCCGCGCTCGACGCGGCGGGCTATGCCGTCGACCCCGCCTACGACGGCGAGCAGGGCGAGTTCCTGGGCCAGACCGAAAGCTACGACGCGGTCGTCCTCGACCTCGGCCTGCCCAAGCTGGACGGCCTGTCGGTGCTGCGGTCCTGGCGGGAGAGCGACAACAACGTGCCCGTCCTGATCCTGACCGCCCGCGGCAGCTGGACCGAGCGGGTGGAGGGCATCGACGCCGGGGCCGACGACTATCTGTCCAAGCCGTTCCAGATGGCGGAGCTGGTGGCGCGCGTGCGCGCCCTGATCCGCCGGGCGAGCGGCCACGGCTCGGCGGAGCTCAGCTGCGGGCCGGTGACGCTGGATACGCGCGCCAACCGCGTGACGGTGGACGGCGCGCCGGTCAGCCTGACCGCGCACGAGTACCGCGTGCTCGCCTACCTGATGCACCACCAGGGCCGCACCGTCTCCCGCAGCGAGCTCAGCGAGCACGTCTACGCCCAAGACCTGGACCGCGACAGCAACACGATCGAGGTGTTCGTCCGCCGCCTGCGCAAGAAGCTCGGCCGCGATCTGATCCGGACCGAACGCGGGCTGGGCTATCGGATCGACAGCCCTGGGGCCGCCCAAGGGGCGCCCGTGGCGGGCGGCCGATGAGGTTGCGCTGGCCGATCAGCCTGCGCCCCGGTTCGCTGTCGTTCCGGCTGCTCGCGGGTGCCGTGCTGTGGATCGCGCTGGCGCTGCTCGCCGCCGGCGTGCTGCTGACGCGGATCTTCGCCGCGCACCTGGAGGATCAGTTCGCAACCCGCCAGGTAGCGCTGCTGAACCAGCTGGCCGCCAACCTGGAGGTCGACCCGAAGGACGGCCTCACCCTGACCCGGGGGTTGAGCCCGCCGCAGTTCAAGACGCCCTATTCCGGCTATTACTGGCAGGTCCAGCAGCCGGGCGGGAAGGCGCTGCTGCGCTCGCGCTCGCTGTGGGACGGCGCGCTCGACCTGCCCAAGGACACACTGCTGGACGGGCAGGTCCACCGCCACCGCCTGACCGGGCCCGACGGCGCGCCGGTGATCGCGTTCGAGCGCGCGGTGCGCCTGCCTGGGCGCGAGGGCCGTCTGCGTCTGGCGGTGGCGCGCAACGCCGCGGTGCTGGACGACGCCGTGCAGGAGTTCGAGCGCGCGCTGGTATTGTCGCTCGGGGTGCTCGGCCTGGGTCTGATCGCGGCGGCGGTGGGGCAGGTCGCCGGCGGGCTCCGGCCACTCGCGCGCCTGCGCCGGGCACTGGCGGAGGTGCGCGCCGGCCGGGCGCAACGCCTCGACGGGAGCTATCCCGCGGAGATCCAGCCGCTGGTCGACGATCTGAACGCGGTCCTGCAGCGCAACGCCGCCGTGGTCGAGCGGGCGCGCACCCAGGCCGGCAACCTGGCCCACGGCCTGAAGACGCCGCTCAGCGTGCTGTCGAACGAGGCCGGGGCGCTGGCGCAGGCCGGCCAGAACGCGTTCGCCGAACGGATCGCCGAGCAGACCCGCGCGATGCAGCGTCAGGTCGACTACCACCTGGCGCGCGCCCGCGCCGCCGCGGCCGTCGACGTGCCGGGCAGCCGGGCCGACGTGCCGGCGGTCCTGCGGCGACTGGCGCGGACCCTGCCCAAGCTGCACGCCGATAAACACCTCGACGTGCGCGCCGCGGCCGAAGGCGCCCCGGCGTTCCGCGGCGACCGGCAGGACCTGGAGGAGATGCTGGGCAACCTCGCCGACAACGCCTGCAAATGGGCGCATCGCCGGGTCCGCCTGTCCGCGCGCACGGCCCCGGTCGCGGGATGGCTCGTTATCGCGGTCGAGGACGACGGCCCCGGGCTGCCCGCCGACCAGCGCGCGGCCGTGTTCGACCGCGGCCGGCGCCTGGACACCAGCGTCGCCGGCTCCGGCCTGGGCCTCGCGATCGTCGCGGAACTGGCCGCGCTCTACGGCGGGTCGGTGGACCTCGGCGACTCCGTCCTGGGCGGCCTGCGCGCGACGCTCACCCTGCCGGCGGCCGATGACGGGTAGGGCGCGCGCCTGGGCGGGCAGCCGAGGCGACCTCCTCACCGTGGCCCTCTCCTCCCACGGGATTTTTGCACAACTCGCTTGGCGCCCGTGTGGGGTCCTTCGACACGGACGCCTTCGGCGTCCTACTCAGGATGAAAAGTAAGGTGTGTCAGACACTTAACAATAGCTTCATCATGCTGAGTAGCCAGCCGCAGGCTGGCGTGTCGAAGCCCCCCACACGGCTGCTCATGCCCGCATGCAAAGGTCTCTCCCAGGGGAGGAGGGGGACCGCCGATCCGACGTGCAAACGCCGCTAGGTGGTGCTTAGACGTGCACGATCTCGCCGTGGGGCTTGCAGGCGGGTTCGGCGAGCTCGACGAAGCGCTCGGTGATCGCCGCCGGCTCGGGGTGCTGGGTCGGGTCCTCGCCGGGGAAGGCGTGGGCGCGCATGCGGGTGCGCACGATGCCGGGGTCGAGCAGGTTGGCCTTGATCCGGGTCTTGTGCAGTTCCGCCGCCCAGACCTTGACCATGTGTTCCAGCGCGGCCTTGGAGGCGGCGTAGGCGCCGAAGTAGGCGAACGGGCTGCGCGCCACGCCGCTGGTGGTGAAGATCGCCCGGCCGGCGTCGGACTGGCGCAGCAGCGGGTCGAGGCTGCGGATCAGCCGGTAGTTGGCGGTGACGTTGATGTCCATCACCTCGGCCCAGATGTCCGGCGGGATGTGGCTCATCGGGCTCAACTGGCCGAGCGCGCCGGCGTTGCCGACCAGGATGTCGAGCTTCTGATAGCGGTCGAACAGCGAGCCGCCGAGCCGGTCGAGCGCGTCGAAGTCGCGCAGGTCGAGCGGCACCAGCACCGGCGCCGGACCGCCGGCCTGATGGATCGCGTCGTCCAGCTCCTCGAGCGCGCCTTGGGTGCGCGCGACGGCGACGACGGTGGCGCCCTCCGCGGCGAAGCGTTCCGCCACCGCGCGGCCGATCCCGCGCGAAGCGCCGGTGACGACGGCGATGCGGTCCTGCAGACGGCCCGGTTGATCGGTCATGTCCGGCTTTTCTCCCGGCTGGCCGGCGCGCCGCTCGGTTCGGGACGGGCGTCGGCTTGCGTGGTCTGGGGCGTGGGCGTGATCTCATCTGCCCGGCTCGATGGGGCCGGGTCCAGGGCGCTTTCCGTCGCAGGCGTGCGCGCGGGCAGCAAGCGCGGCTCGCGCGGTACCGGCCGGCGCTGCGCCGTCGCCATCCGCGGCGCGACCCGCGCGGCGGCCCGCGCGGTCTGCCGGCGCAGCCGGCGGATCTGGCGGTGCCGGCGCAGGACGGCCGCCGGACGCTCCAGCGTCCAGACGGTCAGCAGCCCGAGCAGCAGGCCGGCCAGCGCGTAGCCGCCCCCCTCTGCCGTCAGCGGCAGACCGGGCGCGAAGCCTTCAAGCGTGCCCTCGGCGATCCGCATGTCCAGATGCCGGGCGAGCGCGATCGGCCGTTCCAGCGGACCCGCCCGGGTCAGCGCTTGATGGGCGGTCTGCAGCCGTTCGAACGCCTGATGGGTGGCCCGATAGCCCGCCACCAGCGTGCCGGTCAACTCGCCGCCTTCCGCCTGCGCACGGTCCAGATATTCGCCAAGCGTCAGGCCGCGCTGCCGGGCGTCTTGCAGCACCGGGGCCAGGTCGGCGCGCGCCTGCGCCAGCCGGCCGGACAGATGCTGCAGATACTGCCGGTAGAAAGCCGGGAACTGGGCCGCCCCGGCGGCACCCGCGGCGGCGAACAGGCCGTTGGCGAGGCGGGCCAGCACGGCCGTCAGACGGCGCGGCCGCGCGGTCGGCCGGGTCCGGTCGGGTGGCCGGCGATCATGGGCGCCCGCCGTCCGCGCCGGGTTCGCAGGCCGCCAGCAGGTCGCCGCACAGCTCCGGGCGGCCCTGGCAGCAGTCCTGGGTCAGGAAGCGCAGCAGCGCGCGCATGCCGCTGTAATCGGCGGCATAGATGATCCGGCGCTGCTGGCGCGTCGAGCTGATCAGGCCGGCCGATTCCAGATGGTTCAGGTGGAACGACAGGGTCGCCGGCGGTACCTCGAGGGTGCGCGCGATCTCGCCCGCCGCCAGGCCTTCAGGCCCGGTCTGGACCAGCAGCCGGAACACCTTCAGCCGGGTTTCCTGCGCCAGCGCCGCCAGCGCGTCGATCGCCGCTTTTGAATCCATGGCGGCGGAGTCCATGGCGGGGGAGTTGATGGCGGAGGAATCCATGCCGCGTCACGTCCTTCCCGCGGGGCGGAAGCCCGCGTTCAGCCTTCGGCCAGCAGGTTCAGTTGGCGCTGGCCGCTTTCGCCCTCGACCTTGTCGGTCAGGCGGATCGGATAGTCGCCGGTGAAACAGGCGTCGCAGAACTGCGGCTGCAAGGCGTTGCGCTGCGGGTAGCCCATCGCCCGGTATAGCCCGTCGTCGGAGATGAACGCCAGACTGTCGCAGCCGATTTCCCGGGCCATGCCGTCGACGTCGAAGCGGGCCGCCAGCAGTTCCGATTCGTCCGGGGTATCGATGCCGTAGAAGCAGGGATGCCGGGTCGGCGGCGCGGCGATGCGCATGTGCACCTCCGCCGCGCCCGCCTGGCGGACCATGTTCACGATCTTGGCGCTGGTGGTGCCGCGGACGATCGAATCGTCGACCAGCACGACCCGCTTGCCGCGCAGCAGCGCGCTGTTGGCGTTGTGCTTCAGCTTGACGCCCAGGTGGCGGATCGAATCGGTCGGCTCGATGAAGGTGCGGCCGACGTAGTGGTTGCGCACGATGCCGAGCTCGAAGGGGATGTTCGCCTGATTGGCGTAGCCGATCGCCGCCGGCACCCCGGAATCCGGCACCGGCACGACCAGATCCGCGTCGGTCTCGTTCTCGCGGGCCAGTTCCGCGCCGATGCGCTTGCGCGCCTCGTAGACGCTGATCCCTTCCAGCTGCGAATCCGGGCGGGAGAAGTAGATGTACTCGAATACGCACATCCGCTGGCGCTGGCGCGGGAACGGGCGGAGCGAACGCAGCCCTTCGCGGTCGATCACCACCATCTCGCCGGGCTCGATGTCGCGCACGAATTCCGCGCCGATGATGTCGAGCGCGCAGGTCTCCGAGGCCAGGATGTGGCTGTCGCCCAGTTTGCCCAGCACCAATGGCCTGACGCCCAGGGGATCGCGCACCCCGATCAGCTCGCTGTCGGTCAGGGCGGTGAACGAGTACGCGCCCTCGATCTGCTTGAGGGCGTGGATCAGCCGCTCGATCACCGTGTGCGCCGGGGCGGTCGCCATCAGGTGGATCACCACCTCGGTGTCGGTGGTCGACTGGAACAGCGAGCCCCGGCGGACCAGTTCCCGACGCAGCTTGCGCGCGTTGGTCAGGTTGCCGTTGTGGGCGACCGCGAAGCCGCCGAAATCCATCTCCGCGAACAGCGGCTGGACATTTCGGATCACCGTGTCGCCGCTGGTCGAATAGCGGTTGTGGCCGATCGCGCAGTGGCCTTCCAGCCGGCGCATCCGCTCCGGGCTGGAGAAGATGTCGCCGACGTGCCCGGCGTCGCGGTAGGCGTTGAACTGCTGCCCGCCGTAGCTGACGATGCCGGCGGCTTCCTGGCCGCGGTGCTGCAGCGCGTGCAGGCCGAGCGCAGTGTGCTTGGCGGCATCGGTGTTGTTGAAGATACCGAAGACGCCACACTCCTCGTGCAGCTTGTCGTCGTCGAACGGGTTCGTGGTGATCATTGGCCGCCGCTCCCGCTTTCGGGCGCCTGGTTCTCGATCAGGCGATCCAAGTCTTGCCGCTGCTCGTCGTTATAGCCCGGTTCGCCGTTCGGGTCTTGCGCTTCCGTCTTGGGCCGGCTCAGCGCGTCGTACGCGTCCTTCGCCCGCTGAGCATCCCGCGCGCCCTGCTTGGCCTGGCCGGCGGCCGACCGGCCCTGGCTGCGCAGCGCCGGCGGCAGCGCGTTCTCCAGCGCGCTCGCGGTCGCCGCGACCAGGCGCGCGCTCTTGGCCTCGCGCAGGTAGCTGGGCCGTTCGTCCGCATTGGGAAGGGCCCAGGTCATCAGCATCCAGGCGACCGCCACCAGCAGCACGCCCCGCGCCAGTCCGAACACCAGGCCGAGCGACCGGTCGAGCGCGCCCAGCGAACTCTCCCGCACGCGGTTGGAGAAGATCCGGGAGACGATCGACAGCACGATCAGCGTGACCACGAAGATCACCACCCCGGCCACGATGTCCGCCAGCAGGTCGATCGCGATCACCTGCCGGGCAAACGGCTGGGCGCTCTCGAAGCCGTACAGCGTGGCCAGGCCCGCGCCGACCCAGGCGCCGACCGACAGCACCTCGTGCACGCAGCCGCGCATGAACGCGAGCGCGGCGGACAGCAGCAGCACCGCGAGCACGGCGATGTCGATGAAATTGATCGGCAAGTCGGCCATCGGCGCGTCCTGTCAGGCGGGTCGGGCGCTGGGGCGTCGGGTTGGGCGGAGGCGGGCGATTGACACCGGCCGGTCGCCGGTGCTCACGGGCACGACCGGCGGTCCGGGGTGCTTCGCCATGCTGGCCTGCAGCCGGCTATTCAGCATGAAGGAGCAGCTAAATTTCTGACAATCCAACACCTTCGTTCTGAGTAGGCCCCCACACGCGCGTCCGTGTCGCAGGGTCCCACGGGGATGCTTCGCCCGGCCAACCGATCTCATCCCGCGGTCCGCGCCGGCGCGCCGCCGTCGGCGAAGCGCGCGACCAGTTCTTCCAGGTGGCCCAGTTCGTCCAGGCCGAGTCCGTCGGGCCCGGGCGGTGCCTTGGCTTTACCGCCCCGGCGCGGCGGCGTCCAGGCGCGCTCGAAGCCGAGCTTGGCGGCCTCTTTCAGGCGCTGCTCGCTCTGGCCGACCGCGCGGATCTCGCCCGACAACCCGATCTCGCCGAAAATCACCGTATCCTCCGGCACCGGCCGGTCATAGGCGGCCGAGACGAGCGCCGCGGCGACCGCAAGGTCGGCGGCCGGTTCGCCCACCCGCAGGCCGCCTGCGACGTTTAGGTAGATATCCTTACCGGCTAGTAAAAGCCCGCAGCGCGCTTCCAGCACGGCGAGCACCATCGACAGGCGGTTGCCGTCCCAGCCGACGACCGCCCGGCGCGGTGTGGCGAGCGGGGAGGCGGCGACCAGCGCCTGGATCTCCACCAGCACCGGGCGCGTGCCTTCCATGCCGGCGAACACGCTGGCGCCCGACACCTGGCCGTTGCGTTCGGCCAGGAACAGGGCCGAGGGGTTGGCGACCTCGACCAGCCCGCCGTCGGTCATCTCGAACACGCCGATCTCGTCGGTCGCACCGTAGCGGTTCTTGACCGCGCGCAGGATCCGGAACTGATGGCCGCGCTCGCCCTCGAAGTAGAGGACGGTGTCGACCATGTGCTCCAGCACCTTCGGGCCGGCGATCAGGCCTTCCTTGGTGACGTGGCCGACCAGCAGCAGAGTGAAGCCGCGCGCCTTGGCCAGCCGGATCAGCTCCTGCGAGGCGGCGCGCACCTGGCCGACCGTGCCGGGCGCGCTTTCCAGGTTGTCGACGTACATCGTCTGGATGGAATCGACCACCACCACGTTGGGCGCGTCGGCGCTGTCCAGGGCGGCGGCGATGTCGCGGACGTTGGTGGCGGCGGCCAGCTGCACCTGACTGTTCGCCAGGCCCAGACGGCGGGCGCGCAGGCGCACCTGGTCGATCGCCTCCTCGCCGGAGATGTAGGCGCAGCTGGTTCCCTCGCGCATCGACAGCGCGGCGGCGGCCTGCAGGGCCAGCGTGGACTTGCCGATCCCGGGATCGCCGCCGATCAGCACGGCGGATGCCTCGACCAGGCCGCCGCCGCAGACCCGGTCGAACTCCGCGATGCCGGAGACGCGCCGCGGCTCCCGGTCCGCCTGGCCGGCCAGGTCGACGAACTCCAGCCCGCGGCCGCGCTTGCCGCGCTTGGCCGACAAGCCGCCCGGGGCCGCGTCGGCAACCTGCTCCTCGGCCAGCGTGTTCCACGCCCCGCAGCCCTCGCAGCGCCCCTGCCACTTGGCATGCACGCTGCCGCAGGACTGACAGACGAACTGGGACTTCGGCTTGGGCATTACGATTGCGGTCCGGGACCGACATGCCCGTTGGCAGGGCGCATCGGCGCGTCCCCTCTCCCCCCAATGGCGGAGAGGGGACCCGCTACGATGGCCGACCTCCTCTCGTCGATCCCGCCCGCGTGCATCGCGGCTACTCCTGGCGGACCGGCATGCGGATCGGCCCCTCCGCGCGGCCGTGGACGAACTGCTGGACGTAGGGGTTGTCGGTCGTGTCGACCTCCGCGACCGGGCCCTGCCAGATGATCTTGCCCTCGAACAGCATCGCCACGCGGTGGGCGATCTTGCGCGCGCTCGCCATGTCGTGGGTGATCGACAGGGTGCTGGCGCCCAGTTCCTGGACGCAGGAGACGATCAGATCGTTGATCACGTCGCCCATGATCGGGTCGAGGCCGGTCGTCGGCTCGTCGAAAAAGATGATCTCCGGATCGGTCGCGATCGCGCGGGCGAGGCCGACGCGCTTTTTCATCCCGCCCGACAGTTCGGCCGGGAACAGGTCGGCGACGTTCTCGCGCAGGCCGACCTGGGCCAGCTTGTCGACCGCGGCCCGGCGGGCGCTTTGCTGGTCCATCTTGTCGCGCTGGATCAGCGCGAACGAGACGTTTTCCCAGACGCTGAGCGAGTCGAACAGCGCGGCGTTCTGGAACAGCATGCCGAACTTGCGCAGCAACTGGTCGCGCGCATCACCCTTCAGGCCGACGACGTTGCGGCCGTCGACCTCGATCGTACCGGCGTCGGGTTCCAGGATCCCCAGGATGCACTTCAACAACACCGACTTGCCGGTGCCGGAGCCGCCGATCACCACGACCGATTCCTGCTCGGCGACCTCCAGGTCCAGGCCGTCCAGGACCTTGTGCGTGCCGAACGCCTTGTGCAGGCCGCGCACGCGGATTTTCGGGGTGGGCCGCGGG
>NZ_NRRL01000011.1 GCF_016583645.1 Rhodovibrio sodomensis | reverse complement strand
GTGGTTCCTGCTCGCCGGCACGGCCGTGCTGCTGCCGGTGATCCTGGGCTACACCGCCTACGTCTACTGGGTGTTCCGCGGCAAGACGGACCCGAACGAGGGCTACCACTGATGGCGCGCGCCCCGCTCTTGCGCCGCCTGCCCCGGCCCATCGCGGCGCTCGGCGTGGTCCACGAGGACCGCGCCGACCCGGCGACCGCCGGCGCCGACCGCCCCTGGAAACGCCTGGCCTGGTTCGCCGCGCTGTGGGCGGCCAGCGTCGCGGCGCTGGGGGTCGTGGGGTATGCGATCAAGCTCGCGCTGGGGCAGTAGGCGGGCGAAGGCGAAGGCTGTCGCTGACCTTGGCGTCACGCGGGGGTTGTGGTTTTCTGATCCCTGACGAGTGCCCACCCGCTCCCTGGCCGCGATAACCACCCTTGTCGACCGACCCCGATTCCAACGCGTCCCACGTCCCGGGCCGCGACCCGGACGAGTTCATCGCGTACTGGTCCGAGGCCGGCGGCTCGGAGCAGGCGAACGCGCAGTCGTTCGTGAGCCACCTCTGCCACCTGCTGAACGTCGAGCCGCCGCGCCCCGCGCAGGAAGACAATAGGCGCAACGACTACGTCTTCGAACGCGGCGTCTACTTCAAGCATCCCGACGGCACCCGCACGCCCGGGCGGATCGACTGCTACAAGCGCGACTGCTTCATCCTGGAAGCCAAGCAGTCCGCCAAGCGCAAGCGCGCCGCACGGACGGACGGCGACGCCGGCCTGTTCCCGCCGGAGGAGCCGGCCGTCAAGACCGGTCACGCCAAGCGCGGCACGCGCACCTGGGACACGGTGATGCGCCAGGCCCGCCAGCAGGCCGCCGACTACGCCCGAGCGCTGCCGGTCGAGCACGGCTATCCGCCGTTCCTGTTGGTGGTCGACATCGCCCACGTGATCGAGGTGTTCGCCGACTTCTCGGGTCAGGGCAAGAACTACGCCCACTTCCCGGACAAGCAGTCCTTCCGCGTCCACCTGGAAGACCTGCGCGATCCCAGGGTGCGAGCGCGCCTGGCCGCGATCTGGACCGATCCACAGTCGCTCGACCCGACCCGCCGGGCGGCGGAGGTCACGCGCGAGATCGCCGACCGGCTGGCCAACATCGCCAAGCGGCTGGAGCACGACTACGACCCCCGGCAGGTCGCGACCTTCCTGATGCGCTGCCTGTTCACGATGTTCGCCGAGGACGTCGGCCTTCTGCCCAAGGACTGCTTCGCCGAACTGCTGAAGCAGCAGAAGGAGACGCCGGCGACCTTCCCGCGCGCCCTGGAACAGTTTTGGGGGATCATGGACAAGGGCGGCTACGCCCTGCACCTGAACGCCACGATCAAGCGCTTCAACGGCACCCTGTTCAAGGACACGACCGCCCTACCGCTGGAGGCCGAAGGCATCCACGAGCTCTACGTCGCCGCCACGCGCGACTGGTCCGACGTCGAGCCGTCGATCTTCGGCACCCTGCTGGAACACGCCCTAGACGCGCGCGAGCGCAGCCAGCTGGGCGCGCACTACACCCCGCGCGCCTACGTCGAGTGACTGGTGATCTCGACCATCATCGACCCCCTGCGCACCGACTGGCAGCAGGTCCAGGCGGCGGTGGAGGATCTGCGCGCCCGCGGGGAGACCGACGCCGCCCGCCAGCGCCTGCGGGACTTCCTGCACCAGCTCGCCACCACCCGCGTGCTCGACCCCGCCTGCGGCACCGGTAACTTCCTCTACGTCGCGCTCGAACTGATGAAACGCCTGGAGGGCGAGGTCACCGCCGCGTTGGAGGAGTTGGGCGAGAACGCTCCGCGGCTCGCGATCAAGGGCGAGACGGTGAGCCCGCAGCAGTTCCTGGGCCTGGAGCTTAACCCGCGCGCGGTCGAGATCGCGGACCTCGTGCTCTGGATCGGCTACCTGAAGTGGCAGCTCAAGACCGGCGGGCCCGACAGCATCAAGGAACCGGTGCTCGACCGCTACGGCACGATCGTGGAGCAGGACGCGGTGATCACCTGGGACAAGCGCACCCTGCGCAAGGACGACAGCGGCCGGCCGATCACCGTCTGGGGCGGCCGCACCTACAAGCGTCACCCGGTGACCGGGGAGCAGGTTCCGGACGAGACAGCCCGGCTGGAGACCTACCGCTACACCAACCCGCGCCCGGCCAAGTGGCCGACGGCGGAATTCGTCGTCGGCAACCCGCCCTTCATCGGCGGCAAGGACCTGCGCGACGAGCTGGGCGACGGCTACGCGGAGGCGATCTGGGCCGCGCGCAAGCACATGCCGGGCGGGGCGGACTTCGTCATGCACTTCTGGGACCAGGCGGCCACCCTGCTGCGCGCCAAGGGGACCAAGCTGCGCCGCTTCGGCTTCATCACCACCAACTCGATCACCCAGACCTTCTCCCGCCGGGTGATCGAACGGCACATGCAGGGCAAGCCGCCGCTGTCGCTCGTGTTCGCCGTGCCCGACCATCCCTGGCTGAAGCAGGCCGACAAGGCCGCCGTGCGGATCGCCATGACCGTCGCCGTCCAGGGCAAGCGGGAAGGTGTGCTCGCAAAAAGCGTGCACGAAAGCGGCCTGAACACCGACACGCCCTCGGTCGAGCTCGACAAGCGCCAGGGCAACGTGCTGGCGAACCTGTCGCTCGGCGCGGACGTCTCGCTCGCCCAGCCGCTGCTGGCGAACGAGGCGATCTCGAGCCCGGGCGTGAAGCTCCACGGCAGCGGCTTCATCGTCACGCCCAAGCAGGCGCAGGCGCTCGGCCTCGGCAAGGTCGAGGGCCTGGAAAACCACATCCTGCCTTACCGCAACGGCCGCGACCTCGCCCAGCGCCCGCGCGGGGTGATGGTGATCGACCTCTACGGCCTGCGCATCCAGGACGTGCAGCGACGCTTCCCGGAGGTCTATCAACACCTCCACGACCACGTGAAACCGGAGCGCGACGCCAAGGTCGGCAAGTCCAGGGACATGCAGCAGTATGCCGACGACTGGTGGCTGTTCGGCAAGGTACGCACGGACTTCCGCGACTTCACCGAGGGTCTGACGCGTTACGTCGCGACCGTCGAAACCTGCAAGCACAGGTTTTTCCAGTTCCTCGAAACGTCGGTGCGTCCGGACAATAAGTTAGTCGCGATCGGCTTACAGGACGCAACATCGATCGCTTTGCTCAGTTCGCGTCAGCACGTGCTATGGTCGTTAGCTGCGGGCGGAAAACTAGGGGTCGGCAACGATCCCGTGTATGTCAAAACCCGCTGCTTCGACCCCTTCCCCTTCCCGCTCATGGACGCCCTCGACGCCGGCACGAGAGAGGAACTCCGCGACCTCGGCGACCGGCTGGACCGGCACCGCAAGGCGCGGATCGAACGGCACGGCCACCTGACCATGACCGCACTCTACAACGTGCTGGAGCGGGTGCGCGAGCTCTCGGCCGGCGCGGACGTCGCGCCGCTGAGCGAGAGCGAACGGGACGTCTACGACGCCGGCCTTGTGAGCGTGCTGGGCGAGCTGCACGACGCGATCGACGCGGCCGTGCTGCGCGCCTACGGCTGGGACGACCCGCTGGTCGCCAAGCCGGGCGCGACCTGCCCCAGCCCGCACAAGAGCGGGGAGCAGGAGGCGGCGGAGCAGACCCTGCTGTCCAGGCTGGTCGCGCTTAACCAGGCCCGCCGGGCGGAGGAGCGCCAAGGCACCGTCCGCTGGCTGCGCCCCGACTACCAGCTGCCCAAGCTGCGCCACAAGCTGCCCCAGGGCACCCAGATCGAGGCGCCGGCGCTGGAGCCGGTCGCCACCGACAGCCAGCCAAGCTGGCCCAGCGACGACCTGGAACAGATCCGGGTGGTCCACCAGCTCCTGGAAACCGCCGACGCCCCGGCGACCCCGGACAGCCTCGCCCGCGCCTTCGCCGGCCGCCTGTCGCCCAAGCGCAAGCGCCGCGTCGGCCAAATCCTGCAAACCCTCGCCGCCACCGGCGCCGCCCGCACCCCACCCGATGCCCCCGACAGCTATTTCGTGCCGCGGTGACGCGCCGAGGCCCGAGGTCGCGTCTGGCCGATCGGGCGGCTGGCTGATCCGCGGTCGATTCGCCTTCGCCCGGCGGCCCGGACACGCCCGGCCCCGGCGTGCTATAGCAGCCGGGCCAGCGCCCCACGCGGCGCGGGCGGTGCAGAGCCTAGTGCAAAATCGATGAAGGTCGAGTCGACCTTGATCGTGAATTTTGCTCTAACTGCTTGAAGAGAGAGCAAGATTCAGCTGAAAGGTGGCTTCACCATTCAGCATCTTGCTCTAGGTGCAGCAAGACGGACGGTGCGCGTGTCCAGTCGGGATACCAGGACGGCCGGCGAACCGGCGGCCAGCCGTGCGGCGACCGGCGGTACGGCCGCGGGCGGCGACGCCAGTCGGGTGACGGTCGACCTGACGGCGGTGATCATCGCCGTCGCCGGGGGCGAGCCGCAGGTGCTGGCGCTCGACGCCGGCGGCGGCGGAAACGGCGACAACGCGGGCGGCGATCTGTCCGGCACGCGGCTGGACGCCCTGCCCTCGGGGCCGCTGCAGCCGGGGCACCGGACGCTGCAGGCGGGCCTGCGCGCCTGGGTCGAGCAGCAGACCCAGCAGTCGCTGGGCTACGTCGAGCAGCTCTACACCTTCGGCGACCGCGCCCGGCCGCCGCACGAACGCCCGCGCGCCCCGGGCGGCGGGTCGGACGGCGGTGTCGGCGGCGGCGACGGCCAAGCGGACGCGGCGGCGGCCCGGCGGACGCTGTCGCTCGCCTACCTCGCCCTGGTCTCGCAAGCGCACACCGATCCCTCGCTGCCGGCGCGCTGGCGGCGCTGGTACGACCTGTTGCCGTGGGAGGACTGGCGGGCCGGGGACCCGGCGGCGACCGCACTGCTGACCGAGCGCCTGCGCGCCTGGGCGGACAGCGCCGACGGACGGGCGCGCCGGGACCGGCTGGACCGGCTGCACCTGACCTTCGGGCTGGGCGGCACGGCGTGGGACGAGGAGCGCGCGCTGGAGCGCTACGAACTGCTGTACGAGGCCGGGCTGGTGCCGGAAGCCTGGACCGACCGGCAGCAAGCGGTGCCGCGGGAAGTGGCCGAGCTACCGGGCCAGCCGATGACGGCCGACCATCGGCGGATCCTGGCGACCGCGATCTCCCGGCTGCGCGGCAAGATCAAGTACCGTCCGGTGCTGTTCGAGCTGATGCCGCCGACCTTCACCCTGCTGCAGCTGCAGCGCACCGCCGAGGCGCTGTCCGGCGTGCGGCTACACAAGCAGAACTTCCGCCGGCTGGTCGAACGGCAGAAGCTGGTCGAGGAGACCGGCGAGATCGAGACCGACACCGGCGGACGGCCGGCCAAGCTGATGCGCTTCCGCCCGGAGGTCCAGCTGGAACGGCCCGCCCCCGGGGTGCGGCCGGGCGCCCCACGCAGCTCACGCCAACGTTGACGTTCGCCCGTGCGGCCTTATGCTCATAGGATGAACAACTGATCGCGCCCGGCACCGGCGTCGTCGGCGCTTGTCCTTAAGCCGGTAATGCTCACATTGAGTATATATGACGGCGAGGACGACCGCCAGCCACGACCGCCAGCCACGACCGGCGCCGGACGCCGGGCGCACGACGAGGAGATCGAGATGGCCCAGCCCACCACCGCGCCCCGCACGGCCGATCCCCGCACGGCCCGGCCCGCCGCGACGCCCGAGGCCGCGGGCGACGCCCGGACGGACGCCTACACCCCGGAAGTGGCCGAGCGTACGGCCGACGTGTGGGAGCGCCTTAAAGGCACGATCCCGGACATCGAGTGGCCGTTCTTCGCCCTGGAGATCGATGCGATCCGCCGGCTGAAGGCCGAGCGCAACGCGGTCGTGCTGGCGCACAACTACCAGACGCCCGAGATCTTCCACGGCGTGGCGGACATCGTCGGCGACTCGCTCGCGCTCGCCCGCCGCGCGGGCGACACCGACGCCGAGGTGATCGTCCAGGCGGGCGTGCACTTCATGGCGGAGACGGCGAAACTGGTGAACCCGGACAAGACCGTGCTGATCCCGGACACCGGCGCCGGCTGCTCGCTCGCGGACTCGATCACGCCCGCCGACGTGCGCCAACTGCGCGCGCGCCACCCGGGCGTGCCGGTGGTCACCTACGTCAACACCAGCGCGGCCGTGAAGGCGGAGGCGGACGTCTGCTGCACCTCCTCCAACGCCGTGCGGGTGGTCGAGGCGCTGGGCGCCCGGCGCGTCCTGCTGATCCCCGACCAGTACCTGGCCGCCTGGGTGGCGACCCAGACGGATGTCGAGATCATCGGCTGGCAAGGCCAGTGCGAGGTGCACGCGCGCTTCACCGGCGACCAGATCCGCGGTTACCGTCGGAACTTCGACGACCTCACGGTGATCGCCCACCCTGAATGCCCGCCGGATGTGATCCAGGCGGCGGATTTCACCGGCTCGACCGCGCAGATGATCGACTTCGTGCACGCACGCCAGCCGGCCCGGGTGCTGCTGGTGACCGAATGCTCGATGTCCGACAACGTCGCCGCGGAGGCACCGGAGACGCGGTTCGTGCGGCCCTGCAACCTGTGCCCGCACATGAAGCGGATCACCCTGGGTGGCATCCGGCGGGCGCTGGAGACGCTGCAGCCGCAAGTCACCGTGGACCCCGCGGTCGCCGGGCGCGCGCGGCGCGCGGTCGAGCGCATGCTGGAGATCGCCTGATGGCCGCCGCCGCCCCGCACACGGCCGAGCACACGCTGGTCCTGGGCGCCGGGATCGCCGGACTGGCGGCCGCGCTCGCCTTGCGGCCGCGCCCGGTCACGCTGGTCACCCCGGGCCCGATCGCGGCGGGCGCGGCCACCGCCTGGGCGCAGGGCGGCATCGCCGCGGCGACGCGCCCGGACGACGGCCCGGACCGGCACGCCGCCGACACGCTGGCCGCGGGCGGCGGCCTGTGCGACCGGCGCGTGGTCGCGGCGGTCACCCGCGCCGCCCCGGACGCGATCCGCCGGCTGGAGGCCTGGGGCGTGCGCTTCGACCGGGACGCGGACGGCCGCCGCGCCCGCGGGCTGGAAGGCGGCCACAGCGTCGCGCGCGTGCTGCATGCCGGCGGCGACCGCTCGGGCGCGGCGATCCGCCAAGCGCTGCTGGCCGAAGCCGACGCCAGCCCGTCGATCGGGTTCGCCCCGCACGCGCGCCCGACGGCCCTGCTGCTGGCGGGCGGCCGGGTCGCCGGCGTGCGGCTGCAGGCGACCGGCGGCGGCGGACCCCGCAATCCGGAAGACCTGCCGGCCCGGGCGGTGGTGCTGGCGACCGGCGGCTTCGCGGCGCTGTTCGCGGCCACGACCAACCCGCTCGGCAACTGGGGCGGCGGGCTGGCGCTCGCCGCACGCGCCGGAGCGCGCCTGCGCGACCTCGAGTTCGTGCAGTTCCACCCGACCGCGATCGACCTGCCGGGCGATCCGCTGGCGCTGGCGAGCGAAGCGATCCGCGGCGCCGGCGCCCGCCTGATCGACGGCGACGGGGAGCCGGTGACGGCGGGCGTGGCGGGCGGCGACCTGGCGCCCCGCGACCGCGTGGCGGCCTGCGTCGCCCGCGCGAAGGCGGCCGGCCGGCGCGTTTATCTGGACGCGCGCGCCGCGCTCGGCGACGGCTTCGCCGCGCGCTTCCCGGGGGTGGCGCAGCACTGCCGGGCGGCGGGGCTGGACCCGGCGACCCAGCCGATCCCGGTCCGCCCGGCGGCGCACTTCACCATGGGCGGGGTCGCCGCCGACACGGCCGGGCGCACCGACCTGCCCGGCCTGTGGGCCTGCGGCGAGACCGCGGCGACCGGCCTGCACGGCGCCAACCGGCTGGCCTCGAACTCGCTGTTGGAAGGGGTCGCGATGGCGCCCTGGGTCGCCGCCAGCATCGACGACGCACCGGCACCCAGGCGGCCCGGCCGGCTGGTCCCGGACGGGCCCCCGTTGGGCGCGGTCGAGCCGGGCGCACTGGCCGCTTTGCGGCGCGTCGTGCAGGCGCGGGTCGGCGTCCTGCGCGACCACGCCGGCCTGACGGCGGCGCTGGCGGAGATCGACGCATGGCGGGCCAGCGCCGACGGGAGCGCCGAGGGGGGCGCCGACGCGGGCGCCGACGGGCCAGCGGACGTCGCCCTGCTGCTGACCGCTGCCGCCCTGCGCCGGCGCGAAAGCCGCGGGGCGCATCAGCGCGGCGACCACCCCGCCCCGGCCCCCGAGGCCCGGCACAGCGCGCTCACCTTGGCATCCGCCCAGGCGCGCGCCGCCGAACGGGCCGCCCGGCGGGAGGCCGCAGCATGACCCAGGCCGCGCCGCCGCCCCACCTGCCCCGCGTGCTGGTCGAGCCGGTGGTCCGTGCCGCGCTGCAGGAGGACCTGGGCCGCGCGGGCGACCTCACGACGGCCGCCCTGATCGATCCGGACGCGTCGGCGGAAGGCTCGATCCGCGCGCGCACGGCCGGCCGGGTCGCCGGCGTTCAGGCCGCCTGCCTGGCGTTCGAGCTGCTCGACCCGGGGGTCCGGATCACGGTCCTGGCGCAGGACGGCGCGCCGGTCGACGCGGGCGCGACGATCCTGCGCGTCGCGGGGCCGGCGCGCGCCCTCCTGACCGGGGAGCGGGTCGCGCTCAACCTGCTGGGCCCATTGTCCGGCATCGCCACCGCGACGGCCGATCTGGTCGCGGCGGTGGCCGGCACGGGCGCGGCCATCGCCGACACGCGCAAGACCACGCCCGGCCTGCGCGCGCTGGAGAAAGCCGCGGTGCGCGCCGGCGGCGGGCGGAACCATCGGTTCGGCCTGGATGACGCGGTGCTGATCAAGGACAACCACGTCGCGCTCGCCGGCGGCCCGGCCGCCGCGGTCCGCCGGGCCCGCGGCGCGATCGGCCACCTGGTCAAGATCGAGGTCGAGGTGGATACGCTGGACCAGCTCGACGCCGTGCTGCCGGAAGGTCCCGATGCCGTGCTGCTGGACAACATGAGCACCGAGACGCTGCGCGCCGCGGTCGCGCGGATCGACGGCCGGGCCATCGCGGAAGCTTCCGGCACGGTCACGCCGGCGAGCGCGCCGGCGATCGCGGCGACGGGGGTCGACGTGATCTCCGCCGGCTGGCTGACCCACAGCGCTCCCGCGCTCGACGTCGGCCTGGACATTGAGATTTAGGGCAAGATGCTGCAAGGTGAATTCACCTTTCAGCTAAATCTTTCCCTAACTTCAACAAGTTAGAGCTACAGCGGTGGCGATCGCATCCCGCGTCGGCGCCGCCCCTGCAGACGCGTTGGCCGGCGCTATTCCATGCCGATCGCGGTCTTGTAGACGTGCAGCAGTTCTTCCTGCTCGCTGCGGTCCTGCTGGTCCATCTTGCGCAGGCGCACCAGCTGGCGCATCACCTTGGTGTCGAAGCCGTTGGCCTTGGCCTCGGAGTACACCTCGCGGATGTCGGCCTGCAGGTTGGCCTTCTCCTCCTCCAGCTTCTCGATCCGCTCGATGTAGGACTTCAACTGGTCGCCGGTGATGCCTTGGGTATCGGCCATGGTGCTTGGAATTCGCCTTTTCGCGTCTGACGGATCGCTCTCGGGCGGCGGCGACTCGGAAAGCGCGCCGGCCGCGTCGGGACGCGGACCCTAGCGGCAGCTACGCGCGCGCGCAACGTGGGAGCGGCGGGTGTGGGCGGGACGGGTGCGTCGGCGGGTTCCCTCTCCTCCACTGGGAGGAGAGGGGCAGGGTGAGGTGGCTTGCACGCTCCGTGGCGCTGCAGGGCCGTGCAGACCTACCCCACCCTGACCCTCCCCTTCGAGCGAAGGGGAGGGAACCCGCCGCGGCGCCTTGCTCACGCCGGGCGCTGCCGCATGCGCAAACGAAAACGGCCGCCGGGGCGGGCCCGGCGGCCGTGATCGTCGTCTCGCAAGCCAGGCAGGCTAGCTCCCCTGCGGCTCCGGCTCCAGGCCGCCGGCGGCGCCGCCCTTGTTGCGGCCGCTGGACGGCACGGAAGCGCGGCGGCCGGGCTGGCTCTTCTCGCCGCCGCCGGGGTCGGAACGGTCGATGCTCTCGCCGTTCAGCAGCTTCTGCACCTCGCTCGCGGACAGCGTCTCGTACTCCAGGAGGCCCTTGGCGAGCGTATGCAGGTCGTCGAAGTGGGTGGTCAAGACCTCGCGGGCCTTCGCCTCCGCCTCGGCGATCACGCGGTGGATCTCCTCGTCGATCAGCCGGGCGGTGTACTCGGACAAGTTCTTGCGCTGGGCGACCTGGTGGCCCAGGAAGATGTCCTGCTCGTTCTCCGAGTAGCGTAGCGGGCCCAGGCGCTCGCTCATGCCCCACTCGGTGATCATCCGGCGGGCGAGGTCGGTCGCCTGCTTGATGTCGTTGCCCGCGCCGGTGGTGACGTGCTCGTTGCCGTAGATCAGCTCCTCGGCCACGCGGCCGCCGAACATCATCGCCAGACGCGCGGTGATCTCCGACTTCTTGTAGCCGTAGCGGTCCTTCTCCGGCAGCGACATGGTCACGCCCAGCGCCTGGCCGCGCGGGATGATCGTCACCTTGTGCAGCGGGTCGTTGCCCTCGACGAACAGGGACAGCAGGGCGTGGCCGGCCTCGTGATAGGCGGTCAGCTCCTTCTCCTTGTCGTCCATCACCATGGACCGCTTCTCCGAGCCCATCAGGACCTTGTCCTTGGCCAGTTCGAAGTCGTTCATGGTGACCACGCGCTTGTTGGCGCGCGCGGCGAGCAACGCCGCCTCGTTGACGAGGTTGGACAGGTCCGCGCCGGAAAAGCCGGGCGTGCCGCGGGCGATCACCTTGGGATCGACGTCGGGGGCCAGCGGTACCTTGCGCATGTGCACGCGCAGGATCCGCTCGCGCCCCAGCACGTCCGGGTTGGGCACGGTGATCTGCCGGTCGAACCGGCCCGGGCGCAGCAGCGCGGGGTCGAGCACGTCCGGGCGGTTGGTGGCGGCCACCATGATCACGCCCTCGTTCGCCTCGAAGCCGTCCATCTCGACCAAGAGCTGGTTCAGGGTCTGCTCGCGCTCGTCGTTGCCGCCGCCGAGGCCCGCGCCGCGATGCCGGCCGACGGCGTCCAATTCGTCGATGAACACGATACAGGGCGCGTTCTTCTTCGCCTGCTCGAACATGTCGCGCACGCGGCTCGCGCCCACGCCGACGAACATCTCGACGAAGTCGGAGCCCGAGATGGTGAAGAACGGCACGTTCGCCTCGCCCGCGATCGCGCGCGCCAGCAGCGTCTTACCGGTGCCCGGCGGTCCGACCAGCAGCATGCCCTTGGGAATGCGGCCGCCCAGGCGCTGGAACTTCTGCGGGTCGCGCAGGAAGTCGACGACCTCCTCCAGCTCCTGTTTCGCCTCGTCGATGCCGGCGACGTCGTCGAAGGTCACGCGCCCGGTCTTTTCGGTCAGCAGCTTGGCCTTCGATTTGCCGAAGCCCATCGCTTTGCCGCCGCCGCCCTGCATCTGCCGCATGAAGAAGATCCACACGGCGATCAGCAGCAGCATCGGGAACCAGGAGATCAGGATCGACAGGAGCGGGTTCACCTCCTCCTGCGGCTTGGCGGAGATGCGCACGCCGTTGTCGCGCAACTGCTCCACCAGATTGGGATCCTGCGGGGCGTAGGTCTGGAACTGCCGGCCGTCCTGGAACTGGCCCGAAATTTCCTGGCCCTGGATGGTGACGCGGCTCACCTGACCGCTTTCCACCTGTTCCATGAAGTCGGAGAAGGCCATCTGCTGCTCCGGGCCCCGCTGGGACGACCCCTGGAACAGGTTGAACAGGGCGAACAGCAGCAGCACGATGATGATCCAGAGTGCTGCGTTGCGGCTGAAGTTCACGGTATCGCTTCCTCTACCTCTGCCGGCGGGCGCCTCGGCCGTTGGGCTGTCGGGGGCCGGGGCCGTGTGAGACCGTCTGACGTTGCGCCGATGCACCGTGGGCCGCCCGTCTCGCGGGCGTGTCTCGAAGGGCTCGGGCCGCCGGACTCGGCACGGGCGGCGGGCGGCCGGCCCGCACGTCCGATTTATCGACACCTTATTACATAGTGTGCGCTTCGTCTTGAGCAACTGTAAAGCCGGCGCCGGTCAACGCGCGGCGCGGGGCATAGCGCCAGTCCGCGAGCCACACCGCCGCCATGCTGGAGACTTGGCTCAGATCCGGCACGGCGGCCAGCCCCGCGGCCCCGCCGCGACCCGTGTGTCGTGCGTCGAAAACGCCCAGCAGCGCCGGGCGCACCGGTCCCGGCAGGGCGTGGGATTTCAGTGACGGCTGACGCGCGCTCAAGGCGGCCCAGCCCGCCCGGCCGAGCGGGCGGACCACGGCCGGGCCCGGCGCCCGCGCCGACAGCTCCACCTCGACCCGGCCGTCGACCACCGCGCGGGTGCCGGGGTGCAGCGTGACCGGGACGGCCCGCTCCCATTCCCGCACCACCAGAACGCCGCGTTTGCGCGGGATCAGCTGGCAGCCGCCCAGCGTGCGGGTGGCCGGCAGCCCCGCGCGCAGCTCGCCCGCCAGCCGCGCCAGCCGGCCGCCGCGCGGCGGATAGATCGCCCCGCCGACCGCGAGCAGCAGGCGGGCGAGCGCGCCGTCGCCGACCGCCGGCCGCGCGGCGCCGAACGCCACCGGATCGAGCCAGCCGAAGCCCGCTGGGTGCAGCACGACCGCGCGGGCAAGCAAGGCGTCCTGCGCGTCCTCGATGGTGCGCCGGGCGGTGCCGAGCGCGCCGGCCAGCGCGTTGATCCGGGGCAGTGTCAGGCCGTCGGCCGCCAGCTGCGGCATCACGCCGCGCAGCTGCACGCGCAGATGATCCGGATTGCGGTTGGTCGGATCGTCGACCCAATCGACGCAGCGCGCGGCCAGCGTGGCCTGCAGACGTTCCTTGGGCAGGTCGAGCAGCGGGCGGATCAGGCGCAGGTCCGGCAGTTCGCGCTGGTGCGCCATGCCGGCCAGGCCGTCCAGGCCGCTCTGCGCTTTGAGCCGCAGCAGCACCGTCTCCGCCCGGTCCGCACGGTGGTGGCCGAGAGCGAGGTGCAGGACGCCTTCGCGGGCGCAGACCTCGCGCAGCCGATCGTAGCGCTCCGCACGCGCATGCTCCTGCCGGACGCGGTCGGGCCGGTCGCCCTGCCAGCCGGCGATCCGGTGCGCGACCCCGCGCGCGGCCAGCACGTCGGCGACCCAGCGCGCCTCCGCCGCGGCTTCCGGGCGCAGGCCGTGGTCGACCGTGATCGCCAGCACCTGCCCGCCGCGCGCGGCCGCCCAGTCGGCCAGCAGCAGCGTCAGCGCCAGGCTGTCCGGCCCGCCGGACACCGCGGCCGCCACCACCGGCCGCGGCTCGAACGGCGCGAACGCCGCCATGCGCCGGGCGAACTCATCCGCCGTCACGGGCGCGGCGCCGGTCATTTCAACCGCTGGATGCGCGGGCACCCGACGCCGGCGGTGTGCCTCTCACAGCGGCCGACGACGACGCGCTCAGCCCTGGCCGCAGTTGAGGCGGTTTTGCTCGCGCTCGGCGCGCTGCAGGATGTTGTTGGTGGCATCGGGATAGCGCGACCGCAGCTCGGCAAAGATGCCGCAGGCGTCCTCGACCCGGTCGATCTGGGCCAGCGACATGCCCAGCTTGAGCAGGTTGTCCGGCGCCTTCTGGCTATCGGGATAATTCTGGAAGCCCTCGGCGAAGGTCACGGCCGCGCGCTCGTAGTTGCCGCGGACGTAGAAAGTCTCGCCCAGCCAGTATTTGGCGTTGCCGGCCAGTTCGTGCTCGGGGTGCCGGTTCAGGAACTTGGACAGCGCCTGTTCGGCCTTGGCGTAGTCGGCTTGGCGCAGCAGGCCGAAGGCGTAGTCGTACTGCTCCTGCGGCATGCCGTCGGGCAGCTCGACGTTGACCGCGGCGGTCTGCTGGCCCGGCTGGCCGTCGCCGCCGTTCTGGCCGCTGCCGCTTGCGCCGCCGCCGCTCTGGCCGGCCGCGCCTGGGCCAATCCCCGACTGACCCGGCTGGGTGCCGCCCTGGTTCTGGCGCAGCTCGTTGACCGCGCGCTGCGACACCTGGCCCAGGGTGTTGCCCGGCTGGCCCTGGCCGTCCTGCCCCGACTGGGTCTGCCGGGTCTGCTGGGCCTGCTGCGTTTGCTGGGCCTGTTGGCCTTGTTGGCCCTGTTGCGAGTTGCCGCCCTGCCCGGCTTGTTGGCCGCCGCCGGTGCTTTGGCCCCGTGCCTGCGTCCGAGCCTGCTGCTGGCCCTGCTGCGCCTGACCCTGGCCGGTCTGCTGCCCGCTGCCGGTGGCGGACACGCCGGTCGCCTGCTCCAGCTGGCTCAGCCGGTAGTTGACGTCGTTCGCCCGCGCGTTCAGCCGTTGGGTCAGCTGGCGCAGGTCGTACTGCACGCGCTCCACCCGGCCGGTCAGCTCCTGCACCGTCTGCTCCAGCTGCCTCAGCTTCTGCTGCAGCAGCGCCGCCGCCGGCTGGGTCATGCCGGGGTCGCCGCCGGACGCCTGGCTACCGCTTGCGGACGGCGCTTCGCCCCCGCCCGCGCCGGCGTAGACCTGGCGCTGCAGGTCGTTCAGCTCGCGCTGCAGACGGTCGACCTTGTTGGTCAGACGCTCGACCCCGCTCTGCGCGTTGGCCGGCCCGGCCGGCGGGCCGAACACCAGCAAGCCGGCGACGAGCACGCCCAGGAGAAGCCTGGGCGCCATGCTGCCGGGGATCGGGAAGGTCGGGAAAGCGGTCATGTCGGGTCCGTCGCTAATGTCGCTGTCGGATCGGGTGGCCGATGTCGGGACGAGAATAGCTGCCGCGCGATTCGGGCACAAATGTGGTCCGGACTCGATAACGCCCGCCCGGGCTGGCCGGACGGGCGTCATCCGTGGCAGACGCCGACCGGGGTTAGGACGACGGCGTGCCCTGGACCACGAAGACGGCGCGGCGGTTCTGCGCCCAGGCGTCCTCGTTGGATCCCGGGACGGCCGGACGCTCCTCGCCGAACGACACGGTCTCGACCCGGTTGGGATCGATTCCCATGACAATCAGGTAGTCGCGCACCGCGTTCGCGCGCTGGGCGCCGAGCGCCAGGTTGTACTCGCGGGTGCCGCGTTCGTCGGCGTGGCCCTCGATCGTGACCTGCTTGCTCGGGTGCTGCTTCAGCCAGGCGGCGAGCTTTTCGACAGTCGCCTGCGCCTCGCTGGATAGCTGGTACTCGTCGAAACCGAAGAACACGCGGTCGCCGACGTTGACCACCAGGTGCTCCTGGGTGCCGGGCTCAGGTCCTGCCATGTTCTGGCTGGAGACGCTGCCGCTGCCCGCCCCCGAGCCGCCGCCGGTCAGGTCGTCGGCGCCGCCGGTCGACTGCGACGCGGTCCGGGACTGGCCGCTGCCGCCGGTGTTCGCCTGGTTGTCGGGCCCGGTCTCGCACGCCGCGAGCAACAGCGCCGCGGCGAACAGGGTCAGGAACTTGAAACGCATCTTGGGTCCTCTCGAAGTCGTCAGGGCCGGGTCAGACCGGGCCGCTGCGCGGGGGTGGGCGGTGTCCGGATGGGGCGCGGGCGTCGGCCCGGCGTGCGGTTGCGCGGACTATACGAACGGCCATCCCCGCGATCAAGGTTTACCGCCGTACGCTCGCAAGTATTTAAGCCCTGAGATATCCGCTTCCTTTCGGTCGAATTTGATCCAACTCAGGGAATTGCCGGCGACCAGGCGGGGTCCGACGCGTCTTGCGGCGTTGGGACTTCCCGCTCGTTGTAACCGGTCAAGTCAATCGTGAACAGCTTGCTCGAATAGTGGCCCTGGCTATCGGCCCGGGTGCGGCGGAAGAAGCAGAGCACCCGGCCGTTCGGCGCCCAGGTCGGGCCCTCGACCCGGTAGCCTTCGGCCAGCATCCGCTCGCCGCCGCCGTCCGGACGCATCACGCCGATGTAGAAGGTCCCCTGGTGCTGGCGGGTGAACGCGATCATGTCGCCGCGCGGCGACCAGACCGGCGTCGAATAGCGCCCGTCACCGAACGAAATGCGCTGCACGTTCGAGCCATCGGCGGTCATGGTGTAGAGTTGCAGGCTGCCGCCCCGGTTGGAGTTGAACACCACCCGATCGCCGCTCGGCGCGAACGAGGCGGAGATGTCGATCGCGCTGGAGTTGGTCAGGCGGCGGCGTTCGCGCGTGCGCAGATCGATCACGTAGATCTCGCTGTTGCCCTGGTTGTCGAGCGCGATGATCACGCTGTTGCCGTCGGGCGCGAAGCGCGGCGCGAAAGTCATGCCGGGGAACTCGCCCAGCACTTCCTGCTGCCCGGTGTTCAGGTTGAACAGATAGATCCGCGGCGAACGCCCCTGATAGGAGACGTAGGTGATCTCCTGGCGGGTCGGCGAGAACCGCGGGGTCAGCACCAGGTTGGACCCGTCGGTCAGGTAGCGGTGGTTGGCGCCGTCCTGGTCCATGATCGCCAGGCGCTTGGTCCGCCGGCTCTGCGGCCCGCTTTCGGAGACGTAGACGATCCGGGTGTCGAAGTAGCCCTGCTCGCCGGTCAGGCGCTTGTAGATCGCGTCCGAGATGATGTGCGCGACGCGCCGCCAGTTGCCCGGCGTGGTGAAGTACGCCTTACCGATCATCTGGGATTCGGCATACACGTCCCACAGCCGGAACTGCACGCGCAGGCGCCCGTCGGCCTGCTGTTCCGCCTTGCCGCTGACCAGCGCCTGCGCGTCGATCAGCCGCCAGTCCTGGAACCGCGGGCCGCCCCGTAAGGCCTCCGCGCTCTGGATGAAGGCGCCCTGATCGATTGGCTTGAACAGCCCCGACCGGCGCAGGTTGTCCCGAATCACGCCGGCGACATCCTGACCGAGCGAGCGGGTCTGCCGGTTTTCGCCGTAGAAGTCGGTGATCGCGATCGGCAGCGGCTCGATGTAGCCGCGCGTGATGTCGATCTCCAGCTCCGCGCGCGCCTCGCGCACGAAGCCGGCCGGACCGGCGGCAAGCGCACCGGCCGCGCACAGCGACCCGGTCAGAAAGCGCCGGCGGGTCGAATCGGTCATGTCAGGGCTCGTCTCTCGCTTCGGATAGGTCGCGCTCGAACGGCCAGCGGCACACGCGCGAATCGCGCTCTCTACCGCCGCACTCGCGATGGTAACGGCGCCATAGCGCCGCACTAAGGCGAAATTTGGGCGCCAGCCAAGTGACCGCTGTGTGAGTCGGGAGCTCTCGCGACGCCGGGAGGAAGGCACAGCGCGGCGGGGGGTCCCGTCTCCGCCACCGGGGGAGACTTTTGCACGCGGGAATCAGCATCCGCGTGGAGTGCTTCGACACGCCAGCCTGCGGCTGGCACCTCAGCATAAAGCTGTATGTAAACGTCTGACACACCTCCAACTTTATCCTGAGTAGGACGCCGAAGGCGTCCGTGTCGAAGGGCCCCATACGGGCGCCGGGCGAGTAGTGCGAAAGTCTCCAGTGGCGGAGACGGGACGACTTTCGTGCCCGGCCGGACGCTCCTAGCCGCCCAGCATTTTCTGCGGGTCGAAGTTGAGCAGCAGGGTCTGCCACTGCTGGTACTTTTCCACCGGCAGACCTTGCAGCGGGGAGCAGATCCGCACGGCGCGCATCGCGCTCTCGGCGGCGGCGCGGTAGAAGCTCTCGCTCATCCGCTCGCGGCTGATCAGCTCGGCCGAGCGCACGCTGCCGTCGCGCTCCAGCTGGACGCGGATCTCGATGCGCAGATCCTCGGCGTCGCTTGCGCCGACCGGTGGGCTCCAGCAGGAGGCGAGCTGCCGGCGGATCGCGTCGATCTGGCTGGCGGTCAGCTGCTGGGCGATCCGGTCGGCTTCCGGCGGCTGCACCGCCTGCTGCGTCTCCTGCGCCGGCGCGCCCTCCTGGCTGGTCTGGTTCTGGGCGTCCGGATCGGGGTTCGGCTGCTGCTGCTCGGAGCCCGCGAAATCCTCTTCGACGTCCTTCAGAATCGAGCTCAGGTCGCGCTTGGGCGGCTGCGACGGCTCCGGCTCCTGTGCCTGCTGCGGCGGCGGGTCCGGCTCGGTCTGCTGCTGCGGTTCGCGCTGGGCCGTCGGGCGCTGCGGCTTGCGAGCGGGCGCCGGCGCCGGTCTCTCGGCCTGCTGCTGGTCCGCCTGCCGCTCGGCCGTCTGCGGCTCGGGTTCGGGCTTCGGCTCGGGTTCGGTGGCGGGCCGCTCGGGCGGCTGTGGCGCCGGTTCGGCCTGCGATTCGGGCTCGGGTGTCGGCTCCGGCTCAGGCTCCGGCGCGGGCGCAGGCTCGGCCTCTGCCGACTGCTGCGGCTCGGGCGGCTCTGGGGCCGGCTCGGGCGCCGGTTCGGGCGCGGCCGGCTGGGCGTTCTGCGGCTCCGGCGGCGCTGGGGCCGGCGGCGGGGCCTGCTGTTCGGCCTGCTGGGGCGGCTGTTCCGGTGGCTGGTCGGCCGGCTGCTCGGCCTCGGACTCTTCGGCGTCTGACTGCGGCGCCGCCTGGGCGAGCTGATCCTCGCTGATCACCTGCACCGGCACCGGCTCGCGCACTTCCAGGTCCTCGCCGAAATCCGGAAGCCCGACGATGAACGCGGCGGCGAGACCGACGTGCAGGCCAAGCGAGAACAGCAGCGCCTTGCGCATCGCCTAACCCTGGTCGTCCTGCTCGGTGATCAGCGCGACCTTCTCGAAGCCGGCGCCGTTCAGCCGGCCCATCACACGCATGATCCGGCCATAGGCGATCTCCCGGTCGCCGCGCACGAAAATCCGGGTATCCGGGCTGCGATCGGTGATCGCGTTCAGCCGGGTCACCAGGTTCTCGAACGCCACCTCGGTCTCCTGGATATAGATCGCGCCGTTGCGGTCGACCGTGATCACCAGCGGCTCGCTGTCCTCGCTGATCGGTGAGGCCTGGCTGTTCGGCAGGTCGACCGGAACCCCCACCGTCAACAGCGGGGCGGTGACCATGAACACGATCAGCAGCACCAGCATCACGTCGACGAACGGCGTGACGTTGATGTCGCTCATCGGGGTATAGCTGCGCCGGTGGCCGCGCCGCCGCCGGCGGATGCCGCCGCCGCCCTGGAGACCGCCCGCCATGGCTAGCGCGCCTCCTCGACCTGACGGGACAGGATCGCCGAGAACTCGCCGGCAAAGTTCTCCAGCCGCTCGCCGTAGCGGGCGATGTCGGTCGACAGCTTATTGTAGGCGACCACCGCCGGGATCGCCGCGACCAGGCCGAGCGCGGTCGCGAACAGCGCTTCCGCGATGCCGGGTGCGACCACGGCGAGCGAGGTGTTCTTGGTCGCCGCGATCGAGGTGAAGGCGTTCATGATCCCCCAGACCGTGCCGAACAGGCCGACGAACGGCGCCGCCGAGCCGACGCTGGCGAGGAAGATCATGCGCCGCTCCACGGTCTCCATTTCCCGGCCCAGGGTGATGTCCATGACCTTTTCGATGCGCTGCTGCAGGCCCTGAACGCTGCCGGTGATCTCCGGGCGCGCGCGGCTGGCGAAGCGGCGCCATTCGCGCATCGCCGCCAGGAACACCGCGGCCATCGGATCGCCCGCCCGGTCCGACATGCGGTCGTACAGGTCGTCCAGCGAGCCGCCGGACCAGAAGGCCTCCTCGAACTGATTGGCCGCACGCTTGAGCCGGCGCAGCAGCATCGCCTTGTCGAAGATGATCGCCCAGGACCACACACTGGCGGCGATCAACAGCAGCATCACGAACTTCACGACGATGTCGGCCTGGAAGAACAGGCCGATCAGCGACATGTCGTGCGCCGCCTGCCCTGCCGCGCCGGCGAGGGAATCGTTCTCCATCGGTTAGGTAGGCTCCCGCGTTTGCTTGTAGGGCTCCAGCGCCCGAAGGACATCGTCCGGCAGCCGCGCCGGCCGGGTGTTGGCGTCGAGGCAGGCGACCCGGACCCGCGCCCGCGCGATCTCCCGGCGGTCCTGGGCGTGCACCAGGGTCTGCTCGATGGTCAGCTGCACCCGGCCGAACTTGCGGCAGCAGGAGCGGACCTCGAGCACGTCGTCCAGGCGGGCCGGCGTACGGTAGTCGACCTCCGCCCCGGCGACCGCGAAGGCGAGGCCTTGCTGCGCCATCAGCCGGCGCTGGCCGATCCCGACCAGGCGCAGCATCTCGGTGCGCGCCCGCTCGGCATAGCGCAGGTAGTTGGCGTAGTACACGATCCCGGCGGCGTCGGTGTCCTCGTAATAGATCCGCAGCCACATCCGGTGCACGCCGGTCTGCGGGTCGAGCCGGCCCGACAGACCGCGCGCCTCCGCCGGCAGGTCGGCCGGCAGCGTCTCGTCCAGGCCGCCGGTCATGCCGCCCCTCCGCCGGTTTTGGCCCCAGGGTCGGCGGCGGGATCGAGAGCGGGATCGGCTGCGGGATCGGCGGCCGAATCGAGGTCCGGGTCGCCATCCGGACCGCCCTCTGGATCGGAGGCATCGCCCAGCATGTCGAGCTGGGCGGCGACACGCGCGGTCGGCTTCATGCCAAGATAGGAAAATCCTTGGCTGGTCAGCATCCGGCCGCGCGGCGTGCGCTGCAGCAGTCCCTGCTGGATCAGGTAGGGTTCGATCACTTCCTCCGGCACGTCGCGCTGTTCGCTGAGTGCCGCGGCGAGCGTCTCCACCCCGACCGGGCCGCCGCCGTAGTTCTCCGCCAGGCAGCGCAGGTAGCGGCGGTCCATCGAGTCCAGGCCGCGCGCGTCGACCTGCAGGCGCTTCAGCGCGTTGTCGGCGACCGCGCGGTCGATCCACGCGTTGTCGCCGACGGCGGCGAAGTCGCGCACCCGCCGGAGCAAACGGCCAGCGACGCGCGGCGTGCCGCGGGCGCGCCGGGCGATCTCCATGGCGCCGTCGGCGCTCATCTCGATGCCGAGCACGCGGGCGCCGCGCGCGACGATGAGTTTCAGTTCGTCCGGCTGATAGAACTGCAGGCGCAGCGGGATGCCGAAGCGCTCGCGCAGCGGCGTCGTGATCAGGCCCGAGCGCGTGGTCGCGCCGACCAGCGTGAACGGCGGCAGATCGATCCGCACCGAGCGCGCGGCCGGCCCCTCGCCGATGATCAGGTCGAGCTGGAAGTCCTCCATCGCGGGATAGAGGATCTCCTCGACCTGCGGGGTCAGGCGGTGGATCTCGTCGATGAACAGCACGTCGCGCGGCTGCAGGTTGGTCAGGATCGCCGCCAGGTCGCCGGGCTTGGCGATCACCGGCCCGCTGGTGTGGCGGAAGCCGACGCCCAGCTCGCGCGCGACGATCTGCGCCAGCGTGGTCTTGCCCAGTCCCGGCGGCCCGAAGAACAGCACGTGGTCCAGGGCGTCGCCGCGCCGGCGGGCGGCCTCGATGAACACCGACAGGTTCGCGCGCAGCTCCTGCTGGCCGACGAACTCGTCCAGCGCGGACGGGCGCAGGCTGGCCTCGCCGGTGTCTTCGTCCGTCCGCTCGCTCTGGACGACCCGCTGGTCGTCGGTCATTGGGAGAGCTCCTTAAGCCCTTCCGTGATCAGGCTCTGCAAGCCGGCGTCGCGGCCCAGCCGCCGGCTTGCCGCCGCGACCGCGGTGAACGCCTCAGTGCGCTTGTAGCCAAGGTTGGTCAAGGCGCTCACAGCATCCTCACTGACCTCGCCAACGGCGGCCGCGGCCGCGCCCTCGGGCGCCTGGCCGGTGCCGGCTGGCCCGCCGCCCGCGGCCGGGCCGAGCTGAATCGTGCCGGCCTTGTCCTTCAGCTCCGCGGTGATCCGGCCGGCCAGCTTGGGACCGACGCCGTTGGCGCGCGCGACCGACTGCTTGTCCTGCGCGGCGACCGCCTGGGCCAACTGGTCGGGAGGGAGCACGGAAAGAATGGCGAGAGCATGGCGCGCGCCCACGCCCTGCACGGTGTTGAGCAGGCGGAACCAGTCGCGCTCCGCCGTCTCGTGAAAGCCGTAGAGCAGGATCGCGTCCTCGCGTACCACCGTCTCGATCATCAGCTGCACCGCCTCGCCGCGGCCGGGCAGCCGGCCCAGCGTGCGGGCGGAGGCGTTGACCAGATAGCCGACACCACCGACGTCCAGCACGACGTGATCGTCGTCGACCTCGTCGACCAAGCCGCGCAGCTTGCCGATCACCGCCGGCGTCCTTTCCGGCCCGCCGAGCGGCCGCGCCCGGTGGCCGTGTCCGCCGCCGGGGCCGCCTGCCCCGGCACCTGCCCGTTGCCGGAGGCGGACACCGCGAGCGCGGGCGTGTCGCCGCCGCCGGACGCGACGCCGCCCCAGCGGCTTGTACTGCCGGCATGGTGGGCGTGGCAGATCGCCACCGCCAGCGCGTCGGCGCTGTCGGCGTTGCGGATCTCGACCCCCGGCAGCAACCGGCCGACCATCATGGTCACTTGCTCCTTCTCCGCGTGCCCGGTGCCGACCACGGCCTTTTTCACGATCATCGGCAAGTACTCGACCACCGGAAGCCCGGCCAGGGCCGGCACCAGCAACGCGACGCCGCGCGCCACCCCCAGCTTGAGCGTTGACTGCGCGTTCTTGTTGACCAGCGTCTCCTCGACCGCCGCCTGATCCGGCCGGTATTCGGCGAGCACGGCGTCGATCCCCGCGTGCAGCTGCACCAGCCGCTCGGCGGTGGAACGCTCGCCGTCGGACTGCACGATGCCGTTGGCGACGTGACTCAGACGCGCGCCGTCGGCATCGATCACGCCCCAGCCGGTGCGCCGGAGTCCGGGGTCCAGGCCGATCACGCGCATCCGCGGGCCATCCCAGCCAGCGCGGCGCCGACGCTCACGCCGACAGCCGCTGCATGACGTCGTCGTCCAGCTCCAGGTTGGAGGTCACCTGCTGGACATCGTCGTAGTCCTCCAGCGTGTCGATCAGTTTCAGCAGGGTCTGTGCCTGCTCCTCGCTGACCGGCTGGGTCGAAAGCGGCTTCCAGCCCAGGCGCGCCTCCGTCGGGTCGCCGAACCGGTCGCTCAGCGTGTCGCGCACGACCGAGAAGTCGTTCGCCTGGCAGATCACCTCGTAGCGGCCCGGCTCGTCGTCGTCCTCGTTCGCCGGCTGGTGCTCGACGTCCTCCGCGCCGGCCTCGGCGGCGGCCTCGAACACGGTGTCGAAGTCGCCGATCGTTTCCGGAAAGATCACCCGGCCGACCCGCTCGAACATGATCGAGGCGGAGTTCGTCTCGCCCAGGTTGCCGCCCAGTTTGGAGAAGGTCGAGCGCACCTCGGAGGCGGTCCGGTTTCGGTTGTCGGTCAGGGTGTCGACCACGATCGCCACGCCGCCCGGACCGTAGCCCTCGTAGCGGACCTCCTCGTAATTCTGGCTCGCCCCATCGCCGGTCGCCTTCTTGAGCGCCCGCTCGATGTTGGTGTTGGGCATGTTGTTGGCGCGCGCCTGGGCGATCGCCGAGCGCAGGCGCGGGTTCGCCTCGGGATCCTCGCCGCCTTCCTTGGCGGCCACCGTGATCTCGCGGGCGAGCTTGGTGAACAGCCGGGCGCGCTTCTTATCTTGCGCGCCCTTCCGGTACATGATGTTTTTGAACTGCGAATGGCCGGCCATCGCGTCCGCGCTCCCAAATACTGCGGTTGAAGCTTATAGCATAGCTATATCTAGGGTAAAATCGCTATCCACGCCGGCCGGGGCTCACCCGGGCGGGCGGGCCTCAGCCCCGCCGCAGCCGCCGGCGCCTGCGCTTCTAGCAGCTTTGGTTGAACGTCTGAAGGCCTCGCCGGCTGGACATCCCGCCGGGCGCGCGGGTGGGGGATCGAAAGTTTAAACTTTTGGTCCGACAGGCCGCTTTGAGGCATTGCAAAAGTCTTCCGGTTGCCGGCATAGTTGTATGTCTCGTGAGTTGTATTTTATCTAAATAAGATAGCCCGAAACGCGCATATCGCGTCAAAAGCCGGCGATCAAGACGGGCAAACACCCACGGGCCGGGGACACAACCGCCGCGCCGGCGGTCGGACAAATCCGACGACCGGTGCCGCCAAGCAGGCGAGGCAACAGACGGGCATGATGCTGTGGCAAACCGCAAACCGATCCCGACCATCCGCGTGGTGGTCACGCACGCACACGCGATCGTCCGCCATGGCCTGATCGCGGCTCTGGAGACGCGCCCGGACATTGCCGTCACCGACGGCGGGGAGAGCGAGGATCCGATCGCCCTGCTTCGCCGGGTGCGTCCGGACATCGTGATCGCGCAGTACGACGGCGCCCTGCTCGACGGCGCGCGGCTGATCAAGGCGATCGACCGGCACGGGCTGGCGGCGCGCGTGATCCTGATCGCGGAGGGCTGGGAGGGGGAAACGCTGTACCGCGCGTTCCGGGAGGGCGCCGCCGGGTTCCTGACCTACCGCGACCCCGTGGCGGCGATCGTGGCCGCGGTCGAACGCGCGGCGAACCCGGGCGCCAGTCGCTACCAGGACCCGCACGCCGTGCTACAGGACTACCTGCGCCACCACACCGTGGGGCTGTACGGCAAGCACGACCGGCAGACCCTGACTCGCCCGCTGTTGACGATGCGGGAGATCGAGGTGCTGCGCTACGCGGCGCGCGGCTATTCGATCCGCGAGACCTCACGACACCTGCGCATGAGCGTCCCGACGGTGAAGAACCACCGGCACAGCATCTACTCCAAGCTCGGCGTGGCGAACGCGGCCGCGGCCGTCAGCCGGGCCTGGTCCTACGGCTACATTCCTTAGGCCGGGATCTTGGATGAGCCTATTGCACGCAAGACGCCGCTACCCGCATAGGATGCTGCGAGACGCGGCCTTGCGAAAGGCTCTCTCGGACCGAGAGGCGCGGTCTAGCCCTGGACGATCTGCCAGCTGCCGTCGGGTTGTCGGCAGGCGGTGCCGTAGACGCGCTCCGCTTCCCGGCCGATGATCACGGTCTGCTGGAACTCTCGGCAATACCGGCCGTCGCCAGCGCGGTAGGTGCGCGTCGGGGTCACGGTGCCGCGGTTGCCGCTGTCCGGGTTGCGCCACTGCGAGGTCTGGCCGCTGGGCGCGTATTCCAGCGTATCCTGAGTGGTCGCCGCGACCTGCTGACGGTCCGCGCGGTCCAGCGAGCGGCCGACCTCGGAGCCGACCAGCGCGCCCAGCACCGCGCCTGCGCCGGTCGCCCAGAGCTTGCCCTCGCCCTTGCCGATCTGCGAGCCGCCCCAGCCGCCCAGCACCGCCCCGCCGAGCGTGCCGACGGTCTGTTTCGGTCCGGGCCCGTTCGCACAGGCGCCCAGCAGGAGGGTGGCCAGCAGAACCGGCACCAGCTTCGATTTCTGCACAAAGATCATGGTGGCATCGTCCTTTTCCAGCAGGCGCGCGGCCGCCGTCTCTACGGCCCCGCGGCGGTTCGGAGAGGAAGAGCTTAGCACCCGCAGAACTAAATGCAATTCTGCACGTAGAAGCGCCGCCAAAACGTCACAGCGGATTTGGGCGCGGGTCGAAGACATGTCTGTCCATGCGGGCCATCCAGCTATCCAGCGCCGCCAGCGTCGCGCACCGGCCGGGCACATCGCCGCGGCCGGACCGACTGTGCGCGGCGGCGAGCAGATCGGCCAGCCGGGCATAGTACCGCCGGTTGGCGTCCAGCAGCGCGCGCGCCGCCTGCCCGGCGGCCTCGCTGCGGCGATCCACGGACCAGTCGGGCCGCTTGGCTTCGATCAGCACCTCCGTGACGGCGTGAAGGGTCGCGCCCGCCCTGCCCGGCGGCAACGGCGGCCGGGTGACCGCCAGGATCTCCGGCGGCGCGTTGAGGACCCGCGGCAAATGGGGGCGCAGCGGCTCCCGCTCCGCCGGCAGCGGGTCCCGGTAGCGCCCGACCGATCCCACAACGACCAGCGTCAGGCCGCAGGCGAGCGGCAGCCGCGCGGGCACCGACAGGGCGAACGTCGCGCTGGTGTCGAGGAAGCCGTAGTGCAGCAGCGCCTGCTGCCCGTCGAGTAGGTTGTAGGTCACCCGGCAGGCGTCGCTATCGGGAACTGGCTGGGCCTGCCGGGCGGTCAGCATGGCCGCCGATTGCTCGGGCCGGCCCGCCCGGTCGGTCCGCTGGAACCGATGGGCGTCGGCATGGTGGTCCAGCGCGTCCAGCAGCGGCAGCAACACCTCGACGCACGGGCCCCGCACCGCGGCGCGCAGCGCGAACACGCGCGCGCTCAGGAAGCTCTTGACCAGCAGGCGCTCCCAGGCCCCCGCACGGTACAGGCCGACCTCGGCCGGCCGGCCGAACGGCCGGTCGCCATGGACGAGATGGCTCAGCAGCTCCGGGTCGTTCCACAGGGTCAGCCACGGCGACTGCCGCGCCCACCACCGCGGTTTATCGAGCGCATTGTACAGATCGACCAGCGCCCTGACCGCCCGGGTTTGCACCGGGGTAGCCGCGGGCCCATCGGCGCGCGCCCGCACGTCGAACCGGCCGCGCGCGACGGTGAAGCAAAAGGCCCCGGTCGGCGGCAGACAGGCGACCGGGACCGTGATCAGCGGGGCCCCTTGTGGATCCGGCTCACGCCGGTGCACCGTCAACGCGCCGCCGCGCACGCGGAAGCTGGTGCCGGGCCGGACCCGTCCGCCGGCCTGCACGACCAGGTTGCCCAGCCGGTGCAGCGGTTCGGCGGCGTCCGGCCGGTCGGCGTCAATGGCGATGGGTCCCGAGCGGACGTCGCGCGGCGACATGGCGGCACCTTGTGACAAGGGATCGGTAGAATGGGAGGGCGGCTCAGGGGCGGCGAGCCGCCCTCCCGGTCACGCAGCCGAACCGGCCTAGTCGGCCTTCTTGGCGTTCGCGTTGACCTCGAACACCACCCGCTGGAGGTCCATCAGGTCGTTGCGAATCTCGTGGTTCTGGTGCTTCAGGTCGCGGATCTGGTCGCGCACCACTTCCAGCGTGTCGAACAGCCGGCCGGAGTTCACCGTGGCCTGGATCTTCGACAAGGTCGCGACGATCTGGTCGATCTGGGAGCTTTGGGGTTCCATCGTGGTCTCCTGTCGTGTTGCGGCGGGCAGGCAGTCCGTGCGCCCGATCCGCGACCGGGCGCACGGCGTTCGCCTGGTTAGTCGGCCTTCTTGGCGTTCGCGTTGACCTCGAAGATGGTCCGCTGCAGGTCCATCAGATCGTTGCGGATCTGCTGGTTCTGGTTCTTCAGGTCACGCATCTGATCGCGCACCACCTCGAGCACGTCGAACAGACGGCCGGAGTTGAGCTTGGCTTCGATCTGGGCCAGGTCGGTCAGGATCTGATCGACCTGCGAGCTTTGCGTCGGCATGGGTGGGTCTCCTTCCTTCAAGGTTGCGGGATCCGGCGGACCAGCGGGGCCCACCGGAGCTTTTCCGGGCCGCACGGCCCGGAAAAGGTGTCGCGTCGCGCGGCCCTCAGGTGGCGCAGATCGCGGTGTTCTCGGCGGCCTTCTGCCGGCGTTCCAGCCAGGCGCTCATCGCCTTCGCCTCGCGCGAAAGGTTCTTCGATGCCTGTTCCTCGACGGCCGCGCCGGCCTCGCTCTCGACCCGGCCGGCGAACGTCGTCAGCCGTTCCTGGGCGAGCGCCAGCGCGTCGTTGGCGACCGCGGTCGCGATCTCGTCGGTCAGGCTCTGGAGTTCCTGGGCAAAGCCCGCCTCGATGCGCGCCTGGACGCGGAAGTTCTCGACCAGCAGGGACAGGCGCTGCGCGGTCACCGGCTTGACTTCCAGCTTCAGCGTCACGTCCGCCGTATCGGCCAGCGACTGCGGGTTGCTGCGCACATGGATGTCGTAGCAGCCGGCCGGGGTATCGCCGCCGACACAGACGATCGCGGTCGCCGGATCGCCGATCGTCTCGGACGGGGTGACGCCATTGTCCGGGATGCGGATCGAGCCGAAGTCCGGGCGGATGCCGACGATCGCCAGATTGGTGACGTAGCCGTCGGGATCGGTCGCGGTGATCTCGCCGGAGATGATGTTGCTTTCGAAGCCGATCAGCTCCGGCAAGTCGAAGCTCACCGGCTGGTTGGTGTTGGTTTGCGTGAACGCGGGCGCGGGCGCGGTCACGACCTTCTGCAGGGTCGGCCCCGGCGGCAGCTTGAACTCCTGCACCAGCAGGTAATTTTCCAGGTCGTTCAGCTCGGTCGTTGCCGGTTCCGGATTGCCGACGAAGTAGGTCGCCAGCATCTTCTCCGCCTCGATTTCCAGGTCCTTGTTGAACGCGTACAACTGGCCATCGACCCGGACCTCCAGCCGGTAGTCGTTCTCCACCAGCTCGGTCGCCTGCTGCCATTGACCGCGCTCGAGGGCACCGGAGCGCTGGTCGAACGGGATCTGCGGATCGGCGCCCGGCTTCGGCTCGATCGTCCAGGTCATGTTTTTCGGGAACGCCGTGTGACGGACCTCCAGCCGGCCGTTGCCGGAGGCCCGGAAGTCGTTGGCGAAGACCGAAAGCTGGTAGGTGTAGGGCGCGTCGCCGGCGTGGAACACGGCGGTGAAGCTCAGGCCGCGCCGCAGGTCGACCGATGCCTCGGCGAGCACCCCGATGTCCGGCTGGCCGCGCGAGGGATCGTCCTTCCGCCGGATCTTGAAGGCATAGGTCTGGAACGGCCGGCCGGCCGTGCCGTCGGCCTCGAACACGGATCCGATCTCGAGCGACGAGACGTCGGTCAGGGTCGGCTGGTCGGAACCGTTGATGAAAACGTCGATCGGGAAATAATCGACGGCGTTGACGAACCACACTTGGGCGGTGTTGATCGGCTGCTCGACGGTCATGGCGGAGGTCCTTTCCGGTTCAGACGTCCTGGTGTGCGTTTCGGGGGCGTGGCGCGGGAGCGGTGTCGCGTGCGCCGCGGCGGGGCAGCCCGCGGCGGAACGCGGCCAGCTGGCACGCCAGATCGTTCGCCGAGCCGGGAGCGATACCGCGGCCGCGCTCGGCCTCGATCAGCGCGGCCGCGCGGGCCAGCGGTCGCGCCAGCGCGTCGGGATTGCCGGCGGCGCGTGCGTCCACCGCCGCGTGCAGCGCCTGCCGGAGCCCGTGCGCCGCCGCGTGGCTCATCGCGCCGTCCGCGCACAGCCGGTCGACCTGCCGGAGCAGCCGGCGCAGCGTGACCGGCCGCACCGTCAGCGGCACGGTGAAGGTCGCGCTTTCGGCCAGCGCGTCGGCCGGGTTGGCGCGCACCCGCACCTGGTAGTGGCCGTCCGGCACGTCCGCGGCGATCCGCAGCGTGCCCAGCGCGGGCACGCCGATCCCGGGCGACGGCACGACCGTCTCCGGCGGCAGGGTGATCCCGCCCGGATCCGGGTCGACCCGGTCGATCGACAGGTCGGCGACCCGGCCGTCGGGATCGCGCGCCTCCACCGCCGCACTCGCGGCGTCGGTGCGGACGATCGGTAGGGGCGGCGCGCAGAAGATGATCCGGTGGTCGCTGTTGGTGTCGCTGGCGGGCTTGTCGGGAACGGTCACGCCCGCCTGGTCCGGGACGCCGGTTGGGATGCGCAGCTGCTGGACCAGCCAGGCGGCGGTTTCGCCGCGGGCCCGGCGTTCCGACGGCGACCGGCCGACGTAGTGCGCCACCGTCAGGCGTTCGTGCACAAGTTGCAGCTGCGGCAGCACCGAGGTGGCGCGGCCCTGGACCCGCGCTTCCAGCCGGTAATCGTTCTCGATCACCTCCCGGGCCTGCTGCCACTGCCCGCGGATCAGGCGACCATGGCGCGGATCCGGCGGAATCGTGATGTCGGTGCCGCGACGCGGCGCCAACGACCAGTCGATCGCCGGCCCGAAGCCGACGTGGCGGACCTCCAGGCAGGCCCGCCCGGCCGGCGAAAAGTCGTTGCGGTAGATCGACAGCCGGTAACTGCCCGGCACGTCGGACGGATGCAGCACGGCGGTGAAGCTGCGCCCGGCGTGCAGCTCGATCGACGCCGAGGCGAGCACCCGCCCGCGGGCATGGTCCTGCCAGCGCACGAGGACGCTGTGGGTCTGAAACGGCTGGCGTTCGCTGCCGTCGAGCCGCAGCAGGCGGACCATCTCCTGGGACCCGACCTCCAAGGCGGCGGGCGTCCGGGCGTAATTGACGTAGACGTCCACCGCGCCGTCCAGCAGCGCATTCACGAACCAGCATTCGGCCGATTTGCCAGGGTGCTCGAGCAGGGTCATCGCGGTCATCTCCGGTACCTGGAAGATCGACGGACCTGGGATGCGGGCGTTCAAGCGCCGTTCAGGGAGGCCTTGAGCGCCCGGGTTTCGCGGGTCAGCGCAGCCCGCGCCTCCGGCGTCATGGCGCCGTCCCGGTCGTTCTCGATTTGCGCCAGGAAGCGGTCGATCGCGGCCTGCCCTTCCGCCAGGTCGCCCCCACTCAGGTGCGCGCCGCCCTCGCTCAGAAGCGCGGTCAGGCGCTCCGCCGCGGCGGTGCTGAGGCCACCGGTCGCGCGCAGGCCGGCGACCCGTCGAGACAGCCGCTGTACCGTGACCGGCAGGACGGTGACCGGAACGGTGTGCGCGACCCCACGCCGGCCGTGGCGCTTACGGCCCTTCAGCTGCACCCGGTAGGTGCCGGGCGCGAGCTCGCCGGAGATCGCCAGGGTCACCACCGCCGGCTCACCGGCGGCCGGCGCGCCGCGCACGCTGCCCTTGGCGATCCGGATTCCCTTCGTTGCCGGCTCGATCCGCTCGATCACGATATCGGAGAGACGTCCCTTGGGATCGCACACCCGGATGTCGCGCATCGCCGGGCTCGCCTCGACGGTGACGATCGACGGCCCGTCGCCCGGCTCGGCGTCGTCGGGCGGGCCGGCTTCGGCGGTGACGCCGCCGGAAGATGCGGCGCTGCCACCCGGGGCCGGCTGATCCGGCAGCGGGCACACGGCCGGTGACGCCTCGGCGGCCGCAGGCTCCGTCGCGGAGGCGGTCGCCAGGCCGGTCGCCGGATCGACGGCACCGGCAGCCGGGTCGGCGCGGCTATCCGCGGCTTTCGCCGCGGCGAGCTGCTCCGGTGGGGTGCGGACGGCCGCCTTCGCGGTCTTGCCGGCGGCGTTCAGCGGCGGCTTCGCGGGCGTGACGGTCACCTTCCCGGCCGGCCCCGTCGCCACGCTGAAGTCCTGGGTCAGCCAATAGCTGCGCAGCTCGTTGGACTGCATGGTTGCCGGCTGGGGCGTGCCGACGAAGGTCGCCACCAGCTTCTTTTCCGGCTCCAGTTGGAGGTCCGGCAGGAACGCCACGACGACCCCGTCGACCACCGCCTCCAGCAGGTAGGAGTCGCCTGGCATTTCGGTGCACTGCTGCCACTGCCCGCGCTTCAGCGCGCCCGCGCGCACCGCCGTGCTATCCGACGTGGCCGCCCCGTCCTTGGGCTGGATACGCCAGTCGATCCGCGGGGCGGCGCCGGCGTGGCGCAGTTCCAAGCGGGTCGCCGCCGAGGGGGCGAAGTCGTTCTCGTAGACCGACAGCTGGTAGCCGCCGCCGTCGCCGGCATGGAAATTGGCGGCGTAGCTGGTGCCCGCGACCAGCTCGACCGACGCCTCCGCCAGGACCGGACCGCTGCTGTCGTCCTTCTCGCGGACCTCGAAGCGGTAGGTGCCGAACAGCCGGTTGTCGCTGTCGTCGACCTCGAACAGCGGCCCGACCTCAAGCGGGTTGATGTCGGACATCGACGGTTCGGTCGCGCCGTTGGCGTAGATCTCGATGGCGAAACTGTCGGTCCCGTTCAGGAACCAGACGTGCGCGGTGTTGTCCTGCTTCTCGACGGTCATCGGGCTCGTCCTCGTCTTGGGGTCTGATAGAGGGGTCTTGGGGTCTGATAGAGGGGGTCTAGGAGCTGAGAGGGGAATGCCGAGGGCGCCCCGCGCGGCATCGGGGCGGCGCCCGGGCGGGCCGGCTAGAACCAGGCCCGCCAGCGCGGGCAGCCGAGGTCGCGCTGCAGCGCCTGGCTCTGCCGGCGCAGCGCCTGCGCCGCGGGATTGGTGATCGCGCCGCCGCGGTTGTCCTCGGCCAGCTCGTCGAACCGATCGAGCGCGGCACATGCCTCCTGCGGCTCGTTCGCGGCCTGCGCGGCGGCGGTGTCGTCGAGCAGGCCACGCAGCTGGCCGGCGAAGCTGGCGGTCACCGCGCCCTCGCCTTCCATCCGCGCGAGTTCGTCGCGCAGCCGGGCGAGCGTGATCGGCTTCACCTTGACCGGGATCTCGTGCACCGCGCTTTCGGTCACCGATCCCGGGTTGCTGCGCAGCGTGACCAGGTAGTCGCCGTCGGACAGGTCGTCGCCGATGAACAGGGTGGCGATCGCCGGCTCGCCCAGGCCGGGCGAGGACTGGACGGCGTTGTCGGGGACCCGGACATCGCCGCCCTCGGGCTCGAACTGCGTTACCTCGACGCCGCTGACCCAGCCGTCCGGATCGACGATGGAAAAGCGGGCCGCGCCCTGATTGGTCTCCCAGACCTCGATCGGGGCGGTATCGAAGCGCACCGGCTGGTCCTGGTTGGTGTCGGCGACCGGCGGCTCGGGGAACGTCACCACTGGCTCGAGCGGGGCGCCCACCGGGACCTTGAACTCCTGAACCACCCAGTGGCGGCGCAGCTCCTGCGGGCGCTGCTTGCTCGGCTGCGGCGCGCCCACGAAGTAGGCCGTGAACAGCTTCTCGGTCTGCAGGTCGAGGCTGGGGACGTAGGCCATCACCTGGCCGTCCGCGCGCGCCTCCAGCCGGTAGCTGTTGGGCACGATCTCGAGCGCGTGCTGCTGCTGCGGCCGGCGCAGCGTGCCGTCGCGGTGGTCCGCCGGGATCCGCGGGTCGGCGCCCTCGTTCGGGCTTAGCGACCATTCCAGCACGCGCGGCCGGCCGAGATGACGGACCGTCAGGCGGCTGTTGCCGGAGGGGGCGAAGTCGTTCTCGAACACCGACAGGGTGTAGGTGTCCGGGAACTCGCCCACGTGGAAGCTCGCGGTAAAGCTGCGCCCGCGAGTCAGCTCCAGCGACACCTCGGCCAGCACCCGGGCCTCGGGGTCCTCCTTCTGGCGGATCTGGAAGCAGTGCGTCTGGTAGGGGCGCTGCTGGGTCCCGTCGACGACGAACACCGGGCCCAGTTCCAGCGGCTTGACCTCGGACAAGGTCAGCGTGTCGTCACGGTTGACGAAGATCTCGACGATGACGTCGTCGACCGCGTTGAGGAACCAGACCTCGGCGGTGTTCTGGGGCTGCTGGGAAGACATGCGCTTGGTCCTTTCAGGGGGCCGCCGGACACACCGGGGGCGCTGCGCGTCCGCGTGCGTTTGCGCGGCGCGCCGGATGAGGCTGCGGGTTCGAGAAAGCCGGGATGCGGGCGTTAGCTACGCGCGACGGGATCCGACGGACGGGCTAGCCGCAGTTGAGGTCCTTCCGCAGTTCCTTCGCCTCGCGCGTTAGGTTGACGATCGCGGACTCGGTGATCTGGCCGCATTCGGCGTTGTCGATATTGGTCAGCAGCTGCTTGAGCAGCCGGCAGGCCTTCGACGTGTTGCCGGCGCTCTGGGCCTGGGCGGCGGCGTTCAACTGATCGGTCAGTTCGTCGGCATAGCTGGGATCGATCGCCGGCTGGCCGCTGTACTGGCCGACCAGCGCGTTCAGCCGGTCGATCGACACGCCTTCCACCGTGACCTGCAGCACGCAGGTCGCGCGCTGGGCGAGCGTTGCGGTGTTGACCTCGATCGTGACGTCGTACTGCCCTTCCGGCAGATCCGGATCGACCCACACCGTCGCGGTTGCCGGCGCACCCAGCGCGGCGGACGGGATGCTCCCGTTGTCCCCGATCACGAACCCGTCGGCGTTGGGATCCACGCGCATCACTTCGAAGTTCAGGATCCAGCCGTCCGGGTCGACCGCGCCGATCTGGATTGCGCCGCCGACCGTCTCCTGCAGCGTGACCGGCGGGCAATCCAGCTGGACCGGCTGGTTCTGGTCGCTCTCCCACACTGGCGGGGCGGGCTCTGAGATGCTGTCCTCGGCCTTGATGCCGGGGTCGTATTCCAGCTCCTGGACGACCATCCATTGTTCCCAGAAGCTGTTGTCGTCGGTCGGGTACGGTGCCCCCACGATGTGGACGATCAGGTTCTGCTCCAGCCCGATGTCGAGGTCTTCATCTTGCGTGACCAAACCGCCGTCGGCGAAGGCGCGGAACAGGTAGTCGTTGGTGGTCACGCCGCGGGCAATCTGCCACTGCGCGTGACCCAGCGTGCCGCTGCGCTCGTCGACCGGAACCTCGGGGTTCTCGCCGTTCGGCGTCAGCGTCCAGGTCAGCTGCTCCAGGCTGGAGGTGTTGCGCACCGTCAGCCGGCCCTCGGTGCCGCGCGACAGGTCGTTCTCGTAGACCGAGAACTGGAAGGTCGCGTCCGGGCGCCAGTGGAAGACGCCGGTGAAGCTGCGCCCAAGCTCCATGTTGGCCGACGCGCTCGCCAGGATTTCGCTGTCCGGCTCGCCCTTCAGGCGCACCACGAAGCTGTAGACCTGGAACGGGGTCTTCTGGTCGCCCTTGACCACGAAGGTCGGGCCGACCGCGAGCGAGCTCGGGTCCGAAAAGGACGGCGACGGTTCGCCGTTGACGTAGATGTCGATCTCCAGCGAGGTGCCGTTGATGAAGTAGATTTCCGCGCTGGTGCGCAGGCGTTCGGTCTCGGCCATCTCTCAGATTCCTTGGTTCGCACGACGTCCGCCATGGATCGGCACGGCCCCGGCCCGGGGGAGGGACAGGCCGGGGCCGGCCGCGGGTCGCGTTAGTCGGCCTTCTTGTTGTTGGCATTGGCCTCGTACACGACCCGTTGGACATCCATGATGTCGTTGCGGATCTGCTGGTTCTGGCTCTTCACGTCGCGGACCTGATCGCGGACCGCCTCGAGCACGTCGAACAGGCGCCCGGAATCCAGCGTCACCTGGATGCTCTGCAGGGTGCTACTGATCTGGTCGAGCTGGCTGCTTTGGGGCATTGAAGTCACTCCTTCTCGTCTGGGTTGCAGGTTCCGACGCACCTCGTCCGTCGGAGGCACTCCGCCCTCAACCCGGCCACGGCCGGCCGAGCCAGGACGGAATCACGGCGCGGCTCGGTATCAGGCCTTGGAGCCGCCGGGTTTCTTGTCGCCGTCGCGCTTGCCGGCGGAGTCCGACTTGGCGGTGCTGTCGGCGGCGGCGTGCTTGTCGCTGGTCGCGGCTTCCGCCTTGGCGATCGGGGCGTCGTCGTCGACCTCGGGATCGACCCAGCCAAGCTCGGCCTTGATCGCCTCGTTGTCGGCGGACAGGCGATTCAGTTCGCCCCGGATCGCGCCCAGCAGGCGCACCACCGCCGGATCGTCGCCGAAGCTGAAGCCCTGGTGGTCGCGCATCGCCGTCTCGCTGGAGTTGGCGGAGTTGCTGGAGGCCGCCGCGCCTTCCAGGCCGACCGCGACGACGCCGTTCTCCGAGCCGGCGGAGGCGGAGTTCACCCCGACCGCGACGACCGCGACCGGGCACGCGGCGACCGCGTAGTCCTTGCCGCAGGACACCGCGACGGCGACCGTCTCGACGGTGACTCCGGTCGATCCGGAACCGCTGGCGCTGGCGGCCGCGGGACCGTCGCCCTGCTGCGCTTCGGCGGAGACGGCGGAGGTGGCGGCGAATTCGCCCTGCGCGCCGCCGTCCAGCATGCCGGCGTCGATGTTGGCTTCGTTATCCATCTTGGTGGTCTTGTTGGCGCCACCGGCGGCTGCACTGCTCATGACGTTGTCCTTTCAGGTTGTAGAGGGATCGGATGACGCGGGTCCGGGAGCGACCGGCGCGGATCAGCCGGCAATGCCCAGGACGCGCAGCATGATGTGCACGCCGACGGCGACGAGGATTACGCCGGAGACGTCCACGAACAGCCCGGTCTTCACCATCTTCCAGAAGGGGATCTGACCGGAGCCGTAGACGATCGCGTTCGCGCTGGTGGAGATCGGCAGCATGAAGCCGTAGATCGCGGCGAAGGTGGCGGTCCAGGTAGCCTGCAGGCTGTCGCCGCCAGCCGCCTCGGCCACTGCCGGGATGATCGGCACCAGCACGGTCACGGATACGAGGTTGGTGGTGAGTTCGGAGAAGGCGGTGGCGAGCGCGGCGGCGAAGGCATACACCCCGATCGCGCTGAAGTTCTCCGCGTAGGCGGCCAGCCGCCCGCCGACTTCCTGCGCCAGGCCGGTCGACCCCATCAGCGAGCCGAGCGCGAGGGTGGCGCCGACCAGCAGGATCGGCTCCCAGTTGGTGTTGCGCGCGTCGTCCCACTTCAGGGTGAAGCCCTTCTGCCAGCCGACCGGCAGCAGGAACAGCGCGGCCGCGGCCAGGATCGCCACCACCGACGGCGGCAGGCGTTCGGTCACCAGGGTGTGCGCCGCCGAGCCGGAGCCGTAGATCAGGCCGGCGAGCGAGGGCAGCAGCCACAGCACCACCGCCATGACAAACACGACCGCGGTGTTCTTCTCCGCCCGGGTCATCCGGCCCAGCTTGGCGCGATGGGCGGCGACGGTCGCCCGGGCACCGCGGATGCTGCCAACTTCCGGCCGGTTTAGGGCGAGCACGATGGCGCACAGCGCGCCGAACAGGACGATCACGATCGGCGCGGCGACGGCGACCCAGAGGCCGATCGTGACGTCGATGTCGTTGTAGCGCCGCATGTGCGCCCAGCCGACCAGGTTGGACGCATCGCCCAACGGGGTCAGCAGCGCGCCGACGGTCGAGCCGTAGGCGGTCATCAACATCAACGCGACCGTAAAGGCGAGCGGATGGGTGTCGTCGCTGACCCCGCTCTGCGCCTCGATGTCGTCGGAAAAGGTTCGGGACAGGCTGATCGCGATCGGCAGCAGGATCGCCGCCACCGCCCCGTTGTCGAGCACGGTCGACATCAGCGCAGCGAGCGCGCCGAACGCGATCACGATCCGGTAGGTCGAGCTCGCCACCGTGGGCAACGACAGCACCATAAGCGAGATCCGCCGGCCCAGGCCGTGCCGCGTCATCGCGTGGGTCAGAATGAAACTGCCGATCAGCAGGAACAGGGTCGGCGAGGAAAAGGCGCTGAACGCCTCGCGGTCGGAGGCGACGTTCAGGATCACCGCCAGCCCCAGCGTGATCACCGGTGTCAGCGCGATCGGGAAAACCCTCAGGACCCAGAAGACCAGGGTCATCGCCACCAGACCGAGCAGGTTCTGCTGGTCGGGCGTCATATCGAGCGGCAAATGGATGACGATCAAAAGGACCGTCGGCCCAAGAACAATACCGATCAACTTATCGCCACGAATGCTGGAGTGCGCCAGCTTATCGAGGAATTTTCGCATGTAACCCATATTCGCGGCCCTACTCCGTCGAAATTCGCAGCATCCAAAGTATTACTACGATCGGGCTCGTCGCATGAACCAAATGGCTAAACTTTTGTCTCCATCGAGACAGTCGGAATTGAAGTTGGATTTTAATGAAACCCGGCCGGAGGAAATGCCGCCGCATGCCGCCCGAATGTCGACGAAACGGCATTCGGGCAAAACGCCACGGCAGACAGCCCAGGAAAGGACCGACGGCGTCTGCCGGCGAGGGGGCGGCTCGGACGCCCGGCGGTTAACCGCGCCTTAAGACCGCCGCGCTAGCGTGGGATCTGAACGACTGCTGCCCAGCCGGCCTGGTCGAGCCGCGACCGGGACGGCCATGCCCGAGCGACCGTCTCTGATGCCGGCCACCTTCCACCCGGCCACTTTCCACCCTGCCACCTTCCGCAAGGACGCGACGATGTCCCTGGCCCCGCTCGCCGCCGAAATGACCCACCTGGAACTCGCCCAGGAGCTGCCGGCCGACCCGCACGCCCGGGCGGCGACGCGGGCGCGCGCCGCGCGCAGTGTCGGCGGGTTCGTTCAGGCCAGCGCGCTCGACGCCCTCGACGGCCTGCTCGACCCGGAAGGCCCGACGGCCGCCCGCGCCGCCGCCGACCGCGCGACCGCGCACGCCGAGTTGCTCGACGCCGAGGTCGCCCGCTTCCGCGCGCTTGCGGATCAGACCGCCTGAGCCGTCACGCGTCTCAAGGTATAGATAGAGGACCCGGCCGCGTGGGCGCGGCCGCGGCCTAGACGGCCGGAATCTGCTCGGCCAGGCGACCGCCGAGACGCACCGGCTCCACCCGGATCGCCAGGCCGGTGCGGCCGTCGGTCTCCACGTACAGCCCGCACAAGGTCGCCTCGCCGGTCGCGGGGCCCAGGCGCTCAGTCGGCAGCTTCTTGGTGAAGCGCGCGATCGGCGCCTCCTTCACCATCCCAATCACCGAGTTGTAGTCACCGGTCATGCCGGCGTCGGACTGGTAGGCGGTGCCGCCGTCCAGGATCATCACGTCACTGGTCGGCACGTGGGTATGGGTGCCCACGCACATCGACACGCGGCCGTCCAGGTAATGGCCCAGCGCCTGCTTCTCGCTGGTCGCCTCGGCGTGGAAGTCGACGATCGCGGCGTGCACGGTCTGGCCCAGGCGATGCTTGGCGAGTTCGCGGTCGGCGAGCGCGAACGGGTCGTCCAGCGGGTCCATGAACAGCCGGCCCATTAGGTTCATCACCAGAACCTTGGTGCCGCGCCGCCCCTCGAACACGCCGACCCCGCGCCCCGGCGTGCCGGGCGGGAAGTTCGCCGGGCGCAGCAGGCGCGGCTCGCGCTCGATGTAGCTGAGCGCTTCCTTCTGATCCCAGGAGTGGTTGCCGCCGGTCACCACGTCGGCGCCGCAGTCGATCAACTCCTGGCAGATCTTCTCGGTGATCCCGGCGCCGTGGGCGGCGTTCTCGCCGTTGACCGCGACGAAGTCGGGCTTGAGATCGCGCTTCAGGCGCGGCAGGTGCTCGGCGATCGCGTTACGCCCCGCCCGGCCAAAAACGTCGCCCACGAACAACAGGCGCATGCGCTCGCTTCCTCCCCGCTGGTGCTGTCCCGCCGGTGCTGTCTAAGCTGCGTCCAAGGACAGGGCGACGGACCCCTGCTCGGTCAGGATCATGTCGAGGCGCTGGTCGTAGCGGTCCCGCGGTACGCGGTCGACCTCCTGACCCTGATAGGCGACGCCGACGGCCAGTGTGTCCGGCTGATCGGCGCGCAGCTGCTGCAGGGTGCGGTCGTAGAAGCCGCCGCCGTAGCCCAGCCGATAGCCCGCCCGGTCGAACGCCAACAGCGGCACCAGCACGATCCGGGGCACGATGACCGGCGCGCTTTCTGGCGGAACCCGCGTGCCGAAGCCGCCGTCCTGCAGCTCCGCCCCGGGCTGCCAGGCGCGGAAGATCAGCGGCTGCGCCTTCCCCGCCATCGCCGGCAGGCCGATCGGATGGCCGCGCTGGTGCAGCGCCTCCAGAACCGGCACGGGGTCGATTTCGTCGCCCATCGGCCAGTAGCCGGACACGGCATCGCCGTCGGCGAACGCGACCGCGGCGAAGACCGCCCGGGCAAGCGCCTCATGGGCGTGCGGATTGTCGGCCGCGGCCGCGGCGCGGCGCGCCTGGGCCGTTCGGCGCAACTGCTTCTTGGCGCGCTCGGGGTCGCCGGGCCCGGCCCCGCCGCCGGACTGCTCGGAGGGCGCCCATGCCACGGTCATCGTCGAAAACGCTCGCTAAAGCCGGAAAGCGGGTTGGGCGGATTGCCGGCGCGCACCGGTCGCCGGCGCCGGTGGCCGGCGGTCCGCGCGCGCCAAGGTGGAAGGCGCGAAGGTGGAAGGCGCGAAGGTGGAAGCCGCGATCAGGGGGGTGTGCCGCGCCGGCCGTCGGTTGTTTCCATTCCCTGCGGGCCGAATAGACCAGGTGGGTGCCGTTTTACCGATGCCCGAGGGGCACCGGCAGGGACAGCTCCCTTTTCGCAGAGTATCGCCCCCGGGACTTGGTGACCTAACGCACCGGGCAGCACACCCTGGCGCGCAACCTAGGAGGCTTCGAGGCGTGCGGCAATATCTTGAAGACGGTCGGCGGTGCTCTCGATCATCTGGGCTGCGCGTTCCTCGATCGCGCTGGCGCCGCCGGCCATGCCGGCGCCGCCGCTTTGGCCCACCCCGGAGCCGCCCTGGCGCAGTTCGTACAGTTCGTCGGTGATCAGCAGGCTGGCCATCAGCAGCAGCCGCGGATCGCCCACCTGCCCGATTTGATCGGCGACCTGCTTGACCTTGCCGTCGATGTAGGCGCCGAGCTCGCGGACGTGATCTTCCTGCCCGTCGTCGCAGGCGACCTGGAACCGGCGTCCGTTGATATCGACCGCAACCTGGCCCATGGCCGATCACCTCGCTCGTCTCTTCAAGAAAAAAGCGGCCGTACCACGCGGTCGGCCGCCTCCATGCCGGCGGCCAGCTAGCTGTCCAGCACGCCTTCCAGCCGGCGGATCGCGGTATCGAGCCGCTCGCCCGCCTCCGCACTGGCCTGGCGCAACTGCTCGTTCTCCGCCTTCAGCGCGTCCAACGCACCGTCGTCGACCGCCGAGGCGCCGTTCTGCTGGGCGGCCTTGAGCTTCCCCTCGACCGCGCGCTCAAGCCGCGTCAGCGCGGCGTTCAGCCGCTGTTGCGCTTCATCCAGGCGGGACATGCGGACCACGGTCGCCGTTTCGCAAATCGACACGCCGAAACCGACGCTCTGGTTGACGATAGGCGGCGCCCGCACGCGCGGTCAACTCCGACTCTGCGCCGGTCCGCGGCCGTCCGCACCCGGACACCAGCGCAACTAATACCCGCGCCGCGCAAAAACCTGCGACCTCAACGTTCAATCGCCAACAAGTCTTGCTGGTCCTGCGCCGCGTCCCGACGCGCGCACAGCCCCGGTCGGGATGACGGTATCGGCAGCGCGACACCAATCCCGCCATTGAAATGCACATACGACTTGCGACTGCGTGCCGCACCCCGCGTCTCAACGGGGAATTCCAGGCTGGTCGGGTGCATGATGAGACTTAAGATCACTTAAATATTTTTGCGCCGCCGTCGCCGCGGCTGTGTGTTGACCCCCATGCCCCCCATCGGCATCTTCCGACTTGGGTAGCGGAGAGGACCCCGCCCGCGTGTGGCCGGGGCGGCAGGCGGCGTACCGCGACCCCTTTGGAACACAGAAAAATCAGGCTTAATTTCATGGATACTGCGCAGACGACCGCCTCCACGCTTGGCTCGGCAGACCAGGTCACGCACAACGACATGGCCAACGCGATCCGCGCGCTGGCGATGGACGCCGTGCAAAAGGCGCAATCCGGCCACCCCGGCATGCCGATGGGCATGGCCGACGTGGCGACGGTGCTGTTCAACCGTTTCCTGAAGTTCGATCCCAAGCGCCCGGACTGGCCCGACCGCGATCGCTTCGTGCTGTCCGCCGGTCATGGCTCGATGCTGCTGTACAGCCTGTTGTACCTGACCGGCTACGAGGACATGACGCTGGAAGAGCTGAAGAACTTCCGCCAACTCGGCAGCAAGACCGCCGGCCACCCCGAGTACGGCGAGGCCGGCGGGATCGAGACCACCACCGGCCCGCTCGGCCAGGGTTTCGGCAACGCGGTCGGCATGGCGCTCGCCGAGCGCATCCTGAACGCCCGGTTCGGCGACCATCTGGTCGACCACTGGACCTACGTGATCGCCAGCGACGGCGACCTGATGGAGGGCATCAGCCACGAGGCGGCCTCGATCGCGGGCCACCTGGGTCTCGGCCGCCTGGTCGTGCTGTTCGACGACAACGGCATCTCGATCGACGGCTCGACCGACCTCGCCGACAGCGTCGACCAGGTGAAACGCTTCGAGGCCTATGGCTGGCACGCCCTGCGGGTCGACGGCCACGATCCAGCGGCGGTCGCCGAGGCGATAGAAGCGGCCCGCGCGAGCGACAAGCCATCGCTGATCGCGTGCAAGACCACGATCGGCTACGGCGCGCCCAAGCTGGCCGGGAGCGAGAAGAGCCACGGCGCGCCGCTGGGCGAAGACGAGATCGCGGGCGCGCGCGAGAAGCTCGGCTGGCCGCACGGGCCGTTCGAGATCCCGGAGCCGATCCTGCACGCCTGGCGCCAAGTCGGCGCGGCCGGCGGCGAGCTGTCGGCCGCCTGGGACGGACGGCTGCGGGGCGCCGGCGACGACATCCGCACGGAATTCCTGCGCCGCCAGGAAGGCCGCCTGCCCGAGGGCCTCGGCGATGCGATCAGCGCGGTCAAGCGCACGCTGCTGGAGGAAAAGCCCAAGGTCGCCACGCGCAAGGCCTCCCAAACCGTGCTGGAGGCGCTGGTCGAGCGGATCCCCGAGATGATCGGCGGCTCCGCCGACCTCAGCGGGTCCAACAACACCAAGACCAGCGGCCACCAAGTGGTGACGCGCGGCGATTACGCCGGCAACTACGTCCACTGGGGCGTGCGCGAGCACGGCATGGCCGCGGCGATGAACGGGCTGGCGCTGCACGGCGGCGTGATCCCCTACAGCGGCACCTTCCTGATCTTCTCCGACTACGCCCGGCCGTCGATCCGCTTGGCGGCGATGAACAAGCTGCGCACCATCCATGTGATGACGCACGATTCGATCGGCCTGGGCGAGGACGGCCCGACCCACCAGCCGATCGAGCATCTGGCGAGCCTGCGCGCGATGCCGCGACTGCGGGTGCTGCGCCCGGCGGACGCGGTCGAGACGGCGGAGTGCTGGCAGGTCGCCCTGGAGAGTGCCGACGCACCGAGCGTCCTCGCGCTCAGCCGGCAGGGCCTGCCCGCCCTGCGCGCCGAGGGCGCGGAGGAGAACTACTGCCGCTACGGCGCCTACATCCTGGTGCCCGCGCAGGACCACCGGCAGGTCACCCTGCTCGCGTCCGGCTCGGAGGTGCACGTCGCGGTGGAAGCGCGCGCGATGCTGGCGGAGGAAGGCATCTCCGCCGCCGTGGTCTCGATGCCGAGCTGGGACATCTTTCTGGACCAGCCGGCGCACTACCGCGACGAGGTGCTCGGTACGAGCGCCCTGCGCGTGGCGATCGAGGCCGCGAGCGGGTTCGGCTGGGAGCGCTGGACCACGCTCGACGGCGCGTTCGTCGGCATGAAGGGCTTCGGCGCGTCCGCCCCGACGGGCGACCTTTACAAGCACTTCGGCATCACGCCGGAAGCCGTGGTGTCCACGGTCAAGGACTGGCTATAACACCCGTGCACGACACAGCGCCCGGCCCGGCCGGACCGACATCTTTTATCGGCCGGCCGGCGCCACGACATCTGGCGTGAACGCCCGCGGCGCGCCGGATCGCCCGCGGCACGCCGCGGGCGGCGAACCGCCCCCGACCGAGAGCCCCCGACGTTCGGGGCGATGGCAGGATCGGCACGGCAAACGGAGCACGGAGGGGAGACATGGACGCGAATCAGCTGACCACCATCGCCAAGCAGATGGTCGCCGACGGCAAGGGCCTGCTGGCGGCCGACGAGAGCACGCGCACGATCACCAAACGCTTCGGCAACTACGACATCGAGTCGACCGAGCGCACGCGCCGGGACTACCGGGAGATCCTGTTCTCAACGCCCGACGCGGGCAAGCACATCTCCGGCGTGATCCTGTACGACGAGACGATCCGTCAGGACGCGTCCGACGGCCAGCCGCTGGTCAAGAAGATCCAGGACGGCGGCATGATCCCGGGCATCAAGGTCGACACCGGCGCCAAGCCGCTTGCCCCGACCGGCGCGGAGAAGGTGACCGAGGGCCTGGACGGCCTGCGCGAGCGGTTCCAGGAATACTACAAGCTGGGCGCGCGCTTCGCGAAGTGGCGCGCGGTGATCGACGTCGGCGCGGGCCGGCCGAGCACGCAGTGCCTGAAGGCGAACGCCCACGCGCTCGCGCGCTACGCGGCGCTGGCGCAGGAGAACGACATCGTCCCGATCGTCGAGCCCGAGGTCCTGATGGACGGGACCCACGACATCGACGCGCACTATCGCGCCACCGAGATGGCGCTGCGCGAGGTGTTCGCCCAGCTGGCCGAGCAGCATGTCCTGCTGGAAGGCATGGTGCTGAAGCCGAACATGGTGCTCAGCGGCAAGGAAGCGTCGACCCAGGCCGGCCCGCAGGAGGTCGCGCGGAAGACCCTGGACTGCTTCATGCGCACCGTGCCGGCCGCGGTGCCCGGCGTCGCCTTCCTGTCCGGCGGCCAGACCGACCAGCAGGCGACCGAGAACCTGGACGCCATCAACAAGCTGGGCGCCAAGATCGGCGCGCCGTGGGCGCTCAGCTTCTCCTACGGCCGTGCCTTGCAGGACGCCGCGCTGCGCGCCTGGAGCGGCGACAACGACAACGCCGAGACCGCGCGCAGGGCGTTCTTCGACCGGGCCGTCGCCACCTCCAAGGCGGCGCAGGGCAAGTACGCCGCCTAGGCCAGGGTCGGCGCGGACGGCCGGCCGCGGCCGGTTGCCAACCGGCCGGAACCGTCTAGATACGGCGCCGTCGGTCGATCGCGCGGCCGGCGGCGCCGCTTTTGGGCGGGCGCCCGGCCGCGGGACCAGCCCCATGGAACACCTACAAGCTCCTCACCAATCGATAGGGACGGTAAACCAATGGCAGTACGCGTCGCCATCAACGGCTTCGGGCGGATCGGGCGCATGGTGCTCCGCGCCGCCTACGAGTCCGGGCGCAAGGACATCGAGATCGTCGCTCTGAACGATCTGGCCGATCTGGAGACCAACGCCTTCCTGCTGCGCCACGACACCACCCACGGCGCCTTCCCGGCCGAGGTCAAGGTCGAGGGCGGCAAGCTGAAGATCGGCGACTGGCCGGCGATCGACGTGATCCAGGAGAAGGACCCGACCAAGCTGCCCTGGGGCGATCTGAACGTCGACGTCGCGCTGGAGTGCTCGGGCGTGTTCACCGACCGCGACAAGGCGGCGCATCACCTGACCGCCGGCGCCAAGAAGGTGCTGGTGTCGGCGCCGTCGAATGGCGCGGACATGACCGTGGTGGTCGGCGTCAACGAGGACCAGATCGATCCCAGCTACGAGGTGATCTCCTGCGCGTCCTGCACCACCAACTGCCTGGCCCCGGTCGCCAAGGTAATGCAGGACACGCTCGGGATCGAGCGCGGCTACATGACCACCGTGCACTCCTTCACCGGCGACCAGCGCATCGTGGACACCATGCACAAGGACCCGCGCCGCTCGCGCGCGGCCGCCAACAACATGATCCCGACGTCGACCGGAGCCGCCCGCGCGGTCGGCCTGGTGATGCCGGAGCTGGCCGGCAAGCTCGACGGCGCCGCGGTGCGGGTGCCGACGATCAACGTCTCGCTGGTCGACTTCAAGTTCGACGCGAGCAAGGCAACCGATGCCGACACCGTCAAGCAGGCCCTGATCGACGCCTCCAAGTCCAACCGGATGAAGGGCATCCTGGGCATCTCGCACGAGCCGCTGGTGTCGACCGACTTCAACCACGACAGCCACTCCAGCGTGGTCGACATCGCCGAGACGCACGTGATCGACAAGACCTTCGTGCGGGTGATGAGCTGGTACGACAACGAATGGGGCTTCTCCAACCGGATGGCCGACGCCGCCGTGAAGATCGGCCAGGTCGCGTAACCTGCGACCGGCCGCCCCCTGGACGAGCGCTTGCAAGCGGCGGGGTGCCAATACGGCATCCCGCCGTGATCTTGTCGCCGCGCCCCCTCTCGACGTCTCCTGTCCGCCACTGAGTTGGTCCCTCTCCTCCACTGGGAGGAGAGGGTCAGGGAGAGGAGGTTGCCCGCAACGCCGATGCCCGTGATCCCTCCTCCCAGTGGAGAAGCGGAATCAGTTTAGAGCGCCCTCACCCATGCCCAGCCCCGCCATCACCGTGCACAGCCTGGATCACGCGCGGGCGGCGCTGGACGCGGCGCGGCGGGCGGGGGTGAGCGTCACGCTGCTCTCCGCCCCCGGGGCGGCGGCCTACGTCGGGCCGGGCTGGTTCGTTCAATTGCTGAACCAGCTGAGCGCCGATGAGCGCGCCGCGCTCGCCGGGACCTATCTCGACTGCGGGCCGCGGCCGGGCGACGCGCTGGCGGCCTACCGGGCGGGCGTGTCGGGGGTGATCTTCACCGGCCGGAGCGACGTCGCCGAAAAGCTGCGCGCGCTGGCCCAAGCGCACGGCACCGCGTTCCGGACCGACCGGCCGGACGCCCTCGACCTTCTGGACCTGCCGGCGCCCGACCGCGCGCTGGCGAACTATCTGCGCACGATACCCGGCCACGGGCGTTGATCCCGGGCGCCGGCTTGGCTATCACCCGCCGCAGTCATGGCCGACCAACCGCAAGACCCGCTCGCCCGCCTGTATCTGACCGTGCCTGCCGGGATCGGCGCGGACGCGCTCGCCGCCGCGCTCGACGGCGGCGACGTCGCGGCCGTGCTGCTGCCGGCCGATGCTGGGCCCGAACTGATCGCCGCGACGCAGGAGCGCGACGTCGCGGCCCTCCTGGCCGACGACGCGGCCGCGGCCAAGCGCCTGGGCGCGGACGGCGTGCATCTGAACCCCGGCGGCAAGGTCAAGGCCGCGCGCAAGGCGGTGGGCGACGACCGGATCGTCGGCATGCACTGCGCCCAGTCCCGGCACGCGGCGATGATGGCAGGCGAAGCCGGGGCCGACTACGTCGCCTTCACCGCTCCGGAGCCCGACCGGGGCCCGCCCGAAACCGCCCACGACGCCGAGCACAGCAGCAACTTCACCTGGTGGCAGGCGGTCATGGAGATCCCGTGCGTCGCCATGGCAGCGGCCGGCGCCGCGCCGGTCTCGCTCGACGACGTGACCCCGCTGGTCGCCGCCGGGGCGGATTTCGTCGCGCTGGAGACGGCTGTCTGGGACCACGCCGAAGGTCCCGCCGCGGGCGTCGCGGCGGCCAACGCGCGGATCGCCGGCGCCGAACGCTGAGCGGCGGCTGCCCTCTGCCCCCGGTCGGCGTTTACTTGCCCCGGGTGCCTTGCTAGGTTCCGGCCCGCTCGCCCGGCCCGACGGGGCGCGCCGCCGCGGGTCAGCGGGCGACGACGCGCGTCGGCCGATCGGGCGACTTCGCGCCAACAGTCCAACAAGCGATCGAGACGAACGACCGATGCCCAAGATCGAAGGCAACGAAATCCGCGTCGGCCACGTGATCGAGCACAAGGGCCGCGTCTGGCGCGTGCTCAAGACCGAGCACGTCAAGCCGGGCAAGGGCGGCGCCTACATGCAGCTCGAACTGCGCGATCTGTTCGACGGCAACAAGACCAACGACCGCGTCCGCTCGGCCGAGACGCTGGAGCGGGTGCGCCTGGAGCAGCGGCCATATCAGTTCCTGTTCGCCGACGGCGACGAATACACCTTCATGGATCAGGACACCTTCGAGCAGCTGACCGTCACGCGCGATGTGATCGGCGATCCGGCGGCTTTTCTGACCGAGGGCATGCAGGTCGAGATCGAATTCTACGGCGAGACGCCATTGGAAGTGCGGCTGCCGGAATCGGTCACCCTGACGGTCACCTACGCCGAGCCGGTGGTAAAGGGTCAGACCGCCAGCGCCTCCTACAAGTCGGCCGACCTGGAGAACGGCGTGCGCGTCTCGGTGCCGCCGCACATCGAGGAAGGCCAGAAGGTGGTCGTGAAGACCGCCGACGGCACGTACGTCGAGAAGGTCAAGGACTAGAGCAAAATCGATTGAGGTCGAGCCGACCTTCATCGTGAACTTTGCTCTAACTGCTTGAAGAGAGAGCAAGATTCAGCTGAAAAGTGGCTTCACCTTTCAGCATCCTGCTCGAGCGCGCCGCCGCCGCGCACGCGCCTCGCCAGCGCTCACCCGCCCGCCGCCCGACCCCACGACCTCGTCCCGAGCGCGCACGCCAGCCAATCGGCTGGGCGCGCCCGGTCCCGACCAGCCCGCCGGAAACCGCATGGCCACCCGTTCGCCTGTCCTAAACATGATGATCCGCGCCGCCGACAAGGCGGCGAAGTCGCTGAAGCGCGACTTCGGCGAGGTCGAGAACCTGCAGGTTTCCAAGAAGGGACCGGCCGATTTCGTCTCCGCCGCCGACCGGCGGGCGGAGAAGACGCTGCGCCAGGAGCTGTCCAAGGCCCGGCCGGAGTTCGGCCTGCTGATGGAAGAGTCGGCCGAGCAGGAGAGCCGCGACGACCAGCATCGCCGGTTCATCGTCGATCCGCTGGACGGCACCACGAACTTCCTGCACGGCCTGCCCCACTTCGCCATCTCGATCGCGCTGGAGCAGCGCGGCGAGATCGTGGCGGGCGTGGTCTACGACCCGATCAAGGAAGAGATGTTCTGGGCCGAGAAGGGGGTGGGCGCCTACCTGAACGACCGGCGGATCCGCGTGTCCTCGCGCGACCGGCTGGATCGTGCGCTGATCGCCACCGGCGCGCCGTTCAAGGGCAAGGGCAACCGTCCGCAGTTCCAGGCGGAGCTCGACGCGGTGATGGCGAACACCGCGGGCATCCGCCGGTTCGGCTCGGCCGCGCTCGACCTCGCCTACGTCGCCGCCGGGCGCTACGAGGGCTTCTGGGAGCGCGAACTGTCGCCCTGGGACATCGCGGCGGGCATGATCCTGGTGCGCGAGGCCGGCGGCTTTGTCGGCGAGATCGAGGGCAAGGCGGTCCGGATCGACAGCCCGTCGATTATCGCCGCCAACGCCGAGCTCGAGGTGACCTTCCAGCGCCTGCTGCAAAAGGCGGCGAAGAACGCCCAGACCGGGCCGAACGCCAGCCCCGGCAATGCGGCGGGCGCCTAGCGCGCGGCGCGGGCCGCGGCCGTTCGGGCCGCCGCCGGACCCCGACAATCTTGTCCGAACGTCCTGGCAACCCTGGAGGGCGTAAAGCGGTTGTCCCGTGTGGCCGGGCGACGTAGGCTCGCACCGGCGATTCTGTGAGGGAATTCCGCATGCTCCTGGACTTCGCGCCGCGATCGACCCGTGCCCGCTGGCTCGGCGTCAGTACGCTCGTCTTCGCCATGGCGCTGATCGCGCCGTCGCCCGCGGGGGCGCAGTTCGACACCGTCTACATCGGCGGCGGCAGCAATTCGCAGGACGGCGGCCGCGGCGTCCAGGGCCGCGACAACGTGATCGTCAACATGGACGCGATCGACGGCGGCCGCGGCCGGGCCGGCGCTGGCACCGCCGACGGCGGCGGCATGCGCGGCGGTGGCAGCGACCGGTCCTCGGTGCAGTTCGGCGAGCCGTACCGCGGCCCGGCCGGCGCGATACTGCGCTTCCCGCCGCAGCGCCCGCCGGAGAGCCAGCTGGTGGTCGACCCGGACCAGATCCCGGACCGTCGCCAGGCCAACCGCGACACCCAGACGCCCGGTCAGACGACCGGCCAGCCGCCCGCCCGCAAGCCGGAGCGCCGGCAGCCACAGGCGCCGCGCACGGCCGCGACCGCCTCCCAGCCGGAGACACCGAGCCAGAGCCAGCAGCGCGACTCGCGCCAGGCGGTCGAGGTGCCGGAAGCGCCCAGCTTCGAGCAGGGCGGCGCGGGCGCGGACGTGGCGGCCCAGCCGTCCGAGCCGGCAACGACCGGGCGGCAGCCGGCCGAGAGCGCGGCCGGCGGCCAGAGCGCGCCGACCCGGTTGGTCGCCCGCCCAAGCCGCAAGCCGCAGCCGCCGCAGGGTATGCAAGCCGGCGGACAGCCGGACGCGCCCGCCATGCAGACGGCGGCTGCATCCGGTACCTCGGCCACGTCTTCGTCCGACAGATCGCCAGCGGGCGCACCGGCGAGCCCGCAGACGGCGGCCGGCGACGCCTCAGCCAGCCCGACCGCGCCGAGTGACACCGCGGGGTCCGGCGGCATGGCCGATGGCCAAGGCGACGGCTCGGCGAACCGGGGCGCGCCGGCGGAGCCCACGGCAACGCAGACCGCCGCGACGACCGCGTCCGAACCAGCCAGCGCCGACGATGACGGCGCCGCAACCGGGAGCGCGGACGACACGGGCGACACGCAGACCGCCGCCCTGCCGGCCGAGGCGCTGCCGGACCGGATGCGGCTGATGTTCGACGACGGCGCGGCGACGCTGAGCGACGACGCCAAGCGGCGGCTGGACCAGCTGGCGCAGACGCTGGAAGACAACCCGCGTCAGCGCGTGCAGCTGATGGCGTTCGCGCAAGGCACCGAGGATACGGCGAGCCAGGCGCGCCGGCTATCGCTGTCGCGGGCGCTTGCCGTGCGGACCTACCTGATCGACCAGGGCATCCGCTCCACCCGGATGGACGTCCGCGCGCTCGGCGCGACGGCCGATCAGGGGCCGCTCGACCGGGTCGACATCGTGCCCGCCAACCGGTGATCGGCCGGCCCGCGGGCCCGCGCGATCCGGCGCGGCTGGCGGTTACCCCGGCCGCGCGGCCGTGCTGAACCGCCGCCGGACGCGATCGCACGCGCCAGCCGGCGCCGCCCGTTCCGCCGCGACACCACGACCGCCCGCCATCGACGCCGCCGTCCGGCTGACCAGGGCCAAGGGAGCCAAGCGCCCACGATGAGCCAACCCCGCCGTTTCCTGATCCGGATGCTGATCTTCCTCGCGATCGTCGCGGGGGCCGCGGTGATGCTGCTGCCGCAGCTGCGTGCGGCGTTCATGGGCAACCCGCTGTTCAACGGCCTGATCCTGGGCGTGCTGCTGCTCGGCATCGTCTACATCTTCCGGCAAGTGCTGCTGCTGCGCCCGGAAGTCGAGTGGATCGAGCGGTTCCGCCAGGAGAGCGGCGGCCAGGGCCTGCCCAGCTCGATGCAGAACGAACGCCCGCCTCGGCTGCTGAGCCCGCTCGCCAACATGATGGGCGAGCAGCAGCAGCGGCGTGGCGGCCGGATGTCGCTGTCGACGCTGTCGATGCGTTCGGTTTTGGATGGCATTGGCAGCCGGATCAACGAAAGCCACGAGATCAGCCGCTACCTGATCGGCCTGCTGATCTTCCTGGGCCTGCTGGGTACCTTCTGGGGCCTGCTGGAGACGGTGAACTCGGTCGCCAGCGCGATCGGCGACCTGAGCGCCTCCGGCCAGAACCCAGCGGCGCTGTTCGGCCAGTTGAAGGGGGCGCTGCAGGAGCCGCTGCAGGGCATGGGCACGGCCTTCTCGTCCTCGCTGTTCGGGCTTGCCGGCTCGCTCGTGCTCGGCTTCCTGGAGCTGCAGGCGGGCCAGGCGCACAACCGGTTCATGAACGAACTGGAGGAGTGGCTGTCCTCGATCACCAAGCTGACCGGCGGCGGCATGGGCGAAGGCGCGGGCGCGGGCGAGAGCGTGCCGGCCTACATCCAGGCGCTGCTCGAGCAGACCGCCGACAGCCTGGACACGCTGCAGCGGACGATCTCGGGCGGCGAGGAAGACCGGGCCCAGATCAACCGCAACCTGATGCAGCTGACCGAGCGCCTGACCACCCTAACCGATCAGATGCGCACCGAGCAGTCGGTGCTGATGCGGGTGGCGGAGACGCAGTCGCAGCTGAAGCCGATCCTGGGCCGGATCGCCGATGCGGGCGAAAGCCAGCAGCAAGCCGGCGGCATGGACGACGCCACCAAGGACCACATCCGCAACCTGGACGTCCGGCTGGAGCGCCTGGTCAGTGACCAGCAGCAGGGCCGCGACCAGGTGGTGAAGGAAATCCGCAACGAGATCCGCCTGCTCGCCCGCACGATCGCCGCGATCGCGGAGGAGAGCGACCAGCCGCAGGGCGGGCCCCAGGGCGGTTACGGGTCGGGCGGCTACGGCTCCGGCGGCTACGGCAGCGAGCGCTAGACCATGTACCGGATGGACCGCGGGGGCGGCAGTCAGCGGTCGGTCAACATCTGGCCCGGCTTCGTCGACGGGCTGGCCAGCCTGTTGCTGGTCGTGGTGTTCGTCCTGATGGTCTTCGTGATCGCGCAGTTCTTCCTATCCGCCGCCCTGTCCGGCCGGGACGAGGCGCTGCAGCAGCTTCAGGAGCGGGTCGACGAGCTGTCCGAGCTGTTGAGCCTGGAGCGCGACGCCAACGCCGACTTGCGGCTCAACGTCGCCCAGCTGTCCAGCCAACTGCAGAGCTCGGTCTCCAAGCGCGAGGATCTGCAGCAGCAGCTCGCCAGCCTGTCGGACCGCAACGAGCAGCTGAAACAGCAGTTGCAACAGACCGAACAGCTGGCGAAGCAGCGCAAGCAGGAGCTTGAACAGGCCTACCAGACGATCGAGGCCGACAAGGACACGATCCAGGCCCAGTTGAACCAACTGGCCACGTTGCGCAGCCTGCGCGACGAGTTGCGCAACGAGGTGACCACGCTGGAAAACACCCTGGCCGCGCTCGAGGAAGCGGCGAAGAAGCGCCAGCAGAAGATCGAAAGCCTGCAGCAAAACCTGGAGCAGCAGCAGCTGACGGCCGAACAACGCCAGCAGCGCCTCGAGCAGCTGCTGGCCCGTCTCGCCGCCGAGCGCCGCAGCGCGCAAACCAAGCAGACCGAGATTTCCCAGTTGGAAGACCAGCTCGCCCAGCAGCGCAGCACCGCGCAGAAGCTGCAGAGTCAGTTGGCGCAGACCCAGGAGCAGTTGCAGCAGGCGCAAGCGCTGAGCCAGGACCAGCAGGCCCGGCTGGACATGCTGAACAGCCAGCTCGCTTCGCTGCGCCGGCAGGTCGCGCGCCTGAACGCGGCCTTGGAAGCCGAAGAGGCGCGGAACAAGCAAAAGGAAGTCCGGATCGCCAACCTGTCGGAGCGCCTGAACGAAGCGCTGGCGAACAAGGTGCAGGAACTGGCGCGCTACCGCTCCGAGTTCTTCGGCCGGCTGCGCGAAGTGCTCGGCGACAACGAGAACATCCGGGTGGTCGGCGACCGCTTCGTGTTCCAGTCGGAAGTCCTGTTCGACAGCGGCTCCGCCACCCTCGGCCAGGACGGGCGCCAGCAGATCCGCCAGCTGGCCGACACCCTGAAGGGCATCATCGCCGAGATCCCGGACAACATCGATTGGATCCTGCGGGTCGACGGCCACACCGACGACCGCCCGATCGAGACCAGTCGCTTCCCGTCCAACTGGGAACTGTCGACCGCGCGCGCTGTCGAGGTCGTGAAGTTCCTGATCGGCCAGGGCATCCCGCCCGACCGCCTCGCCGCCACCGGGTTCGGCGAGTACCAGCCGATCGCCGAGGGCGACAGCCCCGAGGCGCTGCGCAAGAACCGCCGGATCGAGTTCAAGCTGACCACCAAGTAGCCGGCCGGCGCCACCCGGTCGGGGCCACTCGCGCGCCATAGGCCCGGGCTCGATTCCGCGGTGCGAAAGTGCTCGAATACCTCACGCGCCGTTTCGAACCGACCGGAGATGCCAGCCGATGATCAACACCCCGTCCGCCACCCGTGGGATGGTCACCGCGCCGCACCATCTGGCCGCGCAGAGCGGTCTTGCCGTGCTGCGGGACGGCGGCGATGCGATCGAAGCCATGGTCGCCGCGGCTGCCACGATCGCCGTGGTCTACCCGCACATGAACGGCATCGGCGGCGACGGCTTCTGGATCGTCTCGCGGCCCGGGCAGGCGCCGGTGGCGATCGACGCCTGCGGCCCGGCCGCGGCGGCGGCGACGCCGGAGGCCTACGCGGATCGCTCCGCGATCCCATCGCGCGGGCCTGGGGCCGCGCTGACCGTGCCGGGGACGATCGGCGGCTGGCAGACCGCGCTCCAGCTGTCGGGCGGCCAGACGCCGCTCGCCCGGCTGCTGGCGGACGCCATCGGCTATGCTGGGCACGGCGTCCCGGTGACGGCCGGACAGGCGGAACTGGGCCGGGCGAAGCTGGCGGAACTGCGCGACGTTCCGGGCTTTGCGCCGGTGTTCCTGGCCGACAGCCGCGTGCCGGCACCGGGCGACAGATTCCGCCAGCCGGCGCTGGCCGAAACCCTGGCACGGCTGGCCGAGACCGGCCTGGACGACTTCTACCGCGGCCAGATCGCGCGCGCGCTCGCCGCGGATCTGGCCGCGGCCGGCAGCCCGCTCACGGCCGACGATCTGGCTGCCTACACCGCCCAGCAGCGGACACCGCTCAGCGTCCGGCTCGACGGGGCGCGCGCCTACAACATGCCGCCGCCAACCCAGGGACTGGCGCAGTTGATGATCCTCGGTCTGTTCGACCGGATTCAGCCGAAAGCGGCCGACGACTTCGCGTTCGTCCATCGCCTGGTGGAGGCGACCAAGCAGGCCTTCCTGGTGCGCAACGCCGAGGTGCGCGATCCGGCGGCGATGGCGCAGCCGGCGGACGCGTTCCTGGAATCCGGCTATCTGGACGCGCTGGCCGGGCGGATCGATCCCGCCCGCGCGCTCGCCTGGGAGCGGCCGGGCCAGGTCGGCGACACCATCTGGATGGGCGCGATCGACCAGGACGGCACGGCCGTCAGCTTCATCCAGTCGCTGTACTGGGAATTCGGCAGCGGCGTGGTCTCGCCCGAAACCGGGGTGCTGCTGCAAAACCGTGGCGCCAGCTTCTCGCTCGATCCGGCGAACAACAACCGCCTGGCCCCGGGCCGCAAACCGTTCCACACGCTGGTCCCCGGCTATGCCGAGTTCGATGACGGCCGCCGGCTGGTCTACGGCACCATGGGCGGCGAAGGGCAGCCGCAGACCATGGGCGCGGTATTCGCCCGCTACGCCCGCTGCGGCCAGGGGCTGCAGGAGGCGATCACGGCACCGCGCTGGCTGCTGGGCCGGACCTGGGGGGCGGAGAGCACGACGCTGAAGCTGGAAAGCCGGTTCGATCGCGCGCTGATCGACCAGCTACGCGCCGCCGGGCACGCGGTCGAGGTGCTGGAGCCGTTCAGCAACACCATGGGCCACGCCGGCGCGGTGGTGCGCCATCCCGACGGCTCGCTGGACGGCGCCAGCGACCCGCGCAGCGACGGCGGCGTCGCGGCCTGGTAGGGCGGAATCGCGGCAGGTTTATTCACTTTTCGCGATTCCACCCGCTCATAGAGAGGATAGCTCGCGTCGTTCACCCCAGGACGTCCCAGCCCATTCGCACCGCCGTGGCCAGCAGGAAGCCGGCGAACGCCAAGCGCACGCCGGTCGGCGGCAGACTGTGCGCCAGCCTGGCGCCCAGCGGCGCGCAGGCGACCGACAACGGCGTGATCAGCGCGAACCCGATCAGGTTGACGTAGCCGAGGCTGAGCGGCGGCAGGTCCGGTCGGCCCCAGCCCGACAGCGCGAACCCGATTGCCCCGGGCACCGCGATCAGGAACCCGATCGCCGAGGCGGTCGCGACCGCCCGGCGGATCGGCACGGCGAACGCGGTCAACAACGGCACGGACAGCGTGCCGCCGCCGATCCCCATGATCACCGAGAACCCACCGATCACCCCTCCCACGGCCCAGCGCGGCCAGCCACGCGGCAGTTCCGCGGCGACTGTCGTGTTGCCGGGCCGGAGCGCCATGTTGATGGCGACCAAGAGCGCGACGACCGCGAACACGGCCGTCAGCACCTCGCCGGTCACCCGCGTGCCCACCAGCACGCCCGCGCCGGCGCCCAGCAGCACGCCGCCCGCCAGCGTCTTCATGAGGTCGGTGTCGAGCGCGCCGCGCCGGTGGTGCGCCCGGGCGGAGGCGAGCGAGGTCGCCACGATGGTCATCAGCGAGGTGCCCACCGTCAGGTGCATGCGCACGTCGGCGTCGACGCCGAGCCAGGTCAGGCCCTGAAACAGCACCGGGACGATCACGATGCCGCCGCCCACCCCCAGCAGGCCGGCGAGCACGCCGGCCAGCGCCCCGGTGACCAGCAGGCAGCCGGCAAACGCGGCGAGAAAGCCGATGTCCATGCGTTAAGCGGTCCAGTTGGGCGGCTACCAGCCGATCGCCTCGGGCAGCCAGGTCGCCAGGCCGGGGAAGAAGAACAGACAGGCCAGCCCCAGGATCTGCAGGCCGATGAAGGGCAGCACGCCGCGGTAGATGTCGCCGGTGGTGACCCCCGGCGGCGCGACGCCCTTCAGGAAGAACAGCGCCCAGCCGAACGGCGGGGTCAGGAAGGAGGTTTGCAGGTTCATCGCCACCAACACCCCCAGCCAGACCATGTCAACGCCCGCGCTCTGGAAGATCGGCAGGAACAGCGGCAGCGCGATGTAGGTGATCTCGATCCATTCCAGGAAGAACCCGAGCACGAACAGCAGCAGCATCATGAACACCAGCTGCCCCTCGATGCCGCCGGGGATGGCGCCGAACAGCCCTTCGACCAGCCCCTCGCCGCCCAGGCCGCGGAACGCCAGGCCGAACGGCTGGGCACAAATCAGAATAAAGTAGACCATCGCCGAGGTGGTCAGCGAGGCGCGCACGACCTCGCGCATCACCGTCCAGTTGAGCCGGCCGGTCAGCAGCGCCAGCAGGAGGCTGCCGAACGCCCCCATCGAGGCCGCCTCGGTCGGCGCCGCGATGCCGGCGATGATCGAGCCCAGGACCGCGATCACCAGCGCCATCGGCGGCAGTACCACCTTGAACAGCTTGGCGGTCAATTGCGCGTTGCTGTACTGGCTACGCTCCTCCTTGGGGATTGGCGGCACGCTGTCGGGGCGCAGCAGGCCGACCACCAGGATGAACGCGCAGAAGATCACCGCGAGCGTCAGCCCCGGGATCATCGCGGCGGCGAACAGCGTGCCCACGCTTTCGCCCAGGATGTCGGCGAGCAGGATCAACACCAGGCTGGGCGGGATGATCTGGCCCAGCGTGCCGGAGGCGCAGATCGTCCCGCAGGCCATCCCCTTGTCGTAGCCGCGCCGGACCAGCGGGGCGAGTGCCAGCAGACCGGTGGTCACCACGGTTGCCCCGACGATGCCGGAGGACGCGCCCATCAGCACGCCGACCACCACGATCGCCAGGCCCATGCCGCCGCGCAGGCCGCCCATGGCGTGCCCGATCACGTCGAGCAACTCCTCCGCCATGCGCGACTTTTCCAGCATCACGCCCATGAACACGAACAGCGGCAGGGCCATCAGCGTATAGTTGGTCACCACGCCGTAGACGCGCGCAGGCACCAGCCCGAACAGCGTCGAACCAAAGCCGATGTAGCCGAAAACGAGGCCCGAGATGGCGATGTCGATGCCGACCGGCACGCCCAAAAGCAGGAGCCCGAAGAAGCCACCGATCATCAGCAGCGACAGGATTTCGCCGGTGACCATGAGTTACACGCCGTTGTTCGTGGAAGGTCTACCGGTGCCCGGCCGCGGTCGCGGCCTCGCGGTCGCGGCCAGCCAGGCGCAGCGCGCTCTCCAGCGCCATCTGCAGCCCCTGCAGGGCGAGCAGCAGAAAGCCGATCGGCAGGCAGCCCTTGATGATGAAGCGGTGCGGCAGGCCGCCCGGGTCGGGCGATCCCTCGCCGATCCAGTAGGCCTGCTCGACGTACGGGATCGACAGCTGGATCGCGACCAGCGCGAACAGCAGCGTCAGCAGGGCGGTCAGCAGATCGACCGCGGCCTGTAGGCGCGTGCCGAAGTGCTCGTAGAACACGTCGACCCGCACGTGCCCGCCCCGGCGGATGCCGTAAGCCAGGCCCAGCAGAGCGATGGGGACCAGCAGGTGCCACTCCAGCTCCTGCGCCGCCACGCTGGAGAAGCCCAGCAGATAGCGGCCCAGCACGTTACCCGCGACCAGCAGCACGAGCGCCAGCATCAGCCAGGCCGTGACCTGGCCGATGCGGTCGATCGCGCGGCCCAGCCCCCGCGCGGTCCGGGCGGCGAGCTGGGCGGCGGTATTGCCGGCCGCGGTCCCCATCAAGCCCCGCCGCTCAGCTGGAGATCAAGTTATGATACGGCTTCTCGCTGATCGCGGCCCACGAACGGTGCTTGTCGCGGAACGCCATGAAGGCGTCGTGCACCTTCCGGGTCTCCGGATCCTCGTTCGCCTTGGTCTCCAGCACGTCGGCCGTGATCTCCTTCAGCCGCAGCACGACCTCGTCCGGCAGCGTCTGGGCGATCGTGCCGTGGTTTTCCACCAGGTCGCGGAGCGCGTCGGCGTTGTTCGCCTCGCACCAGGCGTGGCTTTCCAAATTGCAGGCCATCGCCGCGGTGCGCACGATCGCCTTCAGGTCGTCCGGCAGCGCGTCCCAGGCCTGCTGGTTGATCAGCAGCTCGGTGACGTTGGACGGTTCGTGCCAGCCGGTCGTGTAGTAGTACTGGGCGGCGTTCTGCAGGCCGATCCGGCGGTCCTGATAGGGGCCGACGAACTCCGCGGCGTCGATCACGCCGCGCTCCACCGCCGGAAAGATCTCGCCGCCCGGCAGCAGCCGGACGTCGACGCCCAGCTCCCTGTAGACCTGGCCCGCCAGGCCCGGGATGCGCATCTTCAGGCCGTCGAAGTCGTCGACGGTCTCGATCGGCTCGCGGAACCAGCCGGTCATCTGCACGCCGGTGTTGCCCATCGGGAACGGGACCACGCCGAACGGCTGATAGATTTCGTGCCACAGTTCCAGGCCGCCGCCGTGGTACATCCAGGCGTTGACGCCCTGGAAGTTCAGACCGAACGGGACGGTGGTAAAGTACTGCGCGGCGAACTTCTTGCCCGCCCAGAAGTAGGCGTTGGCGGCGTTCGCCTCCACCGTGCCCTGCGAGACCGCGTCGAAGCCCTCCATCGCCGGAATCAGCTCGCCGGCGGCGTAGTGCTGGATCTTCAGCCGCCCGTCCGACATCGCGTCGACCTTGGCGCAGAAGTCCTCCGGGCTGCCGGGGCCCGTGACGTAGAACGGCGAATTCGGCGGATAGGCGTTGGTCATCCGCCAGGTGAAGCTGTCCTGCGCACGCACAACGGCCGGTGCCGCGACCGTGGCAGCGGCGCCGCCCGCGATCGAGCTCTTGAGAAAGTCCCGACGTTTCATCTGAGCAAGCCTCCCGGTGGGTGGTTTTGATACCCACCGGGCCCTCGCAAGCAGCGTGCCAGGCTCCTAAAGCTTTGATTTTGCGTTAACGCGCCTTGAAAACGCATTTGCGATGCCAAAAAACTGGGCACCCTGATCGTCACAGGGCGGCGCTGCCCGCCATTGAGGCAGGTGGCTTCCAAAAGAGGCCAGTCTTGCCGCGACAGGTCTACTGTCCGGATCGGGCTTCGATATGGTTCCACGCGCCGAGCGCTTGCGGATACCGGGTATTGACTGAGCCGCCGCACAGCGAATACTGGTAAAACCGCGCGCCCACGCCGCCTTTGGGGCGGCCTGCCAACGAGCCGCGAGAAGGGCACGATGCTGCAAGGTGGCCCCACCGTTCAGCATCTTGCTCTAGCCTGTGCCCTCGGCTTCGAGTACGGCGCGCAGGCCCTCGCGGTAGCTCGGGTGGTGGAACCGGACGCCCAACTCGTCGTGCACGCGGGTGTTGTCGACGCGCTTGTTGTCCTGCCAGAAGGTGATCGCCATCGCGCTCATCTCCGCTTCCGCCCAGGGAACCAGCGGCGGCGGCTCGACGCCCAGCAGGTCGCAGGCGTACTTGGTGACCTCGGCGGGCGCGGCGGGCTCGTCGTCGCTGACGTTGTAGATCGCCCCCGGGTTCGGACGGGCGATCGACGCCTCCAGCACCTGGCAGATGTCGTCGACGTGGATCCGGCCGAACTTCTGTTCGGGCAGGTCGATCCGTTTGGCCTTGCCCTCGCGGATCGCCCGGAACGGGCCCCGTCCGGGACCGTAGATCCCGGCCAGGCGGAAGGTGTGCAGGGGCACGCCGTGATCGTCGCGCAGCCGGCGCCACGCGCTCTCCGCCTTGACGCGGCGCGCGCTGCGGTCGCTCGTCGGCCGCAGCTCCGACGTCTCGTCGACCCAGCCGCCGTCGCGGTTGCCGTAGACCCCGGTGGTCGACAGGTAGCCGGCCCACTGTAGATGTCCGGCCAGCCGGGCAACATCGTCCGAATGGTGGTCCAGCGCCGCGTCGCCCGCGCCTTGCCCATCCGGCGGCACGGAGACCAGCAGATGCGTCGTCCCCGCCAGCGCGGCCGCCGGATCGGGCAGCGGCTGGTCGCGGTCGAACACCCGGGCGTCGATGCCGGCCTGGCGCAGCCGCTCCGCTTTGTCTTCCGTGCGCACCGTGCCGGCGACCTGCCAGCCGCGCGCAGCTAAACGGTGGGCCAGGTGGCTGGCGCTGTAGCCCAACCCGAAACAGAACAGGCGCGGCGCGGTCGTGTCGGCCATCGGTGACAGGCTCTCCGGCTCGGGCGGGAATCCGGCGCTTCGACGCCGTCGGCGGGGCGCCATCCTGGCCTCTTGAACCCGGCGGCGCCGCCGGCGACGTTAGGGCCCGCACCCAAGGCAGACAAGCAGCAGATCGACGCGATGGTCCGATACCGTCTAACCCCCCTGCCCGCCGTGCTGGCGCTGCTGCTGGCGGCGACCTCCGCGCCGGCCCAGACCTCCGCGCAGACCGAGGAGAACGGCTACACTTTTGGCCCCCCGGACGACGCGGTCCAGGCGCCCGACAGCGCGCCCCGCCAGGACCCAAGCGTCGAGGCCGCGGCACGCTACGCCGACTGCCTGGAGATGGCGCGCCGCGATCCCGACAAGGCAATCGAGCGCGCGCGCACGTGGCAGGACACCGGCGGCGGCGACCCGGCGCGGCACTGCGAGGCGATCGCCCACATGACCCGCGGCGACTACCACCGCGCCGGGCGGATGCTGGAGGACCTGGCGCGCACCATGCCCAAGGACATCGGCGAATCCCCACGGGTGAACGCCCTGTCGCAGGCAAGCCGGGCGTGGCTGTTGGGGAACCGGCCGGCGCGCGCGGCAGCGGCGGCGACCCAGGCCCTGGAGATGCAGCCGGACAACGTCGAACTGCTGCTCGATCGCGCCCACGCCCGCTTCCAGGCCGGACGCTACTGGGAGACCATCGACGACCTGAACCGCGCGATCGAACTCGCGCCCGACCGGGCCGATCTGTACGTCTACCGCGGCAGCGCCTACCGCTACGTCGACTCGCCCACGATGGCGCGCGAGAACCTCGAACGCGCGCTGGAGATCGATCCCGGCAACGTCGAGGCGCTGTTCGAACTGGGCGCGCTGGCCCGCATCCAAGGCGACAAGGAGAGCGCGCGCAAACGCTGGATGGCGGTGATCCGCCAGGCGCCCGACTCCGGCCTGGCGCAGACGGCGCGCGAGAACCTGCAGCAGATGGACGTGCAGGTCGACGGCGGTTCCGGCTGACCTCGACGGTCCCCTCACTCGCCCGCCTGGCGCTGATTCGCGCCGGGGAACGCGCAGCCCATCCGCACCCGCGGCCCCCAAACGCGATGTCCCGCCCAACGGCGCGGCCGATCGCGACGCCGCGGCGAACGGACGCCGCAGTCGTCGCGCCAGAGGTGCAATGCGGCTGCAAATCGGCTCAAAACGCGGCGATCTTAACGGGATTGTACCGCTTCGGGCGTGACGATCCGTTTGGCTGGTGCTACCAGTATTCCAAGGTTTGTATACAAGCGCATTGTGTCGTGGCTTCAAACTGGCGGGCCCGCGCACGCAATCGGCGCTGAGCGAGAGGATACCCAGACGGCATGAAACAGGATCCACGGTTCCGCGAAATCGAGCGCGAACGCGTCTCGGACCGCGTCGCACACGAAATCATGAAAATGATCGCAGCCGGGACGCTGGCCCCGGGCGAGCGCCTGCCCGGCGAACGCCAGCTCGCGGAGATGATGAACGTCTCCCGCGTCTCCGTGCGCGCGGCCCTGCAGGAGCTGAAGGCGCAGGGCTTCGTGTCCGCGGTTCAGGGCGGCGGCACGCGCATCACCACCGCGCCGTCGAACCCCGATTCAGGGCTGCTGCAGCTGGTCCGCGCCGACGCCAAGAACCTGCACGAGCTGGCCGAGATCCGCGCCAATATCGAGGTCTGGGCGGCCCGCCGCGCCGCCCGCGACGCGAGCGCCGAGCAGATCGCGCAGATCGCCGCGGCGCTCAAGGCGATGGAGGACCCGAGCCGCGGCGGCCACCACAAGGCGGAAGACGACTACGCCTTCCACATGGCGATCGCCAAGGCGACCGGCAGCGCCGTCTACATGCACCTGATGAGCACGCTTCAGGACATCCTGGAGAAGATGTTCGACTACCACCGCCACACCCTGATCGCCCGTCCGGAGGACGACCGCATGCTGCTCGGCCATCACCGCAAGATTTACGACGCGATCCGCGCCCGCGATCCGGAGGCGGCCGGCCAGGCGATGCAGACCCACCTGGACGCGGTCGTGCGCAGCTACGCCGCCGTCGGCACGCCGGCGAACCAGCCGGACGCGCCGCGGGCGGTCAGCTCGAGCGCCTGACGGCTGGGCGGGGCGGGCTTGCAACCGGACGATCCCACGGGCGTCCTGCGCCGGCTGTTCGACGCCGGCCTGGCCGCGGCCGATCCGGCGAAGGCGGTTCCGCCGCATCTGCCCGATCTGCCCGCCGGCGGGCGCACGGTCGTGGTCGGAGCCGGCAAGGCGGCCGCCTCGATGGCGCGCGCGCTGGAGCAGGCCTGGCCGGTCGACCGCCCGGCACCGGAAGGTCTGGTGGTCACCCGCTACGACCACGCCGTCCAGCTGGACCACATCGAATGCGTCGAAGCGGCCCATCCGGTGCCTGATGCCGCCGGGCGGGCGGCCGCACAACGGATCCTCGACCTCGCCAGCGGTCTGGGCGCGGACGATCTGCTGATCTGCCTGATCTCGGGCGGCGGCTCGGCCCTGCTCGCCCTGCCGGCGCAGGGCCTGGAGCTCGACGACAAGCAGACGGTCGCCAAGGCCCTGCTGAAGAGCGGCGCCGACATCGCGGAGATGAACTGCGTGCGCAAGCACCTGTCCGCGTTGAAGGGCGGTCGGCTCGCCGCCGCGGCCGCGCCGGCCCGGGTGGTGTCGCTGCTGATCTCCGATGTGCCGGGCGACGATCCGGCGACCATCGCCTCCGGCCCCACGGTCGCCGATCCGACCACATTCGCCGATGCGCGCGCGATCCTGGCGAAATACGGCATCGACCCGCCGGCGGCGGTCCGCCAACACCTGGAGACCGCGGCGGAGGAGACGCCGAAGCCGGGCGACACCCGGCTGGCCCGGGTGGAAAACCGCCTGATCGCCCGCCCACAGGCCTCGCTCGAAGCGATGGCCGAGGCCGCGCGGGAGGCCGGCGTGACGCCGGTGATCCTGGGCGATTCGATCGAGGGCGAGGCGCGCGAGGTCGCGCAGGTGATGGCCGGGATCGCCCAGCAGGTCGCCCGACACGACCAGCCGGCCGCCGCGCCCGCGGTGCTGCTGTCCGGGGGCGAGACGACCGTGACCGTGCGCGGCCAGGGCCGCGGCGGGCGCAACCTGGAATTCCTGCTGGCGCTCGCGGTCGCGCTGAACGGGGCGCCGGGCATCTGGGCGCTGGCCGGCGACAGCGACGGCATCGACGGCAGCGAGGACAATGCCGGCGCGCGGGTCACCCCGGACAGCCTGACCCGAGCCCGCGCGGCCGGGCTGGACCCGCTGGCGCTGCTGGCGGACAACGACGGCTACGGCTTCTTCCAGGCGCTGGACGATCTGGTGATCACCGGACCGACCCTCACCAACGTCAACGATCTGCGCGCGATCCTGATAACCGGCGCCTGATTGCCGACGCGTGATCACCGGCGTTGCGATGTCGCCGGCCGCACGCTATTGAGACGGCCTGCCGCGGCGGGAAAATGCCCGCCCCGCGGGTCCCAGTCGCGGCGCATCATTCACAAGATCGCAACCGTTTATCGGCCGGTTTGCCCTGGACCTGAGGCACGCAGTCCTTAAGGTGTCGCAGGCATTTGGAATAGTGGAGTGTCATGCGACGCAATAGAAACGCAAAGATCGTCGCCACGCTGGGTCCGGCCAGCCGGGACCGGGCGGTGCTGAACGACCTGTTCGAGGCGGGCGCGGACGTGTTCCGTCTGAACTTCTCCCACGGCAGTCACGACGACCACCGCCGGACCTACAACACCATCCGCGAGCTGGAAGGCGAGCACGGCCGGCCGATCGGCATTCTGCAGGACCTGCAGGGGCCGAAGCTGCGGGTCGGCCGGCTCAAGGACGGCGCCATCCACCTGACCCGCGGCGCGCGTTTTCGCCTCGACCTCGACGAGACCGAGGGCGACGGTACCCGCGCGCCGCTGCCGCACCCGGAAGTGTTCGAGGTGCTGGAACCCGAGACGCCGATCCTGCTGGACGACGGCAAGCTGCGCCTGATCGTCAAGGAGTGCGGCAAGGACTTCGCCGACTGCGAGGTCGAGACCGGCGGCCCGCTGTCCGACCGCAAGGGCGTCAACGTCCCCGGCGTGGTGATGCCGATCTCGCCCCTGACCAAGAAGGACCGCGAGGACCTGCGGTTCGGCCTGGAGCTGGGCGTCGACTGGGTCGCGCTATCGTTCGTGCAGCGCCCGGAAGACGTCGCCGAGGCGCGCAAGCTGATCGGCGGCAAGGCCGCGATCGTGGTCAAGGTGGAAAAGCCGGCGGCGCTGGAGTGCCTCGACCAGCTGGTCGAGCTTGCCGATGCGATCATGGTCGCGCGCGGCGACCTTGGCGTCGAGGTCCCGGCGGAGGAAGTGCCCGGCCACCAGAAGGACATCATCCGCGCCTGCCGCTTGGCCGGCAAGCCGGTGATCGTGGCGACCCAGATGCTGGACTCGATGGTGCAGTCGCCCGCGCCGACCCGCGCGGAAGCGTCCGACGTCGCCACGGCCGTCTACGACGGCGCGGATGCCGTGATGCTGTCGGCGGAGACGGCGGCCGGCCACTACCCGCGCGAATCGGTGCACTTCATGAACCGGATTATCGCGCGCACGGAGAAGGACACCTTCTACCGGCCGATCGTGGAAGCGCTGCATCCCCAGCCCGAACCGACCGCCCCGGACGCGATCTCGGCGGCGGCCGCGCAGGTCGCGGCCACCATCGGCGCGGCGGCGATCGTCAGCTACACCACCTCCGGCTCGACCGCCCTGCGCGCGGCCCGGGAGCGGCCATTGGTGCCGATCCTGGTGCTGACCGCCCGGCTCGACACCGCCCGCCGCCTGACCCTGCTGTGGGGCGCGCACACGGTGAACACCGCGGACGTGGGGAACTTCCAGGAGATGGTGGAGAAAGCCTGCACGATCGCGTTCGACGAGCAGTTCGCCCGCAAGGGCGAGAAACTGGTGGTCACCGCCGGCGTTCCGTTCGGCACCCCCGGCGCCACCAACGTGCTGCGCATCGCCTGGGTCGAGGGGTAAGGCGCGCCGCCGCGCCGGATCCGCGAGCCGAGACGCCGTGCCCGGACCCGTCGGCTCGGCTGGCTGCGTCCGCCGGTTCGGGATGATGAGCGCTGCATTCAGTGCCAAGCAGATCAGGTCCGGTAACGGACGGACTCAACTGCAGCGGTAGGCGAAGCGCAGGCCTTGGGGGAGCCCCTCGATCCGCAGGTAGTGCACCGACTGGCGCGGGGCGACCGGGTCGATGCTGAGCGTGCTGGCGCCCGGGCGCTGGACGGCGATGTGGGCATTCTGGATGGTGTAGAGGGCGTCGCGCGCCGGTGCCGACGGCAGACGTACGCTGCCTTCGAGAAAGCGTACGGCGGGCGTGCAGGGCTCGGGCGCGAAGCTGTCGTCGACGTACTGGCGGGTTTCGTACAGCCGCCAGCGCCCGTGCAGGAACACCGGCGGCGCGGCGCGCCAGTCGTCGAAGCCGCGCAGTCGGGCGAACGCCGCAAGATAGGCGTCGAAGCCCTCCTCCCGCTTCAATACCTCCAGATACGCCTGCGGGTCCTCGGCGCGCAACTCTTCCAGCCGCTGCGCCGCCTGCCGTTCCGCCGACAGCATCAGCGGCACGTACACCGTGAGCGCCAGCGCAACCAAAAGCGCGACGCGCAGCGTGATCCGGTACCGGCCGGCCAGATTGCGTAGGCGCTGCAAGGTCATAGGTCGTCTCCTGCCGGGCATATGGTCCCGACAGCTATGCGGTGCGCACAGGCCACCTTTCGAACGGGTGACAAGCGCGTCGGTTAACCGTTAGGCAGAGCGCCAATATGGTCGATCAAAACGATGGGACACGCCAAGTCGGCCTGGTCACGCTGACCGGGCTCGCCCTCCTCGTCGGCGTGGTGACGGGGCTCGGGGCCCTCGCCTTTCGGGTGCTGATCGCGGTCCTGCACAACATCTTCTTCGCCGGCACGCTGGACATCACCTACGACGCCGAGGCGCTGATCCCGCTCGGCCCGTGGGGGCCGTTCGTCATCCTGGTCCCGGTCATCGGCGGCATGGGCGTGGTCTGGCTGACCCAGACGTTCGCCCCGGAGGCGCGCGGACACGGCGTGCCCGAAGTGATGGACGCAATCTATCACCGGGAAGGCCAGATCCGGCCGGTGGTGGCGATCGCGAAGTCGCTCGCCTCCGCGCTCTCGATCGGTTCGGGCGCGGCCGTCGGGCGCGAGGGCCCGATCATCCAGATCGGCTCGTCGTTCGGCTCCACCATGGGCCAGCTGACCCGACTGCCGACCTGGCAGCGGATCACCCTGCTCGCGGCCGGCGGCGGGGCCGGCATCGCGGCCACCTTCAACACCCCGCTTGGCGGGGTGATGTTCGCGATCGAGCTGATGCTGCCGGAAGTGTCCAGCCGCACCTTCCTGCCGGTGGTGATCGCGACCGCGGCGGCGACCTACATCGGCCGGATCTTCTTCGGCATCGACCCAGCCTTTATCGTCCCGATCGCGCAGGAAACCGCGTTCCAGGCGATCGATCTGAGCGATCTCACCGGCTTTACCCTGCTGGGCCTGCTGTGCGGTCTGGCGTCGTTCGCCTTCATCCGCGTGCTGTCGCTGCTGGAGGACTTTTTCGACCGCTTCTTCAAGAACCACTACCTGCGCCACGCCACCGGCATGCTGATCGTCGGCACGATGATGTACCTGCTGGCGCAGAACTACGGCCACTACTTCATCCAGGGCACCGGCTACGGCACGATCAGCGCGGTGCTGCACAACGAACTGGCGACCTTCCAGCTGATGTCGATCCTGTTCGCGGCCAAGCTGGCGGCGACCACGCTGTCGCTCGGCTCCGGCGCCTCGGGCGGGATCTTCTCGCCATCGCTGTTCATGGGCACGACGCTGGGCGCGGCGCTGGCGATCGCGCTCAATTGGCTGCCCGGCTTCGACGCCTCCCCGCCGGAGTTCGCCATGGTCGGCATGGCGGGTGTTGTCGGCGGCGCCAGCGGCGCGGCCATGACCGCGATCGTCATGGTTTTCGAGATGACCCGCGACTACAACATCATCGTGCCGATGGTGATCGCGGTCGCCCTGTCGATCGGCGTGCGCCGGGCGCTGTCGGCGGAGAACATCTACACGATCAAGCTCGCCTGGCGGGGCAAGCACATTCCCAAGGGCCGGCACACCAACATGTTCCTGGTCCGCCACGCCGCCGAGGTGATGGACGACGCATTCGCCGTGCTGCCTGCCGAGATGACGCTGGAAACCGCGCTGGAGACGCTCGGCTTCGACACCGGCAAGCACTTCATCCTGGTGACCGACGGCGACGCGACGGTCGGCGTGATCCGGGTCAGTCGCATACTGCGCTCCAGCGAGGGCGTGCAGACCGGCGCCACCCTGGGCGAGCTCGCCAGCCGCGCCTGGGTGCTCGCCGAGCGCGACGACATCCTGCACGACGTCCTGCAGCGGATGAGCGAGCGCGACGGCCACTACGCCGTCGTGATGCCGAACGGCCGCACCAAGCCGGAGTCGCGCCACGTCATCGGCATCGTCGGCAAGGACCGGATCGCCGACAGCGTGATGCAGCACTTCCACACCTAGGCCAAGATGCTGAAAGGTGGGCTCACCTTTCAGCGCGCGAGGGATGCATTCACGCTGACGGTCGGGTCGACGATCGAACGCGGCGGCCCGGCTTCGTCAATGCATGCCACCCATGCGCGCGACGGTTAGCCGCGGGCGGCCGGGCGCTTTAGCCTGCGCCCCTGACAGTTTGTTTTGCCGGAGGATCCCCCGTGTCGACAGCCGCGCGTTGGCAGCCGGCGGCGTGGCTCGTGCTTGCCGCCGCGATGGTCGTGATGGGCGTGAACATGGGCGTGCGGCAGACGTTCGGCCTGTTCCTGGAGCCGATGACGGCGGCGCTGGAGATCCCGCGCGGCGGCTTCGCCTTCGCGATCGCCGTGCAGAACCTGCTGTGGGGCTTGCTGCAGCCGGTCTGCGGCGGGCTGGCCGACCGCTATGGCACTGGCCGGCTGCTCGCGCTGGGCGGCGTGCTCTACGCCGGCGGCATCCTGGTGATGGCGGGTGTGCCCACCCCACTCGGCCTGCATCTGGGCGGCGGCATCCTGGTCGGCATGGCGGTCGCGGCCTGCGGCTTCCCGCTGGTCCTTTCGGCCGTCTCGCGGGCCGCGCCGGAAGACCGGCGGTCGACCTGGCTGGGCGTGGCCACGGCCGGCGGCTCGCTCGGCCAGTTCGTGCTGCTGCCGGGCACCCAGGCGGTGATGGGCCTGACCGACTGGCACGGCGGCCTGCTGGCGCTGGCGGCGGTAAGCGCGCTGGTGGTGCCGCTGGCGTTCCTGCTGCGCGGCAAGCCGGCGGCCCGGCAGGCGCACGAGCAGTCGCTGCGCGAGGCGTTCGACGAGGCGATCCGGCACAAGGGCTTCCTGCTGCTGACCGCCGGGTTTTTCGTCTGCGGCTTCCACGTCGCCTTCGTCGCCACCCACTTGCCGGCCTACGTCGCCGGCACCGGGCTGCCGGCGCTGGTCGGCGCGACCGCGCTGTCGCTGGTCGGGCTGTTCAACGTCGTCGGCTCGTTCGCCTGCGGCTGGGCCGGCGGGCGGGTGCGCAAGAAGCACCTGCTGTCCGGTCTCTACATCGCCCGCGCGATCGCGATCGCGGCGATGCTGGCGGCACCCAAGACGGAGGTCACGGTCTACCTGTTCGCCGCCGCCTTCGGGCTGATGTGGCTGGGCACCGTGCCGCTGACTAGCGGACTGGTCGGCCAGATCTTCGGCGCCCGCTACCTCGCCACGCTGTTCGGACTGGTCATGCTGAGCCACCAGGTGGGCGCCTTCTTCGGCGCCTGGCTGGGCGGCCTGCTGTACGACCTGACCGGGTCCTACGACATCGTCTGGGGGCTGGCGATCGCGCTTGGCCTAATCGCGGCGGCGCTGCACGCGCCGATCCCGGACCGGCCGATCGCGCGCGCCCAACCCGCCGCGAGCTGAGCGCGGACAACAAAAAGCAAGAAGGCTTTCATGCGCGACGAGAAACTGGTCGGCGGCGCCTATGCCGCCGCGGCGTTCGGCAGCTGGGGCGTGCTGCCGGTGTACTTCCACGTGCTGAGCCACGTGCCGCCGCTGGAAGTGCTGTCCCACCGGATCGTCTGGTCGGTGGTGCTGCTAGCCGGCCTGCTGACGGTCTTGGGCCGCTGGCGGGCGGTCAAGGCGGCGCTGGCGGACCCGCGCACGCGGCTGATGCTGGCGGGCTCGACGCTGTTCATCTGCGCCAACTGGCTGACCTTCATCTGGGCCGTGTCCGCCGAGCGGGTGATGGAGATCTCGCTCGGCTACTACATCAATCCGCTGGTCAACGTGGTGCTGGGCGTGCTGGTGCTGCGCGAGCGGTTGAGCCCGGCGCAGGGCGTGGCGGTCGGGCTTGCGGCGATCGGCGTCGCCAACCTGGCGTTCCAGACGGCCGGCCTGCCCTGGCCGTCGCTGGTGGTCGCGCTGTCGTTCGGGTTCTACGGCCTGATCCGCAAGACCACCAACGTGGAATCGATCGAGGGGCTGTTCCTGGAAACCCTGATCATGGGGCCGTTCGCGCTGGTGTTTCTGCTCTGGCTGGGCGCGGCCGGGACCGGCAGCTTCACCGCCGCCGGCCCGGGCCAGGCAGTCTTGCTGATGGCGGCCGGCGTGATCACCTCGCTGCCGCTGATCTGGTTCACCTGCGGGGCCCGGCGGATCAGCTACATCGCCGTCGGCTTCTTCCAGTACCTAGCCCCGACCGGGCATTTCCTGCTGGCGGTGTTCGCCTTCGGCGAGCCGTTCTCGGTCGATCACGCGATCACCTTCGCGTTCATCTGGACCGCGCTCGCGGTCTTCTCCGCCGACCGCTGGCGTCAGGCGACGCGCGACCGCCGGGCCCGACGGGCGGCCGCTGCGCACTAGCCGCATTGCATCGGCATTGCGGGTATGGTGTAGCGCGGCCATGAGCGACCCGGCCTCACCCCATCAAGCCGCCGACGCGGGACGCGCCCAGACCGTCTCCCGCCTGCGCGCCTGGCTGATGGCCGCGCGCCCGCAGACCCTGCCGGCCGGCGCCTCGCCGGTGATCGTCGGCACCGGGGCCGCGCTCGGGACCGGGGTATTCCATGCCGGCGCCGCCGTGGCCGCCCTGCTGGGGGCGCTGCTGATCCAGATCGGCACCAATTTCGCCAACGACTACTACGATGCGATCAAGGGCGCCGACACCGACAGCCGCGTCGGCTTCCGGCGGGTGACCTCGGGCGGCCTGATCGACGGGCGAACCGTCTACCGCGCGATGTGGGCGACCTTCGCCGGCGCGGTCGCGGTCGGCTGCTACCTGGTCTGGCTGGGCGGCCTGCCGGTCGTGGCGGTCGGGCTGGGCTCGATCGCCGCCGGAATCGCCTATACCGGCGGGCCGGCCTACGGCTACAAGGGCCTGGGCGACCCGTTCGTGTTCGTGTTCTTCGGCCTGGTCGCGGTCAACGGCACGGTCTACGTCCAGGCCGCCGCGCCGCTGTCCCCGCTGCCGGCCGGCTTGCCGGCCGGCACGCTGTCCTGGCACGCCCTGGTCGCCAGCCTGCCGGCGGCCGGGCTTACCACCTGCATGCTGGTGATCAACAACATCCGCGACGCCGACGGCGACCGCGACGCGGGCAAGCGCACGCTTGTGGTGCGCTTCGGCCGCCCCGCGGCACGGGTCGAGTTCCTGGGCCTGCTGGCGCTGGCCTACGGCGTGCCGGCGGTCATGGCCGTGGCCGACGGCGCCTGGCCAAGGCTGCTGCCGCTCGCGACCCTGCCGCTCGCCGCGGCCGTCGTGCGCACGCTCTACACCACGACGGACGGTCCAACCCTGAACCGCACCCTGGCCCGCTGCGGCAAACTGATGCTCGTCCACAGCCTGTTGTTCGCGGCCGGCCTCGCGGTCAGCTGAGCCGCGCGTCCCGCCTAAGGGTCGAGCAGTGGAAGGCGCTGGACGGTCGCGAGGCAGGCGGCCAAGACCCCTGCGCCGGCCTTGCTGCTCCATAGCGTAAATGACTATACCACGGCGACGATGTGCAGTTGATCCGGAGTTTTTCGTTGGCCGATATCAGGACCCATGCAAGGACCTGCCCGAATTGCGATGCCGACCGGCCGCAGACGCTGCCGCGCTACGACCATGGCATGTGGAGAATGGTGCGCTGCGCGAACTGCGCCTTCGTCTACGTGCCGGAAGCCCCGGATTACGAAGAGCTGGCGGAGAACCTAGCCTGGGAGAAGACGGCGACAGCCGAGAAAAAGCGGCGGGAAAAGCGGTGGCCGCGCGGCCGGGCGTTGGTGAAGACGATCAAGCGACAGTTCGCATTCGCCCGCCACGACCAGAACGACCTTCTGCGGCGGGTCCTGCCCGAGGGCCATGTCCTCGATGTCGGTTGCGGCGAGGGCCGGGTGCCGGAACCGTTCGTGCCGTACGGCATCGAAATCTCCGAGGGCCTGTGGCGACGGGCGGACGAAAAAATGCGGGCGCGCGGTGGGCACGCGGTGAACGCGTCCGCCCTGGCGGGCCTCGCGGCGTTCGACGACGGGGCGTTCGACGGCATCATCATGCGCTCCTACCTGGAGCATGAAGACCGCCCGCGCGAGGTGCTTCACCGAGCCATCACAAAACTGAGGCCGGGCGGCGTCCTGTTCGTGCGCGTCCCGAACTTCGGGTCACTCAACGCCCGGCTCCTCGGACCGCGCTGGTGCGGGATCCGCCTCCCCGATCATCTAAACTATTTTACCAACGCACATTTGCGCGCGATGTCCGAAGGTGCGGGCTATCGCTACCGTCTCTTGAACCGCATCACCCTGCCGACGGACGACAACATCAAAGCCTTGCTGATACGCGCCGCTTAGCGGGCAGCAAGCCACGATCTGGGCTGGGGCGCAGGCCACGCGTGTGCTTGGAAATTTCGGATTGAAATTAAACGCCGATCAACTAGGCTGGGCGCTGGTATTGTGAGGTTGGTGCGTCCGTCTGACCGAAGCAGGCGGGTCCGCACACGTCCGTCCCGCCCGATTTAAGCCGGCGGCCGCGCGTTCGCTTGACCATCCGAATCTGGAAAACATGACACGTCGGGCCCGGACGGCCGGACGCAGACGGGATTTTTATGCTTAACTTTCACGCCTACCGCGATCAGTGGTCCGGCAATATCCGAGGTGATCTGCTGTCCGGAATTGTCGTCGCTCTGGCGCTGATACCCGAAGCTATCGCCTTCTCAATCATCGCCGGGGTCGATCCGAAAGTTGGGCTCTACGGCGCCTTCTCGATCGCCGTCGTGACGGCCATCGCGGGCGGGCGGCCGGGCATGATCTCCGCTGCAACGGCGGCCACGGCCGTCTTGATGGTGACGCTGGTGAAGGATCACGGCCTGCAGTACCTGCTGGCCACGACCGTGCTCGCCGGGCTGATGCAAATCGCCGCGGGTGCCGCAGGTCTCGGCAAACTGATGCGGTTCGTTTCGCGCTCGGTCATGACCGGCTTCGTCAACGCGCTGGCGATCCTGATTTTTCTCGCACAGGTGCCGGAACTGGTCGGCGTCCCGTGGCTGACTTACCCGCTGGTGCTGGGCGGCCTGGCGATCGTCTACCTGTTCCCCCTGGTTACCAAAGCGGTTCCGGCACCGCTGGTTGCCATCATCGCCCTCACCGTCCTGGTGATCGCGTTCGGTTGGGACGTGCGGACCGTCGGCGACATGGGCGCGCTGCCGGACACCCTGCCGATGTTCCTGCTGCCCGATATCCCGCTGACCCTGGAAACACTGACGATCATCCTCCCCTACGCTGCGGCGGTCGCGGTGGTCGGGCTGCTGGAAAGCCTGATGACGCAGAACATCGTCGACGAGCTGACCGACACCCCATCGGATCGCAACCGGGAGTGCCTCGGCCAGGGCCTCGCCAACACGGCGACCGGCTTCATCGGCGGCATGGCGGGATGCGCCATGATCGGTCAGTCGATCATCAACATCAAGTCGGGCGGGCGCGGCCGCCTCTCGTGCTTCGCTGCCGGGGGCTATCTGCTGTTCATGGTCGTGGTGTTGGGCGATCTGGTCGCGCGGATCCCGATGGCCGCGCTGGTGGCGATCATGATCATGGTCGCGATCGGCACCTTCTCCTGGTCGTCGGTCAAGCAGTTGCGCACCCATCCGCTGTCATCCTCGGTCGTCATGCTGGCGACAGTGGTCGTGGTTGTGGTGACGCATAACCTCGCGATCGGGGTGCTGGTTGGTGTGCTCCTGTCGGGCATCTTCTTCGCCAGCAAGATCGCCCAGATTTTCCGGGTCACCACCACCCTGTCCGAGGATGGCCGGACCCGCACCTATGCGGTGGAAGGCCAGTTGTTCTTCGCATCGGCCGAGGACTTCATGCAGGCGTTCGACTTCAAGGAGGCGGTCGAGCGCGTCGTGATCGACGTAAGCCACGCCCACATCTGGGACGTGTCCTCGGTTGCCGCCCTCGATATGGCCGTTGTGAAGTTCCGGCGCGATGGGGCCGAGGTCGAGCTCGTCGGTATGAACGAAGCCTCCGAAACGATCGTCGACCGTCTAGCGATCCATGATAAGCCGGACGCGATGGAAAGACTGATGGGCCATTGAGGAAGCAGGCATCATGACACAGAAGCTGATCGCGTTAGTGGACGGCTCCCCTTATTCCAGAAGCGTGTGCGATGCCGCGGCCTGGATCGCCCAACGTGCCGGGCTCGCCGTCGAGTTGATGCACGTTCTCGGCAGACGGGAGGGCGGCAAGGGCTCTGACCTCTCGGGATCGATTGCGCTGGGCGCCCGGAGTGCGCTCCTGCGCAACTTGACGGAACTCGACGAGCAGCGCGCCAAGCTCGCCGCGCAGCACGGCCGCGCGATCCTCGAGGACGCGCTGGCGCTGCTCAAGAGCGCCGGCGTCGACGCGACGCCCCACCTGCGCCACGGGGACGTCGTCGAAGCGATCACCGAGAAGGAAGCCGGGAGCGATCTGGTCGTGGTCGGCAAGCGCGGTGAAGCGGCTGCATCCCCGAATGTTCACCTGGGCTCGCACCTGGAACGGGCGATGCGATCCGTCAGCAAGCCGTTGTTCGTTGCCGCCGAGACCTTTCATCCGATCGAGCGGGTTCTGGTCGCCTACGACGGGAGCCCGAGCGCCATGCGGGCGGTGGATTATCTGGCCCGCAGCCCGGTCTACGCCGGGCTAAAGACGACCGTCGTGACCTTCGGGGAGGACACGGAGGCGAACCACAAGCTCCTGGACCCCGCGAAGGCGGTGCTCGCCGGGGCCGGGATCGAAGCGGCCACCGAGGTCCGAGCGGGACAACCCGACCAGGCCCTGGGCGGACTGGTCGCCGAGGACGCGTTCGATCACCTGGTCATGGGGTCCTCCGGCCACACCCGGTTTCGCGCCTTTTTCGCCGGCTCCACCACGATGGAAATGCTGCGGGTCTGCCCGGTCCCCATCCTGCTCGTCAAATGAGCCGCCGTCACCGAACACCTCCGAGACCAATCGCCGGTTGGCTCTAACGGCGTACAGAAAGTGTGGGCGGTGAGCCGCTGACCGCTGGAAAGGGTTTTGTGTCGTTGCTTTGTGATGCCGATCGGCGCCACGACCGCTTGCCGAGCCACAGCAATGTGGGGCGAAGCGTGGGCGCGGGCGCTGGTCAGGGGTTATAGGCGTGGCCGTAACGACTGGTAACGTCCGCCGCCTCAAACGTCTTGTACGCCTCGTGCATCGTGGAGGACGCTGTAGAGCTGTTCGGCGAGCAGCTGTTCCATCAGTTGCTCCATGGCGCTTACGTCCACCACCCCTTGCGCTGCGGCCTCGTCGGCAGCGTCGAGGGCATGGAAGTATGGGCCTCGATCCTCGGAAATTTGCAGGGGGATCGTTCGATTACCGGGTATTCGGTAACCCAGCTTTACTGATAGGACTATGTAAGAAACCGCACGTGATGTTCGGCCATTGCCATCCGCAAACGGATGGATCCAGTTTAACCGCCACATAACATACGCAGCCAGATGAACCACAGCAGCGGTTTCCCAATTGTCATTCACATAGTCGCACATGTCCTCAACGAGTTCCGGGACCATGTGGGCTGGCGGCGGCTGGTGCTTGCTATCCTCTATTTCGACGCCCCAGGCCGAAAGTTGCCTGCGTAAGCACTTATACCTTCCAGCGCGATTCGTTGAAGATGGAGGATTTGAGAAGGCCGAAGGCGAAAGGGTCGCTCGTCGTCCAGATAATAATCGATTATTTCAACGGCAGCATCAAATTGCCGCAAACCATTTCTGGCTTCGGCTTCAGCTCGCTCTTGTGGGTCCTGAATGATATCGGCGGACAGCGCCTTACTATGGCGCCGCCCGCCGTTTTCACTGTCTTCTCGGGCCATCAGCCCTTAGTTGGACTTTTCGCTGTTAAGCGCTTCCGCCTGCGCATCAACGGTAGCCCGCGTGATACGCTCGTTCTCTACCCGCGTGATACGCTCGTTCTCTATATGTGTGTTCCCGTAGGCGAAAGTGCGGCGCTGCTCTTCGCGGTCCTCATCGGTCATCCGCACCGACCGCCCCTTTTCGACCAAGGCACGGAGACGGTTGGTCATGGCTCCCCTCGTGGTCGCGTAGTGCAGTTGTGTTCGCTGGCCTTCCGTTTCACCGGTCTGAGGGCCTAACAATTAATGTGGCGTTTACCACGGTCGGGAAAAGCCGCGTGGCGTCACCGTAAGAAGGTATCCGCAAAAATCAACGTACACAATGGACGTCTAAAATCGGACGGTTCAAGCCGATCACCATCAGGCGCGGCGACTGATGAGCCTCCCTAACATGGAAGTCGGCGATCATTTGCCCGCTGGTCGCCCAGGGCGCTCCGGTCGCGACGTCGGCCGCGGTCACGTGGAGGTACTGGATCAGGTTCATGGTCGCTCGATCGTAAGCGTGCGGCGAGGACTGCGGTCAGCGGCTTTGACGCGGGACCGGTTCTATGAGCGGCGCGGCGGGAGCTCGATGCGCCAGGGGAGCAACTCGTCGATCCGGTTGATCGGGTGATCGGCGATCCGGGACAACACGGCCGTCATATAGGCCATCGGATCGATACCGTTCAGCTTCGCCGTCTCGATCAGCGTGTAGAACTTCGCGGCCCGGTGCCCGCCGGCCTCCGAACCGGCGAATAACCAGTTTTTTCTGCCCAGGACCAGGGGCTTGATGCCACGCTCCGCGGCGTTGTTACTGATCTCCAGATGCCCGTCGTCGACGAACCGGGTGAGCGCCGTCCAGCGGACCTTCGCGTAGCGCAGCGCGTCCGCCAGCTTGCTTTTACTCGGGAGCTTGCGCAGGCCCGTTTCGATGTAGGTCCAGAATGCGTCCAGGACCGGCTTGCTCTCCCGTTGGCGCACGGCGCGGCGCCGGTCGGGCGGCGCGCCGACGATGGCGCGCTCGATGTCGAACAACTGTCCGATCAGCTCCAGGCCCTGCCGGGTGAGCGCGGTCTCCTGGGTGGCGTGGACGTCGTGGATCTTGCGGCGGACGTGCGCCATGCAGGCGACCTCGACGATCGCCGGCGGCGCGCTGCCGCTGGCCTGGTAGAGCTGGTTGAACCCCGTGTAGCCGTCGGCGTGCATCGCGCCCTTGAAACCGGCGAGTTCCGTGCGCGGATGCTCGCCCTTCCGGTCCGGGGTGTAGCGGTACAAGGCGGCCGGCGCGGCCTCGCCGGCGTGCGGGCGCTCGTCGCGCAGGTAGATCCACTGATGACCGGTCTTCGTGCGGCCGCGGCCGGGATCGAGCGTGGGCGCCGGCGTGTCGTCGACGTGGATGTGGTCGCCCGCCATCACGTGCTTGCCCGCCGCCTCGACCAGCGCGTCGATCAGTTCGGCGATCTTGCCCAGCCAGCCGGCCATCAACGCCCGCGTCAGGGTGACGCCGGCGCGGGCGTAGATCTGCTCCTGCCGGTACAAGGGCAAATGGTCGCAAAACTTGCTGACGATGATCTGGGCCAGCAGTTCCGGCGAGGGCATCCCGCGCACGATCGGCAGCGAGGGCATGGGCGCCTGCACCATCGTCTCGCAGCAGCGGCAGGACTTCGCCGGCCGGATGTTCTGGATGACCTCGAACCGGCCCGGCACGTAGGTCAGCACCTCGGTCTCCGTCTCACCGACCTTGCGCAGGTCGCCGCCGCATTCGCCGCAGGTGTCGCCGGGATCGTGCACGACGGGCTTGCGCGGCAGATGCTCGGGGAACCGACGGGGGCCGCGTGAGGCCGGCTTGGCCGGCTTCGCGTCGCGCGGCTTGTCGGTTTCCGTGTCGTCTCCTGCTTTGGGGGCCGTCTCGCCGGGCGCCACCTCGTCGACGCTCTGATCGCCGGCGGTCTCCGCTTCCAGGTCCTCGATCAGCAGTTCCATCTGCTTGATCTCGCGCTCCAGGCGCTCGGAGGACCGGCCGAACTTCATACGCTTCAGCCGGGCGAGCTCGATCTTGAGCTTCTCCAGCTCCAGGACCTTGACCTTGAGACCCTCCTTGGCGGCCGTCAGCTCGGCGTCCTTCGCCGCCAACGCCGCCTCGTTCGCGACGATCAGCGCGTGCAACTCGGCGACGTTGGTGGGCAGATCGGCGGGGGTCAGCGGCATGATTTAGAGTACCGCAAACCCCGCCGAAACACCATCAAAAAGCGCCGGAAACTGCCAAAAATCAGCCGACGCGCTGGGGCTGCCAGGTGCGCTGCGGCGACCGCCAGTCGATCCCCTCCAGTAGCATCGCCAGCTGGGCGGGCGTGAGGTGAACGACCCCCTCGCGCGCGCCCGGCCAGACGAAACGCCCCCGCTCCAGGCGCTTGGCGTACAGGCAGAACCCGTCGCCGTCGTATCGCAACAGCTTGATCAAATCGCCCTTGCGGCCCCGAAAGCAGAAAACGT
>NZ_NRRL01000010.1 GCF_016583645.1 Rhodovibrio sodomensis | reverse complement strand
CGATCTTGGGGGGGCGGGGGTGTCGGTCTCGCGTGTAAACCCAGGGGACCCGGATGTTCCGGGCCCGGCGGCGGCGTGCCGCGGCCGGGCCCGGGTCGTCGCGGGCGGGCCTTAAGCCCGGGCTACTTGACCCGCGGCAGCTCCTCGAAGGTATGGAACGGCGGCGGGGAGGACACCGTCCACTCCAGGGTCGTCGCGCCCTCGCCCCACGGGTTGGCCTGCGCCTGACGGCCCTTGAACAGCACGTAGGCGGTCATGGCGAGGAAGAACAGCGTGGCCACGCCGGTCAGGTAGCTGCCCATCGAGGACACGAAGTTCCAGCCCGCATAGGCGTCCGGGTAGTCGATGTAGCGCCGGGGCATGCCGGCCAGCCCCAGGAAGTGCTGCGGGAAGAAGATGATGTTCACGCCGATGAAGGTGAGCCAGAAGTGCAGCTTGCCGGCCCACTCCGGGTACTCGCGGCCGCTCATCTTGCCGAACCAGTAGTAGAAGCCGGCGAAGATGCCGAACAGCGCGCCCATCGACAGCACGTAGTGGAAGTGCGCGACGACGTAGTAGGTATCGTGCAGCACGGTATCCATGCCGGCGTTCGCCAGCACCACGCCGGTCACGCCGCCAAGCGTGAACAGGAAGATGAAGCCCATCGCCCACAGCATCGGCGTGGTGAAGCGGATCGAGCCGCCCCACATGGTGGCGATCCAGGAGAAGATCTTAATCCCGGTGGGCACCGCGATGATCATGGTCGCCGCGGTGAAGTAGGCCTTGGTATCCACGTCCAGGCCGACGGTGAACATGTGGTGCGCCCACACGATGAAACCGACGAAGCCGATCGCCACCATCGCGTACGCCATGCCCAGGTAGCCGAACACCGGCTTGCGGGAGAAGGTCGACACGATGTGGCTGATGATCCCGAACGCCGGCAGGATCATGATGTACACCTCGGGGTGCCCGAAGAACCAGAACAGGTGCTGGAACAGGATCGGGTCACCGCCGCCGGCGGCCTCGAAGAAGGTGGTGCCGAAGTTGCGGTCGGTCAGCAGCATGGTGATCGCGCCGCCCAGCACCGGCAGCGACAGCAGCAGCAGGAACGCGGTCACCAGCATCGACCAGACGAACAGCGGCATCTTGTGCAGGGTCATGCCCGGCGCGCGCATGTTGAAGATGGTGGTGATGAAGTTGATCGCGCCCAGGATCGAACTCGCGCCCGCCAGGTGCAGGGCGAAGATCGCCATGTCGACCGACATGCCGGGGTGGCCCAGGCTGCTCGAGAGCGGCGGGTAGAGCGTCCAGCCGGTGCCGGCCCCCTGGCCGACGAACGCCGAGCTCAGCAGCAGCAGGAACGCCGGCACGATCAGCCAGAAGCTGATGTTGTTCATCCGCGGGAACGCCATGTCCGGCGCGCCGATCATCAGCGGCACGAACCAGTTGCCGAACCCGCCGATCAACGCCGGCATGACCACGAAGAACACCATGATCAGGCCGTGGGCGGTGATGATCACGTTGTACAGCTGCCCGTCCGGCGACGCGCCCTGCAGCATGTACTGCACGCCCGGCTCCTGCAGCTCCAGGCGGATCAGCATGGAGAAGGCACCGCCGATGATCCCGGCGATGATCGCGAAGATCAGGTAGAGGGTGCCGATGTCCTTGTGGTTCGTGGAGAAGAACCACCGCCGGATGAAGCCCGGCGTGTCGTCGTGCGCGCCGTAGCCGGCGGCGCCTTGGGCCTGTGCCATGTCGTTCGTCCCCTTGGGCCTGGTGGGCCTGAAAGTCGAGGTCGGTTGGCGTGCGTGCGGGCTAGAGCAAGATGCCGCAAGGTGAGGTCACCTTTCGGCTGACTCTTGCTCTTTCTTCAAGCAGTTAGAGCAAAATTCACGATCAAGGCCGACCCGACCTTGATCGATTTTGCTCTAATCGGCGTTCGCCTCGGCGTCGGCCAGCTGCGGCTGATCCTTGGGCGTGATGCCCTGCTTGGCCTGCATCTGGCCGACCCACTGCTCGAACTCCTGCTTCGAGACCGCCTTGATCTCGATCGGCATGGCGTTGTGGCGCACGCCGCACAGTTCCGAGCACTGGCCGTAGTACAGCCCCTGTTCCTGGATCCGCACCCAGGTCTCGTTCAGCTGCCCCGGCACGGCGTCCTTCTTCACGCCCATCGACGGCATGGCGAAGGAGTGCAGCACATCGGACGAGGTGGTCAGGATGCGCACGTTGGTGTCGACCGGCAGGACCACTGCCTGGTTCGTCGACAGCTGCCGCAGTTCGCCCTTGGACGGCTCGATCTCGCTGTCCGCGATCATGAAGGCGTCGAAGCTGATGCCGCCGTGATCCGGGTACTCGTACGACCAGTACCACTGCCGGCCGATCGCCTTCACGGTCATCTTCGCGTCGACGACCTGGTCCTCGTAGTACAGCAGCTTGAACGACGGGATCGCGATCACGACCAGGATGATCACCGGCACCGCCGTCCAGATCACCTCGATCACCGTGTTGTGGGTGGTCTTGGACGGGGTCGGGTTGCGCTTCTCGTGGAAGCGCCAGCCGGTGTAGAGCATCAGCGCCAGCACCAACACCGTGATGAAGGTGATGATCACCAGCAGCAGGTTGTGAAAGTCCTGCACCTCCTCCATCACCGGCGTCGCGGCCTCCTGCAGCCCCAGCTGCCAGGGTTCCGGCGCGCCCTTGATCTTTGGGGCGGAGTCCTGGGCGGCGGCCGATCCGGCCGCCAGCAGGCCCGCCGTCCCCATCAGCGCGGCGACGCCGGCCTGGGCCTTGGCGCCGAGCCGTGGGACGAGCCCTTGAGCGATCCCGTTAAAACGCGTCATGTCTGGTTGCTCTGTTTTGATCCGTTCGACGTCGTCGACATTGTGCGGCGGGCGGCGGTGTCGGTGCCCGCGCGCATCCGTCGTGAGATGGCCGTGGCGCGGGCGTTGGCAGGGTGCGACACCTGCGTCCAAACGTCTGCCGCCGGCGGGGGCGCAAGCTAGACCAGCGCTTTCCAGGCGGCAAGGTTTGGTGTCGCGTCGACCCCGCCTGCATTGGGCCCCGCCTGCATTGGGCCCCGCCTGCATTGGGCGTTGCCGGCTCCGAGTCGCGGGCCGCGCCGTGGCTCGCGATTGGCCGGGAGGATACCAGCCGGACCGGTCGCGGACGGCCCCTTGCGGCGTTATGTCGCGTTCGCCGCCTGATCTGGATCAATGGCGGCACGCCCATCCTGACCCAGTTAATCCGGTTAACCTATATGTCGACCGCGCCGCGGCGGGTATCCGCCGCGGCGCTCGGCGTGCGCTCGGTGTGCCCTGGGCGTGCCCTGGGCGTGCCCTGGGCGGCGCGGCGGCACATCCGCTTGCGGACCCCCCGGGGACTTGGTACCAGACCCGCATGACCGTCCGTATCGCGCCCAGCATCCTGGCGTCCGACTTCGCCCGTCTCGGCGAGGAGACGCGCGCCGTGTCCGAGGCCGGCGCGGATTACGTCCACGTCGACGTGATGGACGGTCACTTCGTTCCGAACATCTCGATCGGGCCCGGGGTCGTCCGGGCGATCCGGCCGTACACCGACAAGCTGCTCGACGTGCACCTGATGATCTCGCCGGTCGATCCGTTCGTCGAGCAGTTCGCCGAGGCGGGCGCGGACATCGTCACCGTCCACCCGGAAGCCGGGCCGCACATCCACCGCACGATCCAGCTGGTGCGCGGCTGCGGCAAGAAGGTCGGCGTGTCGATCAACCCCGGCACGCCGGTCAGCGTGCTGGAGGACGTGCTGCCCGAGGTCGACCTGGTCCTGGTGATGAGCGTCAACCCGGGCTTCGGCGGCCAGAAGTTCATCCCCGACGCGACCCGCAAGATCGCCCAGCTGCGCGCGATGATCGACGCCACCGGCAAGGCGATCGACCTGGAGGTCGACGGCGGGATCAATTTCGACACCGCGCCCAAGGCGATCGAGGCCGGCGCCGACGTGCTCGTCGCCGGCACCGCGACCTTCAAGGGCGGCCCCGACTCCTACGCCGACAACATCCGGCGTCTGCGCGGCGAGGTCTGACAGCGCCGTGCGCGGGGAGGCGGCCCTGGGCGGTTCCACGGCCGCACGCGTGCCGGCGCCGCGGCCACGGCGCCGTCTGTTGTCCCGCTGGCGCGCCCGGTTCTCGCTGCCCACCGCGCTGATCTGGCAGCGTCTCAAGTTCCAGCTGACCGACCCCTACCGGCGCAGCGCCCTCTACCGCTGGAAACTGTCGGGCTCCCAGGCGACCCAGCTGCATGCCCAGCCGGCCGATCCCTGGCCCGGCCAGTCCGACCGGGGCAGCGCGATCCTGCAGAACCGCCTGACGTTCGCCGGGCGCACCCTGGCCGACCCGCGCCCGTTCTGGCTGCCGGTCGAGGCCGAGGACGCCTGGCTGGCGCAGCTGCACGGCTTTGCCTGGCTGCGCGACCTGCGGGTGCTGGGCTCGGACAACGCCCGACGGCGCGCGCGCGAGCTGGTCGGCGACTGGTTGACCCGGCATCCGGGACCGGGCGGCCCGGCGTGGCATCCGGCGACCACGGGCCGGCGGCTGGCGGTTTGGATCGCCCTGTTCGAGTTCTACGCCGGCAGCGCGGACGTCAGCTTCAAGACCCGGCTGCTGGACGGCGCCCAGCGCCAGGCGCGCTACCTGCACGACGTCCTGCCCGCCGGCCTGTGCGGCGCCGAACTGCTGGCCGCGGTGAAAGGGCTGGCGACCGCCGGGGCCTGCCTGCCGGACGGCCGGGTCTGGCTCGAACGCGCGCTCGACCTTCTGGAGCGCGAACTGCCGCGCCAGGTGCTGGCCGACGGCGGGCACTGCCAGCGCAGCCCCAGCTTGCATCTGGACGTGCTGCGCGACCTGATCGACCTGCGCGCCGCGCTCGCCGCCGCCGAGATCCAGCCGCCGCGCAACCTGCAGCTGGCGATCGAGGGGATGGCGCCGTTCCTGAAGCTGCTGCAGCATCCCGACGGCGGGCTCGCGCTGTTCAACGATTCGCTGGAGGAGCGCGCGGTCGTGGTCGACATGGCCCTGCAGCGCGCCCAGGTTCGCGGCCGCGCCCAGACCGCCGCCCCGCAGAGCGGCTTTCAGCGCCTGCACGCCGGGCGCACGCGCGTGCTGGTCGACGCCGGCGCGCCGCCCGCCCCGGGACTGGACGCGCACACCCACGCGGGCACGCTGTCGTTCGAGCTCAGCCACGGCCGCCAGCGGGTGATCGTCAACTGCGGCGCGCACCCCGGCCATCCCGACTGGCGCGCGGTGCAGCGGGCGACGGCCGCGCATTCCACCCTCACCCTGGGCGAGACCAACTCCGCCGAGATCCTGCCGCAAGGCCGGCCGGGCGCCGTCGCCGTCGGCCGCCGGCCGGAGACGGTGGTCTGCCGGCGCGAGGAGGGTGACGGCGCGTTCTGGCTGGACATGAGCCACGACGGCTACCGCCGGGCGTTCGATGCGATCCACGAGCGTCGGCTGTTCCTGGACGCGAGCGGCGAGGACCTGCGCGGCGAGGACATGGTGAACGGCCCGGAAGGTCTGCCGTTCGCGGTGCGCTTTCACCTGCATCCCGACGTCACCGCCGGCCTGGTTGGCGACGGGCGGGCCGTGCTGCTGCGCCTGGCCGGGGGCGGCGGCTGGCGGCTGCGCGCCTCCGGGGCGGCGATCGGCCTGGAGGACAGCGTCTACCTGGGCCAGCGCGACACCGTGCGGCGCGGCCAGCAGGTCGTGCTCACGGGCGTCACACGGGCCGGGCGCACGGCCGTCAAATGGGCATTGAAACGCGAAGGGGGACGCACATGACCGGCCTGCCGATCGTCGAGATCGCACCGGAGCTGCAGGCGACCGGCCTGGTGCTGGGGCTGCTGACCGCGGCGGTCGATCCGGCCGCCGCGGCCGATCGGGCGGTGCGCGCGGCCGCGCTGACACGCGCCGGCGGCGACGCGGCGGCCCGCCTGGGCGACAGGCCGCCCAGCAGCCTGCCGGCCGTGCAGGCCGCCCGCAGCGCCTACAAGCAACTTGGCAAGGATCCGGCCCGTTACCGCCCGGCGGCGGAGGCGCTGCTGCGCCGCGCCCGACAGGGCAAGGACGTCAGCCCGATCCACCCGGTGGTCGACGTCAACAACATGGTGTCGCTGGACAGCGGCATCTCGATCGGCAGTTACGACCGCGCCAAGCTGCGCCCGCCCTACCGGTGCCGCGGCGGCCGGGACGGCGAAAGCTACACCGGAATCGGCCGGGGCGACCTCAATCTGGCCGGGCTGCCGCTGCTCGCCGACGGCACCGGCCCGTTCGGCTGCCCGACCAGCGACAGCGACCGCGCGGCCGTCGGCCCGGATACCCGGTCGATCCTGCTGGTGCTCTACGGCTTCGGCGCGGGCGACGACGGGGACGCGCGCGGCGCGCTCGACGCCGCGCTCGCCCGGGCGGTCGGCCTGTTGCGCGAACACGCCGGCGCCGGTCAGGTGCAGACGGGCACGACCGGCGGGTGATGGTACCCTTCTTCCAATAAATCATTCCCCTCCTCCACCTGGGAGGAGGGGCTAGAGCTACATGCTTGAAGGCCGAAACGGCCTTCGAGCTGAATGTAGCTCTAACGTGTTGAAGAGAGGGCAAGATTCAGCTGAAAGGCGATTCCACCTTTCAGCATCTTGTCCTAGGGGAGAAGGCTGCCGGCGCCGTTGATGCTGCAGGCTACCTGCTCTCCCTAACCCTGTCCTCCCACGTGGAGGAGAGGGGATAAGTGAGGCGGCTTACCTGACAGGGCGATAGACGGGTGCGCCCGCCCCTACCGCGTCGGCACCGGGGTCTCGCCGGAGTAGTCGTAGAAGCCGCGGCCGGCCTTGCGGCCGAGCCAGCCGGCTTCGACGTACTTCACCAGCAGCGGGCACGGACGGTACTTGCTGTCCGCCAGGCCGTCGTACAGCACGTGCATGACCGCGAGACAGGTGTCGAGGCCGATGAAGTCGGCCAGCGCCAGCGGGCCCATCGGATGGTTGGCGCCCAGGCGCATCGCCGTGTCGATCGATTCGACGCCGCCCACGCCCTCGTACAGGACGTAGACCGCCTCGTTGATCATCGGCAGCAGGATGCGGTTGACGATGAACGCCGGAAAATCCTCGGCCACCGCCGGGGTCTTGTTGAGCGCCTGCGTGACCTCGCGGACCGCCTGGAAGGTGTCCTCGTCGGTGGCGATGCCGCGGATCAATTCGACCAGCTTCATCACCGGCACCGGGTTCATGAAGTGCATACCCATGAACCGGCCGGGCCGGTCGGTGATCGAGGCGAGCCGGGTGATCGAGATCGACGAGGTGTTGGTCGCGATCACCGCGCCCGGCTTCATGTGCGGGACCAGCGCCTTGAGGATCTTGCGCTTGATCTCCTCGTTCTCGGTGGCGGCTTCGATCACCAGTTCGCAGTCGTCGAAGACGTCGTAGTCGACGCCGGTGGAGATCCGGTCGAGCGCGGCCTTGTGCGCGCTCTCGTCCAGCTTGCCCCGCTGCACCGCGCGCTCCAGGTTCTTGTGGACCTTGTCCAGGCCCTTGCGCACGGCGTCCTCGTCGACGTCGACCATCCGCACGTCGTAGCCGGCCTGGGCCATCACCTGGGCGATGCCGCTGCCCATCTGGCCGGCGCCGATCACGCCGACGCGCTCGATCGTGGGGATGGGCGTCTCCGCGCCCGAGGTCAGGGGGTTTGTCGCCATGAAACAGCTTGCCTTCGATCGTGACTCGTCTCGTCATGCGGGCGCGCCCGGAGCGGAACGCGTGAAGGTTGAATAAGCCTTCAGCGTGAATTTCGCTCCAACGTCTCAAAGCGGGCGCAAGCGGCGCCGGAGGCCTCACGCCGTCCGGGGCCGCGCGCGGCGCTACTTCACCCGGTCGATTTCCTTTTCCAGCTCCGGCACCGCCTCGAACAGGTCGGCGACCAGGCCGTAGTCGGCGACCTGGAAGATCGGCGCCTCCTCGTCCTTGTTGATCGCGGCGATCACCTTGCTGTCCTTCATCCCCGCCAGGTGCTGGATCGCGCCCGAGATGCCGACCGCCACGTAGAGGTCGGGGGCGACCACCTTGCCGGTCTGGCCGACCTGATAGTCGTTCGGCACGAAGCCCGCGTCGACCGCCGCGCGGCTGGCGCCCACGGCCGCGCCCAGCTTGTCGGCGACCCGCTCCAGCAGCTGGAAGTTGTCGCCGCTGCCCAGCCCGCGGCCGCCGGAGATGACGATCTTGGCGGACGCCAGCTCCGGGCGGTCCGACTGCGTCAGCTCCTGTCCGACGAAGCTGGACAGGCCCTGGTCGCCGGTGCCGGACAGCGTTTCGACGCTGGCGTTGCCGCCCTCCGCCTCGGCGTCCTCGAACGCCGTCGGGCGGATGGTGACGATCTTGATCGGGTCGCCCGTCTTCACGGTGGCGAACGCGTTGCCGGCGTAGATCGGCCGGCGGAAGGTATCCGGAGCGACGACCGCGACGATGTCGGCCACCGGCTGCACGTCCAGCAGCGCGGCGACCCGTGGCATGACGTTCTTGCCGAAGGTCGAGGCGGCGCAGAGCACGTGGCCGTAGTTCTTCGCCAGGTCGACCAGCAGCGGCGTGACGTTCTCCGCGATCCGGTGATCGTACTCCGGCGCGTCGGCCAGCAGCACCTTGGTCACGCCGGGGACCTTCGCCGCGGCGTCCGCGGCGTCCTTGCAGCCGTGGCCGACGACCAGCGCGTGGATCTCGTCGTCGCCCAACTGCCTGGCCGAGGTCAGCGTGCTCAGCGCACCCGTGGTGAGCGCGGCATTGTCGTGTTCGGTGATCACCAGGACGCTCATGAACGCCACCTTCGAGGGCCGGAGGGATGTTGGGGTCGCAGGCACCGGCGCCCGCCGGTCCGATCGCCGCGGCGGGGCCGTTTGACGCGTCGCACAATAGAAAGGGGGTCACCCCCTGTCAATCGCGCGGCAGCGCCGGAAAATCGCCGAATTCCGCCGGATTCAGCGGTTTTCCCCGGGCTTCCACAGTACATCGCCGTCGCCCTTGTCGTTGGCGTAGCGGGCCAGCACGAACAACAGATCGGACAGGCGGTTGAGGTAGCGCAGCGCTTCGGTGTTGACCGGCTCGGTCTCCATCAGAAGCGTGATCTCGCGCTCCGCCCGGCGGGCCACCGTGCGCGCCATGTGCAGATGGGCCGAACCGGGGCTGCCGCCCGGCAGCACGAACGACTTGAGCGGCTTCAACTCGCCGTTCAGCGCGTCGATCCGCGCCTCCAGCCAGTCGACCTGCGGGCCCGTCACGCGCAGCGGCGGATACGGCGGGTCCGCCTGCTCGGGCGTGCACAGGTCGGCGCCGACGTCGAACAGGTCGTTCTGCACCCGCTCCAGCATCTGGTCGATCTCGCGGGAGACGTTGAGCCGGGCGACGCCCAGCACGGCGTTCGCCTCGTCCACCGTGCCGTAGGCGGCGACGCGCGGATCGTGCTTGAGCACACGCTTGCCGGTGCCGAGCGACGTCTGCCCCTTGTCGCCGCCGCGGGTGTAGATGCGGGTGAGCTGAACCATGGTGGTCTGATCGTCTCCGAGCTCGAGGGCCGTGGGTCGGCGGAGGGTGGGCCGGCGGATGGCGGGCGGCGCGCCGTGCGGGCGCCGGTCGCAGCCGTCGAGCGGTGCGGGGTCGCCCGCGCGGCCTCCCCGCGCGGCCTCGATGAACGCGCCGCGCTGGCGGATCGGTCCGCACACGCGCCCTGTCGGCCGGCGCGTCGGGGCTGGGGCCCGGACAGGCCGTCCGGCTTTCCGGGTCCGGAAGCGGTCGCCGGCCGGTGCTAGTCGGCGCCGGCGCTCAGCAGCATCGCCAGCGCGATCAGCGCGAGCGCGATGCCCTGGCACACGATGCGCCAACGCATCAGCAGGTTGCCGTACTTCCGGTTGGTCTCGCCGCCGCGCGCCATGACGATCAGCCCGGAGAAAAGCACGCCGAGCGTCATCAGCATCGCGACGCCGATCAGGATCGCGGTCACGGTCGCCATGGCAGCCGATATAGCCTCCCCGGCCGCCCCTGACCATAGCGGAGATGTGCCGGCCGATCCGCCGCCGCACTGTCGCCATCCTAAGCTACACGTCTTTGTGCGGGCGAGGTTTCGTCGTCACGCCCAGGCGTCGTACGCGGCGATCGCCCATCGGAGACCGCTGTTTGCCAAGTCCGCCACCTCCTCGGCCAGGTTTTCGGCATCCAGCCGATTGTCGCGGACTTCCAGCAGCAGGCGCGCCTGCTGCTGGGGCCAGGCGTAGAAATCGGTGTCGTACAGCGGGTCGCCGGGCATGGTTGCGGGCTCCTTGCTCTCGCGCGGCATTATACCCCCGCCACCTGCGCGCCCGCAAAGTTGTTGACGCGCGGCGCCCCGGGTCCGTAGTTTCCGCCTCCACAATCCGGCAAAGCCGCCCTTAGGCACCAGCTACCCGTGGCCGTCCGCACGCCAAAGGACGGGGGAGCTCCGCCAGTCCGCGAGGTTTCGCGCACTGGCGCGAAGCTGTTTGGGCGCTTGACGGATCCGGAACACGGCCAACCGGCCGGCCGCCGGGCCACCTCGAGCTGGAAGACACGCGCGATGTTCGACAATCTTCAGGAACGCCTGGGCAAGGTCTTCGAGGGCCTGACCAAGCGCGGCGCGCTGACGGAGGAAGACGTCGACGCCGCCCTGCGCGAGGTCCGGGTGGCGCTCTTGGAGGCGGACGTCGCGCTGCCGGTGGTCAAGCAGTTCGTCGCCGACGTGCGCGAGCGCGCGGTCGGCCAGGAGGTGCTGCGCTCCGTCACCCCGGGCCAGCAGGTGGTCAAGGTGGTCAACGACCGCCTGGTCGAGATGCTGGGCGGCGAGCAGGCCGAGATCGAGCTGAAGACCGAGCCGCCGACCCCGATCATGCTGGTCGGCCTGCAGGGCTCGGGTAAGACGACGACCACCGGCAAGCTCGCCAAGCGGCTGAAGGAGAAGCAGAAGAAGCGCGTGCTGATGGCCTCGCTGGACGTCCAGCGCCCGGCCGCGCAGGACCAGCTGAAGCAGCTCGGCTGGCAGATCGGCGTGGACACGCTGGACAACGTGCCCGGCGAGCCGCCGAAGGCGATCGCCAAGCGCGCGCTGCAGCAGGCCAAGCTCGGCGGCTACGACGTCGTGCTGCTGGACACCGCCGGGCGGCTCGCGATCGACGACGAGCTGATGCGCGAGGTCGCCGAGATCCGCGACGCCACCAACCCGACCGAGTCGCTGCTGGTGTGCGACGCCATGACCGGCCAGGACGCGGTCACCACCGCCGAGCGGTTCCGCGACGAGGTCGGGTTGAGCGGCGTGGTGCTGACCCGGGTCGACGGCGACGCGCGCGGAGGTGCCGCGCTGTCGATGCGCCAGGTCACCGGCAAGCCGATCAAGCTGATCGGCACCGGCGAAAAGCTGGACGAGCTGGAGCCGTTCTACCCGGACCGGATCGCCAACCGCATCCTGGGCATGGGCGACGTCGTCTCGCTGGTCGAGAAGGCCCAGGAATCGATCCAGGAGGAGGACGCCCAGAAGCTCGAGAAGAAGCTTCAGAAGGGCAAGTTCGACCTCGACGACATGGCCCAGCAGTACAAGCAGCTGCAGAAGATGGGCGGCATGTCGCAACTGATGAACATGATGCCCGGCATGGGCAAGATGGGGAAGCAGCTGCAGAACGCGCAGTTCGACGAGAAGGCCCTGAACCGGCAGCTCGCGATCATCTCCTCGATGACCAAGGACGAGCGCAAGCGCCCCGAATTGATCAAGGCGTCGCGCAAGCAGCGGATCGCCAAGGGCGCCGGCATGACCGTCCAGGACGTCAACAAGCTGCTCAAGCAGCACGCCGAAGCGCAGAAGATGATGAAGCGCGTCAAGAAGATGGGAAAGAAGGGCATGCAGCGCCACGGCCTCCCCGGCATGGACCAGATGGGCGGCGGTGGCGGCGGCATGCCGCCCGGCGGCTACCCCGGCGGCCGGCGCTAGCGACGCCGCGGTTCCGCGACCACGAGCACGATCACGATCACGATCATGACCGGGCGGGCGCCGCGGCGCCGGCCCGCACCAACTGACGACATCCGTTCAAGCGAGACGAAAAGGACTTCCACAATGGCTCTTGCGATCCGACTGCAGCGCGGCGGCGCCAAGAAGCGCCCGCACTTCCGCATCGTGGTGGCGGACAACCGCTCGCCGCGCGACGGCCGGTTCATCGAGACGCTGGGCTACTACAACCCGATGGTCGCCCCGGACCATCCGGACCGCCAGAAGGTCAAGGCCGAGCGTGCCAAGTACTGGATCGATCAGGGCGCCAAGCCGTCCGACCGGGTGCACCGCATCCTGTCCCAGGCGGAGGTGCTGCCGGCGTTCCAGCCGCCGAAGAACCAGACCAAGAAGAACCAGCCCAAGGCCAAGGCGCAGGAGCGCATGGAAGCGGAGCGCAAGCGCCAGGAGGAGCTCGCCAAGCAGGCCGAGGAGGCCCGCAAGGAGCAGGCCGAGAAGGACGCCCAGCCGGCCGAGGGCGAGCAGGCGGACCAGGCCTCCGAAGCGGACGAGAACGCCAGCTAACCCGCCCGTCCAGGCGAGGCCCGGGATGGCGACGGACGGCCGGAACCAGCGCGGCGGCGACGACCGGCGGCTGTGCCTCGGCGTGGTCGTGGGCACCCACGGCGTGCGCGGGGTGGTGAAAATCAAGCCGTTCACGCAAGACCCGCTGGACGTCGGCGCCTACGGCCCGCTGACCGACCAGAGCGGCCGGCACAGCTACCAGCTGACCGTCCACGGCGTGCACAAGGGCAGCCTGCTGGCCGGCTTGTCGGGGGTCGACAACCGCGAGGCGGCGCAGGCGCTCAAGGGCCTGCGCCTGCACGTCGACCGCAGCGCCCTGCCCGAGGTCGACGAGGACGACGCCTTCTACTACGCCGACCTGCTGGGGCTGCGGGTAAAAGGGGTCGACTGCACCGACTACGGCACCGTGACCCAGGTCGACGACCACGGCGCGGGCGACGTGATCGAGGTGACGGACGCCCAGGGCAAGGTCCGGGTCTGGCCGTTCACCCGCGAGATCGTCCCCACGGTCGATCTCGCGAACGGGTATCTGACCGTCGACCCGCCGCCCGAGGTCGGCGAGCCCGAACCGGGCGCGCCCGCCGAGGCCGGCCCGGACGACCTGGAGACCGGCGGCGAGACCCGCTGAAGCGCCCGGCGCCCGCCCTTCCGCGGGGGCTGGACAAAGCGGTTTCGAGCGGGCATACACCACGGCTTTGGAGCGCCCGATGAGCGCGCCGGACGACGACGGCGACCCGGCCGCGGGCAGCCGGACGCCCTGGACCGCGACGGTGCTGACGCTGTTCCCGGAGGTCTTTCCGGGACCGCTCGGCGTCTCGCTCGCCGGCAAGGCGCTGGACCGGGGGCTCTGGCGGCTCGACGCCCGGAACATCCGGGACTACGCCCTGGACCGGCACCGCTCGGTCGACGACACGCCGTTCGGTGGCGGCGCCGGCATGGTGATGCGCCCGGACGTGGTCGACCGCGCGCTGGCCGACGTCGAAGACCGGCCGGGGCCGGTCGTGAACCTGTCGCCGCGCGGGCGCCCGCTCGACCAGGGCGTGGTGCGGGAACTGGCGGGCGCGCCCGGGCTGACGCTGTTGTGCGGGCGCTATGAAGGGATCGACGAACGGGTCCTGGAGGCCCGCGGCGTGCAGGAACTCAGCGTCGGCGACTTCGTGCTCTCGGGCGGCGAGGTCGCGGCGCTCACCGTGCTCGACGCGGTCGTGCGGCTGCTGCCGGGCGTGATGGGCAACGCAGAGAGCGGCGGCGACGAGAGCTTCGAGCGCGACCTGCTGGAGTACCCGCAGTACACCCGTCCGGCCGACTGGCACGGGCGGCAGGTGCCGGCGGTGCTGCAGTCCGGCGACCACGCGCGGATCGCGCGCTGGCGCCGGGAGATGGCGGAGGAGATCACCCGGGTCCGGCGGCCGGACCTCTGGGCGCGCCATCAGGCGCAGCAGGCGGCCGAGGCCACCGCCCAGCCGAAGCGCCGTAGCCGGCACGGCGGCGCGGCGCACGACGACACGGACTGACGCGGGCGGCCGACCGCCGCCCACCCACCGCGGGCCAAGCCCCGCGAACCGACACGCCCTCGGGGGCGCGGCTCCCCGAACGGCCGACCACAGCGGACGAGATCAAGAAGGACCGAGAGCCATGAGCGCGATCATCAAGGAACTCGAGCGGGAAGAAGTCGCGCGCCTGACCGAGGGCAAGAAGATCCCCGAGTTCGGCGCCGGCGACACGGTGCGCGTCAACGTCAAGGTGGTCGAGGGCAACCGCGAGCGCGTGCAGGCGTTCGACGGCATCTGCATCTCCAAGAAGGACCGCGGCGTGAACAGTTCGTTCACCGTGCGCAAGGTCTCCTACGGCGAGGGCGTCGAGCGGATTTTCCCGCTGTACTGCCCGCGCATCGATTCGATCGAGCTGCTGCGCCGCGGCGACGTCCGCCGCGCCAAGCTGTACTACCTGCGCGGCCTGCGCGGTAAGGCGGCCCGGATCCCGGAGAAGACCACCGGCGAGGCCGCCAAGAAGGCCGCCCAGGAGCGCGCCGAGGCCCAGGCGGCCAAGGGCCAGGGCAAGACCAAGCGCGGCAACAAGAAGAACAAGCCGCAGCCGGGCCAGCAGCAGTAGGGTCGTACGCCCCGCGACGGCTGAGGCTACCTCTTCTCCCGAGCCCTTTCCTCCCACGGGAGGAGAGGGAACTCGCTGCCCAGTCCCCTCTCCGCCACTGGGGGAGCGGGCGGGGCCCGCGCGGCGCAGCCGCGTGGGAGGGTGAGGTGGCTTGCACGCCTTCGACATGGCACGGCGCCCCACGGCCCGGCCGCCGCACCGGCGCGCCGGGCCGGCCTGTGTCCGGCCGCCCGCAGGCCGCATGATGCCATGCGCCGCGGCGGCGTTGTGAGTGCGCGCCGGTCGTCCTATGTTCCCCCCGGACGAGACGAACGCGACGAAAGCGAGACCCCGACGATGAGCCAGACGCAGCAGCCCCGTACGCTGTTCGACAAACTGTGGGACAGTCACGTCGTGGAACGGCAGGACGACGGCACCTGCCTGCTCTACATCGACCGGCATCTGGTGCACGAGGTGACCAGCCCGCAGGCGTTCGAGGGGCTGCGCCTGGCCGGCCGCCCGGTGCGCCGGCCGGACGCGACGCTGGCGGTGTGCGACCACAACGTGCCGACCAGCGACCGCGCCAAGGGGATCGCGGAGGAGGACAGCCGGATCCAGGTCGAGACGCTGGAGCGGAACTGCCGCGACTTCGGCATCGAGATGTACGGCATGACCGATCCGCGCCAGGGGATCGTGCACATCATCGGGCCCGAGCAGGGGCTGACCCAGCCGGGCATGACGATCGTCTGCGGCGACAGCCACACCGCGACCCACGGCGCGTTCGGCGCGCTCGCGTTCGGCATCGGCACCTCGGAGGTGGAGCACGTCCTGGCGACCCAGACGCTGCTGATGAAGCCGGCCAAGAACATGCGGATCACGGTCGACGGCCCGCGCCCGACCGGCACCACGGCGAAGGACCTGATCCTCGCCATCATCGCCAAGATCGGCACCGCGGGCGGCACCGGCCACGTCATCGAGTACGCCGGCGAGGCGATCCGCGAGCTCTCGATGGAAGGCCGGATGACGATCTGCAACATGTCGATCGAGGCCGGCGCGCGCGCGGGCATGGTCGCGCCCGACGAGACCACCTTCGAGTACATCAAGGGCCGGACCTATGCCCCCAAGGGCGGGCAGTGGGAGCAGGCGGTGCAGTACTGGCGCTCGCTGCCGTCCGATCCGGGGGCCGCGTACGACACCGAGGTGGTGCTGAACGCGCGCGAGATCGCCCCGCAGGTCTCCTGGGGCACCAGCCCGCAGGACGTGGTGCCGATCGACGGCCGCGTGCCCGATCCCGGAGAGGCGGCGGACGAGAGCCGCAAGCGCTCGATCGAGCGCGCGCTGGAGTACATGGACCTCAAGCCCGGCACGCCGCTGATCGGCCTGCCGCTCGACAAGGTGTTCATCGGCTCCTGCACCAACGCCCGGATCGAGGATCTGCGCGAGGTCGCCAAGATCGCCCAGGGCCGCAAGGTCTCCGACAGCCTGTACGCCATGATCGTCCCCGGCTCCGGGCTGGTGAAGGAGCAGGCCGAGGAAGAGGGCCTGGACAAGATCTTCATCGAGGCCGGCTTCGACTGGCGCGAGCCCGGCTGCTCGATGTGCCTGGCGATGAACAGCGACCGATTGAGCGCCGGCGAGCGCTGCGCCTCGACCTCCAACCGCAACTTCGAGGGCCGCCAGGGCCGCGGCGGCCGCACCCACCTGATGAGCCCCGCCATGGCCGCGGCGGCCGCGATCGAGGGCCGGATCACCGACATCCGGGATTACGGGTAAGGGAGCCGCGCTGACATGGACAAGTTCACCACCCTGACGGGCGTGGCCGCGCCGGTCGACATGGACAACGTCGACACGGACATGATCATCCCCAAGCAGTTCCTGAAGACGATCAAGCGCACGGGCCTGCGCGAGGGGCTGTTCTACGAGCTGCGCTTCGACCAGGACGGCAACCCGACCGACTTCGTCCTCGACCAGCCGGCGTACAAGAACGCCAAGCTGCTGATCGCGGGCGATAACTTCGGCTGCGGCTCGTCGCGCGAGCACGCGCCCTGGGCGATCCTGGATCACGGCATCCGCTGCGTGATCGCCGAGAGCTTCGCCGACATCTTCTACAACAACTGCTTCAAGAACGGCATCCTGCCGGTCGCGCTGCCGAAGAGCCAGGTGCGCGCGCTGATGGAGCAGGCCAAGCAGGGCGCCAACGCGACCTTCACGGTCGACCTGGAGACCCAGCAGGTGCACGCGCCCGACGGCTCGATGTACGCCTTCGAGATCGAGCCGTTCCGCAAGCACTGCCTGCTGAACGGCCTGGACGACATCGCGCTGACCCTGAAGAAGGCCGACGACATCGGCACCTACGAGCAGCGGATGGCCCGCCACGCGCCCTGGATGTTCCGCGACGTCGCGGGGTAGCGCACCGGGCGCTCGTACGGGACCAGCGTCGGCGCCGCCCCCTCATCCGAGCGGCTTTGCGCGGCAAAGCGCAGGGTCCGTGACGGGTCGGTGAGCGCGCGGCCCGCTCTCCAGGCGCGCTGCCAAACCAGCTATCCGCGCGCCGCGCCGGTCGGGCGGACGTCGGCGATTTCCTGGATCAGCTTGTTCAGGATCGCGTCGGTGAAGCCGATCTCCGCATCCGCGGTCATCACGAAGGCGCCGCGGCCGCCGATCACGTCGCGTTCGTAGTGGTCGGCGAGCGGCATGCCGCCGGGGCCGGGGTAGCCGCCGCCCGGCCGGCGCACCACCAGGGCGTTGATGGTGATTCCGGCGTCGACCGCCTGCTGGCGGGTCAGGCCCAGCGGCGGGCCGCCGCGCTGCGGCCCGTCGCCGGAGATGTCGATCACCTTGCGGTGTCCGGCGAAGCCGTTCTCGTCGATCTTCTGGTGGCCGTAGGCGATCGCGCCGGAGATCGAGTTCCAGCCGCGCGCGGCGCGCGGAGCGGCCATCAGCGCGTCGCCGAACGCCTGCGCGTCCCCCGCCCCGGCGATCTCCCGCCAGTCGACGATGGTGTGCTGCGAGCGCCCGCCGCCCCATTCGATGAAGGTCAGCGCGATCCGGCCGTGATAGCCGCCCTGGATCGCCTGCAGCACCCGCGGATGCGTCAGCGCGTCGGCGTAGCCTCTGCGCTGGGTTGCCAACTCGTCGTCGTCGATCGAGCCGGAGCCGTCGGCCGCCAGCACCAGTTCGACGTCGACCGGCCGGCCACCGTCCTGCGCCCGCCCGCTGCCCGGACGGGCCAGCAGCCCGAGCGGCAGCCCGGCCGCGAGCGACAGGACGCCGCGCCGGCCCCAGCCACCGGCCGCGCGCGAGCCACCGGCCGGGCCCGCCGCGCGCGGGCGTTGCGGATCGCGGTCAGCCTCGGTCATGGCACACCTCCCGCAGCCGTTTTCCCGGTATGACAGGCGCGACGGCGGCCCGCGCGGGCGATCACACGACGAACACCGCGCATGCCACCGAACCGTCATTTTCCGAATCTAAATGGAGGATAGGCGCCGTGCGGCAAGTTGGCGTCGCACGATTCGAAGATTTATGGTTTGTTGAGACCAGAAAAGCTAAATATAGCGTATGAGCCGTAAGAGCCCGCCCCGCCGACCCGCCAGCGACCGCAAGCGCCAGCGTGCCCCGAACCGGGCGCGCGACGGCGCCGGCGCGCGCGGATCGGCGGGCAAGCAAAAGCCGGAAAGCCCGCGCGGGCCGAGCGCGAAGGAGCGCGGCGGCAGCGGCGGCCGGCGGCGCACCGAGCCCGCCCGGCGCAAGCGCGCGACGGCGCGACGGTCCTGGCTCAAGCCGGTCGCCATCTGGTCGCTGGTGCTGGCGATCTGGATGGGCGTGATCGCGGGCGGGGTGATCGTCTACTACGCCCACGACCTGCCGGCGGTCGACCAGGTCGCGGAGGCCAGCCGCAAGCCGAGCGTGACCCTGCTGGCGGCCGACGGCAGCGCGCTTGCGACCTACGGCGACCTGTACGGCGACAAGGTCGCGCTGGGCGACCTGCCGAAGACCCTGCCGCACGCCGTGCTGGCGGTGGAGGACCGGCGGTTCTACTACCACCCCGGTCTGGACCCGCTGGGGCTGGCGCGCGCGATGCTCGCCAACCTCCAGGCCGGGCGGATCGTCCAGGGCGGCTCCACGATCACCCAGCAGCTCGCCAAGAACCTGTTCCTGACACCCAGGCAGACGATCAAACGCAAGGTGCAGGAAGCCATCCTGGCGGTCTGGCTGGAATGGAAGTTCACCAAGGACGAGATCCTCAGCCTGTACCTGAACCGGGTCTACCTGGGCGCGGGCACCTACGGCGTCGACGCCGCGGCGCGGCGCTACTTCGGCAAGCCGGCGCGGGCGGTGAACCTGTACGAATCGGCGATGCTGGCGGGCCTCCTGAAGGCGCCGTCGCGCTACAACCCGGCGGCCGACCGGCAGGCCGCGCACGAACGCGCGGTCGTCGTGCTCAACGACATGGTGCAGGCCGGCTACATCTCGCGCGCCGAGGCCGAACGCGCCGCCCGGCGGCGCAGCAGCGGCACTCCGGCGGCCGGCTGGCACGGCCGCTACTTCGCCGACTGGGTGCTGGGCGAGGTGCGCGACTACGTCGGCTACCACGATCGCGATCTGCGGGTGCACACCACGCTGGATCCCGACATCCAGCAGATCGCCAACACCCAGCTGCGCCGCGCGCTGAAGCACAGCGGCGTGCCGCGCGACGCCCATCAGGGCGCGCTGGTGACGATGACTCCGGACGGGGCGGTGCGCGCCATGGTCGGCGGCCGGGACTACGGCCAGAGCCAGTTCAACCGCGCGACCCAGGCGAAGCGCCAGCCGGGCTCCGCATTCAAGCCGTTCGTCTATCTGGCGGCGATGCGCGACAGCCGGATCGGCCCCGACACGAAGGTGGTCGACGAGCCGATCACGATCGACGGCTGGTCGCCCGACAACTACGCCGGGCGCTACTACGGCGAAGTCACGGTGCGCGAGGCGTTCGCCCGCTCGCTGAACTCGGTCGCGGTCAAGATGCTGCGCCGGGCGGGCGCCCGCGACGTCGCGGACACGGCGACGCAGCTCGGCGTCACCTCCGACTTAGACGCGCATCCCTCGCTCGCGCTGGGCACGTCCGAGGTGACGCTGCTCGAGCTGACCGGCGCCTATGCCGCGTTCGCCAACAACGGCCGCGGGGTGTTCCCCTACGGCATCGAACGGATCGTGGATTCCGAGGGCCGGGTGCTGTATCAGCGCCGCGGCCAGGGCCCCGGTCGCGTGGTGAGCGAGGGCAACCTGCACCGGATCACCGACCTGATGCGCGCCAACGTCGAATGGGGCACCGGCAAGGCCGCCCAGTTGGACCGCCCGGCCGCTGGCAAGACCGGCACCAGCCAGAGATTCCGGGATGCCTGGTTCGTCGGCTTCACGGCCGAACTGGTCACCGGGGTGTGGATCGGTAACGACGACGGCGATCCGATGGACCGGGTGACCGGCGGCTCGATCCCGGCGACGATCTGGCGCGAGACGATGTCGCGCGCGCTCGAGGGCACGCCGGCGAAGCCGTTGCCGGGCCTGGAGGTGCAGGTCGCCGACCGCGCCGAGGAGAGCGAGGCGGGCCTGATCGGCCGGATCATCCGCTCGCTCGGCGGCGGATCGCCCGGCGACGGCCAGGCGACGCAGGCGCGCGAGCCGGCGCCGCGCCAGAACGACGGCGAGTTCGCCCCGCGGGTCGAGCGCGACGCCTCGGGCAACACAGACAACCGGTTTCTAAACAGCAACCGCGACCGCCGTCACCGCTGAGCCCCCGGGACGGCGGCCCAGGAGGCGGCCCAGGAGGCGACCTCAGCCGTAGCGCATCAGGCTTGCGCCGTGGCGGCGCAGCCAGGCCTTGGGCGTCTCGACGTCGTCGATCAGCTGGTCGACCACCGCCCAGAAGCGCGGGCTGTGGTTCATCTCCCGCAGGTGCGCGACCTCGTGCGCGACGACGTACTGCAGCACCCGCTCCGGCGCCAGGATCAGCCGCCACGAGAACGACAGGTCGCCGCGCGCCGAACAGCTGCCCCAGCGGCTGGCGGTGTCGCGGATGGTGATCCGGCCGTGCCGGCGGCCGACCTGCCCGGCCAGCGGCGCGGCGCGCGCGGCGATCTCCCGCCGGGCCTCGCGCTTCAGGTGATCGCGCACCCGCCGGGGCAGATGCGCCGCCTCGCCGGACACCCGGATCTCGCCAGCCGACCGCCAGACGCCGCGCCGCGCGTCCGGCAGGTGGCGGATCGTGTGCAGCTCGCCCAGCACCGGCACCTGCGCGCCGTCGGCGAACGGCACCGCCTGCGGCAGTTCCGACAGACGGCGGCGCAGCCAGGCCTGCTGCCGGCCGGCGAAGCGCAGCCCCTCCGACTCCGAGACCCCCGGCGGCAGGGTCAGGCGCAGCGTGCCGCGGGCCTTGTCGACGCGCAGGGTGATCCGACGGGCGCGCGGATGCAGCGCCAGTTCGACTGGCACCTCGCGGGCGTCGACGCGCAACATCTGGGTCCCGAGCGACTGCAGCGACATGGATCTTGTATAGCCCGGCGGGCCGCGCCGGGGCAAGCGGTCTGCCCGGCGTTCCGGCGGATTGCCGGCATGCCCGGCCTGCGGGTAGGCTATGACCCCCGACGACCACGAGCCAGGGCACGCGCCATGGGCGACCCACTGTACGACCGGGATTTCTACCGCTGGACCCAGGACCAGGCCCGGCGGCTGCGCGCGCTCGAAGGCGACAACCGCCTGGACACCGGCAATCTGGCGGAGGAGGTCGCCGACTTGGGCCGCAGCGAACTCAACAAGGTGGCCAGCCACCTGTATCAGGCGCTGGCCCACCTCCTGTTGGCGGCCTGGTCGCCGGCCGACACGCCGCAGGGACACTGGCAGGCCGAAATCCGCACCCACCTGCGCGAAGCGCGCCGGGCCTACACGCCGGGCATGCGCCAACACCTGGACCTGGCGCGGGAGTGGCGGGAGGCGCGGCTGCTCGCGAACGACAAGCTCGCCGCCCACGGCGAGCCGGGCCTCCCGGAAGCGGTCGCCTGCCCGTTCACCCTGGACGACCTGCTTGGCCAGCCGATCGACGTCGAGGCCGCGATCGGCCGGGTCCGTGCCGGGGTGGACCAGGGCCTTGGTCCGCACCACGACAGGACATGACGCCATGGGCGACCCGCTGTACGACCGGGACTTCTACCGCTGGACCCAGGACCAGGCCCGGCGGCTGCGCGCGCTCGAGGGCGACAACCGCCTGGACACCGGCAATCTGGCGGAGGAGGTCGCCGACTTGGGCCGCAGCGAACTCAACAAGGTGACCAGCCACCTGCGTCGGGCGTTGGTCCACCTGCTAAAAGCCGCCTGGGTCACCGACGACCGCCTGCGGGCCGGGTGGACGGCCGAAATCCGCCAGCATCTCAACGAGGCGAGCGACGCGTTCACGCCCGGCATGCGGCAGAAGATCGACCTCGACCGGGAATGGCGGCGAGCCTGGCCGGTCGCCGAGGGCAAGCTGGTCGAACAGGGCGACGCGGCGCTGCCCATGCCGGTCGCCTGCCCGTTCACCCTGGACGACCTGCTGGGCGAAGGCATCGACCTCGACGCCGCGATCGGCCAACTCCGCGCCGGGCTTCAGGACGCCCCGGACGCCTGACCCGCCTTTTCCCGTTCCAGCAGCGCCTGCTTCGCCGCCACGCCCCAGCGGTAGCCGCCCAGGCCGCCGTCGGCGCGGGTGACGCGGTGGCAGGGGATCACCAGGGCGACGGGATTGTGGGCGCAGGCGCTGCCCACCGCGCGCGCCGCGCCGGGCGTGCCCAGTTCCGCGGCAAGGTCGCCGTAGCTGCGCGTCTCGCCCGGCGGGATCGCCAGCAGGCCCTGCCAGACCCGGCGCTGGAAGGCGGTCGCGCGGACGTCGAGCGGCAGATCGATGTGCGGCGACTGGCCGTGCAGGTAGTCCAGCACGGCCTCCAGCGCGGGCAGGATCGCCTCGTCGTCGCGCAGGACCGTTTCGGCCTGCGGGAATTCCGCCTCGAGCGCCGCGACCAGATCGGCGTCGCGTGCGCGCAGGGCGACGAAGCACACGCCCTTGGCCGTCGCCGCCACCAAGAGCCGGCCGAGCGGGCTGTCGGCGGTCGCGTAGGCGATCCGCGCGCCCGCCCCGCCACGCGCGTAGCTCGCCGGCGTCATGCCGAGGCGCCGGGGCGCGTCCTCGTAGACCCGGCTGGACGAGCCGTAGCCCGCGCCGTAGGTCGCCGCCGCCACCGACTCGCCGCCGCGCAGGCCCGCGCGCAGCCGGTCCTCCCGGCGTGCATCCGCGTAGTCGCGCGGGCTGACCCCGACGTGCCGGCGGAACACCCGCTGCAGGTGCCAGGGGCTGACGCCCAGCTCGCCGGCGAGTTCGGCCAGGGTCGGAATCCCGGCCTCGTCCGCCGCGGCGGCGTCGAGCCGGGCGCACGCCCGCCGGACCAGATCGAGCTGGCCGGCGGGCGGCGTGACGCTTTGGGAGATCGTGTCGCTCATGGTCCGGAGGGTAGCCGGCTCGTTGGGCGGCTGCCTATCCGAACCTTGCGCTGAGAGCGCCAGTGGCCACTTGGTCTCGTTTCATTCGCCTTCCAGATCTTTAATCGCGTCAAGAACGTTTCTGAATTCTTTTGTCTCCCTAAAGGGCAGATCAAGCACCCGCAAAGGGTGATCCGGCTGAAGTATAAAGGGAAATAAATTCTCGTGCGATTTCTGCGAATCACATTTAATTAAACATTGAAATCCAGAAAAATAGAAGCGAAAAAATTTTACACCGCGAAGATAGCTCTTGAACGGATTTGCCATGACCGAGCTCAAGCCATCTTCATCGCGATACCGTACAATAACGGGGCTGAAAAAATCCCGCCCACCGGGGTCTTTAATATTTATACTATCTTTAAAAATTGCATTCTCATCGGGAGATAAATTAATATTATAAAAAAACTTCACGTTCCGTATTCCCGGCCCTCCACAACAAAGTAAGGAAAAAGAGCTTCAGGTTCTTATAATTAAAATTTTCAAGTCTGTAGACTTTAGCGTTCCCTCGCCGTCTTTCCATAAGTGTGTAGGAAAAGTTCCGCCTAAAGAAGCGGACCGCATAATCATCATATCTTCCAAATTTCTTCTCACAGTTTAAACAAACCAGGTTTTGATCATATTCCCCTTGAGGGGAGCGACTACGACGTTTTTCTTTAGGATGAATAACCTCTAGCGGGGCGCCCTTAGCATTCCCGCTGTCAAAAGGATACAAGCTTTTCGGGATAATATGAGCATTGATCAGCTTCTTGAACTGACCACAAAACTTACACTTCCCAAGAGAAGGCACAATCGCACCTCGCTTTACGGTTTTCTGCTTTTATGTCTTCACCAAAAAATAATTCACTCTCCAAAATCTAGCGAGAGAGAGTCTCAAAGCTCTCGTACGTGCATCTATTCAAGATTCAAATGTGCAGACAAGTCGACCACATCTCGGGTGCATTGGAACGTCGAAACAATCTAACAGCTTACATCTGCAGCAGCATCCGGGCCGGGTCTTCCAGGCATTCCTTGACCCGGACCAGGAAGGTCACGGCCTCGCGGCCGTCGACGATCCGGTGGTCGTAGGACAGCGCCAGGTACATCATCGGGCGCACCTGGACCTCGCCGTTCACCGCCATCGGCCGCTCCTGGATCTTGTGCATGCCCAGGATGCCGGACTGCGGGCGGTTCAGGATCGGGGTCGAGAGCAGCGAGCCGAACACCCCGCCGTTGGTGATCGTGAAGGTGCCGCCCGACATCTCGTCCATGGTCAGCTTGCCGTCGCGGCCCTTCTTGGCGAGGTCGCGCAGTTCGCTTTCAATGTCCGCGAACGACTTGCGGTCGATGTCACGGATCACCGGAACCATCAGGCCCTGCGGCGTCGAGACCGCCATGCCGACGTTGTAATAGTTGTTGTAGACGATCTCGTCGTCTTCGATCCGGGCGTTGACCGCCGGCAGTTCCTTCAGCGCCTGGCAGACCGCCTTGCCGAAGAAGCAGGACATGCCCAGGCGGATGCCGTGGGCTTTCTCGAACTGCTCCTTGTAGTCCGCCCGGATCTGGTTGACGGCCGTCATGTCCACCTCGTTGAAGGTGGTGAGCATGGCGGCGGTGTTCTGCGCCTCCTTCAGCCGCTTGGAGATGGTCTGGCGCAGCTTGGACATCTTCACGCGCTCTTCGCGCGGCTTGCCGTCGGCGCCGGTCGCCGCGGCGGCGGGCGCCGGGGCGGCCTGCTGCGCCGGGGCGGTGCCGCCGCCCTGGGCGCCGGCGTGCTGCTGCTGGGCGCCCGGCCCCGGTGCGGGCCCGGTCGCCGCGGCAGCCTGCACCGCGCTGGTGCCGGGCAGCGGCAACGGCTGCTTGCGCCCTTCGGCGACGTCGATCACGTCCTGCTTGGTGATCCGGCCGTCCTTCCCGCTGCCGGGGACCCGGCTGGGATCGACGCCGTACTCCTGCACCGCCGTGCGCACGGCGGGCGCCAGATCCTCCGGCCGGACGCTGCCCGCCCCGGGCCCCAGGAAGCGCAGCAGGTCGTCGCGCGTGACCCGGCCGTCGGTGCGCGGGGCGCGCTTCGGGTCGAGCGTCGCGGTCGCGCTTTCGCCCTCCTGCGCGGCCGGCTGCGCCGGCCCGGCGGGTTGTCCAGGCGACGCGGCGGCCGGCGCCGGCGCTTCGGACGCCGCCGGCTGGCTGGGCCCGGCGGATGCCGCCGGCGCCGGCTGCGCCGAGCCGGCCGCGGCCGGCGCGCCGCCCCTGGTCATCCGGCCCAGGATCGATCCGGCCTGGACCGTCTCGCCCTGCGCCGCGGCCTGTTCGCTCAGCACGCCGTCGGCCGGCGCATTGACTTCCAGCGTGACCTTGTCGGTCTCCAGTTCGGCGACCGCCTCGTCCGCCTTGACGGCGTCGCCGGGGTTCTTGAGCCAGCTGGCGACGGTCGCCTCGCTCACCGATTCGCCCAGCGTGGGCACCGGGATGTCGACGCTCTCGCCGCCACCGGAGCCGCCGGGGTCGTCCCCCGAGCCGCCGGCCGGGCCGCCGCCGGAGCCGCTGCTGGGCGCCGCGGCCGGCTGTTCGGCCGGCTTGCTGTCCTGCTGCGGGGCGGACGGCTGACGGGGCGCTTCGGCCGTCTGGCCCTCGGCGATCCGGCCCAGCACCGTGCCGACTTCGACCGTCTCGCCGGTCGCCACCAGCACTTCGCTGACCGTGCCGGCGGTCGGGGCGTTGACCTCAAGGGTCACCTTGTCGGTCTCCAGCTCGACGATCGCCTCGTCCGCGCTGACCGGGTCGCCCTGGTTTTTCAGCCAGTTCGCGACGGTCGCCTCGCTCACCGATTCGCCCAGGCTCGGAACCGTGATGTCGGTCGCCATGTCCGTCCCCGTTTCGCCGCCGCACCCGGTCGCGGGCGGGCGGTCTTGGTCGCGTCGCTTACTCGGGCTTCTTGCTCGACCGCGCGCTCTGCTTGGCGCCGGTCTTGCCCCCGCCCTGCTTGGCCGTGCCTTGCTTTGCCGTGCCTTGCTTGCTGGTTCGCGGCTTCTTGCCGGCCGGCTGCCCGGCCGTCTCGCTGGCCCCGGCCGCCGCCTTCAGCGGGCCCGCGCCGTTGCCGCCGGCACGCTCGCGTTCCTGGATGCGCCGGCTCTCGATCCGCCCGACCCGGCGCTTGCCGACGGTCAGCGCATCGTCGACCAGGGCGGCCTGCTCCCGGCGGTGCCGCTCGGCGATCCCGGTGGCGGGCGAGGCGGCGGCGTGGCGGCCGGTGTAGCGCGGGCGCGGGTTCTCGAACCCGAGTTCCTCGGCCACCTCCTCGATGAACTGCTCGACGTGAAACCAGTAGCCCATGTTGCGCGGCTCTTCCTGGCACCACACCAGGTCGCAGTGCTTATAGGGCTCCATCTCCGCGCGCAGGGCGTCCTCCGGGATCGGGTAGAGCTGCTCCATGCGCAGGATGTGCACGTCGGTGATGCCGCGGCGCTCGCGTTCCTCGATCAGGTCGTAGAACACCTTGCCGGTGCACAGCACCAGCTGGCGCGCCTCCGACGGCTTGGACGGCAGCGCGTCCTCGTACAGCACCCGGTGGAACGAACTGTCCGGCCCGAAGTGCTTGAGATCGGAGACGCAGCGCTTGTGCCGCAGCAGCGACTTCGGCGTCATCACCACCAGCGGCTTGCGGAAGTCGCGGTGCAGCTGGCGGCGCAGGGCGTGGAAGAAGTTCGCCGGGGTCGAGCAGTTCACGACCTGGATGTTGTCTTCCGCGCACAGCTGCAGGAAGCGCTCCGGCCGCGCGCTGGAGTGCTCCGGCCCCTGGCCCTCGTAGCCGTGCGGCAGCAGCAGCACCAGCCCGGACATCCGCAGCCACTTCGCCTCGCCGGAGGCGATGAACTGGTCGATGATCACCTGCGCGCCGTTGACGAAGTCGCCGAACTGCGCCTCCCAGAGCGTGAGCGCGCGCGGCTCGGCCAACGAGAAGCCGTACTCGAAGCCGACCACGGCGGCCTCCGACAGCGGGCTGTCGATCACCTCGAACGGCGCCTGGTCGGCGCGCAGGTTGTTGAGCGGGACGCACTTGTCCTCGGAGTCCTGGTCGACCAGCACCGCGTGGCGCTGCGAGAAGGTCCCGCGCCCGCTGTCCTGACCGCTCAGACGAACCGGATGCCCTTCGACCAGGAGGGTCCCGAAGGCGAGCGCCTCCGCCGTCGCCCAGTCGACCGGCTGCTGGCCCTCGATCATCTTATGGCGGGCTTCCAGCACACGGCCGACCTTGCGGTGCACCTTGAAGCCGTCGGGCACGCGGCTGAGTCCGACACCGACCTCGCGCAGCCGGTCCAGCTCGACGTCGGTGTTGCCGCGCCGGGCGCCGTAGTCCTTGGGGACGTGCAGGCCCGACCAGACGCCTTCCAGCCAGTCGGCCTTGTTGGGCCGGTAGTTATCGGCGTTGTCGAACTCGCTTTGCAGCGTTTCGTACCAGCGGTTGACGTAGCCGTCGGCGTCTTCCTGGCTGATCAGCCGGTCGCGCACCAGCTGCTCGGCGTACATCTTGCGGACCCGCGGATGCGACTTGATCGCCGCGTACATCAGCGGCTGGGTGAACGACGGCTCGTCGCCCTCGTTGTGCCCGTACCGCCGGTAGCAGAACATGTCGATCACGACGTCCTTCTTGAACGTCTGACGGAATTCCGTGGCGATCCGGGCGACGTGGACGACGGCCTCGGGGTCGTCGCCGTTGACGTGGAAGATCGGCGCCTGCACCGACTTCGCGACCTCGGTGCAGTACGGCCCGGAGCGGGCGTTCACCGGGTTGGTGGTAAAGCCGATCTGGTTGTTGACGATGAAGTGGATGGTGCCGCCGATCCGGTAGCCCTTGAGCTCGGACAGGTCGAGCGTCTCCGGCACCAGGCCCTGGCCGGCGAACGCGGCGTCGCCGTGCAGCAGCAGGCAGGCGACCTCGTTGCGCTCGCTGTCGCCGCGCTGCGCCTGCTTGGCGCGCACCTTGCCGACGCACACCGGGTTCACCGCCTCCAGGTGCGACGGGTTCGCGGTCAGCGACAGGTGCACCATGTTGCCGTCGAACTCGCGGTCCGAGGAGGTGCCCAGGTGGTACTTCACGTCGCCGGAGCCGCCGATGTCCTCGGGGTGGCTGGCGCCGCCGGAGAACTCGTGGAAGATCGCCCGGTAGGGCTTGCCCATGAAGTTGGCCAGCACGTTCAGCCGGCCGCGGTGGGGCATCCCCAGCACGACCTCCTTAAGGCCCATCTGGCCGCCGCGCTTCAGGATCTGCTCCAGCGCCGGGATCATCGATTCGCCGCCGTCGATGCCGAAGCGCTTGGTCCCGGTGTACTTCTTGTCCAGGAACAGCTCGAAGCTCTCGGCGGCGGTCAGGCGCTCCAGGATCGCCATCCGCCCGCGCTCGGTGAACTCGGTGCGGTTGGCGATGTTCTCGATGCGCTCCTGGATCCAGGCCTTCTGGTCGGGCTCCTGGATGTGCATGAACTCGACGCCGATCTTGTCGCAGTAGGTCGCGCGCAGGCGCTCCAGGATCTGGCGCAGCGTCGCGGTCTCGAAGCCGAGCACGTAGTTGACGAAGATCGGCCGGTCCATGTCGGCATCGGTGAAGCCGTAGGACCGCGGGTCGAGCTCGGGGTGCGGCTCGCGCGGCTTCAGCTTCAGCGGATCGAGGTCGGCCTCCAGGTGACCGCGCACGCGATAGGCGCGGATCATCATCAGCGCCCGGATCGAATCCAGCGTCGCCGCGCGGATGTGCTCCGGGGTGATCTCGCCGGCCTGGCCGGCCTGCTCGGCGCCGACCGATCTGGCGACCTCGCCCATCGCCTGACCGCTGGCCTTGGGGTCGCCGGAGGCGGTCCCGCCCTGCCGGCCCAAGCCTTCCAGGACCTCGCGCGCCTCGGGGTCGAGCTGGTCGAAGAACTCCCGCCAGGCCGGATCGATCGCGTCGGGATCCTGCTGGTAGCGGGTGTACAGGTTGGCGACGGCGGCGGCCTTGTCGCCGTCGAGGGCGTTGGTCTGCTGGGTATGTGCCGTCATGGCCTCGGTCGTCTTTCGCGGTTGCGCCGGGCATCGCGCGGACGGGCGCCGCGCCCCGGCAAACGGGGGCTCGCGGCGGTGCTCGCGCCGCGGGGCTGTCGGGCGTGCCACGTTACACGAAACACGCCGCCTGCCGACAAGAGCCTGACGCGGCTGCGTCGGCGCCTCGGGTCGGCCGGTCGTCGAACGGCGGCCGCGGTCCGCCGCCCCGGCGCACCGGGAAGCGGGGTCCGCACCGCGCGCCTGGCATCCCCCGAACGCCGCGGCTCAGGCGTTCAGCGCCTTGACCATGGTCGAGCCGATCGAGGCAGGCGAGTCGGCGACGTGGATGCCGGCCTCGCGCATCGCCGCGATCTTGTCCTCGGCACCGCCCTTGCCGCCGGAGATGATCGCCCCGGCGTGACCCATCCGGCGGCCCGGGGGCGCGGTCAGGCCGGCGATGAAGCCCACGGTCGGTTTCTTCACGGACGACTGCTGCAGGAACTCGGCGGCCTCTTCCTCGGCGGTGCCGCCGATCTCGCCGATCATCACGATGCCCTCGGTCTCGTCGTCCTTCAGGAACATGTCGATGCAGTCGACGAAGTTGGTGCCGTTGACCGGGTCGCCGCCGATCCCGATGCAGGTCGATTGGCCCAGGCCCGCGGCGGTGGTCTGCGACACCGCCTCGTAGGTCAGGGTGCCGGAGCGCGAGACGATGCCGATCTTGCCGCGGGTGTGGATGTGCCCCGGCATGATGCCGATCTTGCACGCGTCCGGGGTGATCACGCCCGGGCAGTTCGGCCCGACCAGGCGGGTGTTGGAGTGCGCCAGCGCGCGCTTGACCTTGACCATGTCCATCACCGGGATGCCCTCGGTGATGCAGACCGCGAGCTCGATCCCGGCGTCGATCGCCTCCAGGATCGCGTCGCCGGCGAACGGCGGCGGCACGAAGATCACGCTCGCGCTCGCGCCGGTCTCCCGCTTGGCGTCGGCGACCGTGTTGAACACCGGCAGGTCGAGGTGGGTCTGGCCGCCCTTACCCGGCGAGACGCCGCCGACAATGCGGGTGCCGTAGGCGATCGCCTGCTCGGAGTGGAAGGTCCCCTGGGCGCCGGTGAAGCCCTGGCAGATGACTTTGGTGTCCTTGTCGATCAGGACGGCCATTACGCGTTCTCCTGCACGGCTTTGACGACCTTCTCGGCGCCGTCGGCGAGGTTGTCTGCGGCGGTGATCTTAAGCCCGGAATCGCGGAGGATTTCCTTGCCGCGCTCGACGTTGGTGCCCTCCAGGCGGACCACCAGCGGCACGTGGAGCTCGACCTCCTGGGCGGCGGCGACGACCGCTTCCGCGATCACGTCGCAGCGCACGATGCCGCCGAAGATGTTGACCAGGATGCCCTCCACCGAGGCGTCCTGCAGGATGATCTTGAAGGCCGCGATCACCCGCTCCTTGTTGGCGCCGCCGCCGACGTCGAGGAAGTTCGCCGGCTCGCTGCCGTAGAGCTTGATGATGTCCATCGTCGCCATGGCGAGCCCGGCGCCGTTGACCATGCAGCCGATGTTGCCGTCGAGCTTGATGTAGTTCAGCTCGTGCTTGCTGGCCTCGATCTCCGCCGGGTCCTCCTCGTCCAGGTCGCGCATGTCGACCACCTCGGACTGGCGGAACAGGGCGTTGTCGTCGAACGTCATCTTGGCGTCGAGCGCCAGCACCTGACCGTCGCCGGTGACGATCAGCGGGTTGACCTCGACCAGCGAGGCGTCGAGCCCGACGTAGGCCTTGTACAGGCTGGTCAGGAACTTGACGAAGGCGCCGATCTGCTTGCCTTCCAGGCCCAGGCCGAAGGCGATCTTGCGGGCGTGGAACGGCATCGCGCCCGCGACCGGATCGATCGCCTGCTGCAGGATCTTCTCCGGGGTGCGCGCGGCGACCTCCTCGATCTCCATGCCGCCCTCGGTGGACGCCATGATGGTGACCCGGCTGGTCGCCCGGTCGACCAGCAGCGCGAGGTAGAGCTCGCGCTGGATGTCCGCGCCCTCCTCGACGTAGATCCGCTTGACGTCCTTGCCGGTCGCCCCGGTCTGCTTGGTCACCAGGGTCTGGCCCAGCATCGCCTTGGCGTTGTCGGCGACCTCGTCGACCGACTTGACGACGCGCACGCCGCCCTTGCCGTCGGGATCGTTCTTGAACCGGCCGGCGCCGCGGCCGCCGGCGTGGATCTGCGACTTCACGACATAGACCGGGCCGGGCAGCGTGTTCGCCACCTCCCGCGCCTCGTCGGGCGAATAGGCGACCCCGCCGCGCGGCACGGGCACGCCGTATTTCGCCAGCAGGGTCTTGGCCTGGTACTCGTGGATGTTCATGGCAGGGGGATCCCGCTGTGGCTCGTCGATAAGGGGGCGCGCGTCGGTCGGCCGGCTCGGGCCCGCGGGCGGGCGGTGGTCGGGCAGGCGGTGTTGGAGACCGCCACCTTAGCAGCCCCCGACGCCGGTTCAACCGGACGCGTGCCGTGGGTCCGTCTCAGCACGGTCTGGGGCGTCTTGCCGGGTCGTCCTCGGGCCTTGGCGGCGCGGGAGCGTTCGCGGCGCGGGTGCACGGCAGCGCTACAGCGCGCCCAGCTTCTTGCAGGCGTCGACCAGCTCGCGCACCGACTCCACCGAATGGTTGAACATCTCCTGCTCGTGCTCGGTGAACTTCAGCTCGACGATCCGCTCGATGCCCTGGTCGCCGATCACCACCGGCACGCCGACGTACATGTCGGTCACGCCGTACTGGCCGGTCAGGTAGGCGGCGGCCGGCAGCACGCGCTTCTTGTCCAGGAGGTAGCTCTCGGCCATCTGGATCGCGCTCGACGCGGGCGCGTAGAAGGCGCTGCCGGACTTCAGCAGGTTGACGATCTCGCCGCCGCCCTTGCGGGTACGGTCGACGATCTGGTCGACCTTGTCCTGCGTGATCCAGCCCATCTGCACCAGGTCCGGCAGCGGGATGCCGGCGACCGCGGAATAGCGCGTGATCGGCACCATGGTGTCGCCGTGTCCGCCCAGGACGAACGCGTTGACGTCCTCCACGGAGACATCCATCGCCTCCGCCAGGAAGTGGCGGAAGCGCGCGCTGTCGAGCACGCCCGCCATGCCGCAGACCTTCTCCGGCGGCAGCCCGGCGGCCTGCTGCAGGACGTAGACCATGGCGTCCAGCGGGTTGGTGATGCAGATCACGAACGCGTTCGGGCAGTTGTTCTTAATGCCCTCGCCGACCTGGTGCATGACCTTGGCGTTGGTCTCCACCAGATCGTCGCGGCTCATGCCCGGCTTGCGCGGCACGCCGGCGGTGACGATGACGACGTCGGCGTCCTTGATGTCGGCGTACGAGTTGGTGCCCTGAACGCGGCTGTCGAAGCCTTCGACCGGCGCGGCCTCGGCGATGTCCAGCGCCTTGCCCTGGGGGATGCCTTCCTGGATGTCGAACAGGACGACGTCGCCCAGTTGCTTGAGCCCGGACAGCAGCGCCAGCGTGCCGCCGATCTGCCCGGCGCCGATCAGGGCGATCTTGTTGCGTGCCATGGGTGATCCCTCAGACAAGAGGAGTGGGACGAACGGAATGGGAACGGATCGGCGCCAGGCCGACCGCCCGAACGCATTCGCCATCGCCCCGCCCGGCACAGCCGGCGGAGGCCCGGCGCAGGATCGTGCGGGCCCGGTGCCCGGTACCTCCGGCGGGTGGTAACGCGTTTGCCCCGCCCGGGCAAGAGCGCCCGCGCCGCGCGTCCCCCGGCTCCGCGCGGGCCAGCGAATGTCTCGACAGCGCCGCGTCCGCGATCCTAAGCTTGCGTGCGGTTGACGCCTGCGCGCTCGGCTGCCGTCTCGCGCGTGGATCCGGCGCCGAGCGGGTCCGCCCGGCAGGCATCCAACAAGCAACGAACAAGCCGACGACCGTGGCACAGCAGGTTCGTGGCACAGCAGATTGGGGAGGACGCATGGCTGAAGGGCAGACGACCGGCGCCGCGCGCAGCCTATCGGGGATCCTGAACGCGGGCGCGGGCGCGGCGACGGCGATTGCCGCGCCGGAGCGCGCGCCGATGAGCCACGCCAAGCTGCGCGAGCTGGCGGGGCACACGGTGAGCGCGCTGAACGCGCTCGGCATCGGCCGGGGCGACCGGGTGGCGCTGGTGCTGCCGAACAGCCCGGAGACGCTGGCGGCGTTCCTGGCGATCGGGGCGGGCGCCGCGACCGCGCCGCTGAACCCGGCCTACCGGCACGACGAGTACGCCTACTACCTGGCCGATCTGAACGCCAAGGCGCTGGTGGTCCGCCAGGACGGCGGCGAGGAGGCGGCGCTCGCCCGCGCCGCCGCCGAGGGCCACGGCATCCCGGTCTTGGAGCTGGCGCCGGACTATGACGGGCCGGCCGGCAGCTTCTGCCTGACGGGCGGCAGCGAGGCCGAGGCGGCCCATCCCGGGTTCGCCGAGGCGGACGACGAGGCGCTGGTGCTGCACACCTCCGGGACCACCTCCAAGCCCAAGATCGTGCCGCTGTTGCACCGCAACGTCGCCGCCAGCGCGGCCAACATCCGCAACGTGCTGCAGCTGGGCGCGGGCGACATTTGCCTGTCGATCATGCCGCTGTTCCACATCCACGGCCTGATCGCGGCCTCGCTGGCGCCGCTCGCCGCGGGCGGGCAGGTCTATGTCCCGGGGCCGTTCAACGCGTTGGCGATGCTGCGCTGGCTGCAGGAGTCCGGCGCCACCTGGTACACCGGCGTGCCGACCATGCACCAGGCGCTGCTCGACCGCGCGCTGAAGCGCCCGGAGGCGGCGCAGGGCCTGGGCCTGCGGTTCATCCGCTCGTCCTCGGCGAGCCTGCCCACGCAGACCATGCGGCAGCTGGAGGACACCTTCGGCTGCCCGGTGATCGAATCCTACGGCATGACCGAGGCGGCGCACCAAATGACCTCCAACCCGCTGCCGCCCGCGCCGCGCAAGCCGGGTTCGGTCGGCGTCGCCGCGGGCCCCGACGTCGCGATCGCGGATGACGCCGGCAACTTCTTGCCCCAAGGCGCGGCCGGCGAGGTCTGCATCAAGGGCGACAACGTCACCCCCGGCTACGAGAACAACCCGGACGCCAACGCCAAGGCGTTCTTCCAGGGCTGGTTCCGCACCGGCGACCAGGGGATCCTGGACGACGAGGGGTATCTCACCATCACCGGCCGGCTCAAGGAGCTGATCAACCGCGGCGGCGAGAAGGTCAGCCCGGTCGAGGTCGACGAGGCGCTGATGGACCACCCGGAAGTCGCGCAGGCGGTCGCGTTCGCGCTGCCGCACCGGAAGCTGGGCGAGACGGTCGCCGCGGCGGTCCGGCTGGCCGAGGGCGCGGCGCTCGACGAAAAGACGCTGAAGGGCTTCGTCGCCGAGCGGCTGGCCGACTTCAAGGTGCCGCAGAAGATCGTGTTCCTGGACGAGATCCCGAAGGGCCCGACCGGCAAGATGCAGCGCATCGGCATGGCGGAGAAGCTGGGCCTGGTCGAGCCCGAGGGGGGCAAGCCGTGAAGGTCGCGATCTACGGCGCCGGGTCGATCGGCGGGCACATCGCCGCTTGCCTGGCGCACACCCGAGAGGTCGAGGTCACCATGATCGCCCGGGGCAAGACCCTTGAGGCGATCAACGGCCACGGCCTGCGGATCTATTTCGACAACGGCGAGAAACTCAACACCTACAGCAACGTGCGCGCGGTCGAGGACCCGGCGGCGGCCGGGCCGCAGGACTACGTCATCCTGGCGCTGAAGGCGCCGGTGGTGCGCAGCATCGCGGACGCGATGCAGCCGCTGCTGGGCGGCGACACCGCGATCGTCACCGCGATGAACGGCGTGCCCTGGTGGTACTTCCACGCCCACGGCGACCAGCTGGAAGGCGCGCGGCTGGAGAGCGTGGACCCGAACGGGGAGCTGTCTCGGAAGCTGCCGCCGGCGCGGTGCCTGGGCTGCGTCGTCTACCCGGCGGCGGAGATCGTGGAGCCCGGGGTGATCCGGCACGAGTACGGCAACCGCTACATGCTGGGCGAGCCCGACGGTTCCAAGTCGGAGCGCGCGCAGGCGCTGTCCAGGGCGATGACCGCGGGCGGGCTGAAGGCGCCGGTGCGCCGGCGGATCCGCGACGACATCTGGCTCAAGCTGTGGGGCAACGTCGCGTTCAACCCGATCAGCGCGCTGTCGCTGGGCACCCTGGCGCAGATCGCCGGCGAGGACGGCACCCGGCGGGTCGCCCGGGCGATGATGGTGGAGGCGCAGGCGGTCGCCGAGGCGCTGGGGGTGAAGATGAGCGTCGAGGTCGACACCCGGATCAAGTGGGCGGCCGACGTCGGCGAGCACAAGACCTCGATGCTGCAGGACCTGGAGCGCGGCCGGACCATGGAGGTGGATTCGATGGTCACCGCCGTCTCGGAAATCGCCGACAAGCTGGGCATCGAAACGCCGACGATCGACACCGTGCTCGGCCTGTTGATCCAACGCGCCAAACTCGCCGGCTGCTATTAGCCGGGCCGCGTCCGGGCGGCGCGCCGCATCCCGTCGCGGGAGACGTTCGCACGGCGGCTGCCATACCCGTCTGCGATCCTTCGATGCCCAGCTTCGCTGGTCTTCCGAGGGTGAAGATGTCGATGAAGCGCTTCGGCCGGTCGTTCAAGGCGCTGAAGTCCAGCGTCCCGACCATGCTGGTCGGGTCGTTCCTGGGCTATTTCGTGGGCATCCTGCCGGCCGCCGGCGCGCCCGCGCCAGTCCGGAGGAATCCGGCTGAGCCGGCCGGAAACCGCCGCGTTCCGGCCCCGAAACGATTCGGCCCCCGGCAGAGCTGCCGGGGGCCGTCTCGGTTGCCGTCGACGCGGACGCGCGATCGTCAGCTCAGGAACGCCAGCAGGTCGCGCTGGTCGGTCAGGTCGCCCAGGAACCAGCGGGCGCGCTCGCCGCGCTTGATCTGCAGCGACGGGGTTACCAGCGCGCCGGCGTCCAGCGCCGCGCCCGGGTCGGTCAGCACGTCGACCACCTGCAGGCGCTCCGGCGGAATGCCGATCGAATCCAGCACGCCGGTCAGGTGGGCCATCGCCTGGCGCGAACTGGGCGCGTCGCCGGCGATGAACACGGTCAGGCTGTCGACCTGCGCCTGGGCACGGCGTTCGGTGCTGGCGTTCATGTCTCGCCCCCTTCGCGGCGCCGGCGGATCCGGCCCGCCTTGTCCGCGTCCAATTCGCGGCGCTTGCGGTCCGCCCGGTCGGTCAGCTCCAGCTCGCGCTCGGCGGATTGCAGCGCGGCATCCAGCGCCGCGCGCTTGGATTGCGCCTCGGCGATCGTCTGCTCCAGGTCGCGCCGCCGGCGCTCGGTCGCCAGCGCGCGCTCGGTCTCGTCCAGCTCGTCCTGCGCCTGCTGGGCGACCCGCGCCGCGCCCATCAGCACCTCGCCGCCGCCGGCGTAGACCTCCGCCAGCTGCACGCCATCGGCGCCGATCACCAGTTCGCGGACCTGGTTGGAATGGCCGATGCCGCGGGCCTTGACCACCGACAGGGCGCGGTTCCGCTCGCCCATCGTCACCTGATACGACAGCGCGATCCAGGCGTCCGCGAGGGTGGAGACCCGCGACCGGGTGTCCGCCTCGTCCACGCCCTCCGCCAGCGTGGTGGTGAGCAGCGTGACCCCGCGCGCCTTGCAGAAGTCGACCAGCCGCGCCGCCGCGTCGAACGGCCCGCGCTGGTGGCGCTGTTCCATCACCGCGGAGATCGGGTCGACCACCACCATGCTCGGCGCGTGCGCACGCACCGCGCGTTCGAGCGCCAGGAAGAACGCTTCCGGGGCGAGCGAGGCGGAGCGCATCGCGAGCGTCCGGACCCGTCCGTCGGCGATGTGCTGGCGCAGGTTCAGGCCGATCCCGCCGGCGTTGGCCGCGATCTGCTCGGGCGTCTCGTCGAGCGCGACCAAGAGGCCGGTCTCGCCGCGGTCCGCCCCGGCGGACAGGAAGCAGGCGCCCAGCGTGGTCTTGGCGGTACCGGGCGCGCCCGACACCAGCACCGCGTAGCCGCGCTGGTAGCCGCCGTCGAGCACCCGGTCCAGGCCCGCGACCCCGGTCGGCAGGCGGTCGCTGCTCAGCTTGTGCCGCGGCGTGCCGTCGCCGTGATAGGCCACCGCGATGCCGCCGCCGTCGATCACGAACGGGGTTTCGATGTTGTCGTGATCGCTGCCGCGGTATTTGACGATCCGCAGGGTGCGGCCGAACACGCCGTTGGTCAGGCGGCCGCTCAGGCGCACCACCGCCTGCACGGCGAACTGCATCGCGTCGTAGCTGCTCGAGGCCTCGCCGTCGCCGCCCCGCAGCTTGCCGGTGAACAGGGCGGGCACGCCGGTCTCGGCGACGAACGCGGCGATCCGGTAGATCTCGCGGCGCCGGTCGGTCTCCGCGGGCAACAGGTCGAGCAGGTTGTCCAGCCCGTCCAGCACGATCCAGCCCGCCGCCTGCCGGCGGACCAGTTCGCCCAGCTGGGCCAGCAGGCCGGACAGATCGAAGTTGCCGGTGGTCGCGGCTTGCAGCGGACCGCGCCCGTCCAGGAAGTGCACGCGCTCGAACGCGGCGTCGCCGGCCGCCCAGTCGAAGCCGGCGACGTTGGCCTTGATCGCCTCGGGCGCCTCCTCGAACGCGACGAAGATCGCCGGGCTGCCACCGGTGCCGGCGGCGTGGACCACGGTCTGCAGGGCGAACACCGTCTTGCCGGCGCCGGGCCCGCCCAGCAGCAGGGTCGCCGCGCCGGCGGGCAGACCGCCCCGGCTCAACTGGTCGAAGCCCGGAATACCGGTCGGACGCTTGTCCGCTCCGCCGCGCGGCGGCTCGCCGCTGGTTGGATCGACGCGGTCGGTCATGAGGCCCTGCGCTTGCAACGCGAACGTGGAGATCTGGCGGGCGATCTACACACCGCGAACCACGGCTGTCCAGTCCGCTCAGGGGCTCGCCGCGCGCGCCTTGGAGGCTTGCTCGGGCACCGGCAGACGGGGATGGTGGTGCAGCAGCCAGGCGAAGTCGGGCGCGGGCAGCGGCATGGCGTAGCGGTAGCCCTGCGCCCGGGTGCAGCCGATCCGCGCGAGCGCCCCCGCCTGTGCCGGCGTCTCCACGCCCTCCGCCGTGACCGGCAGGTCGAGCGCGGCCGCCAGCTGCAGGATCGCGCCGACCAGGGCATGGTCGTACGGGTCGTCCGGCAGGGTGGTGACGAACGCCCGGTCGACCTTCAATTCGCTCACCGGATAGCGCTTCAGGTAGGCGAGCGCGGAATAGCCGGTGCCGAAGTCGTCGATCGACAGGCCCAGCCCGCGCGCGCGCAGCCCCTTCAGGCGGTCGACCAGGGCTTGGCTGTCCAGCTGCAGCATGCTCTCGGTCATCTCCAGGATCACCCGCTCGTGGTCGATGCCGCTGTCGGCCAGGGCCGCATCCAGGTAACTCTCGAAGTACGGATCGGCGAGCTGCACCGCGGAGACGTTCACCGCCACGTGCGGCCGCGCGCCGCCGACATCCGGCCAGCCCGCGGCCGCCTTCAGCGCGCTGCGCAGAACCCAGCCGCCGATCGGCACCATCAGACCGCTGCGCTCGGCGATCTCGATGAACCGGCCCGGCATCTGCAAGCCGAACGCCGGATGGCGCCAGCGGACCAGGGCCTCGGCCCCGACGATCCGGCCGTCGGCGAGGTCCACCTTCGCCTGGTAGTGCAGCTCGAACTGCTTCTGCTCGATCGCCGCGCGCAGCTCGGATTCCAGCTGCGCCTGTACCCGCGCGCTCTCCGCGAACACCGGCTCGAACAGACAGACCGGATCGGTGCTGTCGGAGCGCGCGTGGCTGAGCGCCAGGTCGGCGCGCTGCAGCCAGGGCCCGGGGCCGTCGATCTCCGGATCCCCGACCGCGACCCCGGCGCGCCCGGCGACGTGCAGCGTGTGCCCGGGCACCACGACCGGCTGGTCGACCTTGGCGACGGCGCGCTGTGCGGCGCGCAGCCCGGCTTCCGCGGGATCGGTGCCGGCCGGCGCGTCGAGCAGCAGGGCGAACTCGTCGCCGCTCAGCCGGGCGACCACGCCGGCTTGGTCGGAATCGGGCCCGAAGGCGGTGTTCAGCCGCTCCGCGATCTCGCCCAGGAGCGCGTCGCCCACGGCCAGCCCGCGGGTGTCGTTGACGACCGACAGGCCGCGCAGCTCCAGCAGGACCAGCGCGGCCTGGCCGATCCCACGCTCGGCCGCGAGCCGGGTGTCGAGCGCCGCGCGCAGCCCTTCGCGGTCGGGCAGGCCGGTCAGATAGTCGCGCGTCGGGGCGCGCCCAGCGTCGGCGGCGGAAACGGCGTCCGGCCAGTCGCGCCGGAGCTGGCGCCAGACCAGCAACAGCACCACGACCGCGCCGACGCCGACGAAGATCGCGTTGCGCGCATCCTCCGGCAGCGCGCCGGCATGCCAGCGCACGCCCGCGGCCCTCGCGAGCCCAGCCAGTCCAGCGACCATGACCAGCCCGCCGGCCAGGAACTGACCCGCCACCTGGACGGCCAGGCGGCGCGGGCTCGGCGGGGTCTGTCTGGCTTTGCGCGCGGCCACCTGGACGCCTTTTTCGCACGGATTGAATGAGCTGATCGGCCGGCGACCGGGAGAACCCGTCGGCAGACAGCCTGACACGCGCACGATAGCGCCGCGGACAAGCTTCGACAAAAAGCTGTGATACGCCTGCAAGACCGCCGCGGCCGAGCGGCCGCGTCGCCGTCGACGGGGACGTAGCCGTGCGACCACAGACCGGGGTGCCAAAGCCTTAGCCGGCCCGTCGCCACCGGCACCCTGTTCTCGCCGACGGCAGGACGTGAGCGCGAAACGCAGCCCGAACGCCGATTCGGCCCTCAGGCATTTCGCTCTAGCCGGTGCAGCGGATCAGGGCGATCGTCACGTTGTCCTTGCCGCCGCGGTCGAGCGCCGCCTGGAACAGCCGGTCGACCGCCCGGAAGTCGCCGTCGTCGCCGTCCGCGCGCGCCAGGATCTCGCCGATCTCGCCGACCTCCAGCAGGTCGGTCAGACCGTCGGTGCACAGCAGATAGCAGGTGCCCGCGACCGGCGGCGCGTCGTCCTCGGCGTGCGGCTGGATCGCCGTGTAGCTCGGCTGCCCGCCCAGCGACTGACTGACCACCGGGGTGGTGTCGCGGGCGGTCCGGCCGTTGTCGAGCTTCGGGCCCGGCGTGTCGTCGACCGACAGCTGGGTCAGCATGCGCGCCCCCGGGTCCATCCGGTAGATCCGGCTGTCGCCGACGTTGAACTGCACGGCCGCGCCCTGGCGCAGGATCACGCCGGCCACGGTGGTGCCCATGGCGGGCGCACCGATGCCGTCTTCCATCGCCTCGTACAGCCGCCGGTTGGCGTGGATCAGCAGGTCGCCCGCGGCCTGTGCGTCGGCGATCCGATCCGCGCCCTGCTGGATCGTTTCGGTCACGTAACGGCTTGCCACGTCGCCGGCGGCGTGGCCGCCCATGCCGTCGGCGACGATCACCGACAGCGGCGCGCTGAGGTCGTGGGTGAAGCGCTTGGGCCGCTCGACATCGTTGCCGGCGATCCAGTCGCCGACCGCCAGCGTGTCCTCGTTGCCGGGCCGCACGGCCCCGCGGTGGATCACGGCGTGCACGACCGCTTGCATCTTGCAGGCTCCCTGAGACTGACCGCGGGGAATTGACCGCCGGGGAGTTTCGCAGTCCGCCCCGTTGGCGTGCAACGCTCCAGAAGGGCCCCTGGAAAGCCCAGCCCTAGTCGGGCGTCGACACGCCGGCTTCGTCGAAGGTCGCCATGCCGGTGTGGCAGCTGACCGCCGCCTGCAGCAGCGGGATCGCCAGCGCCGCGCCCGACGCCTCGCCCAGGCGCATGTCCAGATCGACCAGCGCGCGCTTCTCGATCGCCTGCAGCAGCCGGCGGTGCCCCGGCTCGGCGGAGACGTGGGCGACCACGCAGTGATCCAGCGCGTGCCGGTCCAGGCGGTACAACACCGCCGCCGCGGCGGTGCAGGTGAAGCCGTCCAGCAGCACCGGCGTCCGCGCCAGCCGGCAGGCCAGGATCGCGCCGGCGATCGCCGCCAGTTCCAGCCCGCCCAGGCGGCGCAGCACCTCCAGCGGATCGTCCAGCTGGCCTTGGTGGACCGCCAGCGCCTGGCCGACGACCTCCGCCTTGTGGCTCAGGCCGGCCTGGTCGACGCCGCTGCCGGGCCCGATCCAGTCGGCCGGCGTGCCGCCGAACAGGGCACAGCAGATCGCCGCGGCGCTGGTGGTGTTGGCGATCCCCATCTCGCCCAGCGCCATCACGTCGAAGCCTTCCTCGACCGCCAGCATGCCGTAGGCCATGGCGCGCGCGCACTCGTCCTCGCTCATCGCCGGGCCCTGGCAGAAGTCGGCCGTCGGCTGGTCGAGCGCCAGTTCGTAAACCCGCAGGTCGGCATCGCAGTTGGCGCACAGCTGGTTGATCGCCGCCCCGCCGTCGATGAAGTTCTGCACCATCTGCTGCGTCACCTCCGCCGGGTAGGCGGAGACGCCGCGCGCCGCCACGCCGTGGTTGCCGGCGAACACCGCCACGCGCGGCCGGTTCAGGCGCGGCGGATGCGCGCCCTGCCAGGCGGCCAGCCACTCCGCCAGCTCCTCCAGCCGGCCGAGCGAGCCGCGCGGCTTGGTCAGCTGCTGCTGGCGCGTCGCCGCGGCCGAGCGGCTCGCCAGGTCCGGACCCGGCAGCTCGCCCAGCAGCTGGCGGATCTCGTCGAAGCTCGCCGGGGCTTCCTGCGCGCCGCCGCCGGCGCCGTTCTGGGGGGTCCGGTCGTCGCCGTTGCTACCTGCCATGGCTGCAAATCGCTCCTTGGTTGGGACGCGGGGGTTGGGACGCGGGGGTTGGGACGGGCCGCGGGTCGGGCAGCCGCGCGCGTGCGCGGCTCTTTCAGTCAGTCGGCGCGCTTTCGCCGCTCGTTCCGTGGATCGGCGCGCTTTCGCGGCTCGTTCCATGGATCGGTGCGCTTTCGCGCGGGGGGCGGCTGTCCTATAACCGCGCGCAGCCGGCCCGGGCAAACGGCGTTTCGCCCCGGACCGGCGGCAGCCACTCCCGACACGCCCACGGAGTTCCGACCTTGGCCTGGGATGCTTCCCCGTCCCGCGCGGGCAGCTGGCGCGCCTGGCGTCAGGACATGGCGCGGGCCTGCGTCTTTCTGACCCGGCTGCCGATCCGCTGGCCCGACGCCGCGCCCGGCGAGCCGGACGGCATGGCCGCGCTTGCCCGCGCGCTCCGCTGCGCGCCGCTGGTGGGGGCGCTGGTCGGCGCGGCCGGGGCGGCCACCCTCGCCCTGGCGGTCGCGCTTGGCGTGCCGCCGCTGGCCGCCGCGGGGCTGGCGCTCGCCGCGACCTTCGCGATCACCGGCGGGCTGCACGAAGACGGGCTGGCCGACGTGGCCGACGGCTTCGGCGGCGGACAGGACGCCGCCCGGAAGCTCGCGATCATGCGCGACAGCTACGTCGGCAGCTACGGCGTGGCGGCGATCGCCTGTTCGCTGCTGCTGCGCGCCGGCGCGCTGGCGACGCTGGCCGCGCTGCCGGGCGGGGCGCTGGCGCTGATCGGGGCGCACGCCCTGGGCCGCGCGGCGATGCTGCCGGTGATGCGGGCGCTCCAGCCCGCCCGGGCGGACGGGCTTGGCCACGGCGCCGGCCGGCCGACCCGGTCGGCCGCGGCCACGGCGCTGGCGCTGGGCGCGCTGCTGGCGTGGCTGACGCTGGGGCCGCGCACGGGCACGGCCGCGCTCGTCCTGGCCGCCGCGCTGACGGCGCTGGTGGCCCGGCTTGCGGCCCGGCAGGTGCGCGGCTATACCGGCGACGTACTGGGCGCGGTGGAACAGACGGTGGAGACGGCCGTCTTGCTGGCCGCCGCCAGCCTGCTGGCCCCGGCCGGCCCCCCATTCGTCGAGATCTTCTGAGTAACAGGGAGAGCCGATCCGATGTCGGCGATCACACGCTGGTGGTGGATCCGCCACGCGCCGGTCACCGGTGCCCAGGGGCGCGTCTACGGCCAGATGGACATGGACTGCGACACCTCGGACACGCCGATCTACGACGGGCTGGCCGCGCTGCTGCCGCGCGAGGCGGTCTGGGTGACCTCGAACCTGAGCCGCACGACCCGCACGGCCGAGGCGATCCTGGCCCGCCGGCCGGACCCCGCGCCCGACCTGTGCCCACAGCCCGAGCTGGCCGAGCAGTCGTTCGGCGACTGGCAGGGCCGGCACCGCGACGAGCTGGTCGCGGAACGCGGCGAGCAATGGAACCGCTTCTGGCTCGCCCCCGCGCACGAGGCACCGCCGGGCGGCGAGAGCTTCGCCGACCTGATCGACCGGGTGGGCGTGGCGGTCGAGCGCCTGTCGCGCGACTACGCCGGGCAGGACGTGGTCGCGGTGACCCACGGCGGCACGATCCGCGCGGCCCTCGCCCGGGCGCTGTTGCTGGACCCGGAGCGGGCGCTGTCGTTCGTCGTCGACAACTGCGCGCTCACCCGGATCGACCACATCGCCCCGCCCGCCGAAAGCCCGGACGGGACGCCGCCCGCCTGGCGGGTGGCGCTGGTCAATCACGTCCCGCGGGCCTGACGCGCCGGCGCAGGACGGAGCGGCCGCAGCCGCGGCCCTCGGGCACGATGCCGCCCGGTCGAACCGGCGTTCCCAGTTAAACCGACCCGGCTTTCGCGCAGCGCGGCGTTCGGGCAGCGCGGGCTAATCGTGCGCGGCCGTGCGCATCAATTCGACCAGACAGCCGCCGCCGCCGGTGCGGCAATGCGGACACTCAGCCCGGATCAGGTCCTGAAAGTCCTTGGCGATCGCCATGATCGCCAGGCACGGCCCGGACCCGGGCCCTGGGGCGTGCAGGTGCGACTCCGTGGTGACGTCCGCACGGCCCAGCCGCCGTCCGGCATCGTCGATCCGATACCCCGCCATAAATCCCCCCCGCTGGCGTAACCCGGAACGGTCATTGCCCCGCGCAGTTCCCGTCCAGGTTTCAACGCGCCGGATTTTAGGCGTATTCGATTGACCCCCGCGATACCTCTTGTGAGGTAGTCGCGGCGCCCGGTCGGCACTTCACGGAAATTTCACCCATATCTCGGCAAGAAATCGCTGGCCAGAACCGATATGGTGTTAATGTCCGGCGCCGTTGACGCCGCCGACGCGCGCGACCGCCCGCCGGCGGCAGCCCGGGGCGGCCGCGCACCGGCGACACTTCACGGGGGATTTGCCAGGGTCATGGTCGACCAGACAGCCTTCGCGATCTCACAGCGGGATCGCGCGTTGCTGCGGACCCTGCTTCAGGGCCATGACCTGCAGCAGATCGCCAGCGTCCGCGGGGAGACGGCCGGACAGGTCCGCGGCGAATTGCGCCGCCTGTTCGCCTTGTTGCTGACCCATCGCCCGCCGCTGGCCGCCGATCCCGGGCGCACGGCGCCGCGGCCCTGAGACGGCGGCAACGGTCGCTCAAGTCGCCTGGCGCAGCAGCACCAGCACGGCGACCAGCCCGCCCTGGATCAGCAGCGCCACCCCCAGCAGCATCGCCGCACGCTTGAGCTGGGTCGCCTCCGGCGCGCCGACGCGGCTCAGCGTGCCGTCCTTGCGCCCGGTCAGGCGCAGGGCACCGCCCAGCGCGCCGACCGACCAGGCGTGCGCCTTGCTGAGGCGCTTGAGCGCGGTCAGGGGGTGCGCCCCCGGCACGAACGCGGCGGCGAGCGCGAACAGCAGGCCGGCGACCTTGTCCGGCACCCAGACAAGCGCCGCGTCCAGCGTGACGGCGGCCAGCGCGAAGTCGCCTTCCCGGCCGACGCCCAGCCCCTGTCCGCCCGGCTTGTTGCCGTTCGCGACCACGCACGCGACCACCCAGATCGCCTGCTGCGCCATCAGCCCCGGCAAGCCCAGCAGGACGTAGAACAGCACCGGCGCGAACGCGGCGGAGACCGACCGGCGCGCACCGCCGTCGAGCGCCGCGATCGACAGGCCGCGCAGATCCAGTCCCTCCAGCTGTTCCGGGGTCAGCCGCTCGCCCGCCATCGGGCGCAGCGCGGCGCGCGTGCGCTCGGCGCCGCCGGCCGCGAGCGCATCCGCGACGGCTTTCAACCCGCGCAACGCGCCGTGCTGCCCGATCAGCGCGACCAGCAGGAACAGTTCGACCACCCAGGCGAACGGGTAGACCCGGGAGAGGGCCGCCAACCCCCAGCCGATCGCCGCCGCCGCCAGGGCGAGCGCCAGCACGACCGTCAGGCCGCGCAGCACCAGCGCCTGCCGGCCCCGCTGCGGCCGGTTCAGCCGGCGCTCCAACCGGGCGGTCAGGCGCGCCAGCAGCGCACGCGGATGCGGCACCCGCGGCAGCCGCGCGATCACGTCGCCGACGTAGGCCTCCACGATCAGCGCGGCCAGCAGCAGGAACAGGGGATCGTTGGCGCCGTACGCGCCGAGCGGCGTGGTCATAACGGACGCGACGGTGCCCCGGCCCGCACGCCCGGTCAACGCCGGCACGCGCGATCCGCTCCAGCGCGCGCCGAGCCGCGCCCGGGCGGCGCGGCGTCGCGGCACTTCCGTTCGGCCGCCGGCTGGCTTATCTCCTGCCCACAAGGCATGCACAGCGAAAGAAGGCGTCACCCACGATGACTGGCATCTGGCCGCACTCGAAGATCGCACGGATCACCGCCAGCCTGAGCGCGCTGGCCAGCGTCGCCCTGATCGCCGCGGTGACCTGGCAGGTCTGGCTGGACGACGGATCCGGACGGACCGGAACAGCCGGCGGCGCGACCGCGAGCCGGGCGATCGGCGGCCCGTTCGAGCTGACCAACACGCAGGGCGAGACGGTGACCGCGCAGGACCTGCGCGGCGGCTATTCCCTGGTGTTCTTCGGCTACACCCACTGCCCCAACGTCTGCCCGATGACGCTGCAGAACATCTCGCAGGCGCTCGACGTCGTGGGCGAGCAGCAGCCGGACAAGGTCGAGCGGGTCACGCCGGTGTTCATTACGATCGATCCGGCGCGCGACGACGTGGCCCGGATGCGCGACTACGTCGACAATTTCCACCCGCGGCTGATCGGCCTGACCGGCGACGCGGCGGCGATCGAGCAGGCGGCCGAGGCCTACCACGTGTCGTACAAGAAGGTGGACCCGGAAAAGGTCGCCGCGGCGCGGCAGGCTCAGCAGAACGGCGGCACCGGCATGCCGATGTCCGACCACGCCTCGATGGACCACGGGGCCTACCTGATGCAGCACCAGTCCTACGTCTTCCTGATGGGGCCGGACGGCCGCCACCTCGACCACGTGGCGCATTCCGCCGGCGCGCCGCGGATCGCCGAAATGATCCGCCAGCACGTCGACGGCTGAGCCCGGTGAGCGACATGCCCCCCGAAGCCCCGGCCGACGCCCCCGCCGACGCCGGCTCCGGGCCCGCGCCGCGGATCGCCCTGCCGCCCGTGATCGGCCACCGGGGCGCCGCCGGCCTGGCGCCGGAAAACACCCTGCCCGGCCTGCGGGCCGCCGCCGATGCGGGCTGCCGCTGGGTCGAGGTCGACGTGATGCTGGCCGCCTGCGGCACGCCCATGCTGCACCACGATGTCAGCCTGCAGCGAATCGAGGGCGTGGACGGCCGGCTGGACCGCTGGACCGCGCCGCAGCTGGCCGAGCTCGACGCCGGGGCCCACTTCGGGCCCGAGTTCGCGGGGACGCGCATTCCAACCCTGGCGGACGCGCTGCGGGAGATGCTCCGGCTCGACCTGAGGCCGAACCTGGAGATCAAGCCGGCCCCCGGCGCGGCGCAGGAGACCGCGCGCGCCGCCGTCGCCACGGTGCGGGAGGTCTGGCCCGCGGACCGGGCGCGGCCGCTGATCTCGTCGTTCCAGCGCGACTGCCTGACGGTGGCCCGCACGGCGGCCCCGGACCTGCCGCGCGGGCTGATCGCGCAGGCCCGGCCGCGGCGCTGGCGCGCGCTGCTGGCCGAGCTCGACTGCGTGTCCCTGCACCTGGCCGCCGACCGGCTGCGCCCGGCCGACGTGCGGGAGACGGCCGACGCCGGCTGGGCGGTCGCGGTCTACACGGTCAACGACGGCGCACGCGCCGCCCGCCTGCGCGGCTGGGGCGCGCACGCCATCATCACCGACCGCCCCGACCTGATGCCGACCGGCTTCTTCCGCGAGCACGGGCTTTAAGGCGCGATAGCCGGTCGGGTCGCTCTACGCCGCGAGCGGCACTCGCCCATCGCGCCACGGCCTGCACACATGCCGTCCGGCGGGGGCCGCGCGAACCCGCGCGATGGAACCGAACCTACTCTTTCTTGGTGTTCACCCGGTCGGGGTGCGGCATGGCGATCGCGTGGTAGCCGCCGTCGACGTGGTGCACCTCGCCGGTCACGCCCTCCGACAGATCGCTCAGCAGGTAGAGGGCGGACTGACCGACCTCCTCGAGGTCGATGTTGCGATGCAGCGGCGCCTGCTCGGCCGACCAGCGAAAGGTGAAGCGCGCGTCGGCGATCGCGGACCCGGCGAGCGTGCGCATCGGCCCGGCGGAAAGCGCGTTCACCCGGATGCCCTGGGGACCCAGATCGGCCGCCATGTAGCGGACGCTGGCCTCGAGCGCGGCCTTGGCGACGCCCATCACGTTGTAGTTCGGCGCCACCCGCTCGGCCCCCAGGTAGGTCAGGGTCAACAGGCTGCCGCCCGCGCGCATCAGCGGCTGCGCGCGCTGCGCCACGGCGGTGAAGGAATAGGCCGAGATCGACAGGGTGTGGCGGAAGTTCTGCCGCGTGGTGTCGAGGTAGCGGCCCTTCAGCTGGGTCTTGTCGGAGTAGGCGATGGCGTGGACGACGAAGTCCAGGCCGTCCCAATGCTCGCCGATCTCGCGGAAGGCGCGGTCGAGGTCGGCGTCGTCGGAGACGTCGCAGCGGACCAGCAGGTCGCTGCCGACCTGCTCGGCCAGCGGGCGGACGCGCTTGGCGAAGGAATCAGCCTGATAGGTGAAGGCGAGTTCCGCGCCCTGGGCGGCGGCGGCCTTGGCGATCCCCCAGGCGATCGACTTCTCGTTCGCCACCCCCATGATCAGGCCGCGCTTGCCGGCCAGAACTCCGCCCTGCGACGTCATATCCTGGTTCGTCCTTCCTGTGCCTTTCGGCCCGCCCGTCGGATGCCGCCGGCGGCGCGGGGTCTTCTTGGTCGCTTGCCGGCGGGCTTGCCGCCCGGCGCGACGGCCGGGCGCACCGCACGCGCGCCCTGGGGCAACGGCGCCCGGGTCCCGGGCACGCCTCCGGTGCGGGCGCGCCGGCCGGCCGGCGGCCGCTACGCCTCGAACCGGCGGAACGCCAGCGAGCAGTTGGTTCCGCCGAACCCGAAGCTGTTCGACACCACGCAGGTCAGGCCCGCGTTGTCTTTCCGCTCGGTCAGGATCGGCATGCCCTCGGCCTCGGGATCCAGCGTCTCGATGTTGATCGACGGGGCCATGAAGTCGCTGTCGAGCATCAGCAGCGAATAGATCGCCTCCTGCACGCCCGAGGCTCCCTGGGCGTGCCCGGTCAGGGCCTTGGTGGAGGAGATCGCCGGCACCTCCCCGCCGAACACCTCGCGGATCGCGCGCAGCTCGGTGACGTCGCCGGCGACCGTCGAGGTGCCGTGGGCGTTGATGTAGTCGACCTTGCTGTTGCCCAGGCCGTGCAGGGCCAGCTGCATGCAGCGCACCGCGCCTTCGCCCGACGGCGCGACCATGTCGTCGCCGTCGCTCGTCGCGCCGTAGCCGATCACCTCGCCGTAGATCCGGGCGCCGCGGGCGCGCGCATGCTCCAGCTCTTCCAGCACCAATACGCCGCCGCCGCCGGAGATCACGAACCCGTCGCGGTTCTTGTCGTAGGGGCGGGAGGCGGATTCCGGCGTGTCGTTGTAATGCGTCGACAGCGCGCCCATGGCGTCGAACAGCATCGACAGGGTCCAGTGCAGCTCCTCGCCGCCGCCGGCGAACATGACGTCCTGCTTGCCCAGCTGGATCTGCTCGTAGGCCGAGCCGATGCAGTGCGCGCTGGTCGAGCAGGCGGACGAGATCGAGTAGCTCATCCCCTTGATCCGGAACGCCGTCGCCAGGTTGGCGGAGTTGGTCGACGACATGCAGCGCGGCACCATGTAGGGGCCGATCCGGCGCACCCCCCGCTCGCGCGCGATGTCGGCCGCCTGCACCTGGTTCGAGGTGGACGGCCCGCCGGAGCCCATGATCAGGCCGGTGCGCGGGTTCGACACGTCGCCCGAGTCCAGGCCGGCGTCGGCGATCGCCTCGTTCATGGCGACGTAGTTGTAGGCCGCCCCGTCGCCCATGAAGCGGCGCAGCTTGCGGTCGACGTGCTGCTCGAGGTCGATCTTGATCGAGCCGTGGATCTGGCTCTTGAAGCCGCGCTCGGCGTATTCCTCGGCAAAGGTGATGCCGGGTTGGCCCGCCTTCAGCGACTCCGTGACCTCGTGCTTGTTGTTGCCGATGCTGGAGACCACGCCCAGCCCGGTGACTACTACGCGTCGCATCGATGCTCCGTGATCGGATTGCTCGGGACCGTGACGATCTGCGGTATCGCGGTTCCGCGCAAGGCGGGCCGAACCGGCGCGGGGCCGGCGCTCAAGCGCCTTGTGCCTGGGTTTCGGGCTGCGTGAACAGGCCGACGCGCAGGTCCTTGGCGTCGTAGGCCGTGTTGCCGTCGACTTCCATGGTGCCGTCGGCGATGCCCAGCACCAGCTTGCGCCGGATCACACGCTTCAGGTTGAGGCGGTAGACCACCTGCCTGGCCGAGGGCAGCACCTGGTCGGACATCTTGACTTCGCCGACGCCGAGCGCGCGGCCGCGTCCGGGCGCGCCGATCCAGCCGAGGAAGAACCCGACCAGCTGCCACATCGCGTCCAGGCCGAGCGCCCCCGGCATCACCGGATCGCTTTCGAAGTGACAGCCGAAGAACCACAGATCCGGCTTGACGTCCAGGCTGGCGACGACCTCGCCCTTGCCGTGGCTGCCGCCGTCCTCGCTGATCCGGTCGATCCGGTCGAACATCAGCATCGGCGGCAGGGGAAGGCGCGCGTTGCCGGGCCCGAACAGCTCGCCGTGGCCGCAGCTGAGCAGGTCCTCGTAGCCGTAACTGGTCTTCCGCTCGTTCACGTAGCTATCCGCCCCCGGGGGTTGTCTTTGAACGTCCCGACCGCGGTGCCCAGTTACCAGCGCGCCACCGCCGGGTGCGGCGGGCCGCGGACCGCGCCGTCGGCGCGCGGGTACTCTGGACGCGGCGGCCCTTGGCGCCGTCGCCGCGGGGTCGGGTTGTGGTGAAAGCGTGCGCGCCGGACGCACCGCGGCCGGCTCCCGGTGCGCCCGGTCCCCCATCGGCGGGCGACGGTTTCGCTCTGGAGGCGTGCCCCCGCGTGGACCCTGCCCGGGTGAGACCGCGTGCCGGGACGACCGACCGTCCGTCGACCAACCGCCCACGCCTGACCGGGCCGCACGTTAACACGTGACCGCCCGGCGACAATATCCGCCTACACCATCGCATCCGGGCGGGCAAGCGCGCGCGAGCGCAGTTGCCCGCCGGAAGGGCGCGGGCGGGGCGGCGATTGGGCGCAACGGGATGACGCGCGGGCCGGGCCTTTTTGCCGCATCTCCTTGGCATTATATGGAAAGGATGGCAGGCATGGGCCATCTGTCGCGATAAGCGCGTGCCCGTCCCGCGGGCATGCCCGCGGGACGGATCGTCCAGCAGCATTCAGGCGCGAAGGACCTTTGGACCGGTGACCACGACCGCACATCGCCCCAACGGCGCGGCCGCGCAGCCCAGCGGCACCGACCGCGAACTGGCGGAGCGCGTCAAGCGCGCCGGTCTGCGTCCGACGCGCCAGCGGATCTCGCTCGCCCGGCTGCTGTTCGACGGCCAGGACAAGCACGTCACGGCAGAGCAGCTGCACAAGGAAGCCAAGGACGCCGACCTGCCGGTGTCGCTGGCGACGGTGTACAACACCCTCAACCAGTTCACCGGCGTCGGCCTGCTGCGCGAGGTGATCGTCGAACCCGGCCGGTCGTACTTCGACACCAACATCCACGACCATCATCACTTCTATTACCAGGACGACGGCTCGCTGCAGGATATCCCGGGCGAGCAGGTGCGTCTGGCCGAGCTGCCGGACGCGCCCGAGGGAACCAGCGTCGACCGGGTCGACGTGATCGTCCGGGTCAAGCGCACCACCTAGCGCGTGCCGGTCCCGACGCGTGCCCGCCGCTTCCGGCGTCGCGCCGGCATCATGCCGCGATGAGCGAGTTGCCACGGTCATGAGCAAGCTCCCAGAACAATGAGCAAGCTCCCAGAACAATGAGCAAGCTCAAGGGCTCGCAGACCGAGGCCAACCTGAAGGCCGCGTTCGCGCACGAGAGTCAGGTCAACCGGCGCTACCTGTACTTCGCCCAGCACGCCGACAAGGAAGGCTACAACGACGTCGCCCAGGTGTTCCGGGCGACGGCCGAATCCGAGACCAGCCACGCCCACGGCACGCTGCAGTTCCTGGAGGACGCGGGCGATCCGGAGAGCGGCGAGCCGTTCGGCGATACCGCGTCCAACCTGAAAGCGGCGATCGCGGGCGAGGCGCGCGAGTCGGACGCGATGTACCCGGAGATGGCCCGGATCGCGCGCGCGGAAGGCTTCGAGGAGATCGCCCGCTGGTTCGAGGCGCTCGCCAAGGCCGAGAAAAGCCACGTCAACCGCTTCCGCCGCACCCTGGATACGCTCGACGACGAGTAGCGGGCGGACGGTGCCTGAGTGATCCCCCTCCTCCCAGCGGAGGAGAGGGGTCAAGGGCGCGTGGCGTAGGGGCACAATTGCCTCTACTCGTCGACCGTTTCCCCCGGATACACGCCGTAGAACGCGTCGCGGCGGATCCAGCCGGTGTAGCCGCCGGCGGTCAGGCGGCACCAGCGGCTTTCGCAGCTTTCCAGCTGCGCGATCACGCCCGGCTGCAGCAGCGCGACCGTGGCGGCGTCGGGCGCCGGCTCGGCGAGCAGCGGGCGCGGGCCGTCGCCCACGACCCGGGCGGTGCGGTCGGCCTGCAGCATCACCTGGTGGACCCAGCCGGTATCGCCCTGCCAGTCGCGGATCTGCCGCCAGATGCCGTATTCCCCGATCACCTCCACCGGCATGCCGGCGCGCTTGTAGACCCACTCGATCGGGTAGCGCCGGCCCGGGCCGGTACGCAGGTTGACCTCGTCCGGGCGCAGCGACACGAAGCGTGGGATCGCCAGCCCGGTGACCCGGCCGCGCGGGCCCGCCTGCGCCTGGGCGGACGCGACCGATTGCACGCCGTCCGGGCCCGTGGGCAGGGGCGCGGCGAGGCCGCCCGCCAGCACCAGCAGGACGGTCGACAGGACGGCGGATCGGCGGGAGTGCGGCATCGGGATTTTCCGGCGCGACGGACCTCGGCGCCAGCGCTTTAGCCGGGCCGCGGCGGCCCGGTCAAGCGCGCGTCGGGCGCGCGGGTCGGGCGCGCCTGGGGGCTGCTGGACAACCCCGGACCGGGCTGCTATGGCAGCCCCGGACACGCCCCATTCGAGCGCCCGCGTTTGCCCGCCAGTCGGGAGAGGTTGATGCCGCAAAAGAAAAAGCCGGTCGTCGTCGTCACACGCCGTCTGCCCGACGTCATCGAGACGCGGATGATGGAGCTGTTCGACGCGCGGCTGAACACCGACGACCGCCCGATGAGCCAGAACAAGCTGATCGAGGCGGTGCGCCACGCCGACGTCCTGGTGCCCACGGTGACCGACCGGGTGGACTCGGCCGTGCTGGCCCAGGCGGGCGAGAACCTGCGGCTGATCGCCTCATTCGGGACCGGCGTCGACCACATCGATCTGAAGACGGCGCGCCAGCGCGGCATCACGGTCACCAACACGCCGGGCGTGCTGACCGAGGACACCGCCGACATGACGATGGCGCTGATCCTGGCGGTGTCGCGCCGGCTGGTCGAGGGCGAGCGCCTGGTGCGCTCCGGCGACTGGGGCGGCTGGAGCCCGACCCACATGCTGGGCAACCGGCTGTGGGGCAAGCGCCTGGGCATCGTCGGCATGGGCCGGATCGGCCAGGCGGTGGCGCGCCGGGCGCGCGGCTTCGGGCTGTCGGTGCACTACCACAACCGCCGTCCGGTCGCCGAGGAGATCGAGGACGAACTGGAGGCGACCTACTGGGACAGCCTGGACCAGATGCTCGCCCGGATGGACCTGGTCTCGATCAACTGCCCGCACACCCCGGCGACCTTCCACCTCTTGAACGCGCGCCGGCTGAAGCTGCTGCAGTCGCACGCCACGATCGTCAACACCTCGCGCGGCGAGGTGATCGACGAGAACGCCATGACCCGCATGCTGGAGCGCGGCGAGCTGGCCGGCGCCGGGCTCGACGTGTTCGAGAACGAGCCGGCGGTGAACCCCAAGCTGCTCAAGCTGGACAACGTGGTGCTGCTGCCGCACATGGGCTCGGCGACGATCGAGGGCCGGATCGCCATGGGCGAGAAGGTGATCATCAATTGCAAGACCTTCGTCGACGGTCATACCCCGCCGGACCGCGTCCTGGAGACGATGTTCTAGGCACGCTTCCAGGCAGGTCGCGCCCGCCGCGTCGGCGGTCGTGCGCACGTCGAAATGGGCGCCGGAACAATGGACGAAACGTTCGTTAGCACCGTTATAGTCGTCTCCTAGGGAAATATACCGGCAGGTGCGCTCCCTATCCGGCGTGGGTTTTTGGCTCTATTCGAACGTACGGCCAAGACTAGGCAATCAAGACCGCCTGAACCGTCGCCGATTTTTAAACCTGCGCCTGCGAGACCGTCATCAGACCAGGACAAGCGGGCTCGGGACCAAGATTCCGCTGTCGGCTGTTGTCGGCGCAAGTCGGGTGCCCGGCGTTTTGGTTGTATCGCGCCCCAGCTTTGCGCCAATAACGTCATCGCAAAACCGGGGAAATTAGGCGATTTTAAAGGCGCGCGCTGTAGTCGGTCTGCGCCGGTTGTCGCGGACAATTGTCATATCCGACGGGGTTGGGCCTGTTCATGCACTTGGATCATGCGGAGCTGCAGGCGCTGTTCACCCTCTGGCAACAGACCGGCGGCGCGCGGCTGCCGGCGCGCCGGGAGTTCACGCCCGCGGACCTCAAACGCTGGATGGGCAACCTGGCGATCATCCGCTTGGTGCCGCCGCACGGCCGGCTGCGGGTCGACCTGGTGGGCACCCGGATCGTCGAGATCGACGGGTACGATTCGACCGGCCGCTTCCTGGACGAGATCGCCCCGCCGCATGCCACCGACATCCTGCTGGAGCCCTACCGCAACGTGCTCGACCACGCGCAGCCGCACTACCATAGCGTCGTCCCGCCGTCCCGGCCGACCACCGCGGTGCACCGGCTGCTGCTGCCGCTCGCCGACGACGGGGTGACGATCGACCGGATCCTGTCCGGCGTCTGCGCCGAGCCCGCCGCAGCCAAGCCGGGCGCAACGGTGTTCGACCAGCTGGACCCGGCCGCACGGCGGCACCGCGCCCAGTGGGCCCGCCTGAGCTGCTAGAGCAAAATCGATGACGGTCGGGTCGACCCTGATCGTGAATTTTGCTCTAACGGCTTGAAGAGAGAGCAAGATGCCGAAAGGTGGCTGCACCTTTCAGCATCTTGCTCTAGCCGATCCCCAGCACGTCCTGCATCGAATACAAGCCCGGATCCTGCGCCCTGGCCCAGAGCGCGGCCTTGACCGCGCCCTGGCCGAAGATGCCGCGGCTGGAGGCCTTGTGGCTGAGCTCGATCCGCTCCCCGGCGCCGGCGAAGATCACGGTATGCTCGCCCGCGACATCGCCGCCGCGCAGCGCCGCGAAGCCGATGCTGCCGGGCGCCCGTTCGCCGGTATCGCCGTCGCGGCCGCGATCGGCCACCTGATCCAGCACCACCTTGCGCCCGTCCGCCGCCGCCCGGCCGAGCGCCAGCGCCGTGCCCGACGGGGCGTCCTTCTTGTGCCGGTGGTGCATCTCGGTGATCTCGATGTCGAAATTCGGGTCGAGCGCGGCCGCCACCTGCTGCACCAGGTTGAGCAGCAGGTTGACGCCCAGGCTCATGTTGGGCGCCTGCACGACCGGGATGTGCCGGGCGGCGCGCCGGATCGCCGCCTGCTGCTGGTCGCTCAGCCCGGTGGTGCCGATCACCAGCGTGATCCCGGCCTGCGCGGCGAGCTCGGCGTGCTTGACCGTGAGCTCGGGGGTGGTGAAGTCGATCACCGCGTCGGCGCGCTGCACCAGCGCCACCGGATCGTCCACGACCGGCGCGTCCAGCGGGCCGTGGCCGGTCAGCGTGCCCAGGTCCTGGCCGACCCAGGAATCGTCCGGCCGGGCGCTGCCGCCCGCGAGCTGGGCGCCTTCCGCCGCCGCCACCGCGTCGACGATGGTCCGGCCCATCCGGCCCTTGCAGCCGGCGACCCCGATGCGCAGCTGTCCGCTCATGCTCGACCTCTCCCTGGCTGCCTGTCGGTGGCGGCCGGTCCCTGGCGGCCGGTGCTTGGCGGCCGGTCCCTGGCGGCCGGTCCGCCGCTTGCGATGCGAGCGCTGTAGCACGCGTTTGACCGGCGGCCCAAGCGCCCCAGAGCAAGATGAAGGTCGACTCGACCTTCATCGATTTTGCTCTAGTTCAAGGGCCATGAAACACCCGACCGGCCAGCCGCTCACCGTGTACTACGACGGGCAGTGCCCGCTGTGCACGCGCGAAGTCAAGTTCTACCAGCGCCTCGACCGCAAGCGCGCGATCCGCTGGCACGACGTCAGCCAGGACCTGGGCGATCTCGCCTGCGACGCGGTCACGCAGAAAGAGGCGCTGGACCGGATTCACGCCCGCGAGGCCGACGGCACGATCGTGACCGGGGCGGAGGCGTTCGTGGCGATCTGGCGCCGCCTGCCCGGGTTCAACGCGGTGGCGCCGGTCGCCGGCACGCGGCCCGCGCTGGGCATGCTGGAGCGCGGCTACGCCTGGTTCGCCCCGCGCCGGCACAAGATCAGCCGCTGGCTCGCCGCGCGCGCGCAGCACACCGCCTGACCAGGCCGCGGCTGGGCGCGCGATGGCGACAAGATCGGCCTATCCCCTGCAGATCGTCTGGTTCAAGCGCGACCTGCGCGCCGACGACCACGCGCCGCTCGCCGAGGCCGCGGCGCACGGGCCGGTGCTACCGCTTTACATCGTCGACCCCGGGCTTTGGACGGCGGCCGATGCCAGCCGGCGGCAGTGGGCCTTCGCGGCCGAAAGCCTTGGGGAGCTGCGCAACACCCTGGCGGCGCGCGGCCAGCCGCTGGTGGTGCGCGTCGGCGACGCTGTCGAGGTGCTGGAACAGCTGCGCCGCACGTACACCCTGGCCGGCCTGTGGTCGCACCAGGAGACCGGCAACTGGGCGAGCTATCAGCGCGACGTACGCGTACGCCGATGGGCGCGTACGCACGGCCTACCCTGGACCGAGCGGCGGCAGCACGGCGTGATCCGCGGGCTCAAGACCCGGAACGGCTGGGCGCGCGAATGGGGCCGCTTCATGGCGCAGCCGGCCAGCCGGCCGCCCAACGCGCTGGCGCCGATCGACGGGCTCGAGGAGGGCCCGATTCCGACCGCCGACGACCTCGGCCTGGCCGCCGATCCGTGCCCGAACCGGCAGCCCGGGGGACGCGCCGCGGCGACCGGCCTGCTGGAGAGTTTCCTGACCGAGCGCGGGCGGGACTACCGGCGCGAGATGTCCAGCCCGGTGACCGCGTTCGACGCCTGCTCCCGCCTGTCGCCGCACTTCGCCTTCGGCACGCTGTCGATGCGCGAGGCCGCGCAGGCCGCCTGGGCCGCGCACCGGGAAGCCGAGCCGCCCTGGCGCGGCTCGCTGAATTCGTTCGAGGGGCGGCTGCACTGGCACTGCCACTTCATGCAGAAGCTGGAGGACGCGCCCGAGATCGAGTGGCGCAACCTGCACCCGGCGGCCGACGTGCTCGACCGCAGCGACGATCCGTCCGACCCGCGGCTGCGCGCCTGGGCCAAGGGCGAGACCGGCTTCCCGTTCGTCGACGCCTGCCTGCGCGCCCTGATCGCGACCGGCTGGCTGAACTTCCGGATGCGCGCGATGCTGCAGGCGGTCGCCTGCTATCACCTGTGGCTGCACTGGCAGCAGAGCGGGCTGGTGCTCGCGCGCTATTTCACCGATTACGAGGCCGGCATCCACTGGTCGCAGAGCCAGATGCAGGCGGGCACGACCGGCATCAACACCACCCGGATCTACAATCCGGTCAAGCAGGGCTACGACCAGGATCCGGAGGGGGCATTCGTGCGCGCCTGGGTACCCGAACTGGCCCAGGTGCCGGACGCGTACATCCACGAACCCTGGACCTGGCCGAACGCGCACACCCTGCTCGGCGACGCGTACCCCGAGCGGATCGTCGACCACCAGACCGCCGCCCGTGCGGCCCGGCAGAAGATGGGCCGGATGCGCGCGACCCCGGAGGCCAGGCGGCAGGCCGACCGGATCCAGGAGAAGCACGGCAGCCGCAAGTCGGGCGTGCGCAACGCCGGTCATGGACGTTCAGGTGGCGGCCACGCCCGGACCAAGACCGACCGGCGGCAAACCGGCTTCGACTTCGACGACGGGTGACGGCCGGGCCATGAGGGCGCGCAAGAAAGCCGACCTGCCGACCAAGACCTGCGCCGCCTGCGGCAAGCCGTTCGCCTGGCGCAAGAAGTGGGCGAACGACTGGGAGCAGGTGCGCTACTGCTCCAAGCGCTGCCGCGGGGCGGCGAAAAAGGGCGGCGGGTAATTCATTCCCTCTCCTCCAGTGGGAGGAGAGGGCTGGGGCGAGGAGGTTCGCATGGCCGATGTCGCGGCATCCTCCTCCGCTCGCCCCTCCCCCAATGGAGGAGGGGGATTGGTTAGCGTGGGTGAAGCGCCACACGCGCGTCTGCCTCAACACGCACACCCCGCCCTATCAACACGAAAAAGCCGGCGATGGCGCTCTGCCATAGCCGGCTTTTCTGGATCGAAAGCGCATTATCCGCGCTACTTCTGGTCCGTCAGGTCTTCCCAGAACTCCTTGATCTTGGACAGGAAGCCCTCGCTTTCCGGCGAGGTCTTCCTGCCCTCGCTCTCGTCCTCGAACTCGCGCAGCAGGTCCTTTTGGCGCTTGGTCAGGTTCTTCGGCACCTCGACCTCGACCTGGACGTACATGTCGCCGCGCGCGTTCGAGCGCACCACGGTCATGCCCTTGCCCTTCAGGCGGAACTGGGTGCCCGACTGGGTGCCTTCGGGGATGCTGATCTTGGCGCGCGTGCCGTCGATCACCGGCACCTCGATGGTGCCGCCGAGCGCGGCGGTGGTCATCGGGATCGGCACGCGGCACGCCATGTTGGCGCCCTCGCGTTCGAAGATCCGGTGCGGCTTGACCGTCAGGAAGATGTAGAGGTCGCCCGCGGGCGCGCCGCGCATGCCGGCCTCGCCTTCGCCGGCCAGGCGGATCCGGGTGCCGTCCTCGACGCCTTCCGGGATGTTGACCTGCAGCGAGCGCTCCCGGTGCACCCGGCCGGCGCCGTCGCAGGCCTTGCACGGCTTGTCGATCTGCTGCCCGGCGCCGGCGCAGGACGGGCAGGTGCGCTCGATGGTGAAGAAGCCCTGCTGCTGGCGCACCCGGCCGTCGCCGTTACAGGTGGTGCAGTTGATCGGCTTGCTGCCCGGCTCCGCGCCGGTGCCCTCGCAGCTGTCGCAGCTGACGCTCGTCGGCACCTTGATCTGCGCCTGCTTGCCCTGGAACGCCTCCTCCAGGGTGATCTCCATGTCGTAGCGCAGGTCCGCGCCGCGGCCGGACGCGCGGCGCCGGCCGCCGCCCATCATGTCGCCGAACATCTCGTCGAAGATGTCGGCGAAGCCGCCGGCGCCGAAGCCGCCGAAACCGCCCATGCCGCCGGGGCCGCCGCCCCCGCCCTGCTCGAAGGCGCCGTGGCCGAACCGGTCGTAGGCGGCGCGCTTCTGGTCGTCGGACAGGATCTCGTAGGCCTCGCCGATCTCCTTGAACTTGGCCTCGGCCTCCTGGTCACCCGGGTTGCGGTCCGGGTGATACTTCATGGCCAGCTTGCGGTAGGCCTTCTTGATCTCGTCCTTGCCGGCGCTTTGGGAGATCCCAAGCAGCTCGTAGTAGTCTTGTTTCGCCATGGCGCGTCGACGGTCCCGGTTTCTGGTGTCGCGTCTGTCGCCGCCGGCTTGCGTCCGGCAACCGCTGGGGCGACGCCGCCGACGGTCGGCCCGACCTTCAGCCTGACGTGCGCCCTTTCTGTTTCGTCCGCGGGCACGCTTCGCGCGTAAGGTGCGTGGCCCCCCGCGGTCTTACGGGCGGACAAGCGAAGCGGGCGGGAGCCGCATGACCCCCGCCCGTTTCCTGGCCGCCGGCCAGTCGGTTATTTCGACTGACCGCCCCGCTTCTGGTCGTTGTCGTCGACCTCTTCGAAGTCGGCGTCGACCACGTCCTCGCTGGACTTCTGGCCGTCGCCGCCCGCGGTGTCGGCGCCGTCGCTCGCGGCGCCCTCGGCGCCCTGGGCCTCCTGGGCGTTGCGGTACATCGCCTCGCCCAGCTTGCTGGACGCCTGCGACAGCGTCTCGGTCTTCTGCTTGATGTCGTCGAGGTCCTCGTTCTCCACCGCCGTGCGCAGGTCGCTGACGGCGTCCTCGACGGCCTTCTTGTCGTCGGCCTCGACCTGATCGCCGACCTCGCCGAGCGTCTTCTCGGTGGTGTGGATCAGGCTCTCGGCCTGGTTCTTGGCGTCGACCAGCTCGCGCTTGCGGCGGTCCTCCTCGGCGTGCTCCTCGGCGTCCTTGACCATCTGCTCGATGTCGTCCTCGGACAGGCCGCCGGAGGCCTGGATGCGGATCGACTGCTCCTTGCCGGTCGCCTTGTCCTTGGCCGAGACGTTGACGATGCCGTTGGCGTCGATGTCGAAGGTCACCTCGATCTGCGGCACGCCGCGCGGCGCCTGCGGAATGCCGACCAGGTCGAAGTTGCCCAGCAGCTTGTTGTCCGCGGCCATCTCGCGCTCGCCCTGGAACACGCGGATGGTCACCGCGGTCTGGTTGTCCTCGGCCGTCGAGAAGGTCTGCGACTTCCGGGTCGGAATGGTCGTGTTGCGCTCGATCAGCTTGGTCATCACGCCGCCCAGCGTCTCGATGCCGAGCGACAGCGGCGTCACGTCGAGCAGCAGCACGTCCTTGACGTCGCCCTGCAGCACGCCGGCCTGGATCGCCGCACCGATCGCCACGACCTCGTCCGGGTTGACGCCCTTGTGCGGCTCCTTGCCGAAGAAGTTCTTCACCGTCTCGACGATCTTCGGCATCCGGGTCATGCCGCCGACCAGGATCACCTCGTCGACCTCGCTGGCCTTCATGCCGGCGTCCTTCAGGGCCGACTTGCACGGCTCGACGGTGCGCTGCACCAGGTCCTCGACCAGCGCCTCGAGCTTCGCCCGGGTCAGCTTGATGTTGAGGTGCTTCGGGCCGTTCTGGTCGGCGGTGATGAACGGCAGGTTGACTTCCGTCTGCTGCGAGCCGGACAGCTCGATCTTGGCCTTCTCCGCGGCCTCCTTGAGGCGCTGCAGGGCCAGCTTGTCCTGGCGCAGGTCGATCCCCTGCTCCTTCTTGAACTCGTCGGCCAGGTACTCGATGATCTTCTGGTCGAAGTCCTCGCCGCCGAGGAAGGTGTCGCCGTTGGTCGCCTTCACCTCGAACACGCCGTCGCCGATCTCCAGGATGGAGATGTCGAAGGTGCCGCCGCCCAGGTCGTAGACCGCGACGGTGCCGGACTTCTGCTTGTCCAGGCCGTAGGCGAGCGAGGCGGCGGTCGGCTCGTTGATGATCCGCTCGACCTCCAGGCCCGCGATCCGGCCGGCGTCCTTGGTCGCCTGGCGCTGGCTGTCGTTGAAGTACGCCGGGACGGTGATCACGGCCTTGTCGACCGTCTCGCCCAGGTATTCCTCGGCCGTCTCCTTCATCTTCTGCAGGATGAAGGCGGAGATCTGCGAGGGGCTGTACTGCTTGCCCTGCGCCTCGACCCAGGCGTCGCCGTTGTCCGCCTTGACGATCTTGTAGGGGACCTGGTCGATGTCCTTCTTGGTCGTCGGGTCGTCGTAGCGCCGCCCGATCAGGCGCTTGATGGCGTGCAGCGTGTTGGTCGGGTTGGTGACCGCCTGGCGCTTCGCCGCCTGGCCGACCAGACGCTCGCCATCCTCGGTGAAGGCCACCATCGAGGGCGTGGTCCGCGTGCCCTCGGAGTTCGGGATGACCTTCCCTTCCTTGCCTTCCATGACCGCGACACAAGAGTTCGTCGTGCCGAGGTCGATGCCGATGGTCCTGCTCATGAGTTCCTCTCTCCTTTCAGCAGACCGCCTGCGGCCTTCTTCGCCGAAGCGCCGCCAAGCGTCCCTGGTTTCCTGCGGATCCTGAAAAGCGCCGCTGTCTCGCGTTCGACCGCTTATGTAAGTACCCTGTCACCACCATCAAGCCGTCCCGGCCCGCAGGACGGCGGTTTTATTCGGACACCATATGAGCGATATGCATGGCGGACCCGCCCGGCCAGCCCTTCCGGCCGGACCGCAGCACCCCCATGCGAGCCATTCGAGGATCGATCACGCCATGCCCGGCCCCGAGCGCAACGACGACACCCCCGACAGCCCGCGGACGACCGCCTTCCCGCCCGGCGACCCGCGCAACGACAAGATCTACCTGGGCATCCTGGTCGCCCTGATGGTGACGGTGTTCACCGCCGCCGGCATGGCGATCGTGGGCGACTATCTGTACAACTCCGAGGTGATGAAGCAGGGCGGCTTCTACATCGCGCTGGTCGCCGGCGCCTGCTACTTCGCCTTCCGCACCTGGGGCCGCGCCCGCGCCGCCAAGGCGCAGAAGGAACACACCAAGCAGCAGCTGGCGCGCGACCCGGAGGACGACGCGGGGCAGGGGTAAGGCGTTCCCTGTCCGCCACGCCGTCAGTTCCCTCTCCTCCACGTGGGAGGAGAGGGCTAGGGAGAGGAGGTAGCCTCGCCCGCAGATGCCGCGGCATCCTCCTCGCCTAGCCCCTCCCACTGGAGAAGGGGGATTGAGAGGGCACCCCGGCCACCGCTTCAGGAAACGGCCCTTGATCGTCTCCGCCAGCTACAAGACCGACATCCCGGCGTTCTATCCCGCCTGGTTCCGGAACCGGCTGCGGGCGGGCCATGCCAAGATGGTCAATCCCTACGGCGGCCAAGTCTACACGGTCGACCTGACGCCGGGCGCGTGCGACGGCTTCGTCTTCTGGACCAAGAACGTCGGGCCGTTCCAGGACGTGCTGGCGGAGGTCGCGGATCGCGGCTTTCCGTTCGTCGTGCAATATACCATCACCGCCTATCCGCGCGCGCTGGAGACGTCCGTGATCGACTGGCGCCGGGCGGTCGAGCAGATGCACGCGATCGCCGAGCGTTACGGACCCGAAACGGTCGTGTGGCGCTACGATCCGGTGTTCCTGACCTCCCTCACCCCGCCCGACTGGCACCGCGTGAATTTCGCCCGGCTGGCCGCCGCGCTCGAAGGATCGAGCGACGAGGTCGACCTGTCGTTCGCCACCGTCTACGCCAAGACCAAGCGCAACACCGACCGAGCGGCGGAGCGTCACGGGTTCGAGTGGTGGGACCCGCCGGCCGAGGAGAAGACGGCGCTGCTGGAGGAGCTCGCGGCGCGCGCGCAGCCGTACGGCTTCACGCCCAAGCTGTGCGCGCAGCCGGAGCTGCTGCCGGACCCGCTGTTCACCCGGCTGCAAGCCGCGCGCTGCATCGACGCCGAGCGGCTGGGCCGGGTCGCCGGGCGCACCGTCAACGCGCCGACCAAGGGCAACCGGCCCGGCTGCTACTGCGCCAAGGCGAAGGACATCGGGGCCTACGACACCTGCCCGCACGGCTGCTGCTACTGCTACGCCGTGCAGCGCCCGGAGCTCGCCAAGCGCCGCTACCAGGTCCACGACCCGGAGGCCGAGTTCCTGATCGCCCCCGGCACCAAGGTGGCGGCGCGATGACGGGCGACCCCTGGGCGCGCCTGGCCGAGCGGCGCGGGCTCGTGATCCTGTGCTACCACGCGCTGTCTAACGGCCTGGACGACTATCCCTTCCGCACCCGCGCCGACGCGTTCGCCCGGCAGCTCGACGCGCTCGCGAACACGTTCGAACTGGTCGGCATCGACCGGGCGGTCGCGTTCTGGGACGCCGGCGCGTTCGCGGACCGCGCCCGGCCGGTGGCGGCGGTGACGTTCGACGACGCCTACGCCGAAGTGGTCGAGCTCGTCACGCCGGTGCTGCGGCGCCACGGCATCGCCGCCGGCCTGTTCGCCGCGCGCGACCAGATCCGCCGGGCCGGCGCCACGCACCTGTCGGAGGCCGGCCTGCGCGAGCTCGCCCAGGACCCGCACTGGCGGGTGGGCGCGCATGGCCTGAGCCACGATTCGCTGTATTCCCTGCAGCAGCCGGACCTGGAGGCGGAGATCGCGGACTCGCGGGCCTGGCTGGCCGACCTGCTGGGCGCGCCGCCGTTCGCGTTCGCCTACCCGCAGGGCAAGATCAGCGCCCGGGTGGTCGAGACCGCGCGCCGGCACACCGACCTCGCGTTCGCGACCGACCAGCGCATCGGTGACGTGCCCGATCGCCGGCAACTCCGCCGCCTGTGCCCGAAGCAAAAGCACGACGACCCGGAGGCGTTCGCGCGGCTGCTCGCGGCGGGGCCATGGGAGGTCGACGGCTAGCTGCGCGGTGGGTTCCCTCTCTTCCCGTGGGAGGAAAGGGCTAGGGTGAGGTGGTTTGCACGCCCCTGAAGCTCAAGCGGCGTCGCGAAGGCAGTTAGGCGGCGTTCCGGGACGCGAAGGTCGTGCAGAGCCACCTCACCCTGTCCCTCTCCCCCGAGCGGCGGAGAGGGGACCCGCCGATGCGCTGTGCAACCGCCCCACGCGGACGCGGCTAAATCCCGCTGCCCGAGCCCTGCTGCGCCCACCAGGCGTTTGGGAAGCCACGGTCGAGGCACCCGGATAATGGTAATGAAAACAAGGGGTTGCAGGATGGGCGCACAAGCGGCCCCCACACGCTTCCCCCACACGGAGCGGTGACGCTCGGCTAGGCTGCCCGTCTCCCCGGAAGCCCCACAGGTCTACCAAAAAGACCACCAGCGGGGGCACCTCCACACCCCCGCCGGTAGCCTCAACGTGCAGTCAACTGCCCTAGCCGTTCGCTTGCACTCGGCAAGCCTCGCTCCGGCTCACCTACTCTCTCGCCAGTCCACCTGAGACAGCATCCAGGCCGTTCCCGATCACCAACGTATTCTGGAAGGCCGACAGCCGGGCGATCCTTCGCCAGTCCCGAGCGTCCATCTCCTCTCCGGACAACACGGGCTTCGCAGCCGAGACGGCTCGTGGGTGCAGCCGACTGCACCTTGTTCTACCCTACCCGCCGCCCGCCCTTCCGTGACACGTAAGGCCCAGATGTGGGCGATCTGTACACAACATGCCAACCTTACTCTTCGATGGCGAAGGTCAATTACTCTTCCCCTTCGACCCCTAGAAGCCGTTATATTGGCTCCGCTACGATTGACCGTCCGGGATATCCTCTGATGCCTGAGCTTCAACCGGTGCTGCCTTCCCCACGTCCCCTTCGGCGACTATCCCATCGATGGATGTAATCGCTTCGTTCGTGAGTTGGAAAATCTCTGCGCGCTGCCGTTCTGCCTTGTAGACAGCCTCTCCAATTTCTTTCTGTGTTTTCTCGTCCGGTATGGGAACCGGGATCGCTTTTACGTGATCAGGCGTAATGTGCTGCACAACAGAAGCGTATATACCCTGGCCGAGAAGAATTTTCCCAGTCTCACTCGCCAAGAATGCAAACAGGTAACCTGGATGCACCTCATCCTCATCCGGGATAATCCGAATGACGTGTTCGCTTACTGCAACACCGTCCTTAACAGGGAACCCTGCCAATACATCGCCTACGAAAACCACTCGGCCGACGGAACCCGAGCGTGTTACCAAGATCCAACCCTTATCGACAACGTGCTTCCAAGCAGCCTTATACGCCCGAGGCTGCCACTTCACGTCAAAGGGGCGAACCTGTAACACGTTTGTACCAGATAAAAACGGGAGGGCACCGCTACCCGGTTCACAATAATTTCTCTTGTGGCGTCCCGGATAAAACACATCCCCCGGATGCTCAATTAACTCCCCAATAGTCTTTACAGCTACGCCCTCTTGAGCCGCCAAATCCCAAACCTGCTTCACGACCTCGTTTTTGCTCGGGTCGTAAAACCACGCATCAATCCGACTGCCTGGTTGGTTACGTATGCGTGAAAAATTTACACGAAACGCGCCATCAAAACAGGCGTTAGGATCAGCCCCATTTGTGTACTCCCGATACGCATCCAATATATCTGGTAAATCATCTAAGACGATTTCATTATTGTTCGCGTCGAATTTCGGGTTACCCTCGTCGTTGCGAGCCAACATCGGGTTACCCCGGCGGTCGTGTCCGACGTATTGCGCGACTGCCATGAAAATATCGTAGTCGCCGACCTCTTTGTCTTCCTCTTTCCGCTCAGCAAAAACAAGGCTTGTAATGGTCCCGGTATATGGCTGGAATGTTTCCGGTGGCAAGTCCACTACTGCCAATATTTTAAAGTGCCGCAGCATCCACCTTCTAATTTGTACCATGTTCTGATCATGGCCACTCAATATCTGGCGAGGAAGCACAATTGCCATCCTGCCACCACGTTTCCCCTTAGTCGGAGGCTTTAGGAAGTCGCGACACCGTTCAATATACAGGATCGCAGGATCCTGGCCATTCTTCAGGCTATCCCCTTTTGGTTGACCTGCCTTTAAATCGTGACCGAGGTCAAATTGCTTTAAGACCTTATTCTGCTCGACTTTAATGCGCGTTCCGAACGGCGGATTTGTGATCACAACATCGAATGTGCCGAGTGCAAGCTCGGTCTTGGTCTCTTGCGCCCAATTTTGCACCGGAGCGAGGCTGTTATCGAGGAATATTCCGGACTTACCGTCTCCCACGATTGCCATATACGACTTACAGACCTTGACAAGCAGCGGTTCGATATCCAAACCGTACAGGAAGTTGTTCGCATATTCTCGAATACGCTCCCGCTTGAAAGCTTCACTTTTCCCTTTAAAGAGAGCGTTTGCCTCAGATATTACGTGTCTGAACGCATAGGTCAGAAACCCTCCTGACCCGCAAGCCGGATCAAGGACCGTCTCTCTCTCACTCAGGCTTGGTGCCAAGATTTCTACGGCCAGTCTGACAACGGGCCGGGGGGTAAAGAACTGACCGCTTTCGCCTTTGAGTTGGGGACCAATGAAGATTTCGTAAGCATCCCCCATGGCATCAGCGTCTGTTTCTTCGTGAGTTAAACCGATGCTTTGAAGTTCCGACACGACGTAAGCAATCCAATAGTCATCGTATTGAATTGCATCAGCCTCAAACATGTCGGCGTAGGAAGGGTCGTGTTTGAGTTTGTCAAAAAGAATACGTACGCGGTCTCCGACACGTTTCCGCCCTTCCCCGCTTTGTAGTTCGTGAACAGTCGCTCGGAACTCACACTTATCGCCCGGCGTATAGAGTTCGTCATATAGCTTGCAGAAAAGGAGCTTTATGACTTCTTGCGCGATAAGGTCTTCCCGTTTGAGGGGGCCGTCTCCGTAAAGACGGTTGTGCATTTTTTGGAAGATACCTTTAAGGCTCCGCGCCGGCTTTAATTGGTCCTTTCGATACTTACCAATTTCCTCGAGCGTCTCACCGTGCCGAGGGAGCGCGGGAATTTCTTGAAATGTGGTGGGTGCGTGCGCAAGGTCGCGCCAGCGGTATTCAGCGCCGCGACTACGCTTGGGGTCGAGGCCGTCGAACCATACGGCGAACTCGGCAGTAGTAGCCGTAATGTAAGAAAACACCTGGTCATCAAACTCATGCCCAGGCGGCTCTGTTTCAATTACCATGTAGGCGTTATTTTGTTTATATTCTGCTGAGTGGAATATAATAATATCTGCCTTTTCGTTGCCTTTTTTGTAACCCCGCTGAATTGGAAATTCGATCTCGATTAGCTCTTTGGGATACCCAAGCTCATCAATCAGGATATGTTCGAGTTGCTGCCTAACGTGTTCTTCCGGGCCTAGCGTAACGGGTTTACCGGTCGCGTAGTCCTTTATCTTTTCAGGCATCTGTCGCTCCAGGTGGAGTGGGTTTAAAATACCGTCGGCGAGTGGCCCCGATGAGCATTCGGGTGATAGAAGAAAAACCGGCTCTTGTGCAAGGGTTTCCGGTGAGCTGTAAAGCCATCGAGCGCAAAGATGCCGCTAGTCTTGCATGAACCGTAGAGCGGCTCATGAAGCTGAAAGAGGAGCGGCGGGAGAAGGCCGGAGCGTGGCGAAGGCGGCTGCCGAGTAGGTGCAGTCAACTGCACCTTCGGGGTCTCCTGTTGGCTGGTTTTGGTGCAGTAAGACTGTACCATCGTCCAAGTCGGGTGCAGTCCAACTGCACTATCGGCCACGATGTGTCAGAGTGTCGGCAGAACACCAAAGACGCGAGTTACGTGCCCCACGTACGGAGAGAGTGGGTAGACACACTTGTTGTTAGCCCTTCTATTCCACCTACCCTGACCCATCACAGGTAGACCTCACCATCACCACCCTCAGGACGTAGCCGGAAGCTAGGCAATCACTAGCTAGATTATCCCGACTTCGTGGATACCTTCACCTCGCCCCGCCCACCGGACACCTCGGTGAAGACTTCCTCCATGACCGCCTTGGTCCTCTCTTGATCGGTGACCGCCACCACGACCGCATCGTGTATCGGTAACGCGGTGACCCCTTCTGCCTTCAACCGGAGTAGGACCGTCACCAAGATCGTACTCTCCAGGAACTGAAGGTAATGGCCGATGCCTGTGAACAGGTGACCAGCGAGCGTAGGATGGTATCGCTCAATCACTTCGATCACGTCGCCCACCTTGCAGCTTCGCGGAAGCAAGGTCCTCGTCCCCTTCGGTAGCCGCGTAAGGGATGTGTCGGAGAAGAGCGCAGCGTTGAAGACCTTCTTCAGGCCCTCCCGGTGGAAACGCAGGTAGCCCAGAGCGTAGTGATCGCCTTCGGGTGCAGTTGACTGCACCTGGGCATAGAGCAGCCGTGGGGTCATCTGTCGGTAGTCAAGGGAGGCCACCGGCTGGCCGTTGATCCGCAGACCTTGAAGCCGTTCGCCTTCCTTGAGCTGCTGCCAGAACCCGCCGAACAGCCGTCCGCCACTCTCGAAGCTCTTCCGGGTGAACAGTCGCCGCAACCTCCGGTCTCGGGTGTCGATCCGAAGGGGACGCATGAGGGCACCAGGGTCGAACGTCAGGTCCGCCTCTGCGAGCCACTGGTTGATCTCCGTCATCTCGGCCCGGTAGCGGACGGTCGCTTCGGTGTCCTCGTACTCGACCGCCGTGGCGCGGTCCCAGAAGTCTTTGGGAGCCTGCCGCAGGATGATGACCTCCTGGCAGTCATCCTCCGCGAAGTCCCTGGGGGCGAGGTCCGCTTCCTCTAGCAGGTCCACCAGCACGGAACCGGCAGCGATGGTCGTTCGCTTGCCGCCTGTGGTCCGGGCACTGAAGGTCTTTGGTCCCTGGTCACCAGTCACCTGTGTAAGCAATCCGACGCTCGGATGTGACAGCAGGTCCAGGATGCCAGGCACCCGCCTTCCGTAGGTCTCCGCCCGGTAGCGGGACCGTTGATCTAGCGTGGTCTTTGACCGGCTGATTGCGATGCGTCGGGCTGGGTCGGTCAGGTGGCGGTAGGCGACATCGCTGATGATGGCCTCGACCGTTCGCTCGTAGGCGTTTCGGTCTTTCGCACGTTGAACTCGCCTACGGCTGCCGATGTCGAACGCAGCCCGATCGGTCGTCTTGATGATGCTCGCGATCAGTGCCTTCGCGGCCTCACTCTGGGCGCGGCGGTCGGGGTTGTAAAAGTAGTCGGGGGATTGGTCTCCAGGGTCGGTCTCGTCTTCGGACGGGTCCGGATGCGCCAGAGGCGCGTCATGTACGGTGTCGATGTCCACGGCGGTGGGCTTTCAGGGTGCGTTGGCGGGCAACATCGGGTCAGCGACCCGCCCACGCAGGATTGGCGAAATGCGGCCCGTAGAGGCCGTGTTGGGGGTGGCGGCTAGGTTGGTAGCGGGGGGACCGTCAGAGGCCACCTCTGGGGCGTTTTCAGGGCTTCCTGGGCCACCTGCGGTCGCCGGTCAGGCTGGCCTTTCGCAGGAGCCAAGCGCGGCCCAGAGATCGGCCTTCTCGCGTTCCTGGGCGGCCCTAGCGCGGTCGATGTCCGTGGCGATGTAGAGGCCCACGGCCCCGAGGGTGTCCATCAGGGCTTGGCCGAGGAGTTCCGAGGACCGTGCTGGTGGGGTTAGGTAGACGCGATGGTTCTTGCCGGTCTCGTGGTTGTACCACTCGCCAGCGTGCTGGTCGGTCAGGGCGCGGAACAGTCGAGCAAGCTGAAACAGGAACGCACGGTCTGACTTGAACAGGCTCGGCTCCCGGTGACGCAGCAGGACCACGGCACAGACGGTCGCGATGATGTCGCGGGGCTTGGCGTCATTCGCAACGGCGACTACGGAGCGCATGGCGTCATCCTTCCAGCGCACGGTGGGGCGCCCTCGGTCGTGTTCGGCAAGGTGGTCGCGGGCGTGGTCGAGTAGGACGTTCCAGCGGGCTTCGACCTTGGCCCAGGCGGTCGGGTCGCTTCGGCGGTCCAGCCACCGGCAAACCTCGGCTTTCAACGGCCTGATCTTCGCGATGGTGATGGTTGGCTGGTCGGGCGTTCCGTGTCGCCGCTGGCGTTGACGGTGGGCGTGGCAATAGGGGCTGTGGCCAGAGCGCAGTCGCTCGCACCCGGACATGCGGCAGTTCATTTTGATAATCCTCGAAAGATAGTCTCCGCTCTCTATGACACAGGAGCGCAGAAGATGTTGGCAGGGTTACAGCAAACCTCTTGCCCGGCAGACGTAGCTTCGGGCTGAAGGTGCACGTTAAGGCTGAAGCGATGCCCTAAATAGCCGCCGCCCGTGTCCTCCGGCTCACAACGGGCCAAGAAGGTGCAGTCGACTGCACTTTTGCTGAGCCGCCAGTCCTCGCCACGCCGCCCTAAAGCTCACCCTTCGTCCAGCACCCGATACACGCTGGCGCGCCCGATCCCCATTTCCTTCGCGATAGCCGTTGCACCCATCCCCTCATCGCGAAGCTCCCGCACCTTGTCCGTGTCGATCTTCGGAGGGCGCCCCTTGTAGACCCCCTTGGCCTTCGCCCGCTCGATCCCTTCCATCTGGCGTTCCCGGCGCAGCTTCGTCTCAAAGTCCGCGAACACCCCCAGGAGGTTCATCGTCAACTCGCCGTAGATGTCGCCGGTGTCAAACGGTTGCTCGGTTGCCTTTACAGCCGCCCCCTTGTCCGCGACTTCGCGAACGATGGCCCGTAGGTCGTCTATGCTACGCGCCAAGCGGTCGATCCTGGTGACCATCAGCACGTCGCCGGGCCGCAAGAAGTCGATCACTGTAGCCAACTCGCTCCGGCCCTCGCGGGTGGTCCCGCTGGCCTTCTCCTCCCTCACCACCTCACACCCAGTCGCCTTCAGTGCCTCCACCTGTCCGGTTAGGTCCTGGTCCGTGGTGCTGACCCGCGCGTAACCGATCTTGGTCATTCCGATCCCCTGTGTGTCTCGTTTGGCTCTAGACCCGCATTAAGCGCCGTCTTAGAAACCAAAGTCAACCCAAATGATACACCGGGGTCTGCGGTTCGGGTGTCTCACACCATCGCCTTGCCAGGGTATACCCGATCAAGACACCATGATCCGCCCTGTGCAGAGAGGCGTGTTGGGTGCTAGGGGTACTACCTGGGGGCGCATCCAGATTAGGGGAACCGAAAACGCATGAGCCGACTTCGCTGGTGGGAGTTGGCCGTCACGGCACGGAAGGCACCACGCTCGGTGGCTTCTGAGGCTCAAGGGAACGAACGGCTTGTGCCCCTCCTAGTGGCTGCCTCAGTCTTCAGCCTATTCCTCGGTCTAGCTCTTCCCATCGTCAGCGTCCGGAAGCTCATTCTCTTCAAGGACGAAGTGTCGATCCTTGGCGCTATCGGTGAGTTGTTCTCGTCTGGCGAGGTCTTCTTAGCAATCGTCGTGTTGGCCTTCTCCGTGGTCTTCCCTGTCGGCAAGCTCGCGGTCACCGACTTCATCTGGCGTGGTTGTCCAGTAGACGATGGTGGGATCAGGCAAGCCTTGAAGCTCCTAGCCTGGGTAAGCCGCTGGAGCATGTTGGACGTGCTGGTCGTCGGCCTTGTGGTCTTCTCCGCCAAGGCATCCGGGCTGGCGAACGCAACGTCTCAGCCGGGCCTCTACTTCTTCGCCGCTGCCGTGGGTGGGTCCGCCGCCGCCGCTGCCTTATTGAAGCGCGCTGCCAAACGGCTCAACGCAATTCCGCCGGAGATGCTGTAGCAGCCCACACACGCCCTCTCCCTCTCCCAGGTACGCCCATAGCCCCCACCCCCTCAGCGGCACCTCAGCGGCCCGCATTTGGCCAGCACGGGCAGTCCCGCTGGGTGGAGGTAGGTGGCCCCCCGGTGGCCCTTTCCGGTTGCCCCTTGTGGCTCACCAGGAAACGGTGGGGTGCACGGGGGTAAATTGATCTACACACAGTTGAGGTCGGCCCTTCGTATACCTGGCTAAAATATCCGGGGTGCTCCGACCGGAGTGGCCTCCCGACCGGGGTATCCCGTCTTCGGACTTGCCTTCCTACCACCCCGGATAGAAACTCCAGGGCGCATAGGAACACCAACGTTCAACCAGCTGCGCCACATGGCGCTTGGGGAGGGATCATGTTCGGCTTCCTGCGACGGGCCGGAGAGAAGGCGGCGGAGCGCGACATGGAGAAGCACTTACGCTTTTTCCGGGTGGCTGGTCCAGAACAAGCGGCGATGCTCCGAGTAGCCGCAGCACAGTCTATAGCGGCCCTAGCGCCCGTCATGGATAAACACGATCTGGACTTTGTATTTGACGCGCTCGGCAAAGGAACACCACTTACGCCCGATCAAAGCGTAAAGATATCCACCTTCAATTCGCGTCTCATTCAAATCCAAACGAAAGCATATGAAGACAATAGCCCTCACTCCACTTTGATGGGATCGGGTATAACCGCCTGGATACTTACGTTCCGCGCTCTAACCTACCCGACACTCACACCCCTCGCGATGGAGCTTTGGCAGCACATCGAACGCGGCCAGGATCACTATGAAGAAACCCTGCTTGATCTGGTAGAAGACGGCGTTGTCGAGCCGGGTGCTGCTGTCCGGACCTTCGCCCCGCCCACCTGTTTCGCGACCGCGTAGCTGACCACCACGACACCGTTACTCTACAGCGGATAGCTGATCTTCTCTATAGCCGCCCGCTTCCGATCCAATCCATGCTCACTCGCGTAGTGTCCGAACGTCATAGTCTTGTATTCGTGACCCATTAGGTCAGCGACTACACTCTCATCTTCACCCACTTGCTTCAGCATTGTAGCGAACGTCTTGCGAATACTGTGGAACACATAGCGATCATCGTAGCCCATACGGGTCTTCAGCCGTCCGAACTTCTGACCCAGGGGCGGGGATCGGTCGCCATACTGAGACTTAGCGGTAGACGGTAGGACATACCCGTCAATGCTGTCTGCTGTGAGCCGGTCGATTGTCGGGCGTAGCTGGGAGTGGATCGGAATGGCCCGCCACCCCGCGCTAGTCTTGGCGTCCTCCACGACGAAATGATCCCCGTGGACATGCGCGACCTTCAGCTTACCAAGCTCCTCCCGGCGGCACCCGGTCCACATACCGAGAACGATCAGGTCAACTAGAGGCTGATCCTTGCCGGTCCTCGCCTGTCGCTCCTCGGCAGCCCTGAGGATCGCCACAAGCTGCTTCGGGGTAAACTCCCGCCGCTCATCCGCTTTGGTCTGCTTCTGATTAGCCTTGGGCTTCGTGAGGCGGTCGAACGGCATAACCTCCTCGGGTGCCACCTCGATGGACACCAGCCAGTCCCAGTAGGCCCGTAGGCTGGTGAGGTGGCTCTGCATGGTCGCCGGGCTGCGCCCTTCCTTGGAAACCTGCCCGTCAAGCCACCGCTGGACTTCTTTCCGGTTCACGTCCTGGACGTGCGCGAACTTCGCCCCGAACCGCTCAATGATCGACCGGCGCATGTCCGCCGTCTTCTTTTCAACCTCCCGCTCCAGGCGATCCATGTACTCGTCCAGGTGGTCGGTCCAGGGCACCAGTTTGCCCGTCGCAGAGGCGAAGAACCTGTCCGCTTCCGCATTTACTGGCAGGTCGTCATACGCGGGATCGTGTATATCGCTGACCCCGGCCCGTGCCGCTGCCCGTTCAATCCGCCCCTCGGCTATTTCCGCGATGTGGTCGAGGAGGATGGGCCGTTCATGCTCAGGGGTCTCCTTCAACGCCCGCCGGAAGAACGCCGCCTCATCATCAAGGTCCACCTGCCCGCACAGCTTCTTCCGAGCGCGGTCAATCTCTTTCCGCCACTGTCTCTCGAAGATGGCAGCGCGGGATCGGGCTAGGTTCTTTTCGCCAGTCTCGGTGCTCTGCGAGAACCGCTTGCGGCCCCCGAACGCCGACCGCACATCCTCAGGGATGTCATGGAAGGCGAGGTATCGGTTGCGGCGACGTTCCAGGTACACAGGCTTGCTCCCCCACACGGTTTCCCCACACACCATAGAGGCGGAAACCCAGGATACAAGCTAAATCCCGCTCCCTGACCCCTGCTGCGCCCACCAGGCGTTGTGGATGCCGCATTCGGTCTTTTCCATGCCGGCCCAGCGGCCCGCGCGGGCGTCCTCGCCGTCGCCGACGCGCCGGGTGCACGGCAGGCAGCCGATCGAGGGGTAGCCCTGGTCGACCAGCGGGTGGCGCGGCAGGCCGCGGGCGTCGAACGCGGCGTCGACGTCGGCCTGGGTCCAGTCGGCGAGCGGGTTCACCTTGACCCGGCCGTCGGCCAGTTCCAGGCGCGGCAGGCCCTCGCGGGTCGCGGTCTGGAAGCGCTTGCGCCCGGTGATCCAGGCGTCGAAGCCCTGCAGCGCACGCTCCAGCGGGCGGACCTTGCGCAGGGCGCAGCAGCGGTCCGGGTTGCGCGACCAGAGGTGGCCGTCCGGGTCGGTCCGCTGCTGGTCGGCCGCGTCCGGGCGTTCGTTACGGACGCCGGTCAGGCCGAGCTTGGCGATCAGCCGGTCGCGGTAGCGCAGCGTCTCCGGGAAGTGCTTGCCGGTCTCCAGGAAGATCACCGGGGTCGCCGGATCGATCCGGGCGATCATGTCCAACAGCAGCGCCGCCTCCGCGCCGAACGAGGAGACGGCGGTGATCGACCCGGGGAACTGCTGCCGGATCGCCAGCTCCAGCAGTTCCTCCCCGCTCAGCCCCGCGGCGGCGCGGTCGAGCGCGTCCATCCGGTCGGCCGGCGTTATCGGTGTGCTTCCATCCATCTTGAACGGCTCTCCGCTCATTCCGCCGCGCGGCGCGCGTGCCGGCGCCAGGGCGCGGGCTGGGGTCCGTCGGCGGCCTTCTGGTAAACGACCGAGATGCGCTGCAGGGCGCGCTGCCACGCCTCGGCGGTGGCCGGGTCGACGTCGAACCGGTCGAAGCCGCAGCGCACCAGGAAGATCGCCTGGTCCTGCAGGACGTCCCCGGTCGCCCGGATCTCGCCCTCGAAGCCATGGCGCTGGCGCAGCAGGCGCGCCTGGGAGTACGCCCGGCCGTCCTTGAACGCCGGGAACTCCAGGACGACCGCGTCCAGCTTGTGCAGGTCCTGGGCGATCTCCTCGACCGGGCGGTCGTTGGGCAGGCGCACGCCGAGCGCGGCGTTCCGGCCTTCCAGCGCGTGGCGGTTCGCCTGGAACACCTCGGCCGGCAGGATCGCCGCCTGTCCGTCCGGCAGCTCCTCGATGCTGGCGACCTCGATCCAGGGATCGGCGACCGCGCTTCCGGTGCGGTCAATCAGCGGCATAGAGCTTCTCCCGGAACGGTTCGGCGCCGAGGCGGCGGTAGGTCTCCAGGAACGCCTCGCCGGTCTGGCGGTTTTCCAGATAGGCGTCGACCAGCGTCTCCACCGCGTCGACCACCTCGTCGTAGGCGAAGCCCTTGCCGACGATCTCGCCCAGCGAGGCGTTCTCGTCCGCGCTGCCGCCGATCGTCAGCTGGTAGAACTCCTCGCCCTTCTTATCCACGCCCAGGATGCCGATGTGGCCGACGTGGTGGTGGCCGCAGGCGTTGATGCAGCCCGAGATCTTGACTTTCAGCTCGCCGATGTCGTGCTGCCGGTCGAGGTCCTGGAAGCGCTCCTGAATGCGTTGCGCCACCGGAATCGACCGGGCGTTGGCGAGCGAGCAGTAGTCCAGCCCCGGGCAGGCGATGATGTCGGAGATCAGGCCGACGTTCGCCGTCGCGAGCCCCTGGTGCTTGAGCTCCTGCCAGAGCTGGTAGAGGTCTTCTTGCCGCACGTCCGGCAGGGTCAGGTTCTGTTCGTGCGTCACCCGGATCTCGCCCAGCGCGAACCGGTCGGCGAGCTCGGCGACCGCCTCCATCTCCTCGGCCGTGGCGTCGCCGGGGGCGCCGCCGTGCGGCTTCAGCGAGACGTTCACGATCGCGTAGCCGGGCTGCTTGTGGCGCGCCACGTTCGCCTGCACCCAACGGGCGAACCCGGGATCGTGCCGGCGCCAGGCGGCATAGGCCGGCGGGTCGTCCGGCAGGTCCGCGTAGGTCGGCGGGGCGAAGTAGGCCTGGATCCGCTCCAGCTCGCCGTCCGGCAGGTCCAGTTCCTGGTCCGGCATCGCCCGCCATTCCCGCTCGACCATGCGGGCGAATTCGTCCGCGCCGACGCTGTTCACCAGGATCTTGATGCGCGCCTTGAACGCGTTGTCGCGCCGGCCGAGCTGGTTATAGACCCGCAGCACCGCCTCCAGGTAGCTCAGCAGGTGGCGCTTGGGCAGGAACGCCCGGATCGTCTTGGCGATCACCGGGGTCCGGCCCTGGCCGCCGCCGACCAGCACCTCGAAGCCGGGCTCGCCATCCTCGTCGCGGGTCATCCGCAGGCCGACGTCGTGCACCGCCACCGCCGCGCGGTCCTCCCGGCAGCCGGTCACGGCGACCTTGAACTTGCGCGGCAGGAACGAGAATTCCGGGTGCAGGGTCGACCACTGCCGGATGATCTCGGCGTAGACGCGCGGATCCTCGACCTCGTCCGCGGCGACCCCGGCGTACTGGTCGGCGGTGACGTTGCGGATGCAGTTGCCGGAGGTCTGGATGGCGTGCATCTCGACCTCCGCCAGCTCCGCCAGCAGATCCGGGATGTCCTTCAGCGCCGGCCAGTTGAACTGGATGTTCTGGCGGGTCGTGAAGTGGCCGTAGCCCTTGTCGTAGACGCGCGCGACGTGGGCCAGCTTGCGCATCTGGGTCGCCGACAGCGTGCCGTACGGGATCGCGATGCGCAGCATGTAGGCGTGCAGCTGCAGATAGACCCCGTTCATCAGCCGCAGCGGCTTGAACTGGTCCTCGCTGAGCTCCCCGGACAGGCGCCGGTTCACCTGCTCGCGGAACTGCTCCACGCGGTCGTTGACGATCGCCTGATCGAATTCGTCGTAGCGGTACATCGTGCTAGCGCTCCTCGCCTGGACCCGGGTCCGCCAGTTCGGCCGGCCGGCCCGATCCGGCCTGCTTGCCCCAGTCAGCCTGTTTGCCCCGTTCGGCCTGTTTGCCCCATTCGGCCTGTTTGCCGAGGTCGGGCCGCACGCTGGGTCCCTTGGCGCGCATGACTTCCTTCATGTGACTGGGCCGCGGCGTTCCGTCGGCCTGCGGCTGGACGGCGAACAGGTAGGGCGCGACCACGGTCGTCCCTGCGAACGCCTGGGCGCGCTCCAGCAGCGCCTGCTGCGCCTGCGGGTGTTCCGCCCAGTCGGCCTGGTCCGGGGTCTCCGCCCACCGGTCGTCCGGCGTCAGATAGACCACGACGCCGTCGCTCAGGCGGTTCGCGGTGACGGCCTTGGGGCCCTTGGCCTTGGATGCCATGCGTGTGTCGTCTCTCGGTTGGCTTGGATGCGGTTCAGCCCTGCAGGGCGACCTGGCGCGGCCGCGCCGGGTCCGGCGCCGCGGCGGCGGTGCGGCGCGCGCCCTCGGCGAACGCCGCGACCTGGCCGATGATCAGCATCGCCGGCCCGCGCACGCCGCGCGCGGCGACGGTCGCGCCCAGCGCGGCCAGCTGGGTGGGCAGGATGCGTTCGTGTTCGGTGGTGCCGTGCTCCACGATCGCCGCCGGGGTGTCCGGGCTCAGGCCGTGGGCGATCAGGCGGTCGGCCACCCGCTCGGCGGTGGTGACGCCCATGTAGATCGCCAGCGTGTGGTTGGCGCCCGCCAGCGCCGCCCAGTCCGGCTCGGCCTCCGGGCTGGCGGCATGGCCGGTGACGAAGGTGACCGCCTGGGCGTGGTCGCGGTGGGTCAGCGGGATCCCGGCGGCGGCCGCGCAGCCGGTCGCCGCGGTGATCCCGGGCACCAGCTCGACCTGCACGTTCGCCGCGCGCAGGGCGCTGACCTCCTCGCCGCCGCGGCCGAACACGAACGGATCGCCGCCCTTCAGCCGGACCACCTTGGACCCGGCGCGGGCGTGGGCGATCAGCAGCGCGTTGATCTCGTCCTGGGTCTTGGCGTGGGCGCCCGGCGCCTTGCCGACGTCGATCCGCTCGGCGTCGCGCCGGGCGTAGTCGACGATCTCCGGATTGACCAGCCGGTCGTGAACCACGACGTCGGCGCGCTGCAGGAACCGCACCGCCTTGAAGGTCAGCAGGTCGGGGTCGCCCGGCCCGGCGCCGACGATCGCCACCTGGCCGGTCCCCACCGCGTCCGCTTCGCCGTTGACCAGGCGCATCATGCCCTCGCGGGCCTTCGCCTCGCGCCCGGCCAACACGTCGTCGGCGACGGCCGAATCGAAGAAGGTCTCCCAGAAGCGCAGACGCTGCGGGCCCGGCAGCAGGCGGTTGGCGACGGCGTCCCGGAAGCTCTCGGCGAACGCGGTCAGTTCGCCGATCCGCGCCGGCAGCATCGCCTCCAGCTTCTCCCGGATGCGCCGGGCCAGCACCGGCGCGGCGCCGGCCGAGGAGATGCCGATGGTCAGCGGATCGCGGTCGACGATCGCGGGCGTGATGAAGGTGCAGGCCCACGGCCGATCGACCACGTTGACCGGGACGTCGCGCGGCCGGGCGACCTTGGCGACCGCCTCGTCGACGTCGGCGCGGCCGGTCGCGGCGATCACCGCCGCCTTGCCCGGCACGTCGTCCTGCTTGAAGCAGCGGGCGATGTGCTCGATCGCGCCGTCGCGGGCCAGGCCCGCCAGCTCGTCGTCCAGACGACGGGCGACCACGACCACGCGGGCGTGCGCCTTGCGCAGCAGGCGGACCTTGCGCGCGGCGTTCTCGGTGCCGCCGACGACCAGCACCGGCCGGTCGCGGATGTCGAGGAAGGCTGGGAAGTAACGCATCGCGAACCCCTTTGCCGCGTCGCCCCGGCGCCCGGCCGCTGCGCGCGGCGGCCGCCGGTTCGGGCGATACCGCCCGAACTTCTGAAACAGCGGGCAAGAGTCAGGCGAAAGGTGGGTTCACCTTCCGCGACCTTGCCCTAATTTCCACGCTTCGGCGTGTGCTTTTTCGATTTGCCGCAGAACGTTTCGTAGAATTGGGAATACGCCGGCAGCCGGCCCGAGTCAACCAATACCACAAATCACAGTGCTGTTATTCTCTTATTGTACTGCGTAGAATGCGACAATAAGCGGGATCCGCTCTGCCCTCCCGCGCCCTCGAGGGGAGAGGGAGGGGCCGCTCCCCTGCAGAAGACTTTTGCACAAATCGCCGGGCGCCCGTGTGGGTCCTTCGGCACGGACGCCTTCGGAGTCTTACTCAGGATGAAGGATTCGGTTTATCGGCAACTTACCGATAACTTTATGCTGAGGTGCCAATGCCTGAGCTTGTCGAAGGGCTGGCGTGTCGAAGCACGCTCCACGGCTGCCCCTGCCCGCGTGCAAAAGTCTCTCAAGGGCAAGAGGACCCGCCGGCACGCACGTTTGACGGGCGAACGGCCGTCGACCTCAACCCGCCTGGAAGCGGCGCTTGTCGTCGGCGGCGTATTGGGCGACCGCGCGGTCGGCCTGCTGTGCGGCGGCGAGCGCGTCGAGCGTCTCGTCCAGCTTGGCCGCGGGGATCGCGACGGTCATTTCGCTCGACGGCATGCCGGTGCGCACCCGGCTCACCATGCAGCCGACGGACAGCGCCGGCTGCTGCTGCTCCCGGGCGATCGCCACGATGTGGCACTGCGGCTTGCCCTCGCTCAGCAGGTGCGGCAGCGCGTCCTTCAGGATCATCGCCTGCTTGCCGGTCACCCGCAGGAACACGACGTCGGGCGGCACCGGCGCGTCCTTGAGCGGGCCGTAGACGATCGCCGCCGGCTTGTGCCGCACCGCCGGCACGCCCTGGACCGACTCCTGGTCGACCCAGCCGCAGTCCAGCAGCGCCTTGGTGTCGTCCCTGCTGGCGGCCTCCTCGAGCGAGATCAGGCCGTGGGTGTAGCTGCCGACCGAGCAGTTGCCGTGGTCTTCCGGCAGGGTCGCGAAGGTGCGCTCGGCGGCGTGCATCCAGAAGACGCAGCCCGCGGAGACGCGCCCGGTGCGCCCGTCGGCGGCGGGCTCGGCGAACGGCGCGTCGAACCGCGGGACGTCGTCGGGCACCTCCTGCGTGAAGGCGATGGCGAGCGGCGGGCTGGCGAGGCTCAGATGGTCGTGCAGCTCGCGGGCGGCCTGGGCAAGATCGCGGGGCATGTGCAAGCCTCCTGTCGGGCGCGGCGCGGCGCGCTTCTTGTGCTTCCGGACGTCACCCCAGCAGATGGTCGATCACGGCGTTGAGGCGCAGCCGCCCCGCCGCCGTCGCGGCCAGCCGCTGGGCGTCGAGGGTGAGGTAACCCGCCTCCCGGAGCGCGTCGAGCCGGCCGGCCTCGAACAGCGCCTCCGGCTGGGCGCCCAGCTCGCGGACGAAGGCGTCGCGGTGGATGCCCTCGGCCAGGCGCAGGCCCATCAGGGTGATCTCCTGGCGCTTCTGGTCGGCCGCCAGCGGATCGCGGGCGCGGGTCGCGTGGCCGTGCGTCCCGACCGATTCCAGCCACGCCTCGGGCGCGCTGTGCTGGCGGGTGGCGTGCTTGACGCCGCCCAGCGTCAGCCGCCCGTGCGCGCCCGGGCCGATGCCCAGGTAATCGCCGTAGCGCCAGTAGGTCAGGTTGTGCCGGCTCTCCGCCCCCGGCACCGCGTGATTGGAAACCTCGTAGGCGTTGAGGCCGCGGGCGGCGAGCGTCTGCCCGGTCGCCTCGAAGATCGCGGACTGGGTCTCGTCGTCCGGCAGGTCGAGCTCGCCGCGCCGCCAGGAGGCGTGGAACGGCGTCCCGGGCTCGATCGTCAATTGGTAGATCGAGATGTGCTCCGGCCCCTCTTCCAGCGCGCGCGCCAGCTCGCCCGCCCAGCTCGCCGGCGTCATGCCGGGGCGCGCGGTGATCAGGTCGAAGGAGATCCGCGGGAACGCCTTGCGCGCCAGCTCGACCGCCGCCAGCGCCTCGTCCGCCGAGTGCTGCCGGCCCAGGAACGCGAGCGCCCGGTCGTCCAGCGCCTGCACGCCCAGCGAGACGCGGTTCACGCCCGCCTGGCGGAACCGGGCGAACTTCTCCGCTTCCACGCTCGTGGGGTTGGCTTCCAGCGTGATCTCGGCGTCGTCGGCCAAATCGAACCGCTCGGCGATCCGGTCGATCAGCGCCTGAGCGGTCGCCGGCGCCATCAGGGAAGGCGTGCCGCCGCCGAAAAAGATCGAGCTGACGCGCCGTCCGGCCGTTTCGCTGGCGTAATGATCCAGCTCGGCCAGCAGCGACCGGCGCCACAGGTCGTGGTCGACCGCATTGCGGACGTGGCTGTTGAAGTCGCAGTAGGGGCACTTCTTCAGGCAGAACGGCCAGTGGACGTAGACGCCGAAGCCGGGGTCGGGCGCCCGGTGGGAGCCGGCCTCAGAGGCGGGGGCCTCGAACGCGGGGGCGGGCGCGGCGGTCATGTCCGGAACACCGCGTCGACCAGCTGCTCGAAGGCGCGCGCGCGGTGGCTCATGGCGTGCTTGGCCGCCGGGTCCATCTCGCCGAAGGTGATCGCGTGGCCCGCCGGCACGAACATCGGATCGTAGCCGAAACCGTGCGCGCCGCGCGGCGGGTAGGTGAGCGTGCCGTCGACCTGCCCCTGGAAGGTGCGCGACCGGCCGTCCGGCCAGGCGAGCGTCAGCGCGCAGACGAAGCAGGCCGACCGGTCGCCGCCATCGCCGCCGTTGGCCGCGCGCAACGCGCGCTCCACGCGCTCCATGGCCTGGCGGAAGTCCTTGTCCGGCCCGGCCCAGCGGGCGGAATAGATGCCCGGCCGGCCGCCGAGCGCGGTGACCGCGAGGCCGCTGTCGTCGGCCAGCGCGGGCAGCCCCGCGCCTTCGGCCGAGGCGCGCGCCTTCAGCCCGGCGTTCTCGGCGAACGTGCGGCCGGTCTCCTCCGGCTCGGGCAGGCCCAGCTCGCCGGCGGATTTCACCGCCACGCCGAACGGCGCGACCAGCTCGGCGATCTCGCGCACCTTGCCCGGGTTGTGACTGGCGATCACCAATGTCTCCGCGCCCAGCGGCATGGGGTCTCGTGTCCCGGCTTCGTTGCACGCCCATCGTCCCCTTTCCCTCGACGGGAGAGGGAGGGGCCCGCGCCGCGAAGCGGCGTGGGAGGGTGAGGGTGGGAGTCCCCGGCGTACGGCGCGGAGTCCCACCCTCACCCTAGCCCTCTCCCCTCGAGGGAGAGGGAACCCGCCGAGGCGCCCGTCGTCCTTGCTGCAGGAGTTAGACCCCGACCCCGAGGGCTTCCAGCTGTTTGCGGCAGAGCTGGCCGACCCCGGTTTCGGCGAGGTCGAGCAGTTGGTTGAAGGTGTCGCGGTCGTAGGGCTCGCTCTCCGCGCTCGCCTGGATCTCGACGATGCCGCGCCGGCCGGTGAGCACGAAGTTGGCGTCCGCGTCGGCGGAAGAGTCCTCGGCGTAGTCCAGGTCGAGCACCGGATTGCCCTGGTAGATTCCGGCGGAGATCGCCGCGACCTGGTCGGTCAGCGGGATCTGCTTGATCGCCTTGGCGGTCTGCATGAACTGGAACGCCTGGTAGAGCGCGACGTAGGCCCCGGTGATCGCGGCCGTGCGGGTGCCGCCGTCGGCCTGCAGCACGTCGCAGTCGAGCTGGATCGAGCGCTCGCCGAAGCCGGTCAGGTCGGTCACCGCGCGCAAGCTGCGGCCGATCAGGCGCTGGATCTCCACCGTGCGGCCGCCCTGCTTGCCGCGCGCCGCCTCGCGCCCGCCGCGGGTATGGGTGGCGCGCGGCAGCATGCCGTACTCGGCCGTCACCCAGCCGCGGCCGCTGCCGCGCATGAAGCCCGGGACCGAATTGTCGATCGAGGCGGTGCAGAGCACGTGGGTGTCGCCGAACTTGGCCAGGCACGAGCCTTCGGCGTGCTTGCTGAAGTCGGGCTCGAGTTGAACCGTGCGCAACTGGTCGGCGGCGCGTCCGGAAGGGCGCATGGCGACGGGGGCTCCGTGCTTGTGGGACCGTGGGGG
>NZ_NRRL01000009.1 GCF_016583645.1 Rhodovibrio sodomensis | reverse complement strand
GGATGGACAGCCCCTCGGCGCCGCGTCGCGGCGCCATGCAGGGGGACGATCCGGTCCTGCGCGGGGTGGTGGAGATGGACGAAACCTACGTTGGCGGCGACCCGCGCCCCCGGAACACCGGCGACGATGATGCCGGTGACGACAGCGCGTCTGGCAGGGGCGGCGGATCGCGCCCGAAAGGGCGTGGAACGGCAAAGCCGCTGCTACTGACCGCCGTCGAGCTCGGCGGCTCGGTCCATGCCCGCCGCATCAAAAGCCATCGTACAGACGCGATCGCACCCGCCTGGCGGGCCTGGATCGATCCGACGGCACAACTGATGATGGATGCTTTGCCGGCCTACCGGCGGATCGGCCAGGCGCATCCGAGCCATCTGACGGTCAACCATTCCAAGCGCCAGTACGCCCGGACCGACGTTGACAGCGGCGAGCGCGTTCACGTCAACACGGCGGAGTCGTATCACGCGTTGTTGCGGCGCATGGTCGTGGGCGTGCATCACTGGATCAGTGGGAAACACCTCGACCGCTATGCCGCGCAAGCGGCGCACGCGTGGGATCACCGGACGCGTGATGCGGCGACGCTGATGTCGCTGCTTGCGCGACCGGCAGAGCCGCTGCCGTTCCGGGCACTGACGACATGACGGAGTTAGCTATCCACCGCACCGACCTGCTGCCAACGGCGATGAACCCCGGCAAGGAAGCCGCCGTGCGCGACTTGCTACGCGTGTGGCGCCGGGCGGCGCGGGCCGTCGCCGCCGACCAGTGGGTGCGCTTTTTCCGCGACGGCCGGTTCCAGAAGAACATCCCGGCGGCCCAGGAGGCCGCCGTGCCCGGCGTGGCCGGCGCCAAGGCGGAAATCGGTGCCCAGCGGATCCAGATGGTGCGCTATCAGGTCGTCGGCACGCTGACGTCGTTCCTCTCCAACCGCCAGAACGACTTCGCCGAGATCGTGGGGCGGCACGAGAAGTTCGACGATCGCACGAAGCACATGCTTCGGGTTGTGAACAAGGCGCAAGCCTCGTTCGACCGCCGTCGCGAGATCGCTATGCCCGACACCGGCGAGCCGGTCCCCGACGACGTCCGCGATCTGGCGCGCCGGATCATGAAGCACGTGCTGAAGCAGCATCGCAAGCCGTCATTCAAGCGCGCCAACATGGTCGTCGACCGCCGCCAGGCGACGCTGGCCGACGCGGCGAGCGCGTCGGCGTTCCCGCTCTGGCTACGCCTGGGCACGCTGGATAAGGGGCGACGCATCGAGATCCCACTCAGCACCTACCCGTACTTCGATGAACGGAAGGGCCAGCGCTGCCAGACAGTCCAGATCAACGAGAGCGACGACGGCACGCTCCGGGTCGGCGTGATCACGGACGTCGCGGAGCCTTTCGCCGAGGCGCGCGCGACCTACACGCCGTTGCGCGACAACCTTTCGATCGACTTCGGCCTGTCGACCTTGATCTCCACCGACGCGGGCGACCTGATGGGCCGCGACGCGCTGCGCCATCTGGAAAATCTCGACAAGCGCATTTCCACGATCGCCCGGCACCGGCAGAAGGCCGGCCTTAAGGTCCGCTCGCCCCGGTATAACCGCGCGGTACGCCAGCTGCGGGGCTGGCTGAAGACCGAGATCAACCGGATCCTGAACCGGATCGTGCTGCTGCGAAAGCCGGCGCATCTGACCGTGGAACGGCTGGACTTCCGGCATCCCGGCCTGTCGAAGCGGATGAACCGGATCCTGACCAACTGCGGTCGCGCGGCGTTCCGGGCCAAGCTGCAGGACCTGGGAGAACGCTACGGCGTGACGCACACCGAAGTGCACGCCGCCTACAGCTCGCAAAGCTGTTCACACTGCGGCTGGGTCCAGAAGAAGAACCGCCGCAGCCAATCGGAATTCCGGTGCCGCTGCTGCGGCACTCGGATGCATGCCGACGTCAACGCGGCGCGGAACCTGGGGGCACGACGTTCGTGTTCCGTGATGGGGAACCCGCGCCGAAGCCGGCGTGCCGTCCTCGACGAAGCGCTCAGGCGCTTTGCCGAGCGAAAGCCGTGTCGACCGCCGCCGGCGGCGTCGCGGCGACCCCCTGGGCGGGGCTCCAGGGGTGACCCGGATCGACCTGAACCTCAGGTCGGTTTGGGGATCATGTTGCCGAGCGCGCAGCCACAAGATCTCGTGGCTGCAAGCGCAAAGCAATAATGCCCAACCCGGCAGCTGTGCGCGGCCATGAGTACCCGTCACGGTCTCGGTCGCGGGCGACGGGGACAGCCCGACCGGCGCCCAGCGCTGGCGATACCGAGACCCTAGGCCGGGAGACCCTCATGACGCAGATCGCGTTCGATCACCGATTCCCCTCCGCGCTCGCCAAGCGCCTGCGCCAGCGCCTGAAGCACCGCGGCGTCGAGCTGAAGCAGACCGAAGTCCTCGAGGATATCGCCGGCGCGCTTGGCTGGCGATCCGACGCCCTGATGCATGCCCTCAAGACCCAGACGCCCGCCAAGGCAGAAAGCCCGGCCGGCGCGAGCGGGGATACCAGCGCGAAGGACAACGCGGGCCGATCTCCGGAGGTCGAGAAAACGCTCGAGGTGCTACTGCGCGCGTGCCCGGAAAACACCGCCCGCGAGGTCGTGGACCGCCTACTTGTCGACGGCTGGGAGCTCGGGATCGGCGACGACCTCCAGTTCTGGCGGAAAACCCTGGTGCCGGATGACGCACAAGGCCCCGAGGTCGAGGTGGTTCTGACTTTCGGAGAGCGCCTCGCCGTGGGGGACCCCTCCGAGGCCAAGTGGGAGTTGATCGAACAGGTCTGGTGGAGCGGCGATAGCACGGCCCAGACCTGGGCGAACAACACCCTGGATGAAGCTCTGAAGATGGCCTCGGGCGTCGCCGACCGTGCGCAGCGGACGCGCGGACGTGGCCGCGCCAAACTGTCGGACAACGCCACGCCACCGGGCTTCTACAGCCGCGGCATCCTCGATCACGACGGCGAGCAGCACGCCGGCGTGGTCTATGGCACGCCCGTGCGCACCGACGATGGCAGCATTCTGCTTGAGGAGAACTTCGTGATCCTCGATCTCGCACCGGACGACAAGTCCGCGCCCGAGCGCGGACGCTGGCTGCTGATCATCGGCAACCAGCAGCATCAAAGCGACGAACTCACGCAGCTTGAGCCGCTTCTGGCCGAGTTCCTGCGCGAGGAGTGGGGCCACTAGGCAGGTGTGAGGCGGGCGGCCGTGTAGCCCGACATCGGGCCGGACACCGGCCGCCCGCCACCTGCGTTACTGGCCGGTCATGCGCTCCGCCAGACCGTCCTGCATCCAGGTTGTCATGGCGCGGCCCTCGGCATTGCGACGGGCATCGCGCCACGCCTGGGACTCAAGCCGCGCATCGAGCCGCTGCATCAGCTGCCGGGCCGCGCGGCTGCCCGAGGCCGAGGCAAGGCTGGCCCAGTAGTGCGCGGTCTTGTAGCTGCGGGCGACACCGCGGCCGTCCGCCGCCCGGCGGGCGCGGCTCAGCAGGTCGCGCGTCGAGGGATCCGCAAGACTGGCCGCGCTCTCCCGACCGTCATCGGGCGCATCGTCGCGGACCTGTTCCTGCGCCTTCAGGATGTCGCCGGCCGACAGGCGCCGCTCCAGCGTATCGGCGATCGCCATGCCGTCGGTGCGGCCGCCGCGCTGGGCGCGCAACGCGTAACGGTACGCCGGCAGGTTCATGTCCTCCTGGGCGAGCGCCTCCGCGAGCACGGCCGCCGCCTCGCCGTCGCCGTTCCGGGCCATCGGCCCCAGGAGCTGCCGTCCGGTCGCGAGATCACGCGGGGCGCCGACGCCCGTCACGAGCGCCCGGCCGACACGCTTCTGGACCGCCGGGTTCGATGGCGATTCGCCGCCCAGGACCGCTTTCAGCGTCTTCGGGCTGACGGGGCGGGTATCGGTGACGGCCGCGCTCCCCGCGGTCGACTGAAGGGCGGCGAAGGTGCTCTGCGGCGTCTCGAAAAGCTCCTCGGTCAACCAGATCGGTTGTTCGGGCTGAATTCGGACCGTCACGCGATCGCCGCCGCGGAAGAGATCGGCGGTCGCCCGGGAGAGCTGCTTGGCGAAGCGGGCGACATCGGGTCCCGGGTCGCGCTGCCCGCCATCGGATAGACCGGCCATGACGCCCTGCCGGACCTTGAGCTCGATGTCGTCGGGACCCTGGGTGTTGCGCTGGATCATCGGCTGCAGGCGCTCGACAAGCCCCTGGTCGGTGAAGCTCATACTCGCGCGCGAGAGCTTCGCCTTCGGCTGCGGATCATCCAGCGGACCGTCATCGCCGCCCTGCAGCCAGAGGTAGGCGAGGTCCGCGGTGAAGCTGAGCCGCCCGGCGTTCGCCAGCTGCGTGGTCATGTCGATGCGCGCGCTCGATGTCGGGAAGCTGTAGTTCACGTCCGCGTCGACCGTATCGACCGTGACCGTGTCGTAGCCGAGCGTGCGGAGCTGGCCAGCAGCCTGCTCGGGAAGGCAGGCGAGGGGCACCTGCACATCGCTGATCCGCAAGCTGCCGCGCGTGGCCGCGCCAAGCTCGCCACCCAGGCTGGATACCCGTGCGGCTGTGATGGTGCAGGCGCCGGAGCGCGCATACGGCAGCTCCGGGGTCAGGGTCACGTCCGTGATCACCAGGTCCTCGCTCACGGTGTCGGTGCGGATCGCGTCGTATGTCAGGGGGACCGCGGACCGAACGAAGGCGAGCGCGAAGCGGACGAAGCCCTCCTGCGCGCTCGCGATCACCTCGCTCGCCTGCCGATTCGTGGACGCCGGCGTTGTCGGCTGGGCGTTCGCCTGCTGGACGCCCGCCACCGTCCAGGCAAGCACGAGTGCCGCTGCGCCCAGACGCGCGATTGTCTGCGCCATCAAGCCTCCTCTGCGGTTGGTGTTCGCCCTGGCCGAGTTCGCGTGAGCCCCCACCTTGTCGACCAGGGCTGTTCGGAAAAGCGTGATTGCGCCGCGAGGCTAACGCGAGGCGAGTGGTGTGCCCAGACACGAGCGACAGCTATCCTGGCCGCAGCAGCGCGTGCATAAACGGGCCTCGCATCTCGCCCGCTCTGCGCTTACGCTGCTGTGAACACTTCAAGAACGATCGGATGTGATGACCAACGTCGAGCTGGCCAGCGGCAATAGCCCCTTCGACAGCCTCAACCAGGCGCAGCGCGAGGCCGTGGAGCATGGTCTCGATCAGGTTCAGCAGGGCCGCCTGCCAGGCCCCGTGCTGATCATCGCGGGTGCGGGATCCGGCAAGACACGCACGCTGACCGCGCGGGTCGCGCGATTGATCTTGGCCGGCGCCGATCCGAACCGCATCCTGATGATGACCTTCACCCGGCGCGCGGCCGCGGAGATGACCCGGCGCGCGCTCGGGATCGTCTCCGATGCGCTGGGCACGAGCGCGAGCACGCGCGAGCTGTCCTGGAGCGGGACGTTCCACGCGATCGCCCAGCGGCTGCTGCGCTTGCACGCCGAGCAGATCGGGCTCTCGCAGGACTTTAGCGTGCTCGATCGCTCAGATGCCGAGGACCTCATGAACGTGGTCCGGGAGGACCTTGAATTCTCGAAGAGTGAGAAGCGGTTCCCGAAGAAGGGGCAGTGCCTTGCGATCTATTCCCACACGATCAACGCGCGCCAGCCGCTGCAGGCTGTCCTGGACGACCATTTCCCGCAGTACGCCGAGTGGGCGGATGAGCTGAAGCAGCTGTTCCGGGCCTACGTCGAGGCCAAGCAGGATCGCGACCTGCTGGATTACGACGACCTACTGCTCTACTGGGCGGACATGATGCACGCCGAGGGTGTCGGGGCCGAGGTGCGGAAGCGCTTCGATTACGTCCTGGTCGACGAGTACCAGGACACGAACGTGGTCCAGGCCGACATCCTGCGCGGTCTCGCGCCCAACGGGGACGGCCTCACGGTGGTCGGCGACGACGCGCAATCGATCTACTCGTTCAGGGCAGCAACGATCCGCAACATCCTGGATTTTCCGCAAATGTTCGATCCGCCGGCGCGGGTCATCGCGCTCGAGGAGAACTACCGCTCGACCCAGCCGATCCTGGATGCGTCGAACCACGTTATCGCCCAGTCGAGCCAGCGGTACGCCAAGCAGTTGTTCTCGCGCCGGGAGAGCAGCGACCTGCCGAAGATGGTGACGACGCGCGACGAGCAGAGCCAGGTCGACTACGTGGTGGAGCGCGTCATGGCCAACCGCGAGGCCGGGATCGACCTGCGCGAACAGGCCGTGCTGGTGCGCGCCGGCTATCACTCGGGGGCGCTGGAGATCGAGCTCGCGCGCCGCAACATCCCGTTCGTCAAGTACGGCGGCCTGAAGTTCATGGAAGCCGCGCACATCAAGGACGTCATCTCCCTGCTGCGCTGGGCCGAGAACATCCGCGATCAGGTGGCGGGCTTCCGGGTGTTGCAGCTGCTGCCCGGCATCGGTCCCGGAAACGCCCGGCGGGCGTTCGCTCAGATCGAACGCGCCCAGAACCCGGTGGCGGCGATGGCTGGCTACAAGCCGCCGAAGGGGGCACAGGCCGAATGGCAGCCGCTGGTCGAGGTCATGGGCCAGCTGCGTGACCGTCAAACCGACTGGACCGACCAGCCAGGTCTCGGGCGCCGCTGGTATGGCCGGTACATCGAGCGGCTGCACGAGAACCCGCGGGCGCGCATGAACGATCTCGAGCAGATGGAGCGGATCGCACAGACCTACCCAAACCGGGCCCGATTCCTGAGCGAGGTGGCGCTCGATCCACCGGACACCTCCGGCGACGAGGCCGGCGAGCCGCTGATCGACGACGACTGGCTGATCATCTCCACGATCCACTCGTCCAAGGGCCAGGAGTACCAGGCCGTCTATGTCCTGAACGTGGTGGACGGGTGCATCCCCTCGGACATGGCGACGGGCTCGGACGAGGGCGTCGAGGAGGAGCGGCGGCTTCTCTACGTCGCGATGACGCGGGCAAAGGACCAGTTGCACCTGATCCAGCCGCAGCGATTCTACCGCCACAATCAGCCGCGCCACGGTGACGGCCATGTCGTGTCGCCGACGAGCCGCTTCCTGCCGCCGGATGTGCTGGATAATTTCGAGCAAGTGGGCTACGGCGCGCCGGCCGGCCAGGGCGATGCGCCGGCGACCGGCACCGAGCGCGTCGATCTGAAAAGCCGGATGCGCGGGATGTGGGACTAGGGCTCACCCGGGCGCCGGAACTGACCCCAGCCGGCGGATCTCGACCGGCTGGCCGGCCGTGTACTCGATCGTGAACGCGCCCGTGTGGTCGAAGGCCCAGATGTCGACGAAGGTCACGCCGCGGGCCTCCGAGATGCCTTCCGCCATGGCGGCCAGCTCGCTGTCCGAGGCCCGCCCCATCACCTCGAGCAGATAGCCCATTCGATCGTCCTGTGCGGGCTTGTGCAGCTTCGGGGAGACCGCGAAGAGACGGGCGATGCGGGTCTGCACCATTTTGACCCGGCCCTTTGTGCGCTCCTTGAAACCGACCCCGATGTGGTGGACCTGCACCTCGCGGCGAACCATGTCCTCGGCGTGCCAGGTTTCGCTCGACAGCGGGCGAGGTTCTTCGGCATCCGGATCGAAGAAGACCGGGTCCTCGGGAGCCGGTTCGCGGCCGAACTTGGCCCGGAACAGACGGAGCTGCTGGTCGAGCAAGTTCGCCGCGTCAGGCGTCATCGGTATGCGATCGGAGGGCATGCGCGGTTTCCAGGGAGGTGGGTTACCTTTTGACGTTCCTGCTACATCCGCCGATATGTACGGTCGTCCCAACTAGCTATACAGGCCTCGACAGAAAAAGCGACCTCAAAATCCAGCGACCAATCGTGTAGTATCGCGTCCCCCTTCACGCTAGCAGCAGGGACAGGGTCCTCGATGCGGATAATGCCGGGCGAAAAGATCGCAGGGATAAGGGTTTCCCGGATCAAGGCGGCGCTTCGGGAGAGCAGGCGCTACATCACGAGCGCGGAGCTCGGATACCGCCTGGGCCTGCTGGAGCCGAGCTTGAGCCGCGTTTGCGGCGAGCTGGCCGATCGGGGGATCATCCAGTTCGACGAGACCTACGTTGGGGTGGATCAGTGGGAGATCGGCCCCGCCGGGCAGCGCCTACTGGCAAGCCCGATCCAGAAGCCGATGAGCCGCGATCAGGCGCGCGATCTGCTCGCCCAGACGATTGAACGCGGTCAGGCGATCAACGCCGATGCCGGACTCGCTTTCCGGGTGACGGAGATCGTTGTGTTCGGCAGCTACATCACGAACGCCGAGGATCTCGGTGATCTCGACATCGGCGTGCGGCTGGACCGGCGCCGCAATCCCGCCGGTCGCGACCTCATGGAGGAAGCCAGCGCTCGCGCGCCGGCGAGCCTGGGTCCGTTCCGGCATGGCTGGGGTCAGCAGGAGGTCTTGAAGGCGCTCACCGTCGATGAGAAGCGTGTCTCGCTGCACGGGATCGACGAGGTCGAGCGGATGGGCGCGCGCCATCAGGTCGTGTACGGGCTCGATCCGGTGACTGGGAGCGAGAACAAGCTGCCGGGTGACGTGCGTTGCCCGACACCCGAGCAAGGGGTGGGGAACGACGGCGGGGGTGCTGCCGCCGCGCGGTCCAATGCTTGCACGGATCCGGCGCCGCCGCCCTACGATCCGGCGGCTGCGCCGCGGAGACCGCGGCGGATCGCGGCAAGCGCGCGCCGGGACTCGCGCGCCAGCGAGTCTGAGATCGCCGTCCAGCACGCCTGGGCGAACGGACTTACGCCCGAGGAAATCATCGAGCAGCAGCACATCGAGCATCAGAGCCCGCGCTCTCTGCGTGATCTGATCGCTGCGCTCTACGCCTGGCACGACGACCCCGATCGCAGCGTGTTGCCGCCCAATTGCTCGCACGTCTGCGACGACGCCTGGTGGGACCCCGCGATTGACGGGCTCCGGCTCCAGGACGGACGTGCATGGCCGATCCAGAAGCAGCTGGGGCGCGCGGGGTATCGCTGGCCCCGCGACTGTCGGGAGATCGGGCGGCCGCGTAATCTCGAGACCCTGGATCAGGCGATCGCCCGGGTGCTCGGTGACGCGGCGGATCGTGTCTGCGTGCGGGTCCGGGCGGAGCCGCCGGCCGCCAAGGGCGCGAACTGGCGTCTCGACTTCGAGGTCCGCGAGGATAGCAACGAAGGGATCCTGTTCGCGACCAACCGGAGAGCGCCGAACGGCCGCCTGACCTATGCGCAGGCTGTCAACGACGCCTGGAAGGAGCTTGGCGCATCGCTCAACAAGGGGCTGGTTGATTGGTGCGAGCGCCTGCATGCCGCGCTCGACGGTACGCCGTTTCTGATGCGCCACTGGGTCGACGGCGACCGCCTGGCGGCCGCACGAGACGACGGACCGATCCCCACCGGCGCGCTGCGCACCGCAGTCCTCTACCAGGGCCTCCGGAACGCCGTGACGCTTTACCCGAACGTCTTGAAGAAGGTGTGCGCCGGTGAAGTGCTGGCGGCGATCGCGCCCGTGACGGGCGTGGGCGTGCGTTTCCTGGCGTTGCGACCGGAGACCAGGGTCGAGGACAGCCTGAACCCTGGCGTCGGGCACGCCGCGCTATCGATTTGCCTGGAGCCCGACCTACAGTCCTGGCGCGCGCGTCTGCCCGAGCGCTTCCTTGCCATCGGTGACCTCAAGATCGTGATCACGCTGGATCCCGAGGATCTCCGCAAGGAGGTCGGACAGAAGGGCGCGAACCGGTCGGGTGGCAAGGCACCACCGTCGTCGGTTACTTGAAGTTCGCCGCCGCCGCGCCGGCCCTGATATCGAGGGTAGCCTTGTGCGCAAGGCGCATGACGACGATGCTCTCCAGGCGCGCAAACGCCGGCTGGAAGGAAGCTTGAGGATCGTGCGTTGGCTTGCAGCCGGCGCCTGGCTGTAGGCGTTGGGCGTCTTCTTTTCACTGATCGCAAGCGTGAGCGGGTCAGCGGAAACCCATACGCTGAACCAGGATATCTTCCTGCACCTGGGCAGCGGCATCGTATACGCACTACTGATGGCCGGCGGGTTTGCGGTTTTCCGACTCATCCTGCCGGGCCCGAGGCACAAGGGCGCGGCCAGGGACGCCGCCGTGGTGTTTGATCAACCCGACACCGAGTCGGCGGGTGCGCATCCGCCAGACCCCGAAACCGGTGCCAGGCCTGGGTCAGCTGCCGCGATGTCGGGAGATCAGGGGGGTCCAGTGGAAATGATCCGCGCCGTGTCACCCGGCGATGCGGACCTGTGTGAGCAACGCCTCCAGCCGGAGATGTCCCTGGAAGAGAGGATCTCGGCCGTCGTCCAGCTATACGATGAGGTCTCGGCGCCGGCGCGTGAGAAGGAACTGACCTATGTTGAGTTGCGCGAAAACGGCGGACTCAAGAACCTGGACGCTTACCACCTCGACGCGCTGTTCGAGGGGTATCGGGTTGCATCGAAGGTCGATCCGACAGCCAAGCAGCGCCTGTTCACGGTTGTCGATCAGGACGGCCACGCCGCGGTCGACGCGTTCTACCGGACGCACGAGGCCGCCGGCCTGGCGGGTGTCCGTCGGATACTGGGGTTGCATGGCACCTGACCCGCGCCCCTTGGACCGGTCGAGTAGTGAAATCCAGGACCTGGAAACACGGTAAACAAGGCGTTACTTTCGGTGCTTGGTTCTGCGAATACAGGACAGGCGTTGATCTTCTTTCTTGCTGGTTGTAGGAAAGTCGACGCTGCAATCTCACCGACGCGACTTCGGTAGCTATCCAGGGCGCGGCTGGGCGGGTTGGGAGTCTGGTTGATCATCGAGCGGGGAAGATGGGGTCCATGAACGATCGGGTGCTGGGCTACTGGGAGGCAATTGAGCTCGCGAAGCCTTCGAAGATCCAGGGCGGGGACGCGCCTTTCTGGCCCGAGCACCGAACGCGTCCCGTTGCCTTCCAGCGCGATGTCAGTGATGATGGTGAGCTGCCCTGGAACGACCCCGAGACACCGGCGCCGCAGAGTGGCCGGGAAATCCTGAGCACCGTCTTCGTGGGTGTTTATGACCTGAGGGCCTATCTCGACGCTGCGGGTGAGGACGAGTCCGGCCGCCAAAAGTCCGCCGACATCTACGCGACAGTATCCTTCATGGCGACGGGCGACGGCCGGATGCTGCCGCACTCCCTGCAGATCTCAGCAACGCCCTGGGCTCTTGGCCTATTGCAGCGGGAGGGCGCCGGGTCGCTGGACTCCGAGGGATGGGTCGGACTTGAGGCCGGTATCCGAGACACCATCCAATCGCGCTGGGCCGGGCGCCATCTCAGCGTCCGCGATCTTCACGGCATCCAGCGCACGGTGAGCGAGGAGTCCGGTGGGACGCTCGCGTTCAAACCCTGGTTCCGTATCCAGGCCCGGGAGCGTCGGGTCCCGTCCGAGCTCTCGCTGGATGAATGGATGTCGGCGTTGCTGGAATGGGACGACGATCTCGAGCAGCTATTCACCTCCCGCATGTACCCTGACCTGAAACAGGCCCGCGGCATCCAGAAGCATCCTGCCTTGCAGGAGTACCTCAGCTCCGGGACCGTCCCCTTGCAGGCCGATGCGGTGCATGATCGCCATGCGGTGTTCCAGGGTCTGAACCCGGATGAGATGCCGCTCGGCACCTGGCCGTCGCCCGGCCACCGGGCCCTGAACCTCGCCCAACGCTTCGCGCTCGCACGCACGCGGCGCGACCTGGCGGATGGCGGGCTGTTCGCGGTCAACGGACCGCCCGGCACCGGCAAGACGACGATGATCCGGGAGTTGGCCGCCGATCTGATCGTGCAGCGCGCACAGGCGATGGTGCGGATCGGCGATCCCGAGGCGGCTTTGCGCGAGGGCGTGCCCGAGGAGATCGCGGGTTACGAGCTGATTGTCTGCACGCACTCGAACAAGGCCGCGCAGCGGGTCAGCACCGAGCTACCCCGGCTGAGCGAAGTCGATCCCTACTGGCACGATCGGATCGGGCTCTTCCGCCAGACGACACCTCAGGTCGTCCGAAGCTATCAACGCAGCGCCGAGATCGACCTGCAGGGGCTGTTCGGGACACTCGCCCTGCCGCTCGGCAACCTCAAGATGCGGCAGGCATGTTGTGATGGGCTGTGGCCGGATCCCAGGCGGCTGCGGGAAGAGAACCTCTGGAGCCTCGGTCGCCTTCTTCACCATGACTTGGAAGATGTGGAGCCGCCGGCGGTGGCTGACTGGCCAACGGCGTGCCGGCGTTTTCGCGAGGCGGTGGCGCGGGCTGAGCGCGAGCGCGCCGCGGCTGTGCAGGCCTATCGCGTGCCACACCAGGAGCACAGGCTGCGGCTCCTGCGCGAGCGGGATGAGCAGGGGCCGATTGGTCTGATGGCCAAGCTGGAGCGGCTGGAGAAGCCCGACAGCGACCCGGATGCGCTGGCGCGTGAGATTCGGCAGCTCGAGGAGAGGCTGCTGGCCCAGCAGGAAGCGGTCCGTTCCCGGGTGATCGAGGCGCGCAAGGGGGCGGCGCAAGAAGTCCGTGAGATCGCCGCTGAAAAGCGCGCTCTGACCCCGGAAGGCGGACGCGAGGAGCGGATGCGATGGCAGGATGCAGGAACCCGGCTCGCGAGCGCCCAAGGCAGGCTGGGGGCGCTGGAATCCTTGGAGACCCATCTGATCCGCTCGTACCGCTATCTGCTCGGCCTCGGGGGGGGGCGTGCGCTTTCCAAAGACGATCAGAGCCACATCGCGACGTTGCGGGAGTTACTTGATCCGGAGTCTCAAGCTGCAGCAGACCGACTGCGCAGCCTGCGCCAGCAGCACATCGACGCGCAGTCTGAGTGGTCGGCCTATACGCGGGCGCATGCTGAACTGAGCGAGGCAATCGACGTTCAGCGGCGGGAGGTTCGCAAGGAAATCCGGGACATCGAGGCGCATCTTGAGGAGCGGCGCAAGGCGGCCCGGGAGCGTTTCGGTGAGAATGCGGTCGATGCGGAGCAGTGGGACGCCGGCGGCCCCGATCTCGAGCGCCTTTCGCCTTGGGTTGGAGAGACGGCGACCGACGGCAATCCGGGGGGCCTGCAGGCGGCGCGGGCCGAGGTGTTCCTGGCTGCCTTGGCGCTGCATGAAGCCTTCGCGGTGGCCGGCCGGAAGGCGTTACGGCGCAAGCTGAGTGCCTTCTTCGCCATGCTGCGTCGGGACACCGGCTGGCGGGAACAACACGGCCATCAAGGGGGTCCGGCCGATCTCTGGCGGGCGTTCTTCCTGGTCGTTCCGGTGGTGTCCACGACCTTTCATTCGGTCCGGAAGCTGTTCGCGGGCGTGGGCTCTCAGGAGTTCGGGTGGACGGTTGTTGATGAGGCAGGTCAGGCCGAGCCGCAGTCCGCGGTCGGCGCGATGCTGCGGTCCCGGCGTGCCGTGATCCTGGGCGACCCGATGCAGTTGGAGCCGATCCTGGATCTTCCGGACGCCGTCGCCGATCGGATCGCGACGCGGCTTCACGATACTCCGGCCTGGGACCCGCGGAGGCAGTCGGTTCAGACGCTTGCCGACCGGCGCTGTCCTGTGGGGAGCAAGATCGAGACCGGATCGATGCACGGTCAGCGGGTCGGCTGTCCGTTGCGTGTTCATTGGCGATGCGACGAGCCGATGGTGTCGATCTCGGCCGGCCTCGCCTACGGCGACCTGATGGTGAAGGGCACAATCGAGCGCGCCGACGTGGCGCTGCCACAAAGCGGATGGCTGCATGTGCCGCGGACAGGCCCGGCAGATCAGGGCCATTTCGTCGCCGACGAGATGCCGGCGCTCATACACCTGCTGGACCAGATCGACCGGGCCGGACTGAGTGTATACGTGATCACGCCGTACCGGGATGTGGTGGCCGGTCTTAACCGGACTCTTCGGCCGACAGCGCATGCACGACTTTTGACCGAGGGCCGTGTTGGGACCGTCCACACTTTCCAGGGTCGCGAAGAGGACGTGGTGATTATCGTGCTGGGCGGGACCGGCTCGATGAAGGCGCGCGAGTTCACCCACGAGAAGCCGAACTTCCTGAACGTCGCGGTGACCCGCGCGCGTCGGCGATTGTACGTGATCGGCGACCGTGACAGCTGGGGCAAGCTGCCCTTCTATAAAGTGCTGGCCCAGCAGCTGCCAGAGCCGGAGGCCGGCGCCGCCGCATGAGATGGAGAGAGGCCTAGGACCGGTCGTGCCGGCCGCTGCCGGCCGGTCGTCCGGTGCGACGGCATCGCCGACATGCAGGCGGTAGGCCGGTCCCGGCGAAGGCGGCCCGGGTGCCGCGGATCAGGCGCTCATTGGCTCGCTGTCTTCGTGCGTGGTCTTCCCGGCATCGATCCGGCTGGTGCGCACCCGGCGATTGATGATGAACGGCTGGCGCTCGGCATTGGTCCGGCGGACCTCGGTTGCGCGCTCGCGCCAGACCTCGAAGACCTGGGCCAGGTCCTTCACCACGGCTTGCTCCTCCGGGAAGCGGGTCGTAACCTCCCGCGAGGCCGCGCGGCTCATGAACTCGCTCATGTGACGCGTCTCAGCGTCATAAGGGTTGTTGCGCCGGAGCACCTGGCAGAGGTGCCGGCGCAGCTCGCCGGCGGCCAGCTCGGGATCGTCGTGACGCGGGACATGACGGAAGATGCCGCGGCCGGGCTCGACGCGCAGGCGGGCCGTCTCGTGGCCGATTTCCTTCACCACCCGGTCCGGCACCCGCCAGCTCTCGCCGTCCCAGCGCAGGTTCATCCGGCCGCGCTCGGCGATCTCGGCGGACAGCGCCTGGATCGCGTCGACGTCTTCGAACGCCGGCGTCTTGCCCCGGCGCATTTCCAGCTTCAGCGGCGCCCAACGATGGCCGTCGAAGACCCGCGGCTGGATGGCGCCGTCCTGGGTGCGGTTGAGCCGGATGTCGCCGTGCACGCCCAGGTCATGGGGGCTCACGTGCCCGATCGTGTTGACGCCGGCCTGCACGGTCAGGGTTTTACGGTCGGGCCGGGTGCCAAGCTGGGAGAGCTGCAGCTCGGTGCGAAGCTGCTCGGCGCCGGCAAGGAACTCGTTGTGCGCCTCGGCGATCGGAATCCGCAGAGCCGGATCGGTTTGCGCGGTGTGGGCGACCCGCACGTGCTCGCGCACCCGGGAGATCTCCTTCCAGACACCACGGTAGAGCTCCATCGACTCGCGTGGGTCGGGCGGGATCTCACCTTCGGCGATCCCCATCATCGTGCACAGGCGCGTCAGGCCGGCGTGGCGGATCGCCTCCGGGCTGCGGCGGTCGGGCAGGGAGGTGGCCGTGTGCTGGCGGCCCTCGTCGACGAGGTGTGCTGCGTGGGGGCCGTCGACGGTGCGGCCGGCACGATGGGCGAGCACGGCCTCGACCAGGCTCAGACCCTCGCGCATGCCCTGCAGGCGCGGATCGTTGGGTGCGGCCTCCAGGGTGGCCTGCGTGCGCTCGCGCATCGCCCGCAGCGCGCGCGTGGAGTGGTTCTGCAGCTTGCGGGCGACCTCGGCCGGATCGTGCGCCTCGCGCGCGGAGTCGTCCTGGATGTCGAAGAGGTGGTCGTGGTGTGGCCGGCCCTCGGGGAGAACGATGCCGTGCTCCTGCTCGAGGTAGGCGTTCATCTCCTCGTCCCTGAGCCCATTGCCCTGGCCGGTGCGCACCCGCTCGTGCAGCGATCGCTTGGGCTGGCCGGCGGTTTCGTGCAGGTAGTCGGCGTCCGGCCGGACCTCCTTCAGGATGTCGGTGAAGGTCGGCGTGCGATCCTCGAGCTCGCCGGTCTCGTATTTCCGCTCCGGCTCTTTCAGCGTTTGCTCGTCGGCGAACTCGATCGGCAGGTAAAGCGCCGGGTCCTGGTGGACCATCTCCTTGAAGCGGGCGACCGATCCGCCCGGATCGATCAGGGTATGATCCCGCTTGCCCTCCGCGGCGGCGGAGCCGTGCCGGAGCACCCGCAGCATCGTCAGCGGATCCATATCGGCACGGGCGAGGACGGTCGTCTGGGTGGCGGAGAGCGGCGGCCGGTCCATCAGGATCTTCGCGGTCGCCACCAGGTTCGGCACGTCACCGTTCTGGAAGGCCGCGAAAGCAGCCTCGGTCTGGCCGGCGGTGATACCGGCACGCTTGGCGGCCGGCGACATGTCGCCGACGGCCACGGACACGTTGTCATCGCCATACACTGCCTGAAGACGCTGGGTCAGGATGATCGCATCCTCGGGGCGCGAGGTGACGAACAGCGTTTGCTTGCGCCCCGCGCTGCCATGCGCCTCGTGCAGCTGGACGAGGGTTTCGGCCGCCTCGTTGCCGAGATCGAAGCGCAGGGAGCCGTTCTCCGAGCGCGGCAGCAGGCTCTTTTTCTGGCTGTGCACCGCGCGCGTCGGGACGAGTGCCTTGTCGGCGAGGCCCTGCTCGAAGGACAGGCGGCCGATCTCGACCGGCGTGCGCGGGCCGGCGAAAGCGGAGGAGAAGTCACGGCCATCCGTACGCGATGGCACGTCGGAGATACCGATCACGCTGGTATCGGGGTTGGCCTGACAGAGACGCTGCAGCGCCTTTCGGCCGTATGCCGTGGCGGCCCACGGCGCGTGTCCGACCACAATCGCGCCGATCCCGTCCGGGATGTCGCCCTCGACGAGGGAGCGCCAGCCCCGCACTTCCGTTGCCGCCTGGTCCTGAGGCGAGAGATGTCCGCCGAGGTCCGCGCGGTCTTCTCGATCGATCACGAGCACGCGGCCTGGCGCGCTGATGGCGAGCCCTTCGATCAGATCCGCGTAGCCGCGGCCGGCGGGCACGAAGACGAGCCCATTGTCGCCGCTGGCGACGCGATTGGCGATCCGGTTGCGCAGCTCGTCGCGCAGCGAGAGGGGCTCGGTCATGACGGGTTCAGCTCCCTGGTCGGGCGGTGGCGATCAGATCGCCGGTGTTCAGGTTGGAGGTCTCTGCGCGCACGATTGCGACGTCGTCGACCGGGCCGGATTGCTCGGACACCAGCATCACGCAGGCGCGGCCGTCCTCGATCTCGGGGGCGACCAGCGCCAGCTCGCCGGCCGAGACGGCCGCCGAGGCCATCTCCAGCGGGATCAGGCCGATCGTGACCGACATCTCGCCGTCCAGATGCTCGCAGACGGCGTCGACGTGCGGCTTGAGCCAGGTCGTGAGTGCGTCGATCGGCAAGGAGGAGGCGCCGACCGGGGTGATCTCCAGGCTGCGACGGGTGCCGGCGACGGTGTGGACGGTGGTGGTCATCTCGGTTCCTTCTCGTTCCTGAGCCATATCAGGAACTTGGGGTCGTTTTCTTGATCCGGCGAATGATCAGGCGCAGGAGGCGTACCCCTCGCCATCGAGGGCGCGATCGGATCGCCGGACGGCCATTTCCATCAAGGCCTCTCGCAGAGTGATCTCCTCACCCTGGGCGCGAAGCTCGCGTTGCTCAACGACGGCAGCCACCACATCGCGATAGGCTTCCGCCTCGGCCTTGGTGAAGCCGACGATATGCTTGTCGGCCTTCATAGCGAGGCTGGCGCGCAGGAAGGAGTTCTCGCGCATATGGTTGACGAGCATGTCCTCGATCTTCTCGCTGGCCCTGTAAGGGGTGAGGCCGACCGGCTTTCCGTCGTCCTCGCGGCTGAAGTTCAGGCCGCGCAGAGTCCCCTCGCCGGGCAGCGCGAAGAAGACGTCCTTGGTGCCCGGGCGGCGTTCCTCGGGGATCGACAGGTACTCGTCGAGCGACATCGCGTCCGAGGCCTTCGCTTTCGGATCGGTCTCGGCGTTCGCCTTGATCTTTCGGGCGATCGAGACGTTGTACTCCCGCGCGGCGTCCTCGCTCTGGGCGCGCTCCAGCTCGGAGGCGCGCTTGTAGATCTTGGCGTCGATCGCCTCCTGCATGCCGGCGGCGGCGAGAAAGGCGGCGGGTGTCTCGGCCTTGCGGCCGGGCCCAATCATGCTCTCGCGGTAGATCTCGAAGACCTTCTGGCGCACCTCGGCGTTCTCGGGATCGAAGCCGATCTGCGCCTGCAGGCCGGTCTTGCTATCGAGCACCCGGCGCGCTTCCTGGCGCTGGCTGTCGATCGCCTCCCAGTCAGGGGTATTCTGACCCAGGTGCTCGAGGTAGCCTTTGAGCGCTGCCTCGCGCTCCACGAAGCGGTAATCGACACCCTCGGCCTCGTCGTTGTCGTAGCCCTGGTGCTGGCGCACCGACAGGTAGCGCTCGCCGACCCGGATCCGATCATGGCCGGCGTGCCGGCCGCGGTCGATGTCGTCCTGGGTCAACTCGGCGAGCTCGACCGTACTGACGTGCTTGCCCGCCTCGTCCTTGATCGAGAGGATGTGGGTGTCGTGGCGGACGCAGTCGGCCGCGTAGCCGCCCACGCAGTGGCTGAGGGCATCGCCCTCGGCCTGCAGCTCCGCCTGGGTTACGAGCGGCGTGACGGTCCAGCCCTCGGGCGTGGTGAAGGACGCGCTGAGCGCGCCCCAGCGGAGTTCCTGCTCTTCGGCCTGGCCGCGGGAGACGGCGTCGTCGATCCGGGGGAGGGAGCGGTGCCAACGGTCGCTCGCCTGCAGGATCTTGGAGAGCGACTTGTCGCCGAGCGCGCCCGCGGATGTCATCGATCGCTGATCGTTACGCAGGGCCTCCTGCATGATCGACCGCGCGCTGCACTGGTCATCCGCCCAGTCGAGGCCGGCTTCGCTCATCCGACGGGCGACCTCGGGCAGAATGACCTGTTTCTCGATCCGGCTGAGCATATCCCGCGCGCCGACGAGCCGGCGTTCCGAGGCTGCCAACGCGCTCGCGAACTCGACCCATTTGCCGCCGGATGACTTGATGATCGCCTCCTCGCTGCGGCCGACCTGCCGGCTTACGGTCTTCGCCGAGCCGGTCGCGGCGTGGAAGGCGGCCCACTCAGCGCGCGCGTGCGGGGTCCAGTTGCCGGGTACCTTGGTCAGGGCGCTGAGCACCTCGCCAGGATTGTGCGAGGCATGGCGCCCGGCGCGCTGCCAGTGAACGCCTTGCAGGCGCTTGAGAGCGGACTCCGGGCAGCGGAGCGCCGTTGCCAGGACTGGCGCCAGCGGCTCCCCCGCGTCGATTGCGCGGGAAACGTCGGACCCGAGCTTCTTGCCGGACATTGCGCCGAACAGAAGCGGGTAGGCGCGCGCGGCCTGCTGGCGGCGCTTGGCCTTTTCGGGCTCGCCGTCACCGACCAGCCAGTTGTATCGCTTGGTCCCCATGATGCCCGTCTGATGAAGGATCTTCAGGGCGTCCGGGTCGAGATAGCTGTTGAAGCGCATCAGGCTGGCGCCGAGCCGCTTGCGCTCGAACGAACTCTGGATCTTGTGGAAAGCGATCTTCGACTTGTTCACCGCCGCCATGCGGTCGTTGTAGCGATCGCGATTGAGGTTAACGTCATGGGCGCCCAGCCGCATCTCGGCGTAGACGTGATGCGCCATCTCGCTGGCGAACCGGGTGCCGGAGGCGCTGTGCGCGGAGAGTGAGGCGCCCTTGTCGCGCCGGGTCGGGGCGCGCTGCGCGGCCGCTTTGCGCAGGTAGGCTTCGTTCGCCCGCAGCGACGGCTCGGCATCGTCCCCCAGCTCGAATCGGCCGAAGCCGACGCATCCATCGTCGGCCTGCCAGAACAGATGGACGAGCTTCTGGCCGTGATCCGTCGTGCTGATCGCGAGCATCGCCTCGGACACGCCTTCCGTTTCCGGACTTGGCGGGAAGACCACATGTCGGCTGTGGGCCCGGGCGTGCGCGAAACCCTCGGCGGCACCCTGGACGGTGACCTCGTCCACCTCGCCGAAGCGACGGAGGAGATCGCCGACGAAGTCGTAGGTCTCGGGGCTATAGGCGGTGGCGTAGGAGTTCTCGCTCATCGCGCCACCTCCTGCGCGATCGCCCGCTCGCTCAGCAGGTCCTTTTGGGTATCCGTGATGAGGTCCCAGAGCGTGACCTGGTCGATGTCCCGTGCCTCTCCGACGCCGTGGGTGAGGTGCAGGACCTTCAGCGTGAGGTGCTGGTCGGCATCTTCGGCCTCGGCGTACCAGGACTCAGGCCGACCCAGGACAACCGTGATCTCGGAAGGCCCGGCGCGGCGCACGCGCTCCCGGACGATGCCGGAGAAAAGCTGCCCGAGCCGGCTTGCGCCGTCGAACGTCGCACCATTGCGCTGGAAGGTGATGTCGATTGGGTAGGCCGGGGCGCCGTCGCCCTCCGCCATGTGGATCTCGGCGGGTGCCGAGACGACCACGTCCCCGTCACAAAGGACTTCGAAGTGGGCCTGCACGCGTCTTGCTCCGGATCAACGGGTCGAACACGACAGGGAATTGGTGGCCTCTGGATCGTCGCGCACCCGAATACCGTGAGAAAAGCGCGAACGCAGACCTGCCAGCCTGGACCGGCAGCCTTGTCGACCCGGACGCGCGCCGTCTACGCGGCGTCTTTGCTGTCTGAAGGCCGCTTGATGTAAGCGCGCCGCGCGTGCTCGCTGCAGTAGGGACGCCCCTCTTCGGCCGGCTCGCCGCAGAAGTGGAAGTCGGAGTCTCCGGGATCGCCGATCGGCCAGGCGCACGCGCGGGTAGCGCCGTCCGAGCGGGTCCGGCGCTCGATCTCGGTCGCGCGCCGCGTACCGGAATTGCGCCCGTCGCCAGCCGTTGTACGCTCAACGGGCTGGGTAGCGTTCGAACGTGTGTCGCGGCGATCACCCGTGCTCGGGGTTCCTGGTGTCGAGCTGTTGGCAGCATGAGTCCGGTTGCCCGATGACGCGGAGGCACGGACACCGTGCCGCGCGCTCGGGCTACCGGACGGCTGAGCACGGCCCGAAGATTGGGGTTGTGCGGTTGAGGATCCGTAACGGGCGGACTGGTTGGTAGATGAGGAGTGCGTTGGTGACTGGGGTGACGTCGCGGCTGGTGACGCCGCGTCGCTCGCCCCCGGTGCGGAGGTTTGGGATGGCGATGCGGCGGCGGGCTTCTGCGCGCCCTGTTGTGATGAATGGGAGCCCGTGGACGCCGACTTACTCGCCGCGACGGCCGACTTCTTGGCCGCGGTGGCCGGCGACGCGCCTGTGTTCGTCTTGCCGGCGCGCGCAGAGCACCGTGGCCTCTTCGTCTCACCTTCCGCGCGGTGGATGATCGGCGACGCGCGACCCGGTAACTTCAGGCGATGCGCCTTGCCGATGACCGAGTTCTTGCTGATGCCAAGCTCGCTGCCGATCTGCGAGGCCGACGCGCCCTCTTGCCACCGCTGCTTCAGGACTTCGATCTGCTCGTCGGTCCAGGCCATGTTCCCCTTCCCATTTCGTGAGTGCCGTGTCCTGTAGATCACTGCAGCGAACGGCAAGCGGCGGACGCGACACCGCCCAGGGACCCCTCGGGCGCACGCCTTTGATCGCCCAGCGACGCCCGTTGCGGCCACCTCAAGCGGCCGCGGTGTGCAGCGGGAGTGTGGCGCGCGTATGGCGGTGCACGTGCTGCGGCAGTCAGGCGGTACCGCGGGGTCGGCCGATCTGCCGCACCGTCAGGATAAGCATTTGAGCCGCGTGGCCCAACCGGGATCCGGGGTTGGTGCGACCGATCTCTTCGAGATCGTTCACCAGCCCCTCGACGGATCCAGGGTTTGCTTTCGCCGCAGCGATCATGCGGCTCTGCAGACCGTACACGGGGTCTTGCTCCGCGCGGGCGGCACGGTTCCGAGTGAGCTTCGCCTGCACTTCTTCACCCGTGAGGCCCGCGAACTCGGGGGCGACATCCAGGTTGCCGACACCGGCCTCCGAGGTCTGCTGGCTGGATTCCAGCGGTTGACCGCTTGCTAACTGCATTGCTTGCCTCATCGGCAGGTTTTAACGGGTATGTTCCTGGACGCATGCCCAAGCGCGGGCGGTCTGGAGATAATGCTTACAGGCCATAGCTGAAGGGGTTCCGGCGTTGTTACATCGCAACCCGGTCCGAAATGCTCCTGCCATCGACCGTAAGCGCCTCGATTATGTCGGTCAGTGCGCCTAGCGGCCGGACCCGCGATGTCCCGCATACGCTACGCTTCGACTGTAAAAAGATCGTATAGGGCGGCATGGAGTACACTCTCAGCGACCGCCGGCGCAGTGGACCATGACGAATTTCCAGGCTAAGGTCGCGCTGTGATGGGGGCGTCAGCGAAGGGATGTGGTGATAGATGACTGGGTTTTTGTATGTCTTGGCCGGGATCGTGGCGCTGGTAGGCCTGTTTGGGACGATCGGCGTTTGGCCAGAAAGCAGCCGGGCGCCAGCTATTCAGTATGCAATCCCCCTGGGCCTGCTGCTGAATTCGGCCATCATGGCCGGGATCCTTGCGGGTCTTGGGCTTCTCATAGAGCACGTCGCTGCTATTCGGGGGCGCCTTTCTGCTGGCGCCGGCTCGACCGGGACAGCGGCCTCGGCCGCCACCCACTTGAGTCGTGCGCCTGGCGGCGAGCAAACTGGACGGCTGGAGCCGTCTCTCGCCCGCGCTAGCCAGACCACGCACGAGGATGGCGTGATGTTCAGCGCCGAGGACGTCGATGGCCGCGGTATGACCGCGGATGGAAGGTGCCAGGTCTTCGAGACCTATCAGGTTCGCCAGCGCGAGGACGGATGTTGGTGGATCGAGACGCGTGATGGCGAACTTCACCCAGAGTTCAAGGACGGCTTCACGAACCTTGGGCAAGCCAAGCGCTCTGCGTCGGGCCGGCTGTAGGCCGCAAGCGCGCGGATGCGGTTGGCGAGCTCTGGGATCAGGCGGCGTTCGCGACCCGTGCGGACGCCTGCCAGTTCCCGAAACCCGTCTTCGCGATCATTCCCTGGCGGTGCATGCGCTTGAGTGCGGCCAGGGCGCGGCAGCGCGCGTCTGAATCTGGAAGTGGGTCGATGATCTCGCGGGTGGTGTGAACGCGCCCGTCGCGCAGAATCGCCTTAACGCGGGCAACTGGATCCGCGCTGTCGGCCCGCGTTGTCGATGGCTTGCCGGGCGCGAGGCGCGGTGCGCGAGCGAGCAAGTTGTGCGTCACCCGCTCGATCGGGCCTAGGCTCGCCGTGTGCCGCATGATGTAACCTCCTGGCACCCGTCATGAGCGCCCCACATCACAAGTGGAGCGGTGAGCATACCAGGTCAAGGCTGGCCTGAAGTTCGAAGCCTGCTAGCCACTTTTCAGGAGGGTATTTGATCTAGCCGATCAGGATCAGGGCCAGGATCAGGATGAGGGTCATGGCCACCGCGCAAGCCCAGTGAGCGATCTTGTGCCGCCGCTGTGCCCGGAGGTTGCGTTCGAAGCGAGATTGTCCGCAGTGATCGACGTCGGTCCACGTCTCATGACATCCGTTGCAGCGCCAGGCACGGGTCTCCGGGAGCCAGACCTGATCGAGCTCGCTGGCGAAGCAACCCTTTCGGCCGCACAGCCCGAGACGCCGTCGCCATCTCGGCCGTGTCGTTGGCGCGGCGGAGCGAGGCCGATCAAGGTCATTCACAGCCTTGGCCGTTGGCGGCCGGCGAAGACGGGTTCTTACCGATTGCAGCTCGCGCGTGACCCGGCGATCCTTATCGTGGTGCTGCATGCTCGGACCTCAGACCCCGTAAGACTGCACCAGCGAGCCGGCGATCAGGTACCAGCCGTCGACCATGACGAAGAAGATCAGCTTGAAGGGCAGGGAGATCATCACCGGCGGCAGCATCATCATGCCCATCGCCATCAAGATCGAGGCGACGGTCATGTCGATGATCAGAAACGGTAGGAACAAGAGGAAGCCGATCTCGAACGCGCGCTTCAGCTCGGAGATCATAAAGGCCGGGATCAGGGCGCGCATCGGCGTGTCCTGCGGGTCCTCGGTCAACTCGACCTTTGCCATGTCCATGAACAGCCGCAGGTCCTGCTCGCGCACGTGACCGAGCATGAACGTCCGCACCGGGGCCGAGGCGGCGTCGAGGGCCTCCATCTCGTCGATCTGCTGATCCACCAGCGGCACCACGGCCTCGTCGTACACCTGCTCCAGGGTGGGCATCATGATGAACAGGGTCAGGAACAGCGCCAGGCTGATCAGCACCGAGTTGGGCGGCGTCTGCTGGATGCCCAGCGCCGAGCGCAGGAACGACAGCACCACCACGATCCGGGTGAACGAGGTCACCATCACAAGGATCGAGGGCGCCAGCGACAGCACGGTCACCAGCGCGATCAGCTGGATCATGGTGGAGGCCGTACTGGCCCCACCCTCGCCGCCAAAGTCGAGACTGAGCGACTGCGCCATCGCGGGATCTGCAACCAGGGCTGCAAGCGCTGCAGCGAACACCGCTAGGGTACTTGCGATCCCGCTTGTGCGCTCGTTCTGGCTGAGTTGCCGGCTGGGGAGTTTGGGAAGGCACGCTAGCCTGCGAAGGCGCCCGGTCATGCGGGGTTGTCTGCTTTCGGCTCGAGGTCTGGTGAGCCGCAGCCTGAGGCCTTTATGCTTAATGTGCCGTAAAGGACGGTGGCGATGACCGTAATCCTCGCCACGCCATCAGCCGGACGCTCTCTGTGCCGTGTGCACCTGCTTCGGGATCGCGCGAGGGAGCGGGGGCGTTCCGCCCATTCGAGCGCACCTCGTCATAGGGAAGGAGGTTACGGGCGATGGATATGGGCATTCGGTTGTGGCACCAAAATGATGGTGATTTGAACGTATCAGGACCGTATTTACTCTCGGCCATGAACGACTGGCGCGGCCGAATACAAGCTCTGTGGCGATTATGTCGGCACAGGGTCAGAACATGAAAAAAGCCCCACTTCCAAAGCTGAGAAGGTAAGAGCGGTCTACACTTGGCCCGGTAAACTGGTTATGCTGGTTGCAGTGGGGCTTCTCTGTGCAGCCGATCGGGGTGGAGAGCAATACGTTGAGCCGGAACCGACCGTACGCTTCAAGCGGCGTGCAGGCGCTGGAGCGCTTGGCCGACACCGATGACGTGACCCAGCTCACAGCGGTGCGTGACGAACTCCTGCACCGCAAGACCGATCGCGCCCGGCGACTGCGCGCTCGGGTTGATGCCCGGATCAGCAAGGTGCGGAAGCAACGCCCGGCCGGCACCACGAGCCAGGCAAGCGACACGACGGACACCAATCAGGAAGGACGGGCCTCCGTGAGTGAACAGCAGAGCGAAGAGCAGGCTCAGAAACGGGGTTCCGGCGGAGCGCCTAGCGTGATCCCGCGTGTGGAGGAAGGGCTCAGTTCGGAGGCGGCGAGGTCCGCGATCGAGAAGCTGCGGATGAGCCTGCTTGACATCTCCAACAAGAACAGCCTGGTGCGGATGCGCCACTCGGACAAGTCGAAGACTCATGCTCGGGTGATCGACGAACTCCCCGACGAACTGCTGTCGCGCCTCGAGAATGACCGCAAGCTGACCTTCAAGGCGCTGCCGCCGCCTCCTGACGTGCCGGAGGACGAGAAGACCGACGCCTTCCTGATGGCGCTGGAGGAGGCCCGGCAGGCCGATCCGACCTACCGGGAGGCGGTCGCGAAGCTGGACGATGATCGCCTGGAATCGAAAAAGGGGCAGGAGATCGAGCGCCGCCTGAAAGACCGGGTGCGTGAGCAGCTCGGCCTTGGTCCGCGGCCCCACACGGACGTCATGTCGATCGGGGAGTACGCGCGCTCTCGGGGCTTCGAGCCCAGCTACGATCTTCCGGAGCCGGATCCCACGGGCAATCCCGCGCACCATGAGGACGACGAGATTCAGACGCTGATGCTGCCGGAGGCGATGCAGCGCAGCCTATCCGGCGTGCTGGAGCAGGCGAAGTCCGCGCTGCGCGAGATGGGCACGAACACCCTCTATGTCGCGCTCGGCTTTCTGGAGTGGTACGAGAGCTCGGACTCGAGCACCAAGCTGCACGCCCCGCTCTTGCTTCACCCGGTCGAGATCACGAAGGAGCTGGTCGCCGGCGAGTACCGCTTCTCGATCCAGTCGACTGGCGAGGAAACCGAAGTCAACCTGACGATCTCGGAGCGGCTGGCCCGCGACTTCAATCTTCGTCTGCCGGAGTACGAGGAGGGGGACACGCCGGAGAGCTACTTCGCGAAGGTCGAGGAGCACTTCGGACCCAAGCAGCCACGCTGGCGCGTCCGTCGCTTTGTCACCGTCGGGCATTTCTCCTTCTCGCGATTGGTCATGTTCCGTGACCTCGACCCGGCGAACTGGCCGGAAGGCCAGGAGATGCACACGCATGCGGGCGTCGCGGCCCTGCTGGGCGGCACGAACGTCGAAGGGGGAACGTCGGCCGAGCCCTATCCGATCGACGATCCGCAGATCGCGAAGAAGATCCCGATGCTGATCGCCGACGCCGATTCCTCTCAGATGTCCGCGATCGTCGACGTTATGGACGGGCAGAATCTCGCAATCGAGGGGCCGCCCGGCACCGGCAAGTCGCAGACGATCACCAACATCATCGGCGCGGCGATGGGGCAGGGAAAGCGTGTCCTGTTCATCGCCGAGAAGATGGCGGCACTGCAGGTCGTGAAGTCCCGTCTCGACGCGGCCGGCCTGGGCGAGTTCGCGCTCGAGATGCACTCGACCAAGGCACGCAAGCAAGACGTCCTGCAAGGTCTGTCGGACCGCCTGGAGGTCCAGGGGCGGGAGCGGGCGCCCGAGCGCCTGGAAGAGGCCCGCGAGACCCTGTGGCAGCTGAAGGAGCAGCTGACCAACTACGTCGATCTGCTGAACAAGCGCTACGGCAAGCTCGGCATGACGATCCAGGAAATTCTCTGGGCCGAGCAGCGCACGCGCGACGAGGCTGATCTACCGGATGGCCTGGGCGACGCGCGCATCCAGGACGCCGAAGAGGTGACGGCCTACGCGATGGATGAGGCCAAGGGTCACCTGCGCGTGATCGAGGACCACGTCGCCGACTTCGTCCAGGCGTATGGCGCGCTTCAGCAGCACCCCTGGTACGGTGTCGACAAGCCGGATATCAGCCCGTTCGAGCGGGACAGCCTGATCCGCGCGTTTTCCGAGTGGCGCAAGGCCGCCGAAGCGCTCGACGCGCTTCTCGCGACCATGGGCGGTCGCCCCACGACCCGCGGCGACGTTCAGCGCCTGCTGGCGGCCCGCGACGCCTATCCGGAGGCGCCCGATCTTCCGCGCGTGCTGGCGCAGCTCGTGGACCCTGCGGACGTCGATCGGCTGTCGGACCTTCTGGACGCCCTGGATCGCTGGGAAACGGCACAGACGTCTCTGCGCGAGGAGTGCGGGGACCCCGAAGCCCTGGCCGATCAGCAGGAGGAGCTCGCGCACGTCGGTCAAGCGGCGCGGCGCCTGGATCTCGAAGACCAGGCCCTCGGCGCGTTGCCAGACCTGATCGAGCAGGAGCGCATGGCGGCCGGGCGATGGCGCGAGCTGGTTGAACTGGCGGACCAGCTGATCGGGGCCGTCGGCCTCGAAGGGACGGCTACCGTGCGGCGCATCGCGCCGTTGGTCCGCGCAGGCCGGATCCTGAACGAGACGGACCGGCGGCTGCTCCTGCTACGGACCTCTCATCTGGTCGATGAAGGGGCAGCCGAGGATCTGGCGCGCGGCCGGCGCAAGCGCGACGAGTTGCTGGGGCGCAAGCAGGAGATCGAGCGGTTCGTCCGGGTGCCCGTGACCCGCGATGGTGCTGCGGCTGAAATGCGCCGCCACGCGGCACCCCTGAAAAAGACCGGACTGTTCGCGGGCCTCGCGTCCGACGTTCGTGCGGCCAAGCGCTATTACCGGGAGCTCGGACAGGAGCGCCGAACGCCCAACCGAGGTCAGATGGCGAGCCGGCTCGAAGACGCCGCCCGCCTCCTGGAGGATATCGACACCTTCGCGAGCGACCAGATTCTGAAGGAGATCTGCGGCTCGCGTTTCGAAGGCCTGGAGACGGACTTCGACGCGCTCCAGGGGGTCAACGCGTTTGCGAGCCGGGTTGGCCGCGATCTTGGCGGCATGGACGCTGAGACGCGAACCGTGCGCAAGCTGTTGCTGCGCGGGGACATCGAAGATCTCGATACGCTGATCGGCTTCGCCCGCGAACCGCGCTTCTCCGAATTGGCCCAGGCGTTCGATGGGATCGGCGCCAGCGGGGAGACGCCGCTTGCCGACCTGGCCGACCGCCTGGATGCCCGTGCTTCGGAGATCGAGGCACTGAAAGAGCGCGCCGATCGCCTCGGGCTTTCCGAGAACGCGCAGATCGAGGCGATTCCGAGCATGCTCGAGGCCACCGAGACGCTCAGCGAGGCGCGCGATGCCGTTGCGCGCAGCACGGACGCGCACGCACTCCTGGCGGCGGCGGGCGAGCAGGAGAGGTGCGCGCCGTCGGCCGAACGCGGCGCCTTGCGGGTGGCCGTTGAGGCTGCGCGCACGCTGCATGCGACCGATCTGCCCGAGCAGACCCGGGCCCATCTGTTCGCGCCCGATTACGCCGAGCGTCGTGACCGCCTGATCGAGCAGACGGATCAGGCGGCCGAGCGGCTGCATGGCTACGACAGCGCCTGGACGGAAGCAGCTTCCGCGGGCGATCTCAACAGCGCCGCCTTCCTTCAGGGCGCGCCCAACGACGTTGCGGCCGCCGAGGTCGCGGCACGGATCGCGCGGGCCGAGGACAATCCGGGCACCCTGCAGGGCTGGGCGACCTATGTAAGTGCGCGACACGGCGTGTACCGCGCCGGCCTCGGGGACGTCCTGGAGGCCTACGATGCCGCGGGTGCGCGCTACGCGAACCTGGAAGTGGCCTATGAAAGGGCCCTCTACCGCAGCCTGGCGCATGGCGCCTACAGCCAGCACCCTGAGCTTAATCGATTCTCCGGCCTCAGCCAGGAGGAGGCGCGGCGCCGGTTCAAGCAGACCGATAAGGAGATCATTCAGCTGGAGCGCCAGGCGTTGCGGGCGCAGCTCAGTCAGGCCCAGATCCCGCGCGGCAACGCCGAAGGCAGGGTCAAGGACAAGACGGAGCTCGGGCTGATCAAGTCGATGCTCCAGGTCAAGAAGCCGCGGACGCCGCTGCGCGATCTGCTCGACCGTTCCGGCCGTGCGATCCAGCAGATGAAGCCGTGCTTCATGATGAGCCCGCTGTCGGTTGCTCAGTACCTGAAGCCAGGGCAGTGCGAGTTCGACCTCGTGGTGATCGACGAGGCATCGCAGATGAAGCCGGAGGATGCGATCGGCGGTCTTGTCCGCGCCGGGCAGATCGTCGTGGTGGGGGATCCCAAGCAGCTGCCACCAACCTCGTTCTTCGACCGGATCGGTGCGGATAACAACGACGACGAAGACGAGGACACCGAGGCCGCGAACGTCGAGAGCATCCTCGGAATGGCGATGCACTGCTGGCACCCCTACCGTCGTCTGCTCTGGCACTACCGTTCCCGCCACGGGTCGCTGATCGCGTTCTCGAACGAGAAGTTCTACGACCGCGAACTCATCGTGTTCCCGGCCCCGATCAAGGATAACCCGGAATACGGCGTGCGACTGGAGCGCGTGGAGGGGCGCTGCCGGCGCGGCGGCACCAACACGATCGAGGCGCAACAGGTCGCCGAGGTCGCGATGGAATTCATGCGGCGGGAGGCGCAAAAGCCCGAAGAGGCGATGCGATCGCTGGGCGTCGTCGCGATGAACCGCTCCCAGACCGAGCTGATCCTCGACGAGATCAATCGCCTGCTTCAGCGCACCCCGGAGGCATACGGCTACACCGAGGCCATGGATAGCCGGGCCGGCGGCCTGGAGAGCTTCTTCGTCAAGAACCTCGAGAACGTGCAGGGCGACGAGCGCGACGTGATCTTCATCTCCGTGACCTACGGACCGGATCCTGACTCAGGCCTGGTCAAGCAGCATTTCGGGCCGATCAACACGGACCTGGGATGGCGTCGATTGAACGTGCTGTTCACCCGCGCCAAGCAGCAGATCAGGGTGTTCAGCTCAATGACCGCGGCCGATGTGAAGGTCAGCGATCCGAACGTCAAACGTGGCCGCCGGGCGCTGCACGACTACCTCGAGTATGCCGCGCACGGTCGACTGCATGGCGGCTCCGCTAGCGGTGCCGCGCCCGACAACGACTTCGAGCGGTTTGTGAAGAACAGGCTCGAAGCGCGCGGTTTCGACGTAGACTGCCAGGTCGGCGTGGCCGGTTACTTCCTGGACCTGGCGGTATCGCACCCCGCCTTCCCGGATGGCTACATCTGCGGGGTCGAGTGTGACGGTGCGACCTATCATTCCGCCCATTCGGCGCGCGACCGGGATCGTCTGCGACAGGAGGTGCTGGAGAACCTCGGCTGGAACATCTTCCGGGTGTGGTCAACGGACTGGTTTGCCGACCCCGACACCGAGACCGATAGGATGGAGCGGCACCTGCGCGAACTCCTGCGCCAGCAGGCCCCGGTCACCAAGCAAGACGGGGATGCCAATGTCGTCGGGCTGTTCCGCGATCAGCAGGCCGGACAGGGCGGCAGCTAGGCCCGGAGTGCCGTCAGCAAGACTGACTTGCCGGCCTTGAGCGAGACCCGGGTTCGCATCAAGGTCGGCGCGCCGGTTTGAGCTGGAAGGCATGGCGTGGAATGCGTGGAATGGCCCGAGGGTGCCGGTGACACGCGGTGCCACGACCTGATGGCGCTGTCTTGCGTTCGCAGCTTGCGCCTGACGGACGCTCGGCATCCGCGGTCGCTTTCGAAATTGACCCGAATGTCAGCACTGGCATATCCGGGGCCGGTTATTGGCACAACGGCGATGCGACCGATACTGGTTGATCGCTGGTATCAATTGTAAGCTGGAGGCCAGCGCTTAACTATGAGTGACAAGATCAAGCGATGCGGGGACTGCAAGACGCCGGTAAAAAAGTTCAAGACGATCGCGAAAGAAGGCTCGTCCAGGGTTAGCGAATGCCCCTCTTGTGGACATAGATACAGCCTTTTCTTCATGTCCCCGACCAGCATGCCAATGCTTCTGGAAGATCTGGGAAAACCGAAGGAGGAGGCGGGAACGTCGCGGCAGGCCGGCGGGCGCCAGGGCGATGGTTCGGAATCATGGGGCGAGGAATCTGCTGACCGCGAGGCCCGGCGTCACGACTCCGAGACTGCGGTTTCCGAGCTTGCCTCGGGGGTAAGTAGGGATGCTACTCCGGACCCTGAGACGGACGAGAGCGCCTCTTCGACCGTCGCGAGCGAACCCCATGAGCAGGAAGCCGATTCAATGACGCGAGAGACCACCGCCGCGACCACATCCCTTGTCGTGGCTGAACCAGATCCGATCAATGTCGCCGCAGGGCAGCGGCTGAAGGAAGCGCGCAAGCTGCAGGGCCTGTCGCAGCAGAAGCTTGCTCAGCGCCTCGGGATCACGTTCCAGCAGATCCAGAAGTACGAGCGTGGCGCGAACCGGATGACCGCCGATCGCATGTTCAATCTGTCCCGTGTCCTCCAGGTCCCGGTCAGCTATTTCTTCCAGGACTTCGAGCAGCCCGACACCGACCATCTCAGCCTGTCCTCCCGCGAGCTAGACCTCGTGACCGACTACCGGGTTCTCACCGACGCCGAACGGGACCGGGTGTTCCAGCTGGTGCGCGCGATCCGCAATAGCCGTGCGCAGGCGGACGAGGCAGTTGGTCAGGGCGGTTTGCCGGAAGGTAGCACCCCAAAGCCGGCACTGAGCGCCGCGGGTGACTAGAGACAGGCGACGCGCGGTGCCTCAGTCGAGGTATCCCGTGATCTCAGCCTCGACGAGGCGTTCGGACTGGCTGGACGGTTCGTCGCGCAGCTGAGTCAGGAACTCCTGAAACGTTGGCGCGACCGGGTAGAACGGCTCGGCGCCGTCCGCCGTCGCGGAATGGTCCAGGTAAACAACGCCCGGCATGGATTCCTCGAATCCGTCCCCGAAGTCCAGGCAGAGCAGGTTCTGGCGGAGGTCGCGTGCGAACGGGATCAGGCCGCGGCCGTTTTGCTCGGGCGCGTGGCGCCGGAGGGTGCGCTTCAGCTCGACCAGCTGCTGGCGCATCGCCAACGGTGCGTCTTGGGGACCGCAGAACATCAGCATGGACTATCCGCTGCGCGGTCTCGGAGTCCGGCCACGACCACACCGGAAAGCTCGGCCGAACCGGCACCGCGCCCTGGATCTCGGGGATGGCCTCCTTGAAGTCCGCTGGCAGGGTTATGCCGTAGCCTGATTCGATGCGGGAGAGCAGCTCGCGCGCCGCCGTCGCGCCGGACAGGCGGTTGAAGGTGAAGACGTCTCGCCAGCTGTGGCCTGCGATCGTGCGGATCTCGAGCATTTAATTGAAAATCCAGGAATCTGTGGGATGGGCTTGATCCATCAGATCAGCAGATAGGTGAGGTAGGCGCCGTAGGTGGCCAAGAGCACGGCGCCCTCGCGACGGCTGATCCTGAGGCCGGTCATGGCGATCGGGACCAGCACGAGCGCCGCGGCGGCCATCAGGCCGACGTCGACCAGCGACAGGTCGGCCGGGGTGGTGATCGGTGCAACGACCCCGGTGGCGCCCAGGATTAGCAGCAGGTTGTAGATGTTGCTGCCCAGCACGTTGCCGAGTGCGACGGCCGCATGGCCGCGCAGTGCGGCGATGATGCCGGCGGTCAGCTCAGGCAGGGACGTGCCGATCGCGACGACGGTCAGGCCGATCACGGCGTCCGACATGCCGAGGCTGCTGGCGAGCCAGATGGCACCGCTGACCAGCCAGTTCGCGCCCAGCAGGGTCAGGGCGAGGCCCGCGGCGGTGAGCCCGAGCGCGGCCATGAGCCCCATGGTCGGGGTGTTTTGCTCAACCTCCTGGGCTTCGAGCGTATGGACCTCGCTCGCGGGGTCCGGATCGCGGGTCTCGGCGCGGTAGGCGACGATCAGGTAGGCCGCGAGCGCGAGGAGAAAGCCGATGCCGACCCCACGCCCGATCCCGTCGAGCCCGAGCAGGGCGAAGCTTGCGAGCGCGGTTGCGATCAGCATCGCGCCGGCGTCGCGCTTGAGGCTGGCCAGGTTCACGGCGATCGGTGCGACCAGTGCGGTAGTCCCCAGGATCAGCAGAACGTTAGCGATGTTGGAGCCGACCACGTTGCCGACCGCCAGTCCCGGTGCGCCGGACAGCGCGGCCTTGATGCTGGTGACGAGTTCCGGGGCGGAGGTGCCCAGGCCGACCAGGACCAGGCCGATCAAGAGCGGTGAGACGCCGAGGCGGTTCGCGGCCGCGACGGCACCGCGCACGAGGATCTCGCCCCCGGCGACGAGGACGATCAGGCCGAGGCCAAGTTCGATGAGCGGCGGCATCTGGTTACCTGGGATAGGGGGTGGTCGGTGAGGAGAACGTGGGGTCGCTGGGCTGGATCGGGTGCGCCGAGCAAGCCCACGCGCTAACACGCCGGACAGCGGGCGATCGGGAGTTTGGGATAGGAGTCAGCCGCAGGCGGCCTCGGCAGGCGTGCCGTGGGGCCAAAGGAGGGATCGGGCGGTCTGTATCGCCCGCTCCGGAGCTCCCATCAAGTCCTCCGTGTCCCAGGCCGGCACGTCATCACGTTTCGCGCCTTCGTTAGACGATGGATGTTGTCGGCTGTTGCGCGCTGCGCCTCGCGCCCGGCGGTATCGAGGCGGTCGGTGAAGGGTCTGGGGTATCCGCGCGCAAGGCAGGGCGAGAGGTCCATGCGATCCGAAACCGAGCAGGGAATTACGGTCTTCGGATGTGGTAGCAAGAGGCGGCGGCCGACCGCACCCCGGGCGACAGGATGTCGGTTTGCTTATCGGTTGGGTTGCGGCGGGGTTGGCTATATTCTGGGTGGCAGGGAAGAGCCGGTTCGGGGGAGACGTATGCGCCGCCAGACATTGATCGTGGACTCCGCTTTCGCCGCACACGAGGCGCGGACGCGGGCCGCGCGGGAGGGCCGGCACGGCCTTCAGGTCATGTCGATCGAGCAGGTCGCGGCGCGGCTGGCCGGCGGCTTTGCCCAGCCGATCCCACGAGAATTCCTGCAGGAAGTGGTGCAGGACATCGTCCAGACGGAGGATATGGAGGACCTCTCCCCGATCCAGGGCTTGCCCGGCATGGCCCGGGCGGTGACGACGACCCTGATGCGTGCCTGGGACGCGGCGATCGATCCTGAGGAAGACGACGCGCCGAGGTTGGAGGCGCTTGGGCTGGTCCAAAGAGAGGTCATCCAGCGCCTGAGGCCGTCGATGGCGACCCCTTTGCTGCTCGTCGAGGCGGCGGTCCGGCGCGCGCACCATGCCCCGGCTGTCCTGGGCGACGTGGAGGTGCACGCCGTCCCGGACATCGCGCCCGTGTGGCTGCGTCTCATCTCGGCCCTGCGCGAGCACGTCGACGTGGCCTGGCGGCCGCACAGCCGTCCGGTCCCGGAGTGGCTGGTGCATGCAGGCATCGATGCCGAGGATCGGGTCGTCCATAGCCCCGAGGTGCGTGGCGCCAGCTGCGCCAACCCACGCCACGAGGCGATCGAAGCGATGCGCTGGGCGCGGCAGTTGATCGCGGAGGGCCGGGCAGCGCCGCAGGAGATCGCGATCGCCGCGGCGAGCACCGCCGAGTTCGATGCGCACCTGATGGCGATGAGCCGGGACGCCAGCATCCCGATCCACTTCGCCCATGGGCGTCCGGTGGTGTCGCGGCCGGAAGGCCAGTTGTGCGCCGCCCTGGCGGAGGTCGTGCTGAACGGCGTCACCCAGGACCGCGTCCGCCGCCTCGTGCCGCTTCTGCGCAGCCAGTGCGGCCGCCTGCAGGGCCTGCCGGCAGGCTGGACGCGGGTGCTGCCGCGCGACGCGCCCCTGACCTCCTACGAGCTCTGGTCCCGACACCTGGGTCAGGTGGAAGACTGGCCGGAAGATGTCGACTTCTCGGAGCCGCTGCTGGCGGTGATCGAAGAGGTCGTGAAGGGGCCGGAGCATGCTCAGGAGATCGGCAACGCCCTGCTGACCGGTGTTAGCCGCTCGATCTGGCGTCAGGCGCTGACCGACGGGCCGCCGCATGCGCTCGACGTGACGCTGCAGGGGCTCCGGCTGGCCGACGACATCGATCCCTCGGCGGCGATCGTCTGGGGCCCGGCGGCCAGCGTGGCTGGCGCGCCGCGCGCTCGCATGCGGCTCCTGGGTCTCACCAGCCGGTCATGGCCGCGGACCGAGGCCGAGGACCCGCTGCTGCCGAACCATATCGTGCCGCAGGACCGCCTCGACCCGGTTCCGGTGCCGATGCGCGACCGGCGCGACTTCCGGGCGCTGATCGACGGCGCCGAGCGGGAGGTCGTGCTGTCGCACAGCCGGCGCGATGCCGACGGCCGGCAGCTCGGGACGAGCCCGCTCTGGCCCGAAGGGCTGGAACCGGCCTACCTCGAGCGCTCGCGGATCGCCCGGCATGTGATGAGCGAGTCGGACCGGCTGCTGGCGCGCCGGCAGGAGTTCGGCCACACGGCGCTTGCCGCGAGCACGCGGAGCTGCTGGATCGACTGGCACACGGAGCAGGTCACCGCGCACGATGGGCTGATCCGCGCGAACCATCCGCTGATCGCCGAGCGGCTGGATCGGCCCCAGTCGACAGGCGCCCTGCAGCGCCTGATCCGAGATCCGATCGGCTACGTCTGGGCGGATGTGCTGGGCTGGCGCGAGCCCAGCGAGGACGAGGAGCCGATCACGCTCGACGCGCTCCAGTTCGGCTCGCTCGTGCACGGCGTCTTCGAGGAGGCAACACGGCGCCTTGAGGCCGCCCCCGGGATCGCCCGGGCCTCTGAAGACGAGATCCGCGCAGCGGCCCGCGCGGCGGCGGAGGCGGTTGCGGAAGCGTGGGAGTACAGCATGCCGGTGCCGCCACGGCTGATCTGGCGGCGCCTGCTGCGGCGCGCCGAGGAGGCGGTCCCAGACGGCTTCCTGGCCGAGTTCGGTCAGGACGGTTCGGGCGCGCTTCCCGACCAGCGCAGCCTGGCCGAGGTCCCGTTCGGCCAGGCCGGTTGGCAAAGCGCGCGGCAGATCGATCAGGACCTGCCGTGGGAAGTCGATCAGCCGGTGACGATCCCGGGCACCTCGCTACTGATCACCGGTCGGATCGACCGGCTGGACATCGCTGGCGACACCAGCGCGGCCGCGGTTGTCGACTACAAGACCGGCAAGAACCCGCCGGTGAAGAAACCCCCGCAGCTGCGGGGTGGCCGCGAGCTGCAGCGGTGCCTCTACGCCTTCACCGTGAAGTCGCTGCTGGGCGGCATTCCGGTCGATGCCCGGCTGGTGTTCCCGCTGGGCGGCCGGGTGGTGCCGCTGGAGGATCCGGAGGCGACGCTGGAGCAGCTGGCGCAGTACCTGCAGCTGGGCCGCGACCAGCTGCTCGCCGGCAACGCGATCCCGGGCGAGGGCACCGAGGACGACTTCAACGACATGAGCTTCGCGCTGCCGGGCGATGCGAAGGATCGCTACTTCCGGCAGAAGCGCGCGCACTTCAACGCACGGCATGGCTCATTGGCGGATGTCTGGGGGATGCAGTGACCGACACCCTGATCGATCAGGAGGCGCGCACGCGCGCGCTCACGGATGCGTCCAGCACGCTGCTGGTGGAGGCCGGTGCCGGCACCGGCAAGACAGCGATCATGGCGGGTCGCCTGGTCAAGTTGCTGGCGGACGGGACCGATCCCGAGAACATCGCTGCGATCACCTTCACCGAGCTGGCGGCCGGCGAGCTGCAGCAGCGCGTCGCGCGGTTCGTCGACCGGGTGATCGCAGGCGACATGCCGGTGCAGATCGCCTCGGCCTTCCCGGGCGGGCCGAGTGCGCAACAGGTCGCGGCGCTACGCGAGGCGCGGGGAAAGCTGGACCGCCTGACCTGCACCACGATCCACGGCTGGTGCAAGCAGATGATCGGGCCCTATCCGGTGGAAACCGGAATGGATCCGGGCGCCAAGATGATCGACCCGGCGAACGCGGACTTGATCTTCCAAGACATCAAGGAACGCTGGCTGCGCGAGCACCTGTCCGGCGCCGCGGCGGAAGATGGGGAGAGTGCTGGCGACGACTTGCTGGCCCAGATGCTGCTTGCCGACCCGGATCATGCTCTTCGCAAGATCGACGAGGCGGCCGACCAGTTGCGTGGAAACCGCACGGCCGGCGCGCCGGCGGCTGAGTTGACTCGCGCGGACCTTGCCGATCTCGAGGCGGCCGTCGATGAGTTCGTCGAGCTGGCCGGCCGCGCCAGCGAGCCCAGTGTCGATCAGATCGCCGAGGAGTTCGGCGCACTCCGCGACAGCCTGATCGCCGCGCTGCAGTCGGGTCCCGACGCGGCCGGGCTGCTCGCGTGTGCGGAGCCGATGCGGATCTCGCGGATGCTTCAGGGCAAGGTCGCGCTCAAGAAGTGGGACAAGAAGGGCGTCTACGTGAAGGCGGCTTCGGGCCGCGGTGCCTCGAAGGCCGAGGCGGAACGGCTGAACGATGAGGCCCAAGCCGCCTACGATCGTGTCAGCGGGGCCCTGGAGGCGTTCGCCGAGAAGGCGGCCCGGGTGCTCAACCACCGTTTCATGCAGGCGATGCAGACGCTGGTCGAGCGCTATGAGGCGTACAAGAGCGACGCCGCGCTGATGGACTTCGACGACCTCCTGTTCGGCGCGCGTGCTCTGCTGCGCGATCACCCGGAGGTCCGCGACGCCCTTGCGCGACGCTACCGGGTCGTTCTCGTCGACGAGTTCCAGGACACGGATCCCGTCCAGGCGGAGATCCTGTGGCGGCTCTGCGAGGCGGAACCGCGGCAGCCGGCGGACAGGCCCTGGACCGACCGCCAGCCGGAGCCCGGTCGGTTGTTCCTGGTCGGCGATCCAAAGCAGGCGATCTACCGTTTTCGCGGCGCCGACGTCGGCTGCTACATGCAGGCGCGGTCGGCACTCCATGCGAGCGCCGGCGATCAGGTCTCGATCCAGGCCAACTTCCGCTCGCAGCAGGGCCTGATCGAGTGGGTCAACGGGACGTTCGACGCGGCGCTGTCCGCCGAGGACCAGCCGGGTTTCGAGGCGCTCTCCTGGACCAAGGCTGACGGCAGCAACGAGGCGCGGGTGCGGGCGCTCGACGTGCCGGTCGAGGCGAGCAATCCCGACAAGGGGTCAAGCGTCGACGACATGCGCCGGGCCGAGGCGGCGTCGATCGCCGATCTCTGCCGCAGGCTGGTCGACAGCTACACGGTCCTGGATGAGGACGCGACCGGGGGCGAGCGGCCTTGCCGGCCGGGCGACATTGCCCTGATCGCGCCGGCGGGCACGTCGCTGTGGATTTACGAGAGCGCGCTCGAGAACGCGGGCCTGCCGATCGCGACGCAGGCCGGCAAAGGGGCCTTCCGGCGGCAGGAGATTCTGGACCTGATCGCGGTCACCCGCACGCTCGCGGACACGCGGGACACGCTGGCGCTGGGCGCGCTGCTGCGTGGTCCGCTGGTGGGGGCGACAGAGGAGCAGCTGCTGGACTGCGTCGCGGCGCTGCCGCGCGATCCCGACCGCCCGGACCGGATCCCGGTGCTGAACCTCAACGCGGACCCCGACGTGCTGCCCAACGAGACCGTCAAGCACGTCTTGCATGTCTTGCGCGGCTTGCGGAAGCGGGCGGCCTACGTGACCCCGTTCGAGCTGCTGGCCGAGGCGGTCGAGGAGCTGCGGGTGCGGCCGATCCTGGAGCAGCGCCATCCGCGGTCAGCCGAGCGCGCGCTGTCGAACGTCGACCTGTTCCTGGAGCTGGCGCGCCCTTACGCGGTGCGCGGGCTGAAGGCGTTCGCGAGCGACATGCGCAAGAAGTGGGAGGCGAGCACAAGCCAGGCCGAGGGCCGCCCGGACGCCCAGGAGCAGGCGGTGCAGGTGATCACGATGCACTCGGCCAAGGGCCTGGAGTGGCCGGTGGTGATCCCGGTGAACGCGATGGGCGAGCCGATGGGCCAGAACGGTCCGCAGCTGCGCCGCAGCGATAACACCCTGCATCTGCACCTGACCAAGACGGGGCCGCGGACGGAGGCGCATGAGGCGGCGAAGGCGGAGAACGAGGCGGCGGTCGCGGCCGAGCGCGCCCGGCTCTGGTATGTGACCTGCACCCGGGCGAAGCAGCTTCTGGTGCTGCCGCGGTTGGAGGCGCCGGTGGCCGACGGCGCCTGGATCAACCTGGTCGACCTGGGGCTGCCAGAGCTGGACGCGCTCGATCCCCAGCAGTGGCCGTCCGAGGTCGGGTCGCGGGAGACTGCGGAGCGAAATGAGCAGGACGCAGCGACCTTCGCGGCCGAGGCCGGGCGGGTGGCGTGCGCGCATCCGGTGATCCGCCGGCGCACGCCGAGCCGGCACGAGGCGGAGCAAGGCGACGCGGCGGGTTCGAGCGTGGCTGACGCGCCGCAGGTCTTCGCCGAGATCGATGGGCCGACGGTGGCCGGTGCGGGCGTCGCGGGCTCGCCGACCCGCGGGCTGGTCATTCACAAGCTGCTGGAGGAGGTGCTGACCGGCGAGCTGGACGAGGCGGACGTGGAGTGCAGGGCCGGCGTGCTGCTGCAGGAGCTGGGCGTGGATCCGGCGCCGGACCCGGCGGACGGGCCCTGCGGCCGGGAGATGGCCGAGGTGGTAGCGCGCGCGCTGGCGCTGGGGGAGGTCGCGTCACGGCGATCCCAGCTGATCCCGGAGACGACGGTTCAGGCGAGCACGGTTTCGGATGCCGGCGAGGAGATCGTGAGCGGCCTTGCGGACGCCGTATCGGTCGACCCGAGCGGGGCGATCGAGGCGGTGATCGACTGGAAGTCGGACGTGGCAGCGGATCCGGGCCAGCGGACGCGGTATCGCGAGCAGATGCGCGACTATCTGAAGGCGCTGGGCTGCGAGACCGGACTGCTGGTCTATGTCACGGACGGGACCGTGGAGCGGGTGACGCCCGCCTGAGCGGGTACGGGCGCGCGTGGCAGGAAAAGGAAAGGGGCGGCCGCTGAGGGCCACCCGTCTTTAGCCGGCGACCGCGCGAAGGGTCACGCGACCCGGCGGCTCGCGGCGTGCTGGTTCATGCGCGCGGTCGCAAGCGCACGCTCGATCCCGCCCAGGCTGTCGGCGGCTGCCTCGACATCGACGCTCAGGGAGGCGGCCTCCGCGGCGTTGGCGTCCATCAGCTGCTGGATGTGTCCGCGGATCTCGTGGCCCTTGGTGGTGCAGGCCAGGTAGGTGGCGCGGCGATCGTGGTCGGCGCGCTGCTGGGTCAGGTAGCCGAGCTCGACGAGCTTCTTGACGTTGTAGGAGACGTTCGAGCCCTGGTAGCAGCCCCGGTGGGTCAGGTCGCCGACGGTCATCTGCTCGCCGCCCAGGTTGAACAGGATCATGGCCTGGACCGCGTTGAGGTCACGGATGCCCAGGCGGTCCAGCTCGTCCTTGATGGTCTCGAGGAACTGGCGGTGGAGGCGCTCGATGCGCTGGATGGTCTCGATGTAGGCGGTGCTCATGGCGGTCCTTGTCGTCCGGATTGGTCTGTGGGTGATGGTGGGCGCGGTGCGGGGCCCACTATCTGGGATTTGGGGTGAAAAAACGGTTATTGCCGCGCGTATACGGTCGATATCATGTGTTGAGGCCGGACGACTCTCGGTGGCTATCCGCACTAGCGTGCGGATCGGCCTCCGATAAGCGCCGCTACAGACCACTTTCCGGCGCTCCGACAATCACATTTTGAAGAATGCCCCAATTCCCCGGTGCCTGCAGCGGGACGACCAAAGCGAGCAATGCTCGTAATCCCGGATCGTGCTGCCCGGGAATCTCGGTCGATATCGAGGGCCTGTTTCGAAACGACTTGCTCTGCTGAGATCAGCCTAGAACTGGAAGTATTTGAGCCGACGCATCCGACTGATGTTCATCGTTGCTTGACGAAATTCGATGAGACTTGATTATTGAACTCTTTTGGGTCATACCAGAAACATCCAACACACGAACCCTTATATTCTTTCGGACCGATCCATTGACTTACAGAATAACCGAGTTGGGTCGCATCAAAACGTTGTCCGGTTTGCTTGCAGACCTTACAGTGCTGGCGCTTCGCGTCATTGGCTGGCTTACTGAGAGGTTGAAAGGCCTCCTTCTCTGCGCCGACGTCGACATCTTTCCTGCCATCTTTGTGATCAATCTCACATTTTCTAGAGTGTGTAGCCAAAATACGGCAGACTTCCTTTCGATAGGCCTCGTACACTTCCTTTGGAATTGATCCTGAAACTGCGCTTTTCCGAAAACCAACCAATTGAATATGAGAGATGCGTCCGCGCTTCTTTTCCCGATGGATATTGAAGTACCTACCTAAGCTACCGTCGGTCCTAGCCCAATCTGCGCCATTACCAAATTGCATATCGGGATCAAGCTCGTCTACGGAAACACACCGAGAGTAGCCAGTGCTCCAGCATACGTCGGCGATCTCAAGAAAGCGCCGCGGGGCCGTTCCCTTCGTGAACTTCTCTATATCTATGTTTTGCCAATTCATGCCGCAGGCCGTTGTGTCGCCATCTCAAGAGTGCGGCGCTTCTTGATATCGGCCTTCAGTTGGGCGACACGCTGGGTGTCGCCGGACACCCGCGCCTGCGCGAAATCGGTAAACAATGGGTCAAGGTCACAACCGATAAAGTTGCGACGGGCTGCTGCTGCGGCCACTGCAGTTGTGCCGGAGCCCAGGTAAGGATCTAGGACAGTGTCTCCCGGGTTCGTGTGAATGGCTACCAATTCTGCAAATAATTGGGTCGGCTTTTGGGTTGTGTGAGCTCGATCTTTCCCATGGTAAATTGGACGCATTGTCTGCAACGCGTGTTGGCGCTTGCGTTGATCCCTAGATCTGCTATCCAGAGTGCTCTTGGAAAACCAAATCGGCGGGAGCGGTCCGGTGTCTGGAAGGCTTTCGGAGATCAGCGCGGCGCTGGACCGGCTATCGGTTCACGAGCTTCAACAGCTCGTGGCCACGGCGCAGTCGCGCCTGGAGCGGCGTGAGACCGAGGCGCTGCTGGAGGAACGTAGCGGCCTGGAGAAGCACTGCTGCCACTGCGGCTCGACGGCCGTCCGGCGGTGGGGCAAGACCCGCACACAGCTCCAACGGTGGCGCTGCAGCGATTGCGGCAAGACGTTCAGCAGCGCGACCGGCACGCTGGTGGAGCGGGTGCATCGCCGTGACGGGATGGCGGCAGTCGCGAAGGACATGATGGCCCGACAGCCGCAGCCTTGCCGTGCCCTCGCGGCTGCCCTCGGGGTCGACAAGATGACGGTCTGGCGCTGGCGGACCAGGCTTCTCGCCGCCCTCGGCGACGTCGGCCAATCGGGACTGAAGGGCATCGTCGAAGCGGACGAGACGTACTTCCGGGAGTCCCGGAAAGGCTCGCGGGAATGGGTCCGCCACCAGCGGGCGCCGTCGCGCCATCCCAAGCCGCCGCGCCTGCGGTGGCGGGACTACGATAGGCAGGGCATCCCGCTGCCGCGCGGCCTTTCCCGTTGGCAGATCCCGGTCCTTGTGACGCGCGACCGCGGCGGCGCGACGGCCGCCAATCGGCTGCGGTCGACCCGTTTGCGGGAGATCGCCCAATCGCTGACGCCGCGTCTGGCACGCGATGCGATGCTCTGCACGGATGCCGCCGGCGTGTACCGGACCTACGCCAATCGCACCGGGCGCGCGATCGAGCAGGTCAACACGAGCCTGAACCAGCGCGTGCGCGCCAATGGCGTCTATCACATCCAGAACGTCAACGCCTTCCATGCCCGGTTCAAGGAGTTCATGCAGCCGTTCCGCGGACCCGCCACGAAGTACCTCGACGGCTACGTCGCCTGGATGCTGATGCGCGATGCGAACGCGCAATCGTCCGACGGCGCCAATCCGATCTTCGTGCGTGCCCTATGACCTCACTACCGGTCGTGGGTCAGCAGCGCGCCAACACGCTTTGTAGACAATGCGAAATTGGATGCCTGAAAATCCCATTGTGATACGTTGCATTAAAGGTGCTATTGGAGCCTTTCACGCCCAATACAGCAATTTCTCGGGAGTTCGTCAGATAGTTGCGTGATGAATTGATTGGCACCGGGTTCGTTTTTACCCACTCTATAAAGCGAATTTGCTTAAAGCCGGCGTTGGCCATGATGTCGCGAAGAATTGACAGCTTCCAAAGGTCAAACCAAATAATGCAAACACCACCCTGGCGAAGCACTCGATAAAACGCCTTTACAGACGTGTCGAGGTCTCCGACAGTGAATTCGTGATCCCAGGCGCCGAAGTCCATGGACATCGCGAACCGGCTCTCCCCGTCGACCACTGACGAAAAGCCAGTCTCTCGACTGATGACATAGGGTGGGTCAGTCAGAACAAGATCGATCGTTTTGTCTTCTAGAGACTGAAGCAGTTGCTGACAGGGAGTGTTCTCGATCCTGATTGTCGGCTTCGTTGGAGACGTTTGCCCTGAAGAACGGGCGTGCTCAAATTTCGGCATGACAGGACCTCGACGACCGTAATCAGGATCAGACAATGAGGGAAATAGGGTCAGGGCAGGCGGGCGCAACGGTCACCAGAAGCGAAAGACGGTGGCGATACGAGTTTTACGGTTGGCCTGTGTGCGTAATGGGCGGAAACGCCTGAGAGCGGGGGCTTCGCCAGCAAGCGCGCAAGAGGTCATGCGGGCCAATGAATCAGCGACCGTGTCGATCTGTTTCTGTGATAGGAAATTCGGTAACGGTGTTGTGTCGTCGTGCCAAAAGTCGCGAGTGCGACCCATCTCCGGCTCATGAACAACCGAAACGCCGGGAGATGGATGTGTTTGGCGACCTGTTCGAAGCGCTGCGCCTAAAGGAGCCGACCGAACCGTCGGCGACCGATACCGAAGCGGACGCGGCTGGCCCCAGCATTCCTGACGTCGCGCTTGATGTGGGTCAGGTTGACTCGACCGGCGGCGACCTCGGCGATCGCTTCCATGTGGAGCCGCACGGCCCGGCGGCCAGCCAGAGCTCCATGGACGAGGCATACGTCCTTGGCAGTGAGATCGACGCCGAGGGGCTCATGCGCGAGGTTCTCCAGAACACGCTGGACGCGGTGCTGGACCCGGCGCAGCCCGCGCGCCTGCGCGTGCAACTGATCGACCTGGATCCTGCGCTGGTGCGCCGCTTGGTCGCCGGACGCATGGCTCACTGGCATGCGTCCGACATCCCGCTCGAAGAGATGCTCGCCGGCCCGGTCCGCACCCTGGTCCTGGAGGACTTCAATACGCGCGGCCTCGAGGGCGAGATTGAGACCTCGCAGACCCGCCACAGCGCGTTCGTGAACTTCTGGCGCCGGTTCGGCGACAGCACGAAGAAGAACGGGGAGGGCGGTAGCCACGGGATTGGCGGGCGCATGGCGCTGGCCGGCGCCAGTTATGGCCGGCTGTTCTTCGGCCTGACCGAGCGTGCTGAGGACGGCCGTGTGGCGCTGATGGGCCAGGGGCACCTCAAGTCACACAAGCTCAGCGATGACCCAGAGGCCCCGGAGTACACGAAGTACGCGATCTTCGCCGAGGAAATCGAAGTCCGCGGCCACGCTGCGATCTGCCATCCCTTCAAGGGCGCGCAGGCCAGGGAGATCGGCCGGAGCCTCGGGATGTCCCGGCAGCCGGGCGAGACCGGCTTTTCGATCGCGCTGCCCTTCGTGAAAGACCGGATCACGATCGCCGCGCTGCGGACCGCCCTGCTCCGGAACTTCTACTACCAGATCGCCGCCGGCAAGCTGATCGTCGACTTCCCGGACGAGACCGTCGATGCCAGCAACATCCGGCAGGTCATCGTCTCCAGCAGCGAGGCGTCCGACCGGCTCGGATACCTGTCACTCGCACTGGCCGAGCAGGCCGGCGACATCCCGACCTTCCAGGCGAACACGGGAAAGACCCCGCTGGATGAGTCGGCGTTCGGCGCCGCGGAGGCCGCCGCGATGCGCCAGATCTGGGAGGAGGGGCGTCCGTTCAGGGCGTGGATACCGTTCAACTACCAGCGCAGCGACCTGCCGGGCTGGCAGAACGGCTGGATCAAGGTCCTGATGCGCCAGGTCGAGGAGAACGAGGCCCCTGGGGCGGCCTTCTTCCGCCAGGGCTGCATGCTGAGCAAATACCGCGTGCCGATCCGCCAGAGCGTCGTGATCGTTGAGGCGATGCCGGGCGCGGCGTCGGCGTTCTTCGCCAACGCGGAGCCGCCGGCCCATGACGCATGGAGCCGCTCCCTGCTGGATGACAAGCGCGTCTTCAAGAACATCGATGGGCGGCTGCGCACGATGCGTCACTGCGCGCCGGACATCGAGGCGATCTGCGCGCCCGAGGACAGCGCAGGGGTGATCCGCTCCGTGTTCGACGCGGTGTTCGCCGCGCCGGAGATGGACCGCGTGCGCTCCTCGCGAAGCCAGCCGAAGGCTATCGACGCCAAGCGCGACGGCAAGCGTGACGCGCGCACCAACCAGAACCCGGATCACGACTTCGGCGAGGAAGAGGAGGTCGAGGCGGGCGGTGGCACGCCCCTCGTGCGCGCGATCTCCATGAAGGTCCTGGAGGATGGCTTCGTATTGCGACTGCGCGATCCGAGCGTGCTGCTGACCTCGGCCGGCAAGCTTGAGCTCAAGGTTGCCTACGCGACGCGCAAAGGGAACGCCTTCAAGCGGCACAGCCCACTGGACTTCTCGTTCGCGCCCAAGGCCCGCCGGCCGGTGTCCTATTCGGTCCGCGGCGCAGTGGTCGAGGTCGAGGCAGCCAACCTGCTGAGCCTGGAGCTCACAGGGGCGGAGTTCACCCTGGAAGCACGTGGTTACGATCCGCGCCGCGACCTGGAGATCAACCTGATCGATGTCGAGGCCCGCGAGGCCGCGCAGTCCGGAGACGCCTGAAATGCCCTCGGATACGCTCGAACGAAAGCTCCCGTCCAAGCGCGCGCTGCGCGTGAGCCGGGCCAAGCCGATTCCCAACCGGCGGATCGAAGTGAATACCCGGGTGGGCCGCGACGGCCGCGCCGAGGTCCAGATCGCTGGCTGCGAGATGGACATGGCGGCCTTCGGGGAGGACGCTCTGGTTTACCTTGAGGCGAGCCGTGCCCGCACGTCGAGCTTCGAGCGCATAGAGCTTGGATCAGCAGATCGCTTCCAGGCGCCCACCGGATGGATCCGACTCGGCGAGTTCGAGAGCGACGTCGACGTGCGCTTCCGTTTCCTCGTCATGAACAACTCGACCTACCGGATCCTGGCAGCGGCCGACGGCATCCGTATTCGCTCGGACGCTGAGGGCGAGCGGAACTCGGGCAACCTGATCACCCTCCGGCGTGACCCGAACATGGGCGAGGAACTGTTGCGAGCTGAAGTGCACCCGTGCAACGGCGCCCTGATCTTCGTCAACGCGCGCATCCCGGACCTGGATCGCCGGCTGAACGCGGACGCGGTCTTTTACGCGGCCGTGATGCATGGCGCGCTCCTACAGATCGTGACGGACGTCGTGCTTCGCGGCGAGGAGCTTCAGATCGACCCGGAGATCACTGAACAATGGCGCAAGCTCCTGGCCGAGTGTGGCGTCGACGCCAGCGAGTGCGAGGAATTCGTCAGTGGTGAACGTGGTCTGGAGACGCGCGAGGTCCGTGACTGGATCGAGACTGCGGCCGGACGGGTGATCTCCCGGGGCCGGTTCGTTTCAACCGCTCTACATGCAGCGAGCAAGCAGAAGGAAGCCGCGGAATGACCGCCCAGACCACCACCAAGAGCGGGCCGATCTCCCGGTTCACGACGGAGGGCCTGAACGAGTTCCACGGCTGGGTCGCGGCCGGTGGGCATGCGCCGGCGCCGACATGGCTTCTGTTCGACCGCGCATACGCGACCCCGGTCGATCTCGCCGGCCAGCCGGTCGAGATCTCCGCCCACAAGCTCGGCACCCGTAAGAACATGGCCGAGAGGGTGTGCGACGCCCTGGGCGCGGACATGGTTCGCCTTCGGCTGGCCGACGTCGAGCTGTGGTCGTGGCTCAGTCTGTTCTTCCACCGCGACCTGTTCGTCCTCACCGGTGAGAGCGGGCCGGCTGGCGCCGTGCAGCGCCACGTCCTCGATCCGGGCCGCGGCGGCCGCCACGTCGTGCAGTCGGCCGCGGAGTTCTACGCCCGGTACGGGGAAGAGGCCCGGTATCTGCTCGGCGGCGCGCCGGCGAAGATCACGCGCGCGGAGTACGAGATCGCCAAACGCCGCGGCGATCTCTCGTACCTGCGGTCGATCGAGGTGATCCGCCTGATCAACGGGCTTTACGGCAAGACCAACGGCCAGACGTTCAGCATGGGCAACGCGATCGCCTCGCTGTCGCCGGATGTCCCTGGCCTGAACCGCCTCATCACGACCCTGACCAGCCTGGACACGAACTTCGCGATCGGCCTGATGCCCTACGACATGCTGGCGGAGCTGCTCGGGCCGGAGTTCGACGATCTGAAGCGCAACATGGAAATCCGCGAGGAGAAGCGCGGCCGCAAGAGCCGGGACTGGCGCCCACGCATCCGGGACCTGATTGACGCCGACTACCTGCGCACGGGCATGGAGGTCTGGCACAAGGACAACCCTGACTCTCGGGGTACACTGACGCGTGGTGGTAAGGTCAACTACCAGAACGAGGTCCTGGCCGCTCACCGGTTTGCCGGGCTGTTCACTGGCAGCGACGTCAACAACGTCTACAACGTGCTGGTGGTCGAGCCCGGCGAGCTCCTCGGGAATGTGCGCGCCATTTGCGAGGCATCGATTTCGGCGGAGAAGGATGGGGCCTGACCTGTTCTGTGGCGATCAGGCCGAGCGCCGCGCGCCGGCGGCAGGGATCGAGTTTGTTCCAGCAGGATAGGCGCCGGATGCGTCCCCGGACCGCTTGATCTTCGCTGTCGCAGCGGACCTTCTCAGCCGCCTGTCCGGCGGCCGACGGCTTCGTGGATCAGCTCCACGCTGACCCGATCTTCTCAGCGGCCTGTCCGGCGGCCGACGTTCGTCGCCGTCATGACGATCTCCTGTCTCACTTCTCAGCCGCCTGTCCGGCGGCCGACCAGATGGAGCGCTTCGACGACGACGGCCGCGACTTCTCAGCCGCCTGTCCGGCGGCCGACGGTTCTGGCCGTAGGTCTCGGTTTTGTGGAACCTTCTCAGCCGCCTGTCCGGCGGCCGACCACGCTCTCCCTGCGAATCCTATCCTCGAAAACTTCTCAGCCGCCTGTCCGGCGGCCGACTGCCGACCGACACGGCGCTGCGGATTTTCCAGCTTCTCAGCCGCCTGTCCGGCGGCCGACTGCTGCTCGTGCGCGGCGATGACCTCGGCGATCTTCTCAGCCGCCTGTCCGGCGGCCGACTCTGCCAGCGTGTCCGCGCGCTTCTTCTGCCGCTTCTCAGCCGCCTGTCCGGCGGCCGACGGGAGGTGAAGATCAGCGATCCGGCGGATGTGCTTCTCAGCCGCCTGTCCGGCGGCCGACCGGGCGCGACGTATTTCCACTCGCTCACTATCTCTTCTCAGCCGCCTGTCCGGCGGCCGACCTCGACTCCCGCCTCCTCGAGCGCTTCGCACACTTCTCAGCCGCCTGTCCGGCGGCCGACGGGTCTTTTTGAATACTTGTCTGGGATATATCAGTAGCCTAGCAGCTAGAAACGTACTCCTGGCTTCGTTTTTCGGTCTGACGCGTAAGTCATTGCTTTTTCCAAGAACGCTGACCGACCCTTTCGCACGAAGGGTCGGCCAGCGTCGTGCGGTTAGATCTCAGGAACGGCGATGCAGGCGTCTGCGCGCGACAACCCGTATGTGTTCAGCAGGCCCTCAGCTGGCGCCTCACGGACCTCCCGCCTGATCACGAGCGAGAACGGGTTGTCCGTTGAGCGAGAGCGCATTGGAACGAAGATTTTCGGTCCGAGCTTCCGATCATCCCGGTTCTTCTGTGCGAGCCGCCCGCAGCGAGCCCTCACGATCTCCTCGGACGCGCGCTCGAGGCCCCTCGCTTTCGCACGCCTGGCATAGCGCCGCTCCTCGCGATCGATCGCCGCGGGCGTCAGCTGGTCGGCCGCGCGGTCGCGGGTGTAGACCGCGAACTCGGTGTCGTCGTCGATCTCGACCTCTCTGACACGGGGCCGCTTGATCATCCCCGTCTCAACCAGCCGGCCAATGCGATGGTCAGCGAGGAACGCATCAAGATGCGCTTCTTCGCGCCCGAAGACCCGCACGAGCCCCAGGCAGTCAGCGAGGTCCTTGATGCGCCCGTCATCGGCCGTTTCGATGAGAGTCATGCGGGGCAGGCTGCCGGCAATGCGCTGATCGTCCGCCTTCACGGCGGTGTTCCAGCCGTGAAGGGCGGCGAAAACGCCCTGCGCCAGCGCAGGGCTGTTCTCGTCAATCAGCAGCTTGGCCTGCCGGCTGTATCGGATATCGGCATAGCAGGAAAACATGATCTACTCCTTCCCGCCGAAGACGCCGCCGCGAACCAGGTTGGCGACAACATAATGCGCGTCGCCAAAGGCGGGCTCGCTCGGAGCCGCCTGCTCCATGCCAGTGAGCATGCGCTCCTGAAAGCCCTTCTTGGTCAGGAAGTCGTACAGGCAGCCGCCCGCCGGGCTGCGCAGCGCGATCGCACGGGTCGTCTGCGCCGCGTAGGGATCGGCGGCGACAGCGCCGAAGTCCTCGTGGCCGTGCCACTCGTCCACGCAGCGTATGGCGTTTCCGATCTTCTGCGGATGGAAGGTGGCCTGCCGTACGCGGCGGCCGCGGTGGTCGACCTCGATGGACGAGAGCACCTTGCCGGCGCCGTTCTTGCTGCCGCGCCGGCGCTGGATCGCGTCTGCGGCCTCGCCGGAAAGGTACTCCTCGCTCGGGAAGATCTCGCTGCCCTCGGGCAGGGAGCCCACGGTCATGATCTCCACCGAGACAACTGGCCCGTTGCCGGAAAAGGCCGCGGCGACGCGGTCCACCAGGCTTATGAAATCGCCGTCGCACGCCTGGGAGATGTCGTCGACGCCGGGGAAGGTCTCCTGCTCGATCTCGTCGGGCTTCGCCGTGAGCAGGACCTGATCGCCTTCCATCACGTAGACCTTCTTGTCGGTCATGATCAGGAGGTTGCGCCACATCCAGCGCGCGTTGACGAGGTTCCACAGGTACCGCGCGGCCAGCTCCGAGAAGCCGCCCTTGGCGGCGTAGCTCGAAACGAAGTCGGACAGGTTGGCGATCGCCTCGCTGTCGTCCGACGCGTGCGCCTTCATGGCGTTCGGCAGGAACTGCACGGCCGCCTTGACCGCCAGGCGGTCGCAGCCGGCCGGAAGGGTGGCGCGGTCGACCGTCTGCAGGTTCGCCTGCTTGATGTCGTGCTTGCCGAAAGCCTTCTCGCTCATGTAGTTGCCGATCGTCCCGCGGACGGAGATCTCCTGGACCTCCGCCGGCACGAGGGCACTGCGGTTGAGCGCGCCATCGATGATGATATCGGCGCCCTGTGTGGCGCCAAAGAACAGGCCCTCGCCGGTCTGGATGGACCGTGCGAACGCGAGCATGCTTGCATGGAGCTTCTTCATGCGGGGATCCCTTCGCTAGAAATGGCCGCGAACGAACGGCCGGTTAGATGGATGACGGCCGTGTCCGGATGACTGGACCATGACCAGAAGGCGGGTAGCGCCGCTGGGCCGTTCGCCGACCGAGAGACTTTCCGGGAAGACCGGGCCTCAGCGACGCTGACGATGCCTTCAGCGAAAACGTGCGGCGTGGTAGGGCAGCGGGTGCCGGAGCGGGTAGTGGCGTCCTCGAGGGGCTCAAGGCACTGGTAGCCCACGGACACCGGCAGAAGCGCCTGGAACTCGCCATCTTCGGAGAAGCTGTAGGCCGACTGCCAGCGCTCCTGGTCGTCCTTCTGCAGCGCGAAGACGTCGAGCAGGGCATCCAGGGGGTCGCGTGCGATGGCAAGCGCGCGGTCGAGAATATCGCCGCGGTCGAGGATCAGGTGCCCCGGAGCTAGCGCGCGCAGCGCTTTCCCGAGATCGTCGAATTCCCGGACCCGAACTTCCGGTCGCTTGCCGACAGCCTGCATCACGCTACCCGCGAAGCGCAGACCGGGCAGGGCATCCTGAATCTGGCTGGTGAGCCAGGCATCTTCAGGATCGAGCATCAGCAGGGTCGCGCGCATGCGTCCGCGCGTGCGCTCGACCGCTTCCGTCGGTTCCGCTTTGCTGTCCGCTTTGGGCTTAGGCCGGCCGGGATGAACCTGCAGATCGTGGACGACGATCGCGAATGGTGCGTTGGCTGCGGGGGTGCCGCAGCGGTTGGTGAGTGCATCGACGAGCCCGGCGATCGCCGTCATCGACGGAAATCCCGTCGCGATATAGGCGCCGTCGAGAGCAACAGTCGGGCAATCGAAAGGCCCGATAGAGAACCCCTTCATCGGATAAACGTCTCCTCGACGAGCTGCTCGGCAGCGTCACTGAGATCGCGCAGCAGCGAGTCGTTGCGGGAAGCGGCGCCTGCAAAGCGCCGGTCGGCACGGGCCAGTGCGTCGGCCATCGCGGTCGACATTTCCTGAGCGATCTGGGCGCGCTCCGCCGGCGACCAGGATCCGGTCTCGCCGGCCACAATGCGACGCACCCAGGCAGGACCATGGAACGCCTCGTCGTTGAGCGCGGTGTGGGTCGAGCAGAAGTCCTGGAAATCACGCAGATTCTCGATGAGCTGCGCCGCCATCGATCGCGCGTGGTATTCGAGAGCGCTTCGGATGTCGCGATTGCTGTACGCGTCGTCTGGTGTGCTCAAAAACGGGTGAACCAGGCTCGCGTAGTTCGTCACACACTCTTCGTCGCGAAGCATGGAAGCGGTGAAGAAGGGCGCGCCGTGTGCGACAGCCTTGAGCTTGCGCCAGTGCTGGCTCGTGTTGATCGGACGGTAGGCGGCGTCGATCCTTCGGATCTTGCCGCCCTCATAGCTGGCGTGTAGCCCGGCGTTCTGTGGTTTCGAGGAAAGCGTGGCGTCATGGTCCTTGATCCATTGCTTGCCCGCCCGGCGCTCGCGCAGGCGCTGCGGAACTTCGGTGAAGAGGGCGGCGGAGGGCGTCGGGGTGACCTGGAGGTAGCCACCGCCGTGCGGAACGAAGACGCACTTCATTCTGTCGCCGTCGATCGCCGAGACCTCGCCAAGCCCAACCAGGCGACGCTGCAAATACACGGAGGAAGCGGCCTCGAGCCCCTTCGTGTTTGCGCCGAGGCTGCCGAAGGCGCGGAAGAGCGCGCCGTCCGTATCCGCGAGGAGCTCGATGACGTGGGCCGCCTCGCCACCCTCTATCTCAACTCGGGCCATCAGGACCTTGGCAACCCGAGTGAGTTCCGCATTGCCGCAGAACGTCATGCGGATCCGAGCGTCGGTCGTCAACGCGCTAGCGTAGCGCCCGTCACCGGTGCCGACCAGGCCAAGCCCGAGCGCGGAGGGCATCTTGCCGTCAATCTTGCTCGTCTTGGGTTCGAGATATTTGGGGGCGAGCGCTCCCATTGACTGAACCGCGGAAATCCACCTGGCGGCAGTCACGGTCGACAGGAACGCGCGCGCAGCCTCTTGCGAAGTCAAATCGTCCCAGGTCTTCGGGACCTTCTTGCCCTTCTCGCCCGAAGTGTCCCCCTCCTGCTTATGGGGCGCGCTCGCTGTAGCGGGTTTCTTCGCTCCGCCGGTGCTGTTGAGCAGGACGGTGCAATAGGCAACCACATCCTGTTGGGCGACCTGCAGCGGACGATCCTGGGCGCGCAACGCCATGACCGCGGCCGGCACATGCGCTAGCGCCTGTTGCTCGGTGGTCTTTTTGCCGGTGTCTTCGGAGATCTGGATGGCCAGATCCCGGTGGAGGGTGTCGGGGTTGAACTTCATGGGGTCCTCTGCTTGCTCGCAGAGGATGTGGTATCGCCTTTACGGTCATGGCCACGGGACGACCGTAAAAAAGTGCCTACGGGTCAGCGAGTACGGTCGGCGCCGAGAAGCCAGTCGTGCTCGATACGGGTGTGCCGCTGACCGGGTAGGTCAAACGACAGAAGTGCCTGAGAGAACCGTTCATCCCGGCAGTTCCGGAAAAGGCCGCGCAAACGGGCGATCGAGCTCTGAATGCAGATGTCGATCAGCGGGAATACGTCGCGTTCGGGCGCGCCGCGCCACGGCTCAACGTCGGCGGCAAAGCTTCCGTCCACAGGGTGGCAGCCGGTGTCATCGACAGCCCACCAGGTCGAGCGGGTGTTGTCCGGGAGCATGTAGTAGGTGGTGGATGCTTCGGACCGGCGGAAGCGGCGGTTGATCGGGAGCCAGGTCGCGAATGGCGCACTGGGGTCGGTCACGAACCTGATGCCGCCCGACGAGGGGTTCAGCAGGAAGTCGCGCAAGAGCTTGTGCTCTTTGCAGGAGAGTTCGTTGATCGGTTCGTCGGGCTCGGCCAGGCAGAGCGTTGCGTCAATCCCGCGTTCGAAGGCCGCGATGTCGACCAGATCGGGTAGCTTTACGGCGTCCAGAACCGGGGCCTGGATCCGGCTGGCGCGGACAGGTGTCTCCACGCCGGGATAGACCCAGAAGGGGGCTGTGTCCCCGCGCCAGTAGGCCATCGGCGCGGACAGCACAGCGAAGTTGGGCTTAGCAGGTGTCACGTCTCGGTGCCGTAGTACGCGGCCTGCGAGCTGGATCAGTGAGCGGATGGAGCTCGGCTCGGCGACCGCGTAGTCGAAGTCGTGGTCGCGACCGGTCTCCTCGACGGGTGTCGTTGCGACGATCGCCATGACGTGCTGTTTGCCGGAAGCGCGAGCTGCGTCCACCAGTCTGCGCATCCTGGGATGTTGGCGGATCTTGCCGTCCGGGTCGGAGCCTTTGCGCACCAGGAGCTCGTTCAGCAGCCGTTCGGTTTCGAACCGGATAACCCCGACCAGTCGGGCGTGATAGCAGGCAATGCCAATGACGGAATCGGAGACGCCCGTGCGCGTCACATACCGCGTGAAGGCGCGGGCAGAGCGCACATTGGAGAAGCGCACCACGCCGAGGGACACGCAGATACCATCGAGCTCGAAGTGGTGGCGTTCGTGCATTTGGCGGGCGCTGTCCAGCATGGCCCCGTAGGCTGCCTCTTCGCTCCGCTCATCCGGCTCGATCACCTCCATGCGGCGGCGCGATGGCTCTGCAGCGAGGCCGCCCGTGATCCGATCAGCGATCGTCCGGTGCATGGCGGCGAAAGTACTGCGATCGACGACCCTGAACTCGGAGAGGTCGGGATTGTCGTATATCCAGGCCGTCGTGACTTTGTCGGGGACCGCGTGCATGCGCGCGTAGGCGCTGTATCCTTGCGTGTATGCCTCGTGAAGGGCCTCCGCGACGGCCGGTGGGATCGTCGCCGAGGCGATGATGACGCGTCTGCCGAAGGCGCCGGCGAGCGCGACAAGGCGCAGGATCGCGGCGACGTCCTCGGGTTCGTAGCAATCGATCTCGTCCAGGATCAGATCGCTCGTGGCGACGCGGAGTGTGCGGTAGAGGTGTCCTCCGCGCCGGGCATCGGCGCAAGCCATCACCTGGTCCACCGTGGCCGCAACCACTGGGGTTCGGAGCAGCTTGTCGTTTCCGGTTTGGCCAGTGTCGGCGAGAGCTCGCTCGAGCTGGTGAGGGAGCTGTCGCTGCGGATCGTCCAGGGGGCGGCCTCCGAGCGCGGCCAATTCCGCCGCAGATGGTTCGTCGCTCTCGGGGCCGGCCATCGAAAGCGAGTCCTGTGCTCCCACGACAATGTCGTCGAAGACCTGCGGCTCGGCGCTGGTCCCGTGCTCTTCGGGTTGGTCCTGGCCGATCTCGTGAAGCCGTCGGCTGGCGAAGTCGCCGACGATCGTTGCAACGTCGTCGGGGGCAAAGCCGACATCGCGAACATACTCGGCACCCGATTGCAGGGTCAGGCTGCGCAACCCCAGACCCAGAAAGAAGCGACAACGGGGTGCGGCCGCAAGAAGTGCTGCGGGGCACCCCCGGGTTTTGCCACCGCCGGTGCGCACCAGAACGATCCCGAAGAACCCACCCGCTTTGGCATCGCACTCGAGTAGCCGCGTTACGGCATGGCCTTGCCAGCCAAAGCGGCCGCGCGCACTCGGCGCCGTCAGCGCATCCGGCACCCCATCCGCTGGCACCGCGGGGAATGCGTCCTGGGCGCGCCTGAGCATGCGGACAAAGCCGTTCGCTTCGCGGGAGACGGAGATCAGGTGGTTGCCAAGGCGCTCTCCCAGCTTGACCTGCCCGTCGATCTCCAGACTGTTCGCAGCGAGTTCATGGTCTTCGGCCTCCGCGACTTTTCGTGCGGAGGCGTGTTGATCGCCAAGCATCAGCGCAAGGCGCCCGTACGCATAGACGGTGAGGGAATCGAGCGCCCAATCATGTTGGAGTGCCGAGGCTAGCTGCCGAGCTTCCCGCTGAAGTGCGGAGCGGAGCTTCTCGCTATCGAAAAGCGAGCCGTACGGCGCGTGCTCGCACCCATGTGTTCCGAACTCGCTCCGGGATGCCGTTCTGACGTGCTGCGCCGCGGTGAACCGAACCTCGGATCGAGAGATCTCGGCTTCCAGGAGTCGGTGGTGGGTGGCGATCAGGAGCGTGATGGACGATGCGACCGGGTCCTCCACTCGCCATGCAATCCGAGTGAGCGAGCTGTCATCGACCAAGCGGTCGGCCTCTCGCGCAGCTTCCGCGTAGGCCTTTTGAAGCTGCCCCTTGCTCACCCCCGCGGACAGATCGGCTAGGAGGTGCTCGAGGCCGCCGGCCTGGCCCATCAGCGCCTGGAAAAACAACGTAGAGATCAGTTCGTGGCGAACTGGGTCCGCGAGAGGACGCTTGCCGCGGAGCTTCCACTGGAAGGCCGCGCTCGCTTTCCCAACGTCATGCAGCAGGGCCGCCAGAGACACAATACATCGGAGTTGCTCGAAGCCGGCGGTCTCAACGCGCGGCTGCGCCCCGAGTGACTGTGTCTGAACAGCGTATTGGCCGGAGCGATTAAAGCGGGCGCGGGAGCCGATGATGAAAGCGGGCTCGCGCATGCTGCGGCTGGCCACGAAGCAGGAGATTGAGGTGTTCCTGCTGGCGGTTTTTCGAAGCCGGTCGGAGATGACGCGTAGGGCTTCGCTCGAGGTATGGCCGGTCCAGGTCGCTGGCCCGACCCGTGGGAGATATCTGTCCAGAGTTTGCCGGACGCGCTTTCGCGCAACCTTCTTGGAGTGATCGACAAAGGTGACGATCATGGTTGGGCGCACTCCGCGATGATGTCGTCGATCGTTCGGAAGGTGCGCTCCATCAATTTCCTGTCGTCGAAGGCGCCGATGACGCGGCCGCGGAGATCCTTTTCCGACGCGTTTGGATTTCGGGTGGCAATATCGCATGCCAGGACAAGGACAAACGCGTCCTTGAAGCTATCAGCGATGTCGAAGACGAGGCCTCCGGCTCGCGAGCGCCCGTGCAGCACAGACAAAGCCGGCGGAATTCCGTAGGCCCAAAGCGCTACAGCAGCGATCCCGTAGGCCAGATAGTTTCCGTGATCGAGGAAAGCGTTGATGGTCTGGATGCGCTCAGGGAGATGCGACCGGTCGGACTCGCGCCCATGGACGCGTTTGAACCCTTTAATTCGATACCCGGAGGCGATCGCGTGGTAGATTGATTTGCAAAATGTCCCTTCGGCGCCCAGAAGTGAATCTGCGGTGTTGGTCGTCTTTATGGTCTTTCGGAAGCGATCTGCGGCGTCGTCGATCCAGTCGGGGTCAAAGCGATTGCTGTTTTTCTGAGCCAGCTTTTCCAGGGCTTCGATCCGTCTAAGCTGGATGATCTTGGCGGCCTCAAGTGAACGCCTCTCGTCCTGATAGATTGTCAGCCATTTTTGGAACCGGTCGGTAGGCCTGCTCAAATCCCCGAACGAAGCCATCAGGAGCGGCGTGGCACCGCTGCCGGTGGCAGCCAGCATCACGTTCTCTTCGCAGAGTTTCCGCATGGCGGCCTGGGTGATCGATGTTCCCTGGCCGAGCAGAAGCGCTGACAGGTTGGCATGCGGAACGTTGAAGGAGCGGATCAGGCTGTCATCGGCGACGTCGTAAACAACACGATCCTCGTCGACCCGGACGCGGCTGCGCTCGAGGTAGAGTAGTGACTGGCGATGGGTGTGGAGTAGGCGTGTGTCGGGCATATCGGTCCGGTGTCTGAGGTCGAGATCGGTAATATGGGTGCACCATCTGCGGGCCGGCTTCCGATTCCGGATGACAAAGGCTGTGTACGGTCTCCGCCGGCCGTTGCGACGCCTCAATACGGACATACCCTCTTTTTGTAGGGTCGCCGCACCATTACCCGGAAAGCTACTGAGGGGGCAAGCGGCCCTCTCTGCCATCCATCGGCCATAGCCGGATTGGCCGTTTGGCGCTCTTTCTCACCTGTGAATAAGACCTAGAGCGGCATTAGCTGGTTCGGGTGACTGATCAGGATTAAATGTCGAGGGCGCCCCTTCGGCCCATCTGACCCTTGAGCGGGCTTCCTTCGCGCCAAGAATTTGAAGGTTGTGGAAGCTCAGAGGGTTAGCCGCGACGCACATAAACGAAGGTGGGTACGGCCAATTTTAGGGCAAAGTCCACAAAACTGCGCCATATCCGCCCTCAAACACCCGTGAGCTGCCGGGCAGGCAGCTGAGAATCACATTGTCACGAGCACCAGACGCTCGACTGGGTGAGCTGCCGGGCAGGCAGCTGAGAATTACAACACGGACGCGGCGTCGCAGAACGCTGAGTGAGCTGCCGGGCAGGCAGCTGAGAATAGCCGCGGGGGCCGGGGGCGAGTTGCTCCTGCGTGAGCTGCCGGGCAGGCAGCTGAGAATACCACCCGGTCGCCAGATAGCGGGATTGGGTCGTGAGCTGCCGGGCAGGCAGCTGAGAATGAGCGGATACCAGGTCGAGCCGTCGTCTGTGTGTGAGCTGCCGGGCAGGCAGCTGAGAATTCGGTGTGGCGGGCGGCGCCCGCGGTGTCGCAGTGAGCTGCCGGGCAGGCAGCTGAGAATTCGGCCATCTGCCGTGGCAGGCCGGCCATCCAGTGAGCTGCCGGGCAGGCAGCTGAGAATAATGGGGACCTGGCAGCTCCTGATCGCACAGCGTGAGCTGCCGGGCAGGCAGCTGAGAATAGACAGCGCGCGCAGCTTGGCGCTGGACTGAAAGTGAGCTGCCGGGCAGGCAGCTGAGAATTACCACGTACTCAAGAGCCATCCCGGCGAGAGGTGAGCTGCCGGGCAGGCAGCTGAGAATATCATTGGGTCGCAAGCCAAAAGTCTTGGTAAGTGAGCTGCCGGGCAGGCAGCTGAGAATTGGCTGGCGCCCGATACCCTGCAGTTCATCGAGTGAGCTGCCGGGCAGGCAGCTGAGAATCGGCACCGTCCAGTCGCACGCGACCGCTGTCTGTGAGCTGCCGGGCAGGCAGCTGAGAATTCCCGTATCCGCGCCGTCGAGGCGAATGTCCAGTGAGCTGCCGGGCAGGCAGCTGAGGTGTCCCGGCTTTCTCGGAGGCTGTGGTGTTTGGACGATCAGGCCGCCATGGCGGCCTGATCGTCCAAATCGAAAAATTTCGCCTCGGCCTCCGCCGGCGGGATATGGCCAAGCGGTTCCAGCAGGCGCCGGTTGTTGAACCAGTCGACCCACTCCAGGGTCGTCAGTTCCAGCTGTTCCAGGCCGCGCCACGGACCCAGGCGGCGGATCACCTCCGTCTTGTACAGCCCGATCACGGTCTCCGCGAGGGCGTTGTCGTAGCTGTCGCCGACGCTGCCCACCGACGGCTGAATGCCCGCGTCCTGCAGCCGCTCGGTGTACTTGATCGAGACGTACTGAACGCCCCTGTCGCTGTGATGCACCAGCTGGCCGTTTGAGACCGGCTGACGGGCGTGCAGCGCCTGCTCCAGGGCATCCAGCACAAAGCCGGTCTCCGCGCTGTGCGAGGCTCGCCAGCCGACGATCCGCCGCGCGAACGCGTCGATCACGAAGGCCACGTAGGCGAAGCCGTGCCAGGTGGCCACGTAGGTGAAGTCGGAGAGCCACAAAGCGTTGGGCCGGGCCGGCTGAAAGTCCCGGTTCACGTGGTCGCGCGGGCACGGCTGAGCCTTGTCGCTCACCGTCGTCCGCTTGACCTTGCCGCGCACCGCGCCTTGCAGGTCCATCTCGTGCATCAGGCGTTCGACCGTGCAGCGAGCGACCTCGAAGCCATCCCGGCGAAGCTGCTGCCAGACCTTGCGCACACCGTAGACCTGGAAGTTCTCGTCCCAGACCCGGCGAATCTCCGTGCGCAGTCGCGCATCGCGTTGGATACGCGCCGGCGCCGTCGACGGCGCCGCCTGGCGGGCCGCGTGGAGACGGTAGGTCGACGGGGCGATCGGCAGCTGCCGGCAGATCGGCTCGACCCCGTAGACCGTGCGGTGATCGTCGATGAACGCGATCATGACTTGTTGCGGCGGTCGAGCTCCGCCTGAGCAAAATAAGCCGAAGCTTTGCGCAGGATCTCGTTCGCCCGCCGGAGCTCCTTGTTCTCCCGCTCCAGCTCCTTGAGGCGCTCCTGCTCATCGCTCGTCATGCCAGCGGCTGTTCCCTCATCACGCTCCGCCTGCCGCAGCCAGTTGCGCAGCGTCTCAGGGTTGCAGCCGAACTTCTCGGCGATCGAGGTGAGCGCCGCCCATCGTGAGGCGTACTCGCCCTCATGCTCGCGCACCATCCGAACGGCGCGCTCGCGTAGTTCCCGCGGATACGGCTTCCGGTTCGTCGTCTTTCCCATGGGCTCCAGTCTCCCAGACGTTGGAGCCTCCGGAAAGCTCGGGGCGGTTCAAGCTGAGAATTGTGCCGGCCGCTAGGGACGGCTCTCAAACTCGTGAGCTGCCGGGCAGGCAGCTGAGAATCGTCAAAGACGATGCCCGTGCGTCACGCCTTGGTGAGCTGCCGGGCAGGCAGCTGAGAATAGCGAATTGGGCGTTCGGGACCACGAATTCATGTGAGCTGCCGGGCAGGCAGCTGAGAAGGACGGCGGCACCTACCGCCCGTTCACAATGAGGTGGGCTGCCGGTCAGGCAGCTGAGAAGCGTTATAAGAAAGTTGAGAAACGCTTATAACCGTGGGCTGCCGGGCAGGCAGCTGAGAAGCTTCGCGTCCTTCTGATCTCTCTCTGTCCGCGGTGGGCTGCCGGGCAGGCAGCTGAGCAGTTGGCGCCCAGTCCGAGGAGCAACGATCTGCGGTGAGCTGCCGGGCAGGCAGCTGAGAAGTACTCGGTCACGTCGAAGGCTCGCGGGCGACTGTGAGCTGCCGGTCAGGTAGCTGAGAAGGGGATCGCCGTCCTGTGTGAGACCGACGCCCCGTGAGCTGCCGGGCAGGCAGTTGAGAAGATTCCGGCAACCGGTGAGCATCCGGATGAGCCGTGGGCTGCCGCGCAGGGAGCTGGGAAGAACGCGCGCCGACCCTCCAACTATACGCGGGCGTGGGCCGGCAGATGGGCGGCTGAGAGGATCTTTTTGAAGCCCTCGGCCAGGGCCATGGCGTTGGCCAATGGACAAGCGGATCGGAATACGACCGTTATCCATGTGATCCAGGCCGGTAGGTGGACTGTGGCAAAAGTCCGGCCGAACCTGATCAAGCGAGCGGGGCGCCGCCGCAGCAGGGATCGACGTTGTTGCCGCAGCTCAGGCACTGGACGTGGCCGTGAACCTCGACCATGCCGCGGTCGCTCAGACAGAGCGGGCAGCGCGGGTCGCGCGGACAACTGGCGCCCTCGACAGTGTGTTCGCGGCTCTGAGACTCCATGCGATCGGTCATGCCCTGAATATAGCGGCTCGCCTCGCTGGACGCGACATCGAGATCCAGGGCGGCGACCCGATTCCGGTCATCGGTGTCGGTATATCAGGTCGCGATTACCGCCACTCCACGCGCGACCTGCACGATTTGTTAACGCTTTCTGGTCAGAAGCTTATCAGTGGAATGGGGTGGGGGTCACTGCACTCTCAGATCGTGCATCGCGCCGCCGCGCAGGCGGCCAGGGCAAAGGACAGGTAGGATGCGTAAGATCATGGCTCTCGGGCTGGCCGCGCTGCTGCTGAGCGCGTGCGGCGAGGACAACGACCTGCTCGGCAAGTGGGAGCTCGACCGAGAGTCCACGACGGAGCGGATGAAGGGCAACATCATGGCCGCGTTCCTGGTCCCGGTGCTGAAGCGGCTCGACGAGAGCGGGCTGGAGTTCACCAAGGATAGCCTGATCGGGCCCGATGGCGCCGAGGCGGTCATCTACGATCGGATGGACGACGGCCGCATGCGCGTGACCCGCGTCGACCAGAACGGCCAGCCGCTCGGCCGCAGCCTCGTCCTCGACCCCTCCGACGACCGCATCGACATGCCGATCCCGATGGTGGGGCGGGTCACCTTCGTGCGCGGGTAAGCGCGCCGCGGACGGCCTACCGGGACGCAAAGCGCCGGGCGACGGTTTCCCGTCACCCGGCACGATCGCGCGGGATACGCCGCCGGCCGGGTTACGCGGCCTCGGGCGACTGCGTTCGCAGTCCCCACAGGATCCGGCGCATGAAGACGCGATCGAAGCCACACTCCTCGGCATCCAAGCCGGCTTCTTCTTCGTTGAAAACGAAGTCCTCGAGGTAGTCGGGATCGCACGTCACCGGGGACAGTGGCTGATCCTGTTCATCCACCGGCACTGTCGCCAGCCTGGGCTTGCACCATTCGCTTGATTCGATCATCGCCAGCGACCAGCTCCGGGTCTGCTCCGCGGCGTCACGGTCCTGTTCGCTCGCGGTCAGGGCAGGCAGGTACCAGCCGAGGGTCAGATAGCCCGGCTCATCTTCGGAGACGATCTCCGGCCGGGCTTGCGCCCCAAGGATCAGGATCGCGTTCTTGCTCATCATCCGGTGACGCGCGCCCCAGCTAGAGATCGCCACGTCGCTGTCCGGATGGACCGAGGCCGGATCGCCGTCCTCGACGGTGAAGACGTCGACCTCGCCGAGCTGCGGGTCGTTCAGGTGGAAGCTCGGTAGGCGCGGGTCACCTTCCGACAGCAACGCGTTCACGCTCCAGCCCGCGCTCCGGAACACGCCGTACCAGCGCGCGTCGAGATAGTCTGCGAGGCCGGAGAGCTCCGCTCCGTCTTCGCAGAGCTCATAGAGGCTATACGCGGAGACATCACACACCGGCTCTGGGGTCAGTCCGGCGGCGTCGGAATCGAACGGCTCCGTGAAGGTGGCTCCCCCTCCTTCGATGATCTCCCTCAGCCGTTTGCGTAAACGAGCCTCGTGGTCGCCATCAGCCGCGGCCTCCGCCTCTGACTCAGCCTCAGCCTCCAGGTCGATCTCGGCCAACTCCCGCTGATAGGCGTCCTGGCGCGCGGCGGCCTCGGGGTCGACCGCGTGATGGACGTGGAAGGCCGCGCACCGGGTGAGGTACTGCGCGGCACGGTGGTGGCCGAGGGCCTCGGTGATCAAACTCTGACCCCGGGAGATCAGGGTGGCCCCGACCTGGTGCGCCGGCTGCTCGTCCAGTAGCGCATCGATCTCGAGATCGAGCGCTCCGGTCTTCATGACCGAGGCGTAGCCGAAGATGCTCTCGAAGTCGTCGCGACCGCCCGCCTCGCGATCCAGCGCTTCGGCGTAGGTATCGATGCGCCGCTGGAACGGAACCATGATCCGGGCCGCTTCCTGCAGGCTCACCTCGGGCTCGGGTGGGGTGTTGGCGGCCAGGATCGACATGACGCCGCCCATACCCACCAGGGAGATGTCGTCGTCGTCATCCGCGTTCGTGTAACCGTAGGACATGACCGCGTGCCGGAAGAAGGCCGATGAGACCAGCGTGGGGCTCCCTGTGGCCGTCAGCGCGGCGATCCCGAGCTTGGCGAAGAGGGCGTCGACGAACTCTTTCTGCTGCTCAGGAGACATCGCGCTGACGTCAGGCAGCGAGTCCAACGCGCGCTTGATCTCTTGAATACGGTCCTGCATGCCGGCATCGGTTCCATAACGGTTGAAAATGGTTCTGCGACGGATGTGGGATCGGGGCGAAGAATTTGGGTCCAGATCGTCGTAATATCCGCGAGATACTCGTGCGCGAGCGGCGTCGACCGGGACGGCCAGCCGCGCGGACGCAGCCGCGTCCTCGATCCCGCCGGCGAATCGCATCGACATGCCGATCCCGATGGTGCGGCGTGTCACCTTCGTCCGCAGCTGACGCAACCCAGCTCTGGATCTAGGCGCGAAACGCCGGGCGCCGGGAAACCCCGCCGCCCGGCATCACGCAACGCAACACACAGCAAAGCCGGTCCAGCCGCATCCGGCCAGACCACCGCGTAACCCCGCGGCGCGGGGCTGGATCAGGCCCCCAGCGAGACAGCAGAGCCCTCCAGCTGCCGGTGTTATTCGCGCGACCGCCGGCTGCGCGCATCCTGTTGCTAGGCCGCGTGAGCCGGCTCCAACGGCCAGTCGCGCGCAAGCTTGTCGAGCATCTCTGCCCGCTCCCGGGCCACCCGGACCATGCGGCCCTGCCACTTCGGATGCGTGCTGGCCTCGCTCGGGTCCACGAAGGGGCGCGAGTCCATCCGGTTACCGGGCGAGGGATGCTGCATGCCGTAGTAGACCCGCTCATGGCTCAGGACGTCGTGCGCCACCAGATGCTCGACGGCGGCACGCGCCGGCTGACCCATCGGAAAAACGCGCGCGTTCGGCAGAGCCTGGAGCTCATCGGCGAGCAGCGTCTCGACCATCTGGCGCATCCATGGCGTCTTCATCATGCTCGCAGCGCCGCGATAGCCCTCGCGCTCGCCGTCACCGGCGTCCCTAGCCACCTTGAAGACGGGATAACGCAACGCCGAGGTCAGGTGCACGCGCATGCCGTGCCGGTCCAGCAGGCTCGCGGCATCGCGCACGCCCATTCGCCTCGGGATCTCCATGAAGTTCAGCATCCGCTCCAGCGGATCTCGGATGTCGCCCGCGAACGCACCGGCCATCTTCGCCTCGACAAGCGCCCGGGACGACGACATCCCACGCCGAAGGCCGCCGCGCAGCGAGCGCAACGCCTTGAGCGCCTGCGAATAGCCGGGCGTGAGGCCGACGAGAACGATCTCGGCCTGCGTGTTGAGCGGCTCGAAGGGCGCCCAGTGAACCTCCCAGTCGCCCTCGCGGTGCAGCAGCAGGCGATCGTAGCCAGGGGCCAGCAGCCTGGCGGGTTCCACCTCGCGGACGGCCTTGAGGAATGACGCCTTCTGTGTATCGTTGATCTGCATGTCGGTCGATCCTGTATGAAATAGGGTCAGGAGGTCTGCTCGCGGAGCGCCAGCGTGACGGCGTGGCCGATCAGAGCGGCCGGGTCGGGCGCCTCCAGGTAGTCCGCCGCACGACCGAGCGTGTCGACATCCGCGCCGAACGCACCCTTGCGCACATCTTCGAAGTGCCGGGGAACCGAGGACTCCTCGAGCTCGTCGGTTAGCTGGGCGACGATCCGGGCGAACTCGCGCCGGCTGCGCGTCTGCAGCAGGTCCTGGTGGAGCTGGCGCCGCCGCTGGTCCGGACTCGGCCAAGGCACGAAGGCCCGCCGGCTGGTCAGCCACTTGTAGGCGTCCTCGGGACGGTAATAGGGCTCATCGCCGGCGCCGCCGGTCGGTTTCAGCTCGCCCCGGCTCACCGCGTTGCGCACGCTGCGCTCCGAGACCTGGCCGATGGCCGCGATCATTCCGACCGTCAGGGCGCCGCCGAAGTCCTCGAAGTCGCCCGCGCTACCGGGGCACTCGAGGTGCAGGATGTGCGCCCGCGCGTCGGCCGCCAGGCGGACCTGCTTGAGCATGTCGGCCTTCACCGGCTCGCCGGCGTTGTTGATCGGCGGTAGCGCCTCGACGTAGCAGATGATGTCCTGCAGATCCGCCGCGTCGAAATTGGCCGCGCGTGGTGAGCCGGGCTGGAAGGCGAAGTCCCGGGCGGCCAACAGCTGGCTGGTAATCTCCGCCCGCGTCGGATCGACCTCCGACACCTCGCTGTCGAACGCCGGCAACGCCCCGGTCCGGTCGCTGCTCTTCTGCGCCAGCTGCGCGACCGCCAGGATCACATGGCGCATCTCGTTGTGGATCTCCGTGTCCTCGATCATGATGTGGCTCCATAATGTGATTATGTGACGCATATCGACACACTGTTGGTGTGGCGTCAAGGAGAAAAATGAATGTGTGACGCATATACGCACACTCCCTGCCACGCGTGACGGCGAGGCAGCCCGGGCACGGACGGGGGCGGTCAGTGTGCAGGCGGATTGAAGATGCTAGGCTGCCGGGCATTGCGGGGCTCCACCGCAGGAACTGGTGAAGGCGCACTGCGGGGCGTGTGTGCGCTTGCTAGGGGGATGGTCGACGTGCTGCCGCTCTTCCGATTCCAGATGGGATCGCAGAACAGCTACTTTCCCGAGGCGCGGGCCGACCGCGTGGTGGTCAAGCATCTGCCGATCGACTTCCGGACGCGCTACGAGGCGGGGGAGGTCGGGGCGTTACGCGCAGAGTTCCGCCGGATCTTCCAGGCCCGCTTCCCACACGTCGCCGAGCTGCTCACCGAGGGCTGGGCAACCCGGTATATCAACGATGCGCTGCGCTTCTGCGATACCGAACGGATGCGGGTGATTACCGCCTACAAGAGCGACCTGTTCTGGGCGGAAACAGGGTCCCCGCCGCGCACCTGGAAGACCGTGACCGAAGGCGAGGGCGAGGCGCAGGTGACGTTTGAGCTGGCCGCGCGCGATCTCTCCCCAACCTGGCGCAACGCCCTGCCGGACGGTCGGCGGTTGGTCGATGCCCTGCACCCCAGGGCCCGAAACTCGCTGGGCTGGAATCGCGCCGAGATCGGGCAGGCGAGCCAGGAATACGCCGCGTATCTCGATGCGGCCATTCGCGGCGACAGCCTTCAGCCCTGGCACAGCAAACCCGACTGGATCGAGGCCGATGCTCAGGAGTACCGGCGGCCGGCCCGGCCCAGGACCGGCACCACTCTGCAGGACCGGATCCTCGACTACCTCGACGAGCGCAAGCTCGAAGTGAGCGCGATCCGCAACGGCGACACGGCCGGCCTGGTCTACGCGATCACCACCGAGCAGCACCCGGAGTGGATCAAGATCGGCTACACGATCGGCGAGAGCGCCGAGGCGCGCCGTGACACACTACAGCAGGGCAATCCGTTCAATCTCAAGATCCTGCACACCGAGCCCTCGGACGTGGCACGGTTCGCCGAGCGCCTGGCGCACGAGGCCCTGCAGAACGAGAGGCGGGGCGAAAGCGAGTGGTTCAAGATCACCCCGCAAAAGGCCCGGGAAGCGATGTGGCAGGGGGCGAGTGCCACGCAGACAGCACTCAAGACCCTCCCCGAGACGCAATCCGGCGAGGGTCAGGCGGGGAACAAGCAGTCGATCTCCGCGTGACGACGGGAACCGACGACCGCTCCGCTGGTGATTGCAGCGGCCCGCGGGTTGTTGATCGCGGCTGGTTCAGGGACGCTGGTGGGTCTGTGTGTCACTCGGGAGGATGGCCGGGATTTGGGGAGCAATGCGCACTGGGTTGAGGCCAGGCGGTCAACCACCCCGATGTTTTTGACCAGTCGGTTCCGGGCTACTCGCCCACGTTGCGCAACGCCAGGGTGATTGCGGTGCCGACGAAGGCAGCCCGGTCGGGCGCGTGCAGGTGAGCCGCAACCCCTCGCAGCAGCATGACGTCATCTGTAAAGTAGCGTCCGCTGCGGACGGACTCCAGATCACCCGGATCGTCCCAGGCGCTGTCGTCGATCATGTTTGTATCCGATCAGGAAGAAAGGGGATCTCGGCGTACCGTTCATGCGCCGGTCGCCGACATCAATTCGGCCCGTCCAGGAGGGCATGCAAAAAGTTTCGGAGCGATTGACGGGCGTATGCATTCGGTCGATACAGGCGGACAGCGCGGGTGCGCCCTTGCCGCTCGGCGTCCGAGCCGCGGAACAATCGCGCGAGGCGCGCATGTCAAACTGGCGAAAGAAGCTCGACGACCTGGCCGGCGGAAGCCTGGACTTCTTCAATCTCGCCGTGGCCCTGATCCTCTTCGGCCTCGGATCCCTGGCCGTCGCCGGCATGCTGGCGGTGGTCGCCCGGGAACAGGGTCTGCCAGGCTATGTCGGTTTGCTGGTGGTGATCGCTGGATGGGTCGTCTTTGTCCTATACCGCCGCAACGCGAAGGACGGGTGACGCGCCGACCAGCCGCGGCCGAGAAGCCCATGATCGCCCGGCAGCCGTCGCTCAGATCACCGGTGCGCCGGCCTCCGCGACCCGCTCGTCATCGTGTCCACTCATCTCGGCTTCCGAAAGGCCGTCCAGCCAGGCGGCCAGCCGGTCCGCGGCCGCCATCTGCTGGGCCGGCGGCAACGCCTGTAAGCGAGTCATCTGGGCGGCCAGTCCGGTCGACGGCCGATCGGGGCGATGCGGCGGCTCGGCGATCGCCACCTCGCGCGTCAGCGTCGCTGGAGGGTTGGTGTCGGCCACCGCGACGTAGAGCGCGTTGGAAAGACCGGTCAGCCCCGTCGCCGCCAGGTGCGAGGCCGCGTCGCGTAATGCGCGGGGCGCGTGGAAGGGGCTCGTCACCAGGGTCATGCCGTGACAGGCCATGCCGTTGAAGGTCGTCGCCGCCCGGGCGATCTCCTCGCGCGTTTTGGTCGCCTGCTCGTCCAGGATCACGCGATCGACAAGATGCGCGCGCAAGCCCGTGAGGTCGGCGTCCGCCAGCGCCTGGAAGTCGGCCAGCAGCCCCCAGCGCGACCAGAGCAGATCGATCGCCCAGGCTGCCTCGCTGTAGCCATCGGCCGCACTCGCGCCGGAGCCCACCACCATCGTCCGCACACCGAGTTGCGACGCGGCCAGGATCGCCCGCGGCAGTCGGCCCATCCGATAGGGCGGCTCACCCCACATGACTGTCGCCCAGCCGGGCGCGTGCAGGTGATAGCCGTGGACGAGGATGCCTGGACCGTTGCGCATAGCGTGCTCTCCGGCGTTGATTGACGTGTCTGCCTCGGAGGTGGCAGCGCAGATCGGCCGATGTCGGGTTTGGAGCGAGGGTCCGGTTGCGAAGAACCCATCCAGACGAAAAACGGCCGGACACGCGCTCTAGCGGGCTGGAGCCCCGGAAAATGCGGGCACATCTGTGCCTTTCGTCACACGGCCGGGTGAAGGCCGTTCCGATGCGCACGGGAGGCTGCTAAGGAAAGCGGACCGCCGCTTTTCGGGGAGAGTTGCTGTGTCGAATGTCGTGGAACTCAATCAATACCGCCGGCCGGCCGGACCGCTGCCGACGGGACATCTCGACCCCTGTCAGGTCATCGGGGATGAAGAACGGCCGGCTGAGAGCATCGCCCGGGCCTCCCAGCAAGCGACCAGCGAGCTGACGCGCGTCGCCCGCGATGCCGGCGAACTCGCAGAGAACGCCACCTCCGCCCGGCAGGCGTGTCAGGAGATCGCCGCAGCAGGCCGACTTCTGGGGGACGCGATCGACCGGCTGCGCGCGATGCCAGCCCAGATCCGCGACGCCGCGCTGTCCTGAGGCGGGCTGGACCGAATCAGCCGGACGCGTGGAGCGACGGGCTCAGCCCCCAGGACCGCGACCAGGATGCGGCCGTCGCCGCGGCGGCTTGTTCGACCCGGTAGGCGTCCAGGTCGATGCGATAGTGATACTCGTAGTCCCAGGTTCCGTCGAACCACTGCTCGTGGGTGATCTTGTAGAGCCGGAAGCCGGCGCGCAGGATCGCGTTCTGGGAGGCATGGTTGCCGCGGCGATGGGAGCAGGAGGACCAGCGATAGCCTGTCTGCTCGATCGCCCAAGAGAGCCGCGTCTCGTGGAACAGACGCGCGAGCCCGTGTCCGCGATGGGCGGGCGCGATCCAGGTGCCGCCGAAGATCACCGTGTCGGCCTGGTCGGGATCGCGCTTGGCGTAGGTCATGCCGGCCGGCCGATGGCCTGCCATCAGTGCCCAGGTCGCGCCGCTGTCCGGAGCGGCCATGCGCCGCCAGGTGTCGGGATCGTAGTGGCGCTCGATCTCGAAGTCGCCACCCATCAGGCTCGGGGCGTCGGCGAGTGCGGCCAGGCGGAGGCTGCGGAAAATCGACCAGTCATCGCGTGTCAGCTGCCGCATCCGGTAGGTCGGACGGGGCCGCGCGGTAAGGGCAGGCACAAGCTGCAGCATGATGTTGTCTCCACCACAACGGGTCGGGCCGGCGCTGACGCCAGTCCTCCTGGAACGCCGGGGGATGTGGTGGCGTCCGGAAGGGCGTGTCGTGCAAGCTTGGCGCGGTGGACGGGCGACACCGTCCGTCGGCTGATCGCGGCCAGGCGCCGGTCGGGTTCAGACGACCTCGAAATGCGCCATCATTCCAGAAGCCGCGTGCTCCAGCATGTGGCAGTGCAGTGCCCACTTGCCCGGATTGTCGGCGACGAAGGCCAGGGTCAGCCGCTCGCCGCGCGGCACCAGCTCGGTGTCCCGCCACGGTTCGGCCCGCACCGACTGGCCGTTGCGGGCGATCACCCGGAAATGATGCCCATGAAGATGCATGGCATGGGCAAAGGCCGTGTCGTTGTGGATGGTCAGGTGCACCGTCCGGCCCAGCGCGACCGTCCCGAGTGAGGTGCCCAGAGTGCCGATCTCGCCGTTGAAGGCCCAGAACTGTCCCGCGTCCGCGAGGGCGCGCATGCTCTGCATCTGTCCCTGGTAGCGTGCCTGACGCATCCCGCCCATCGCGCCGCCCTCCATCACGAGATCGATGACATGGCCGTCGAGCGGGTTGGGTTCGGGGAGCGGGTTTGCGGGCAGCGCCAGTTTGCTGGTGGGCGCGCGCTCCCGCAGCGGCGTGTCCGCGTAGTCGAGGTGGGCGGCCAGCATCGCCTGGCCGGTCGACACTTCGTGGATCTGGGCGGAGCTGCCGTCCGGGCCGTTGCAGTCAAGCAGCAGATCGGCGCGCTGGCCGGGGGCGAGCGCGATCTCCGCGCCGAGCAGCTCCTCGGGGGCGACGGGCTGGCCGTCCAGCGCGAGCAGCGTGACGTCGTGGCCCGGGAAGGCGAAGGTCATCGGGCGGGCGTTCGCCGTGTTGCACATCCGCACCCGGGCGCGCTCGCCGCGGCGCAGCTGGAAGCGCGGGCGGATCTCGCCGTTGACCGTCAGCATGTTGCCGAACCGGCCACCGTGGCTGCGGTCGCCGAGCGATCCGAAGCTGTCGGTGTCGAGCAGTCCCTGCGGTGTCACCCGCCAGTCGTCGACCACGAGAAGGATTTCCCGGTCGACCGGCAGTGGATCCCGCTCGTCCACGATCAGCAGGCCGTAGAGACCGCGCGCGACCTGCTCGGAGCTCTGGTAGTGCGGGTGGTACCAGAACGTTCCGGCATCCGGTGCAGTGATCTCGTAATCGAAGGTCTCGCCAGGGGCCGTGGGGCTCTGGGTGAGGCCCGGCACACCGTCCATGGCGTTCCGCAGTCTCAGACCGTGGCAATGCAGTGTGGTGGCCTGCGATAGCCCGTTGGTCAGGCGAACGCGGAACGGCTGGCCCTGATCGACCCGGATGATCGGACCCGGGATGCTGGCGTTGTAGGCCCACAGGGTGCTTTCGCCGTACTCGGGGCCGGCGAGCTGGCGCGATATCGGCCCGGGACTCAGGTCCCAGTGCGGAATCCCTGCCCGCGCGGCGGCGCGCAGCGGAGCCGGCAGGGCCGCGGAAGCGGCGAGGGCGCCCGCGCCCGTCAGGAACCGGCGGCGGGTTGTCCCGGGGGAGCGCTGGATCATGCGGATGTCCTTCATTGGCGTGCGCGGGCCGATATGGCCGTTCGGCGGACTTGGCGGCGCACGCGAGTAGCTTGTCTGCCGGAAATGGGTTCGCGGCGGATGCCCGGCACAGGTGTCAGGCCGTCACCAAATCCGTACGCGACCCCATCCGCGGACGGAGACCCAGATGTCGCGAGAGACCCTCAGGCGCATCCGCAGTGCCTGGCTGCTGCGCCAGCCCTTCCAGCCCGGTGATCCCGAGCACGATCACCTGTTCGCCCTCGCCGAGATCGCGGAGCGCGGCAACGAAGTCCGGCTGAAGGTGCCGGCGTGGGTGCCGACGCTCGCGCTCAACGCGGAGGTGGCGCAACGCTACGCCGCCGGCGTGCCGATCAGCGAGCGGTTCTTCGCCGGCTACGGCAGCCCCGGGCTGCTCTCCGTCTCTGCGGGGTTGTTCCTGTGGGAGCCGGGCTGCAGCGAGTACCCGCGCGGACGCATGCTGCTGCTGGAGCGCGACGCGGACGCGCCGATCTACCCTGGGCATCTGACCGAGCCCGCCGGGCGAATGGGGGAATTGCCGCACCTGACCATCGAGGAGGAGATGAACCAGGAACTCCTCCTGGTCGCGAGCGGCCCCGACCCGGTCACCGGCGCCTGGTGTCAGCGCCCGCTACTGCTGGCGACGAGCTATGAGACCGGCCTGGACCCGTCTGCGATCGCGCGCAAACGCGCGCAGGTGGCCGAGCGGGCGGGTGATCTGCGGGCCGAACTGATCGACGCCGAGAAGTGCCTCGAGCGCGATCCGCTCGTGGTGTCGTTGGCGCCGCGGGCGGCCGATGCGGAGCATCACCGAACCGTCGTGGTGACGATCGAGGGCGCCGAGGTCACGCGTTTCCAGGCGCTTGTGTTCGTCCAGCCGGAACTGCGGTGCGTCGAGATCCGCCGGTCGGGTGAACTGGTCCTGCCGGCATGGGTGGAGCGCCTGACCGCGATCGACGGCGAAGCCTTCGGCCGCCGGGTGGCGCGCCTCAGCCTGGAGGCGCTCGGGCAGGCGCAATCCTGCCTGACCCCCTCGATCGGCGCCTATCGTCGCCTGCACACCCGGCCCGTGCTTCGGGTGGTGACGTCAGCGAGTTGAGCGGACGCGGGGTAGGGCGGGAAGTCCCGGCATCGGAACCGGCAGATACCCGGCCTCGCGCGCGTCGAACTCCGCGTCGATCCAGCCGATCGCCGGCATCCGGTCGTTGATGACGCTGTCCAGCAGCTCTGGATCGTTGCTGTCGTAGGGGCTGTCAGCCGATACAGGGGCTGGGTCCGCGGCGCCGTGGTATTCTGGACGCCGTAGCAGCATCAGGCACCAGTCGCGGGGATCGGCCTTATCGCCGGCGTCGATCTCCTCGGGAAGCGGCGGCAGGTACCAGCCCAGCACCGCGGCATTGGCGGCGTTGAAACGAGCGGGCAGACGCAGGTTTCCGGTCTGCGGTCGGTCCGGCAGCAAAAGCGTGCCGTCAGCCGTGATGTCGCGGTAGAGACGCCCCCAGCGATCCCGGGCCTCGGTGGAATCCGGATGGAGGTCCATCAGCTTGTGGTCGGGGATCGCGTAGACCGCTGTCGCCGGCAACGGCTTGCCAACCCACAACGCGGGGGCGTCGGGGGCGAGGTCGCCGCCGAAATGGGTATAGGACCAGCCGAGGCGACCGAAAAAGGCGCCCCAGATAGCGCCGTGCCAGACGCGGTAGGCGTCGAAGGCAGAGCTGTCGCCACTGCCGGGGAGATGGGTTGTCTTCATGGCCCGTCCATGTGTCGATCCCGCCAGCAGGCAATCTAGCCGGAGCTGGTGAAGGAGTGGTTGAGGCGCGCGGTTTCGCCGGAGCGCGCCCGCGAAGAGTCTGATGTGCCCCCAGGTTCGGGGGTATGGCCGCGGCGGATCGCGAGCTCGATTAGTTCCGAACCCGTCAGGCGCCGCCGACCGTCCACGATCCACTCCTGACCGCTCGGCACCACGCAGTAGTCGCGCCGGCGCAGGTAGGTCGCGGCGGCCTCCGCCGGCGCTTCCTCGGGTCGGGTGACGCCGTTGCGCGCGATGAACGCCTCGATCGCACGGTCAGCGCCCGGCGAGCGCGGGGGTTCGGTGCGCTTGGCCCGACGCGGCTGGCCACGCCGGGGTTTCCGCGGCATGGCGCGGGTCGTTGTCTCCGCCGCGCCGCCCTTGGTCTGGCGGTAAGGGCAGCCGGCGGATCCTTGGTGGCGGCTGAGCTGCAGCCGGTGCGCCTCGCTGTAGATCGAGGAGACGCTGCGCGACAGCTGCTGGGCGATCTGCTCGGGGGTGTGGGTGCGGCCGTAGGTTTTCCGAAGGAAGTCCCGCTCGGCGTCCGTGAAGGGGCGGGGTGCCGTGGGCTGGTGCAGGCCGAGGGCGCGCGCCTTCGATGCCACCGCCGGCTTGCTGCGCGCGAGGGTCCTGGCGATCTCGGTGACCGGCACGGCGCGCGCGAAGTCCTGGCGCAGCCGGGTGAGGTCGGCCTCGGTCCACGGCCGGGGCGCCCGGCTCACGGCGGGGCCGAGCTTCTTGATCCGGTCCCGGACGGCGATGCTCGAGCGCCCGCGAAAGTGTGCGGCGATCGCGGTATAGGTGAGACCGCTACGGGCCAGCCTTTCCAGCAGGCGCAGCTCGGTGGTCGTCCAGGGTCTCGGGCCGCGACGCAAGCCCAGCCGGTAGGCTTTGTCGGTGATCGAGCTGCGGCTTCGCCCGAGGCGATGCGCGATCTCCCCGAGCGGCGTCTCGGTCGGGTAAAGAGTGCGCAGCTGGCTCAACTCCTCGCGGGTCCAATCGGTTTTCATGCGTAAGCTCTCGGCCGAAGCGCGGCCCTGTAGTCCTTGTTGACCCGGCCTAGCTCGGGGCTGCCTCGTTGGTGGGCCCGCCGCCACCACCGCCGGCGGCCGCAGGCCAGGCAGCGCCAGCGCTGAACAGCCTCGCGCTCCCAGTTGTGATCGCAGTCGTCGCGCCCGCGCCGACTCTCGCACCAGTGCCCTCGGCATTCGTGCTGGCGCTTACGGTCGGCGCGTTCCGACCGGCTGGCGGCCTCGGAGATTACCGCTTCGATACGGTTCGGCAGGGCGATGTGGGCCTGACGGTAGGACAGGACCGGGCGGTCGGCGGTTGGGCGGCCGGCGAGCCGCCGCACGCCGGCCACGTCTCGGTGTTCCACGACGCGCTCGGAGCGCTCCGCGAGCAGCGTGCAGAAGACCGCGAGGATCGACAGGGCAGCGGGGCCGGTGCCGCGCAGGCCGGCAAGGTTATGTGCGCTGCTGATGTTCTCGGGCGTGACACCGGGGTGCATCTCGATGTTGGTGCATCTCATGTCCTGCTCGATCCGCTGCCCGCTCGGCGAGCTCAAGTAAGCCTGCAGACCTGCCTCTGGATCGATGCCCGCGGACTTCGCGTGGTACGCGCGGGCCTCGTCGATCAGGTAGTCGACGGTGATGCCCAGCTTCCGGGCGACGGGATCGTCGGGGATGCGCAGGCCAAAATCGAAGCGCACCGATCCAGGGCTCATTGCGACCGCGCCGGTGCGCCCCATGGCCTCGGGGTCGACAAGGATGACGTCCAGCCGAAAGCCCTGGACATCGTGCGGCGCCGCCAGCAGGCCGAAGCGCCCGGGGTTGCCTTCGAAAACGCCGCTCTGGAGCTCTATCCACATCCGCTCTTGGGGCATGCGGAAGCCGGTCTCCGCATCGAGCGCGCCCAGCGGCATCGGCTGTCCGGCCACGGCGCGCGCGAGATCCGGGTCCAGCCGGTAGCGCGCGCTGGCGCGGAGATCGCGCAGCAGACGCTTGCGCACCGCGCCGCTCACCGCGGCGGTAGAGCCCATGTAGCCAAGCAGGCGCGGGCGATCGAGCGCGTTGAGGAACAGGTCGGCTAGGGTGGCCGTCATCGCGCACGCTCCGGGTGTGGGGCGGCGATGCAGCGGGCGGGTGCGAGCATGGCTGACCTCCAGGCAGCGGCGCGCGATGGCGCGCCTCACCCTTCAGGCTAGGTCGGCGTCGCGCACTCCCAATCCGGCGATGTGCCAAAAGTCACAGAGCTGGCGCACATTGCGTCTGAAAGGCCTCAATTCCCTTCGGGCCCGTGGGGAAAGAGATCCCAAGGCGTCACGATGCCGACCACCTTGCCGTCGGCGTGGCCGTTCGAAGTGATCAGGAAGGCGAAGGTCCTGTACCCGCGCGCGGCGTTCTCGATGAAGCGGCGCTGGAGATCGAGGTAGCTGATGCTCTTGCGCGCCCAGTCGACATGAACGTCGCCTTCGTGCTGCATCACGTCGGCGAGCGTTGCCGCCTCCAACTCGACCACGCCGATCTCGCCAGCTTCCCGCTCCAGCCACTTCGCCACACCAACCTGCGTCATCAGCCGGGCGCGGCCGTCGGCCCACACCGGAACCTGACTGAAGTCTTGCTGATGCATGTATGAAAGGACCGGGCTCAGCATATCCGTTGGCTGAAAAACCTTCGGTGGATCACCCGCGAGCGCGATCCGGGGGTTGCCTTCCAGATCACGCACGATCTCCTCGAGGCGGCGGACCACCAGGTAAGCGGGTTCAGCGAAGCAGGTGCTCCCTCCGGACTCGCCGTGGGCCCGCAGGTTGCGGAGGGTCCAGCAATCGTTGAGGAATTGCTCTTGGTAACGCGTCAGCACCCCGGCTTGACGGGCAGACGCGAGACGCTGGCCGACCGAGGGCCCCTCGAAGCGCGGTTTGAGAAACGCTTCTAGCCGTTTGATGAACGCGTCAAACTCTGCGCCGTGACGCACGTCGCTCTGACTCGTCATACCACCTCCACCGCGTAGCCGCTGCATCTCTGATAGCGCGCTTCGCCACTGCAAGAAAGTCGCTTAAGTGCGACAGTTTGCAAGATAAATGGGGCCAGGAGGAGATCGAGGCGTTCTCCCGGGTCGGCTCAGGCCGCGTTCGTGAGTTTGACGCGCTCAGTGTGGAGCGGACCGATCAGCGGGGCCAGCATGTCGACGTAGCGCGGATCCGCCGCGAACACCGCACCCACGGTCGCCTGGCAGACGCCGTCGGTCAGCTTCTTCCAATCGTCGCGCTTGCCGGCGGCGACGGCCTGGAACTCGGCGACGCCCTCCAGGAAGATGCGCTTGCGCTCGGCGTCATCCGGGTGGATGTCCGCCAGCAGGCGCCGGGTCGCGAGCGCGAACATGGAGGCCGGCTGGACCTGGTGGCCGGACTTCTCCAGCCCGTCGACCAGGATCGTGCCGGCCAGGCAGATCGCGAACACCGTCGAGACGGCAACGTCCCGGTCGGCGAAATCGAGGTCATTCTTCACCATCGACTGCCCGATCAGGTGGGTCAGCACCGTCGTGGCGGCCTCGGGCAGATGCCCTTCCACGTCGGGTCCGACCTCATTCGCGAGATCGACGAGGCGCATAGAGAACGGCGCGGTCGTGTCCGGGACGGACACCTGCCCGCCGCCGGGCAGGGAGATCATGCCGGAGCCGAAGGTCTTGATGCCCTTAGCGAGCAGGGACTGAAACATGGGGCGCTCCTCGGAGTTGCCTGGGCCTGTCTGTCGCGAACATGGGGGCAATGGCGGTGGATTGGCCGTTATTTCGGACACGAGAAGCGTATTGGACCCATTTCCGGATCGTTGAATACGGTCGGGAAGGGTGTCCGAATGCGAAACGAGAATGGCTGGCGGCCGAGCAAGATCGACTGGCAGCCGGATGGCAGCTGGCGCATCCGATCAACTGGCGTGGGCGCGGGCAGCCTGCTCACCGCGACGCTGCAGCAGGCCGCGCTGATCCCGCTGGTGCGCCGGCATGTCCGCGGCGACGTGGCGGATATCGGGGCCGGCGAGGCCCCCTTCTACGGCGGTTACCGCGATCAGGCCCTTTCGATCGTGTGTGTCGACTGGGGGCAATCGCTGCACGACGTCGGCCGTCACAGCGATCACCTGGCCGACCTCAACGTCGCACTCCCGCTCGACAGCGAGAGTGTCGACGCTGCGTTGATGAGCTCGGTCCTGGAACACATCGCCGAGCCGAAACGGCTGCTGTCAGAGGTCGCGCGGGTCCTGCGTACAGGCGGGGCGCTGGTCCTGGAGGTGCCCTTCCTCTACTGGCTGCACGAGGAGCCGCACGACTACCACCGCTACACCTGCCATGCCCTCAAGCACATGGCCGAGCAGGCAGGGCTCGAGGTCGAGGCACTCGAAGCCTACGGCCACGCACCGGCGGTGCTGGTCGATATCCAGAGCAAGCTGGCGATCACCTTGATCGACGGCGCTGTCGGGCGCGCTCCGCGCCGGGTGCGCGGCGTCATGAGGCGGGTCGGGCACGGTGTCGTGCGACTGTATCAGCGTCTGGCGCTGGCGGCGTTCAATCTCCCCTGGGTCAGGCGGGCGCTGCAGGGGTCCCGGCTGCAGGCGTCCTTCCCGCTCGGCTACGTCGCGGTACTGCGCCGGAAGGCCGCGGCATGAGCGGGGGACCGGATTTCGACCTGATCTTCGTCGCGGACCTGCGCTTTCCCGGCGGGACATCGACAGCCATCGCCCACGAGATCCGGGCGGCGCACGCCGCCGGTTACTCGGTCGGCCTCTACCAGGTGAACGCGCCGCTGTTCGGTAGCAAGCCGCGTCCGGTGCATCCCCACGTGCAGGCGGAGATCACGCGCGGGCGCGCCACAGAGATCCCGGAGCGTGCCACCGCCGAGGCCCGGCTGCTGGTCGTGCATAACCCCTACATTCTGGCGCGCGCACCGCGCGTCAGGCCGAACCTGCGCGCCGAGCGCCGCGTGATGGTCGCGCACCAGCCGCCGGCCGACCGCCAGGGCCGCTGGTACTATGACGCCTGGCGGATCGACGCGATCGCGCGGGAGGCTTTCGGCGGGGCGTTCGTCTGGGCGCCGATTTCGCCGGCCTGCCGGGACAGCTTCGATCGCGCCGGCGTCGACTTGCCGCGGCTGCGCGAGAACTGGCTGAACCTGATCTTCGTCGACGATTGGGGCGCGGCACGCTTGGAGCTTCGGGGGAACCGCCCCCGGATCGGGCGGCACAGCCGGGCGGAGTGGCAGAAGTGGCCGGATACCCGTGAGCAGATCCTGACGGCCTACCCCGAGACCGATGCCGTCGACGTCCGGTTGCTGGGTGTTGGCGATGATCTGCTGGGCCGGATTGGCCGTCAGCCGGCGAACTGGACGACCTGGAGGTTCAACGAGATCGGGGTCGCGGACTTCCTGAGCGAGCTCGACTTCTTCGTCTATTACCATCACAGCAGCTGGGTGGAGGCCTTCGGCCGGACGATCGCTGAGGCCGCGGCGGCGGGCTGTGTCTGTGTGTTGCCGCCGCATTTCCGCCGGACTTTTGGTGACGCGGCCGTCTATGCCGAGTTGCCGCACGCTCAGGCGGTGGTGGCGACGCTTGCCAGCGACCCGGATGCGTTTCGCCGCCAGTCGGCCGTGGGGCGCGCGGCGATCGACCGTGACTTCGGTCCGCGCGTCTATCAGGACCGGCTTGCCCGCATCCTCGAGGCGCCGGACCTGTCTTGTCTGTCCGAGACCCCGGTCATGCCGGGGCCGGTGCGGATGCGCGCAGCCGTGTTGCGCCATCTGTTCCCGATCCAGCAGCGACTGGATCTCCTGCGGCGACGCGCCCGCAACTTCCTGGGTCGGCATAAGCGCAGGGTGGGGCGCCTGGTGGCGCTCTGGGCCGAGAAGAAGGCCGCGCGACACAGCTGACAGTGCGCCGGGATAACCACGGGCGGGCTTGAAACACCGCCGGCTGATCGGCAGGTTCCCGAGGTCGCGATAGCGGGGGCTTTGGCGAGGGCTGCGGGCTGGATGCCCTGGGGAAACCCGTGATTCCGGAGCGCGGCCACTCCTGACCGTGCGTGGACCTTGTAGCGGTGCGCGGACCGGTGCGCGTGGCCAGATAGCACGATGTGCAGACCGGGATCAGCAGCCAGATCACCAGATCTAGGGGAGCTGGCATTGAAGGATCTTTTCACACCGGAAGGGCGGCGCGGTCGACTGAGTTATTTCGGCTGGATGATCGGGATTACCCTTGTCTTCCAGTTCGTGGGGGCAATTCTCGGCGGCCTGGTCGAGATGGTACAACCCACGGATCCCTACGCGCCGCCTCGGACGGGCGTGAGCCAGGGCGTGAACGCCGGCATGGCGCTGGGCGCGCTGATCGGGATCTGGCCCGCGTTCTGCGTCGCAATTCAGCGGCTCCATGACCTTGGCCACCAGGGTGCCTGGGTTCTGGTCTCGTTTGTCCCGGTCGCGAACCTCTTCCTCGGCCTGTATCTGCTGTTCGCGCCCGGCCAGGTTGCTGGGAACCAGTACGGCCCGCCGCCTGGCGGCAACAAGGATGTTGAAGGCATCCGTCAGAGCGAGGCCGGGCAGTCACGGCCGGGCAAGAAGCAGCCGGTGCGTGGGACGCGCAACGAGATGTCGCCTACCGATAAGCCGGGGGCCAGTGGCAAGCCGAACCCGGGCGCGCGTGACGCCGAACCCGGCCGCGACGCGCGCTTTGAGGATGCGTCGGATGACCCGCCGAAGGGGCAAGCCAGCTCCCCGTCCGGCGAAACCGTCCTGGGTCGGAAGCTTCGTGAGGAGCGCGAGGCGCGCGGGGAGCCGCAACAGGCCGATCAGGCAAGGTCTGGCGAGGCGTCCAAGGAGGCTGCAGCCTCCGCCGAACCGGAGACCGAGCTCGGTCGGAAGCTGCGGCTCGAGCGAGAGGCCAAGGAGGCGGACCGTCGGACAGCGGATGGTGAGGGCGAACCGCAACCGAAGCCATCGGGTGGGATTGAACGCGACTGGCAGGGTATCGAGCGCTATTCGCCCTCGGCCCGTCAGGCCCGGCAGCGAGTCGCCGAGCAAGCCCCGCGCCGGCTTGACGCTTTCATGCAGGAAGCGATCGAGTGCGAGGACAAGGACTACGGCCGGGTTGCCGATGAGGTCCTGGCGCGCCCCGTCACCGAGGTCGAGGGGATGCCCGGTGAGTACGCCGCGGAGGTGTATCTCGATCTACAGCAGCTCGACGAGGATCTGGCCGAGGAACTCCGTTCCAGGGTCCGTCGTATCGGCCCGGACGCGGACGTCGATCTGCTTGCGGCCGACATCCTTGCGGAGAACTGGGAGCGGCACGACGGCGGTCCGTTGCGTAACGCCTTTGTCCACCAAGATGGGCGGCTGCAGAACCTCGACAGCTATAGTCTTGTCGAAAGCGATGCGGGCCTGTCGGTTGTGCGGCGTGGCGATGCCTGGCGGCCGTCCGACCCGCTGCATTTCCTGGTGATCGACGCGGAGGGGCGGCCGGCGATGAACCGCGAGTACCGGACCGATCAGATCGCTGGTAAGGCGCTGCGTTGGATGAAGTATCAGCAGCGCAGCGAGCAGAAGCAAGCGAGCGGATAACCCGAGCGGCACCGGCGGCCCCGGTGGCTGGTACGCCGGGACCGCCGAGCTGGCTCATGGGACAATGAGCGGGACCGACTGGACTTCCGGTGGCGGCGGGGCTGTCGTGCCGCCGGCTGGGCTGAGTTTCACCTCGGTACGGACTTCGGGCGGGTCGGTGCGACCTCCTCGGCGGGCATACCGGCATCCGAAGCGGCTGCACCGAGGGCCGCGAGGCCGCCGGCCACCTGGAGGATGCCGATCACCAGGCGGTGCTCAGCCATGCGCTCGCCCTTCCGCCGTGCGGCTCTGAAAAGCTTCCGTGCGGCCTCGGCAGTGTCGGCATTGCCCTGCTCGATGGTCTCGCGTGCGATCCGGGTCTGTGCCTCAGCCATGGTCGGCGGGTCGAGGTGGTCCGCGATCATGAAGGCGTCCCGCTGGGCCTCGTAGACAGAGCGTGCCGTGGCCTCGAGCGCGGCCCAGCGACCGAGCGCGCGGGCATCGGCATGACCCGCGAGCTCAGACGCGCCTTTAGCCACGGCGTCGTCGAGGCGGGCGGCGAGCGTCTCGGTCGCGCTGGCGTACCCGCGTAGTGGAGGAAGGCCGTGCACCAGGAGGTCGCCGTAAACGGTCGTGACCTCCTTGCTCGTCGCCACGTCGGCCATGGCGCCCGGCTGCGTGGACAGCACTTCGCCCAGCCGGCGGATCGTTGGGGTGAGCCCGCGCTTGCGGCCCGCCACGTAGACCCGCTCCTTGTCGGCGACGTCGTGTCCCCGGTAGCCGCGGTCGACGTACACCCGCTCGGCCGCGATCCCGCTCATCGCCTCAGCCTGGGCCAGCGTCTCCGCTGGCGTGTGGCCGTCGTAGGGATTGCCCTCGAACGCCGTCGCCGCGACGACGAAGTCCTCGCGGTTGGTCGCCGCGAGGCCCACTTTGCAGCCGAACCCGTAGGGCGTGCGCGCCTTGCTCTTGGCGATGCAGGCGACCTCCGGCGCGTGCAGGGCGTACAGCTTGTTCTTGTCCTTCGGCTGCTGGGCGAGCAGGCGCTCCACCAGCCCGAGCAGCCGGTCGAACCGCGCCTGTAGGGTCTCGTTGCCGGCGATCTTGCGGCCAACGTCGCGATAGACCCGGCCGAGGTAGGTGCGCAGCCGCTGCAGCTCGCGCTTCATCCGGCGGTACTGCCGGGCGTGGGCGTAGCGACCGGATTTGATCGCCGCGGTCTTGGCCAGGCGCCTGGCCGCCTGGTGCAGCGTGATGCCGGCGCGTTTGGCCTGCCGGACCAGCACCTCTAGGGCCTTGTGGTACAACCGGCTGTCGGTCGGATGGGCGACCGCTTTTGGCTGCACGGTGGTGTCCACGCTCAGCCGCTGCAGGCTGCTCGACTTCACGACACCGGTGTCGACCCCCAGGCGTACCGTCTCGGCCAGCAACCTCTCCAGGCCCCTGGCTATCCGCAAATCAGTGTGGGCGCCTGCTCGGTTATCCGCGATGATCCAACTTATCGCGGCCAACGCCCAAACAGTTTTGACGAATGCCGACGCTACGCCCGCTTAAGGGGCGCCGCGATGACTCACGAGCCCCCTACTTTACCTAATTTTGCGCACTTGCGCCGCAGTGGCGAGAAGCCCACGGTCTGTTCAATAACAGATCGGGTAAGTGCCGTCCATGGATCGTCGCACAGTCCTCCAAATCGTCGCGACGACGTTGGCGGCCACAGGTCTCGGGTGCACGTGCGCACGGGCCGGTTTTCCGGGGCTGCCTCAGCAAGATACCGAGACCAGATGGGTCGACCCGTCCGACAGGCCGGAGCGCGATGACAAGTCCGCTTCGCCGGAGGCGCCGGCCGATCGGGATGAGGGGCTGGAGGCCGGCCTCCGCGATCTCAAGGTCTGCGCGCTCACCAGCGGCCAAGCGGGGCGTCTGGCTCGCACCAAGGGGTTCTCTCGGGCCAGCGGGATCCCCCAGCTCGACGGGACCCTCAACTCCGAGCCGCCGGTGTTGCGCGACCTGTTCGGCGTCGATCCCGGTTTTGCCTTCTTCAACGATGGCCGTGCCATCAACGCCTACGCCATGCCCCAGAACATCCTGCGCCGGCGCGGGGATGGCACCGTCGTCTTCGGCCGGAACCTGCTCCGCACCGAGATCGCGAAGGCCAGCCAGCTGATGCGGGGCCCGAATGCCTGGGCCACTGCCGTCATCGGCATCTTCGCCCACGAATGGGGGCATATCCGTCAGTTCTCGGACGTCGGTCAGCTCGACAAGCCGCTGATGGAACTCCACGCTGACTACCTCGCCGGCTGGTACCTGGGAACCAAGAGTTCCTACGGCAGCAGCTTGGACATCGCCGGCATCGCCCGGAGCCTTTACGAGAAGGGCGACAGCAACTTCAACTCGCCGCCGGATCACGGTCGCCCGATCCAGCGCGTCAAGTCGATGGAGGCCGGGTTTCTCCTAGGGCGGCGGCGCGCCCCTGTCTCGGACGCTTTCCGGGCAGGCCTCGACGCCCTGAGTTAGACTGGCCAGAGCCAGACCCGAGCCAGACTGGGAAGCCGCGATGCACGATCCTGCCCGGATACACGCCCGCTCGGCGCACCCCATGCGCCCGCTGATGCGCCCACTATGGGCCGCCGCCCTGTTCGCCAGTGTAGGTGTCTTCCAGCCGGCGCACGCCGATTACGAAGCCGGAGCTCAGGCCTTCGACAGCGGATCCTACGAACGCGCGATCTCCGAGTGGCGCGCGGCGGCACGCGGCGGCGACGTGAAGGCGCTTGCCCGCCTGGGCCGGCTCTATGAGGACGGGTTCGGCGCGCCGCAGAATTTCGTGCGCGCCTACATGTTCTACGCGCTCGCCGCCGCCCGCGGCGACAGAGACGCGGTTGAGGCGCGCAACGCGGTGGGCGCACGCATGACGGCCGATCAGATCGCCGAGGCGCAGGCGAAGGCGGCAGCCTGGCGCGAGGGCCTCGCGGAAGATTCGCGCGCGCCCGCCGATGCTCCATCGCGCAGCGACAGGACGTCCGCAACGGCCGCCGCCGGCACCTTCACGGGCGATCCGTGCAACGACGTGATGATCGTCGCGCGGGAGATTGCGCAAAACTTCCCGACCATCGCCAGCGACGCCGAGGCCGGGTCCCGTGCCGCGAGCAAACCGAAGAGTGACTATTACCTGTCGCGCGCGACGAGCTGCAGACTCGGGAAGGCGCGCGGCCAGCCCGGTGACGATCCGATTTTACGCAGGAAGGCGAGTTACGAGTGCTCCTGGAGATTTCCCACGCCCCGGGAGGCCTTCGATGTTTTCCAGCCACTCGTGGACAGCCTTAAATCCTGCGCGCCCCTGTCGCTGTCCTTCGTCGACGAGGCATCCGACGTGCGCGACCGCGGGCTCTTCGTGACCAACTACAAGGGGCACACCTACAGGTCTAATCCTCTGGAAGTCGTCATCGAGGTCGGTGCTTACGGCCGGAAAATGACCGACCGTAACACCAGGACCGACGATTTTAGCAAGCTCACGCTGCGCGTTGAGAATGCCGAGTAGGCACGCCGGCCTGCTCCGATCTCCGCGTGCATTCGCGGCCTCACGCCATGCGCGGGGGCGCTGGCGCGTATGGCGGGTGGCGGCGAGCTCGGGCTCGACAGCCAGGTCCGGCGCGTCCGGCAGGATTCGGGCGGTGCCGTCGTGCGGGTCGAGATTCAGTCGGTAGCGCTCTCACCGGGCTGGGCGTCGGGTTGCTGCAGAGCCCTTGAGCTCCCGGCCGTACGCGTCGAACAAGGTGTGATTGACGGGCGGAACCATCTCGGCGATGCAGCGTGTCCGTAGTGGCTGGCCCGGACCTTGGGGCGGGTGACGGCGAAGTTGACGGTGACGATATCTGGGGTCGCGACTTCGGCCTGCGACAGGGCCTTGGTCCGCGCATGGATGCGAGCAAGCAGCTGGGGGTCCAGGCGGAGCGGTTCCTGCGCCAGTACCAACGCACCAGCGTCGAGGAGCTGCTTCAGGTCCATGAAACGGCGAACGATCTCTCGCCCGACCGGCGTGCGCGCCGGCAAGCTCTCGGCAGCCCGGATGATCGAGCTGTTGGCTGCCGGCTCGTCCCCGGTGGAGGCGGACGCATTGGTCGTCGCAGACACGCGGGCGATCATCAGGGCGGCGATGGCCAACGTCTCGGTCAGCTTGTTGGGCCACGGGGTCATGTTTAGCCTGGATTTTGCACGCAGCTGCTTGATGCCGTCTGGTAGCCGCCGCGAGCCGTTCGCGTAAGGGTCTTGGCGGGGTATTGTACGATGTGGATGTGGTGTTTTTCGTGTCTCGATTCAGGCCGGCGGC